>CANEVH010000097.1 GCA_947442105.1 Comamonadaceae bacterium | reverse complement strand
CCACTGCGACTGCGCGACATGCGTTCAAGTTCGGCCATTACATCCGCCGTACACGACAGTGCCACAGCAACTCGTGCCATCGCATTCTCCTATGACTGAACATAGGGGTATCATAATACTATCGTCAATAAATGCAATTAGACACTAGGTCAGGGGCCAGGTGCTGCAAGCGGGTGCTGTCACAGACCACATGAAAGGCAAACTTCGAAAGAGGCGGCACGGTCAAAAAGCTGATGGGGTTGGGCGAACCGCTGTCGTGCGGGGTAGTGCTGCCAGCAGCTTCCTTCAGTTGGTAGTAGTGGCTTTGGTGCGGCGTCATTATTTCCACCATCAGGCTGTTGCCTTCGATCTGGGGGATCACGTCCCAAAAGCTGAGTACGCCGCGCAGGTGGTTTTCGCCTTCAAGGGCTTCGCTGCCAAACAGGACGTCAATGTCACTGGCGTTAAAGAGGTGCTTCCCTTTTTTTTCGTCTTTTTTCTCTCGCTCATGCACTTCGTGGCGTTTGAGGTGGTCCTTGGAGTGCTCCCAGTCGCTGGTTCCCCATTCGCCACTGGCCAGCTCTTGCGCTGCGGCGCGCAACACGCCTTTGACGCCGCTGCCCGGCAAATAGGGGAGGCCGTAGGGGTTGAGAAAGGCGAAGCCGTTTTCCAGAGGGTGCTCGTTACCCAAGCCGGTGGTGAACGGGGCCACGGCGGTTGCGTGCAGACGCAGCAATTGGTCGGTGCTGATCGTGCAGCTTTGCGCTTGCTGGCGAATCAACAGCGCTTGCATGCGCTTGGCATCTTCAGTCGTGAATGCGCAAACTTCTTTCCACGACTGCCGGGATGCAAAGTCATTTTTGTCCCAAAGCCCAGCAAGGGGTTTGCGTTCGCGTTTACGCAAAGCGGCAATGGCGGAGTCCATGCCTTGGCCGAGCAGGGCGGCAACTTCGTCACCCTCGCGGCTTTTGGCTTCTGCACGCTTGCGTACGTCGCCTTCTTGGTCGACGCGTACTGTCCAGATGGGCAAATAAATGCCAAAACGCTGGCCGGGCGAAGCGGTTTTGAAATCTTTGCCCAAGTATTCGGGTACGGCGGCAATGGGCATTTCAGTCTTTCTTTTCTTGCTTCACGCGGGCTGACGCCATTTGGCGCATCCAGCGCAGCCAGGCGAAGGCTTCGGTGGTGATGGCCTGGTAATTAGCGGGCTGGGCTTCGAGCAGGCTTTGCATGAAGAGTTCAAAGCCTGGGTCGCGGGCAACGCCGTTGAAGCGTTGGTTCAGCCATGTACGCAGGTGAGTGGCCACTTCCTCGTTGGCCTTGCCTTTTTCATGGCAAAAGGCCAGCACCTGCATAAGGCCGCTGTTCATGATGAGTGCGGGCAAGCCTTTGGCAATGTTGACGTGATCTTTGGTGTAGCTCGCGCATTGGTTCCAGGCGTCTTGGGCGCGTTTTTGTTCCAGTGTGGGCTCAGCATTTTTGGTGGCGGTGTTCATGGCGTGCTCCTTATTGACCCAACACGGTGGCGGCCACCAGGCCGCGCCCGGTAGTGGCGTCGCCGCCCACTTGCAGCAGCTTGCTGTGCAGCACGGCTTTCATGTGGGCCATGACCTGGATCGCTTCAATCTTTTCTTCCGCTTTGCCGCTGCGGGTTTGGCTGGCCAGTAGCGGCGCGATGAGCAGCGATTCGGGCGGCAGGTTCTCGGTATAGAACAGGCCGCCGCCATCGGCGGTACCGGTGGTTTCGTCGATACGTACATGCGGCTCAATCAGCATGGCGTGTTGGCTGAAGTAGTCAAAGTCGCTGTCGCTGAGCACTACCAGGTCGGCGGCTAATTTGGCCCGGAAAAACGCATAGCCGTCGCCCGCGGGCATCGCGGTGTTGGCCAGGTCTTGGGCGATGGTTTGCAGCGCGGCGCAGGCTTGGTCGGTTGCCCGGTATTCAAAGGCTTCGAGGTGGAGCTTGTCGCCTTTGGCGCCACCCAGTTGCGCAGGGTGCGTGGTCAGGCAGTGGCCTTGGGCCACATCGGGCAGGTCGGGCCAGTTGCGCGCCACGCCCAGGTGGGCCAGCAGGCGCTGGGTGCGCGCGATGGCTTGCGGGCAGGTAGCGTAGACAAAACCGCCTTTTAAGCTGCGCACGGGTAGGGCGATGAGTTGGGCATCGCCGAAGCTGACGGCACCGGCGTGCAAATCACCGTTGGTTGACTCAGGTCCGAAGATTCGGGAAATCAGGGCCTTATCTCCTCCCAGGCTTTTAAAGCTGTGGCGCACCGCACCTTTGATGCCGCTGCCTGCAAAACAAGGGTGGCCGGTGTGGCGCTCGCGCTGGATAGGGTTGTCGATCACGCCAATCGCTTGGCCCGCACCCATGTGGACCGGGCTGACGGCATACAAAAAAACGGCGGCTTGTTGTTCAAACATGGTGAGTCCTTGGAAATCTAAAAAATAAAAGGGTCGTTGTGTGTGTTTGGGGGCGGCAGGCCTTAGGCGCAGTCGTAGGCGGCAAAGGCGAAGCGGTTAAAGCCTTCGGCGCGGCGTTGCGTATCTTCACAGGCGTCTGACCAAAAACCGCTTTCGGCAAGCTTGCCAAGGGATTCGGGGCTGGCTTGCAATTCGTCCAGCCAGTACACGCTGCCCGTTGGAGCTGCGCGCAAGGCGGCTTTGGGTTGCCAATGCGCTAAGTCCCAGCCCGATATGGTTTCAGCACGCGGCACCGTGGCGCAGACCAGGCGGGCGCGCACGCCGTGCAGATCAAGCCAGTGGTGGCCGTCGCTTTGCTGGGCAAAGCCATTGGGCAGCCAGCCCTTGGCGAAGATGCCGGGTGTGGTGAGCACCACACGGCAGCGACCTCGGGCTGCGATGGCGTGCAAGTCGCCTTGGGGTGTTTGGTGCGCCACGCTGTGGCTGCTGGCTGCGCGCCCGTCGCCGCCCAGGCGCAGCGTGCCTTGTTCGGGCAGTGCTGCGCCGCGCACACTGGCCAAAAAGCCGATGCCGGGCTTAAACGCCACGGCTTGTGCGGTAAAGAGCTTGCCCACTTCGACGCTGCCGGTGTCGGCGTCCATGCCTATGCCGACGCGGGCGTCGATGGCCCAGAGTTCGCCGGTGTTAACCAGGTCGGTGGCCGGGTTAGGCAAGTGGCCGTTCAGGTAGCTTTGCCAGCCGGCCTGGGTTAGCCACAGGCCAGTTTCGGCTTTGCGGCGCACGGCCTCTGGCAGCACGGGAACTTGCACCAAGGTGCCGGAGCTTTGCAGGCCGTGGCTGGGCGGCTGGGGGCGCAGGCTTTGGATCTGCAAGGCCTTTTTTGTGGGAGGTACTGGGTTTGCGGTCTTTTCTTTTTCCGTCACCACCAGGTCTGCGGGCATGGCGTGCAAGGTCTGCAGGGCGCCGTTATCGAACCGCTGGGCCAAGGTGAAGGCGGTTAGCGCAAAGCTGCCCGGTACCTTGGGCGTGCCCAGGCTGGGGTGATCTATGTGGCCTTGAGCAAAGGCGCGCAGATCGACTCCGTCGTGGGCCAGCACCTGGCTGCGCAGCGCGCCTGCGGCGGCACTGGGCCAGGGGGGCACCAGCGATTCGCCGTGGCTGCCGGGGTCGCCAAAGAGTTTGTTGCCGCGCAGAAAGAGCACGTCCAGCGGCTCGATGTAGCGGTGTTGCAGGTCTGAGGTAGCTGCGCTCATTCGGGGGCTCCGTTGGCTGTGGGCTGTTGGAAGGGGGTGGCGCCGGTGCGGGTTTCACGCGCCAAAAATTCGGCAACGCCCATGAAGTTGGCCAACCAGTTCAGGGGCTGCTTTGTTTGTTTTGCGGACAGGGTGGCCAGTCGCTGGGCCAGCGCGGGGGCGTCTTTATTGGCTTGGCTAGTGTCTAATTGCATTTATTGACGATAGTATTATGATACCCCTATGTTCAGTCATAGGAGAATGCGATGGCACGAGTTGCTGTGGCACTGTCGTGTACGGCGGATGTAATGGCCGAACTTGAACGCATGTCGCGCAGTCGCAGT
>CANEVH010000096.1 GCA_947442105.1 Comamonadaceae bacterium | reverse complement strand
TTGCGCATGACCTGGTGCGTGAAGTGCGCGCTTATCAGCAAAGCGAGGCCGCGCTGGGTCCGCATCTGGCCGACCAATGGGCGCTGCCACTGGCCTTGGCGGTCTGCAGGCGTGGGCAAGCAGCTAGCTACACCTGCACCGCACTCACCGCCCATGCCAAGACCAACTTCGAGGTGATTGAGCGCTTTCTGCCGGTGCTATTTTCGACATCGGCTGTAGATGCGGGCTGGCGCGTCACGCTTAAGCCCACCTAACTTTACTGAAGGTGTGCAGCAACCCCCATCATGAAAGTTCTTTCATGTCGTGGTGGCAGTGGACTTCCCGTCTCAATATGAGCGGTCAGTTGGGTTGGGAAGTCGAATAATGCTCAGCTGAAAAACCTCTCCATGAAGTTATTGCACTGCTCCAGCAGCCAAGCGTCCAAGCTGCTATTTTTGACACTGGGCAGTGCGTTGACACTTTAGTGGCAAGCGCTTGGTAGCCTGGTGCGCGTGCAGACCCAGCGCCGGGTTCACGTCGTGGGCCTGAATGAGCGCGGGCACCTACCGCAGATGCCAGTCGTCCGTTGGCGGCATGCCTGGGGTGGATGCCTTGCTTTTTATGAATCGGGGTGGCACAGCCAGCGTCTGCCGTGACTTCTGCGCTTGGCGCGCTCACCGTGCGCTTGGCAACCTTCTTGAGGCGTTTTGTCCCATAAGACTGGCGCTTGGGCTGCGCCGCTCGGAAACTGCGGGTCCCAACTTAACCGGAGCCTCTCATGTTCTTCTTCACGCGATTCACCGCCAGGCGCACCGTTCTGGTCGCCCGCTTGTTGTGCGCCGCCATTGCCGGGCCGTTGTGCGCTCCGTCGGCCCAGGCTGCGGACCTGACGGTGGTACTCAACAACATTCAGTCTGGCGCTGGAAACGTCATGCTCGGCCTGTTCGACAGCGCTGCGAGCTTTCCCAAGACCATCGCCAAAGGGGTGCAGGCTCCGGCCGCCGCACGCGACGCCGCTGGCCGTGTCACGCTGGTGCTGCGCGACCTGGCCCCAGGCCGGTACGCCTTGTCGGGCTACCACGATCTCAATGGCAACGGCCAGCTCGACCGCAACCTGATGGACCTGCCCACCGAACCCTACGGCTTCTCCAACAATGCACTCGGCCGTTTTCGGCCGCCGAGCTTTCAGGCGGCCAGCATCACACTGCCGGCGCAAGGGCTGACGCTTGATCTGCCCATTCAGTAACCGGGGCCGCACCATGAGCACCACCCCTGCGACACCCCTGACACGCCGCCACCTGCTTAAAGGCTTGGCGATGGGCAGCCTGACCGGCCTGGCCCCGGCTGGCTTTGCCGCCACGGCCAGCGGCGCCGACACCGCCTTTGGCCAAAGCTTCGCCGCGTTCGATGGCCCCTTGGCCGATCCTGGCGCTGGTTTCAGCGGAACGCTAGAGACGGCAGACATCCCGCTGCGAGGGCGCTTGCCAGAGGGCTTGCGCGGCACGCTGTACCGCAACGGCCCAGCCCGCTTCAAGCTGGGCAGCAGCCGCTACCGGCACTGGTTTGACGGCGACGGTATGGTGCAAGCCTTTCACCTGGGCCAAGGGCAGCCCAGCCACCGCGGCGTGCTGTTGCGCACGCCCAAGCTGCTGCAAGAAGAAGCTGCGGGGCGTCATCCCGCATGTAGCGCAAAACACCTCGGGACGGCGCTCGGCAGTTGCGGACACGGTAGCTGCCAGTGCGGGTTACGCCATCTCGGTGCAAAAGAGAAAACTCATCGAGCAGGGCTTTGGCTGGGCCAAGACCGTGGGGTGTATCCGCCAGGTGATGGTACGCGGACTCAAACGGGTGGATCAGATCTTCGTGCTGACGATGGCTGCCTACAACCTCACGCGTATGCGCACGCTGGGGCAAATCCGTGTGCAGAAAGTGTGAGGCGCGGGAAATGCGGGAAAACGAGGCTCAAACCGATGAAATCAACCTCAAAAAGAGCCGGGAGTTCACTATGTGAAAGGGTTGCGTGAAAATCAAATGTCCCGAGCAAGGTGCCACACTTTTGCGTGGGGTATTTCAGCAGCCTGTTAATGGGCATCGCTGCTGTCGAAAGCATCACATTGCGTCGAACACCGGCTTGTTCATCGGCGCAGAGAAGTATCTTGAAAACGACCATGGGCAGTAGTGATGCCCCAAAGTAAATAACCGTCACTCGGCTCAGTGAATTCTTTGAACTGCTTTCCCCTTAAATGTATACCAATATTTTTCCCTATTGCACCTGCAGCAATAGAGCTCAGCCCGCCAAGGATCAACCATGCATTCTCCCTTTGAAAAAAACCTCCCCAATGGGGGACAATCCATGCACACAAGCGAAGGGTATTTAATGCACCAGCCACCAAGCAAGCGGGGCTTTATCGCACTGATTGCCGGCCTGGTAAGCACCGTATTTTTAACACTGTTCCTCGCATGGATTGGTATTCAACAGTACAACGAGGTGCAAGAATTAAATGAGCGTGTTGGCACCAATTTAGACCACGTGGTAAACCAATACATGCGCCGTGCCGATCTTATTCCCAAGCTCAACCGTGCCATCGAATCGTTTTCCAGCAACGAAAAGGCGTTGATTGACGCAATTAACAATTCACAGTCGCTGATGGACAAGGTGACGAAGGGTGCATCTCCTGCGGCAAATGACGAAATGATGGGTGCGTTTATCAAAACCCAACGAGATATTGACCTGTCGATCGGTCAGTTAATCGCATCGTTTCGCAACAAAAACGCGTCGTCGTCAAGCGATTTGTACATGGGCCTCATGGTGCAACTTGAAGGCACCGAAAACCGCATCGCTTTTGCACGCGCAAACTATATCGAGGCCATCAGCAGCTACAACGTGAGTTTGAAGGTATTTCCCATGCAATTGTTTACCAAACAACTGGGTTTTGAGCCGAAATTTAACTATTTTAAAGATTATGTCAACCTGCTCAATGCTCCAAGCTAAGGGAACACTATGCGTGCTTACCATGCATTATTGGCTGTATTTGCGCTGAGCTTTGCGCTTGCAAGCGCGCACGCCTCCGAGCGCTACGACGTCGAATCCACAAAGCAAGAAGCCTACGATGGGTACCTGAATTCGGTGCGCCTCCCAGGCTCCACGGTTTACTCTGGCGACAAAAGTGCCGCCGATTGGTCCGAAAATTTTGGCGTTCTTTCGTCCTACGAGCTGATTAACGACTACCTCAACCTGCTGTCAATGGAGGAGTCCATAGAAATCAAGCGGAAACTTCAAAATTTGGAGGCCTTTAACGGGACACAAGTAGTTATTCTTACAGTGCCTCACACCGGAAAAATGCCGGCCGTTGAATTTGGCCGTCAAGTTTTTTCAAAATGGGATATTGGCAACAATGGCGATCAAAATGGCGTTCTCATTATGGTCTCTGGCAGTGGTGAGTTTGGAATCATTACGGGCGCAGGGTCCGCCGGCGCACTTCCAGATTTGGAGTGCTATCGAATAAATCAGTCTATCATAGCGCCTAGGCTAAAAAACGAGCAGTATTTTGAAGCGTTCAACGAAGCAGTGGATGCCATTATTGATAACTTTAAAAATGAAGGCACGCAAAGAACTTGGTATAGCTATTTATTACGCGATAACTTTTCAAAAGTTATGAATTTTGGGGAAGTAATCAAACATAACTCTGACAAATTCATTGCAGCCCTGTTTTTCTTTCTTGGTATTCTCTGGCTAATCTATACGGCTTACACTTTTTTTCGCAAAGGCCGAAAAAGTGCTTAGCAAAAGACTCCTTTTGGGATTCTTTCTTTTTGGTGGTGCTTATTACTTTTGGAAGCGACCGTCCAAAATGGAGTATTTGGTTAAGTCTAAAGCGCCGGTTGATCCCGAGAAGTCGGGCTTGGTTCTTGTCTCTATTCCAGAAGACGAGCTGCCGATTTTTTCTGATCGGCTTGCATTCATAGGGCTTGTCACGGTGCTCTATTTTCGCGACCCGAATTGTCCCGGAGTTAGCATTCTTGATAGAAATCTGATTGATTTTTTGAAGTATCGACCCGATGTAGCAGTGCGTCAGATTGCTTTAGAACCAAGTCGCAATGGTTATCTCAAGGCCATTCGCGGCTACCGCCTCAATATTTGGACTTCGCCGTTCATCGTCATTTTCGACAAAGCGGGAAAGGTTTTAGCAAGCGATAACAAGCTCGTTTCCGACGGCGCTGAACTGCTAGATGCATGGATTTACAAGACGCTCAACGAGGCTCAACGCCCCTAGGAATCTCCCCGCCGAAGCGCGCTATCCCACTGTTACCCCAGTGTTTTTTCACTGAAGCACGACAGCGTACATTTCTCGCACTGCTGCCCTAAAGGACGGCGGGTGTCGTAGCAGATCGCTGACCCGTTCCAGGCCGGCTTGCTTTTGCGGCATCCGCGACCGGCCCACTTACTCCACTTTTCGCTTTCACTTCCATGTTCGAATTACGCGCCCCGCTCCAAGCCCACATCGCCCATCTGCTGGTCCACCCCGGCGACACAGTGCACGCCGGGCAAGTGCTGCTGGTGTTAGAGGCCATGAAGATGGAGCACGAGGTGCTGGCACCGCACGCCGGCGTGGTGCAGGAATGCTTTTTTGCAGTGGGCGAGGCGGTGGCGCAGGGTGACGTGTTGCTGGTGA
>CANEVH010000095.1 GCA_947442105.1 Comamonadaceae bacterium | reverse complement strand
TCCAGCTTGCGCAGGGTGAACAGGCTCTCGGTGAAGGTGTCGGATCCGCGCATGGTGGGCTCTGGATGGGTCAGTGATTCGGTATTTACCTAGAACGCTTCAGAGGCTGCCGACGTGGACAGGGCGGAAGGTATTTCAGCAGCCTGTTAGAGGTCTTCCGACCCGAGCAGCATCTCGGTAATCCCCTTGCCGGCTTGCACCATGGGGAACACGTTTTCGGTGGGGTCGGTGCGGAAATCCATGAACACCGTGCGGTCCTTCAGGCGGCGGGCTTCGCGCAGAGCAGGCTCCACATCCTCGGGGCGCTCAATCAGCATGCCCACGTGGCCATAGGCCTCCGCCAATTTCACGAAATTGGGCAGCGCGTCCATATAGCTGTGGCTGTAACGGCCCTCATAGTCAATTTCTTGCCACTGCCGCACCATGCCCAGGTAGCGGTTGTTCAGGGCGCAAATCTTGATCGGCGTGTTGTATTGCAAGCAGGTGGACAGCTCTTGGATGCACATCTGCACCGAACCTTCACCGGTAATGCAAAACACTTCGCTTTCGGGCTTGGCCAGTTTGATGCCCATGGCGTAGGGAATGCCCACGCCCATGGTGCCCAAGCCACCCGAGTTAATCCAGCGGCGTGGCTCGTCAAACTTGTAGTACTGCGCGGCCCACATCTGGTGCTGCCCCACGTCAGAGGTGATGTAGGTGTCCGCGTCCTTGGTCATATTCCACAGGGTTTCGACCACGTATTGCGGCTTGATGACATCGCCTTTGCCCAGGCTGTATTTCATGCAATCGCGCTTGCGCCAGCCTTCGATCGTGTCCCACCAGGCGCCCAAGGCATTGCCGTCGGGCTTGATGGCGCTTTCCTTGACCATGGCGATCAGCTCGTTCAACACCTCTTTCACATCGCCGACGATGGGAATATCCACCTTCACGCGCTTGGAAATGCTCGACGGATCAATGTCGATGTGGATGATTTTTCGCTCGTTTTGCGCAAAATGCTTGGGGTTGCCAATGACGCGGTCGTCAAACCGTGCGCCCACCGCCAAGAGCACATCGCAGTTTTGCATGGCGTTATTGGCTTCCACCGTGCCGTGCATGCCCAGCATGCCCAAAAACTTGCGGTCGCTCGCCGGATAAGCACCCAGGCCCATGAGGGTGTTGGTGCAGGGATAACCCAGCATGTCCACCAAAGTGCGAAGCTCGGTGGACGCGTTGCTCAGCAACACGCCGCCGCCGGTGTAAATATAGGGGCGCTTGGCGGTCAGCAACAGTTGCAGCGCCTTGCGGATCTGGCCGCCATGGCCCTTGCGTACCGGGTTGTAGGAGCGCATTTCCACGCTCGCGGGGTAACCCGAATACGGCACCTTCTTGAAGGAGACATCCTTAGGAATGTCCACCACCACCGGGCCGGGTCGCCCGCTGCGGGCGATGTGGAATGCCTTTTTCATGGTGTCGGCCAGATCGCGCGCGTCTTTGACCAAAAAATTGTGCTTCACGATAGGACGCGTAATACCCACGGTATCACACTCTTGAAAGGCATCCAGCCCAATGGCGTGCGTAGGAACCTGCCCGGTGATGATCACCATGGGAATGCTGTCCATGTAGGCGGTGGCGATGCCGGTGACTGCATTGGTCACGCCGGGGCCTGATGTCACAAGCGCAACCCCCACGTCGCCCGTGGCGCGTGCGTAGCCGTCAGCCGCGTGCACCGCCGCCTGCTCGTGGCGCACCAGCACATGCTGGATCGTGTCTTGCTTAAAAAACGCGTCGTAAATGTGCAAAACAGCGCCGCCGGGATAACCCCAGATGTACTTGACGTTTTCCGCCTGCAAGGCCTTGACGAGGATTTCTGCTCCGCGCAGTTCGGGGATGGCTGCTGCGTCGGCAGCGGCGGCTGAGGCGTGTTCGGCTTTTGATAATTCCATGATGAACCTTTGTGAATTTCTCTAACGAAAGACCTTGGGTGCCCCTTGGCAAACGCTTGTGGCGTCGCGTCGGGACTTGAGGTCAAGGCCATGGGCGCATTGAATGCTGCGCCGGACCAGAACCCGTTTGCATTTGAGTTGCAAGGCGCATTATTGCACCATGCGCCGCACGCTTTGCGGTACTCCCCGGCACGGTGCAATAATCCGGCGACCCAGCCAGTCAAGCCAACCCACAGTGTCCCTTCCGCCTTCCACACATTTGGTACTCGCCCTTGGCTTCTGAACAAGAGCTTGATGCCTTTTTGCGTGGGGTTGAAAAGCGCGCATTCAAGCGATCTCTGTACCACGTGAGAAACCAGGAATCGGCTCTGGACATCGTGCAAGACAGCATGATGAAGCTCGCCGAACATTACGGCCACAAACCGGCAGAAGAGCTGCCCATGCTGTTTCAGCGGATTTTGACAAACACCACGCTAGACTGGTTTCGGCGTCAAAAGACGCAAAATGCGCTGTTTACCCGCTTGGGCGATTTTGAGGGCGCGGACGATGGCGGGGATTTTGATGTTTTGGAAACATTGTTGCTAGACCGTGATCCAGATCAAAAGGACAACCCCCAAAACCAGGCGGACCGGGCACAAACTTTGCATGTTATTGAGGAAGAGATACAGGAATTACCAGCGCGTCAACGGGAAGCCTTCCTCATGCGTTACTGGGAAGAGATGGACGTTGCGGAAACTGCCAGCGCCATGGGCTGCTCCCAAGGCAGCGTCAAAACACATTGCTTTCGCGCGCTTGCGGCATTGGCAAAGGCATTGCGAGCCAGAGGAATTTATTTATGAACAAGCGAATTGAAGACAGTACTACGCCGCAGCACCGGATGAATCAGTTTGGCGCGCGCGTTGCGAGTCAACTGGATGAGGCCTTGCAAGCAATTCCCCGCGATTTGGGCGAGCGCTTGCGCGCCGCACGCGTTCAGGCATTGGCGAATCGGCGCGTCCCAGAACCCGTGCGTGCGCCCGCCTTGGTGGCGCAAGGCAGCGCTGCGGTTTTGGGTGGCGGCTTTGGGTTTTGGGGTCGGGCCGCATTTGTGTTGCCATTGCTGGCGTTGACGCTGGGCTTGCTGGGCATCGGAAGCTTTCAAGAACAATGGCGCGCCAGTGAAATCGCAGAAGTGGATGCAGAGTTGCTCACCGGCGACCTGCCCCCGAGTGCCTACACCGACCCAGGATTCGCCCAGTATTTGAAATTGGACGTGAAAGATTGATGGGCATGGGTACGCGCTGGAAGACCTTAACGAAAGAATTTTCGTGATGGTGGGTGCTGCGCACCTTCATGAAAGTTAGCCCCATGATCTTGATGTCCACGAAACCCCTGCGTTCAAGCCTGCTCGCTCTGCTACTGACAGTCGGAACGATAAGCGCAGTTTTTGCGCAGTCTGATCCAGTCCCGTCCCCGCCCAAGACAGCGCCGCTACCCGTACAAGCGCCAGTGCTTCAGGAAGCGGGGCCAAGCTGGTCAGAACTCAGCCTCGACCAGAAAGTCGCCTTGGCACCCTTGGCCGCGAGTTGGCCTGGCCTGTCTTCAAGTCACAAGGGCAAGTGGATTGCCTTGGTGCAAAAGTACCCCGAAATGTCTGAGGCGGACAAAGCACGGCTGAACGACAGAGTGGTGGATTGGGCTGCGCTCAACCCGAAAGACCGTGAGCTGGCACGGCTCAATTTCGCAGTCAGCAAAAAAATCCCTACGGATTCGCGGCTTGCCAATTGGGAGGCCTACCAAGCCCTGCCAGAAAGCAAAAAACAGGCTTTGCTGGACGCCGCACCGAAGAAACCCGTGGGCGCGGCGGTTGCCGTCAAGCCGGTTCCGGCCAATAAACTGGCTGCGGTGCCGGTCACAAGAAAAACCCCTGAGCCAGTGCGCGCCGTGGCGAGCCAACGGGCAACAGTGGATCGCTACACCCTGCTCCCCCAAAACCCAAGCGCCAAAGAGGGCATACCAGCACCTGGCGCCAAGTAGTCTCTGGGCTTCTCAGCACCAGCACCGAGTCGATGTTCGTAGCGCAGCGCCTGCGCGCTGAGTTTGCCCCCACAATCGACCGCCGCCCCTACCCCGCCCCCTTACGCCTCGCCTATGAATACAAGCATTTTTTCAACGCCTACACTCAAACGCCGCATGGCCTGCTGGGTGTACGAAAGCATGCTGCTATTTGGCGTCGTGTTTATTTCAGGCTACCTGTTTGGCACCCTCAGCCAAACCCGCAACGCCATGGACAACCGCCACGGTTTGCAGGCTTTTCTATTTGTGGTGTTTGGAATCTACTTTGTCTGGTTTTGGTCCAAAGGCCAAACCTTGGCGATGAAAACCTGGCACATCCGCGTGGTCGATATCGCTGGTCAGGCCCTTAGCCAAAAGCGGGCCCTGGCGCGGTACGTGTTGTCGTGGATATGGATCTTGCCGCCCTTGGCCGTGGTGTGGCCACTGGGCTTGGGGGGCGGTGCTACCGCAAGCATATTCTTGGGCTGGGTGGTGGTCTGGGCTTTGCTCAGCCGTTTTCACCCCGATCAACAGTTTTGGCACGATGCCTGGGCAGGCACCCGCTTGGTGAGGTCCGAACCGATGAGCCGCTAGGCCCCCATCGTTAACGCGGACAGCCTTTCATTGTGTAGGGTGCGGCGCACCCTCATGAAAGTTAAACCGCTGATTCGTCTTGTTCGCCGGTGCGAATGCGCACCACGCGCTCTACGCTGGTGACAAAAATCTTACCGTCGCCAATTTTGCCGGTGTGCGCCGCTTTGATGATGGCGTCCACACAGCGATCCAAGTCTTCTTCTTTGACTACCACTTCAACCTTTACTTTGGGCAAAAAGTCCACCACATACTCCGCACCCCGGTAGAGTTCGGTATGGCCTTTTTGGCGCCCAAAGCCTTTCACCTCGGTGACGGTCAGGCCCGTGGCGCCGCAGTCGGCCAAGGCTTCCCGCACTTCGTCGAGTTTGAAGGGTTTGATGATGGCGGTGATTTGTTT
>CANEVH010000094.1 GCA_947442105.1 Comamonadaceae bacterium | reverse complement strand
CTCCTTGGCCTTCCTTCAGGGGAAGGCCCGAACTTTGCGTCCTGCCAACAGGTGCCGACGGTGTCGGCGTTGAACCCCTGTCCCCGATCAATTCAGGTGGGGGAGTTTGAGGTGGCCAAAGGTGGGGGAGTTTGGGTGGCCGTCAGGGAGTGACCGCACCCAAACCGGTAGTACCCATATCTGGACTGTCGGCCCTGAAGCCGACATTGGTACACGGCATCATATTTGGAATGTGACCGACATCAACTGCGTAGCGGTGGCGGGTGTTGGAAATTGCAGCTCTCTGGCTGCTCATTTCGTGGGCTTAATGTTAGTCCCGATCCCCACATGAAAACCCTCAAAAACTCCAGCGCACGCCCAACTTCACCGTGCGCCCTGGCATAGGTGCCTTGCCGGGCGCGGTTTGCGTCAGGATCGAGCTGGCAGAGTACGCCAGCGCGTCAGTGATGTTTTCCAGCTTGGCGAACCAGAGCGTTTGCGTCGTGCCTGCTTTCACGCTGTAACCCGCAGACGCGTTCCACAGTGTGTAGGCGTCGGTACTGTTTTGCCCACCCGGAACATCGGTTTGCGTCGCCGCATGGTTGGCTCCCAGTCGCGCAGTCCACGGCCCCTGCGTCCAGACCAAGGTCGCTCCTAGGCGCACCGGTGCTATGCGCGGTAGCGCCTCACCCGTGTTGCTGTTGCGGGCTCGCACAGTGTCACCGCGTAATTCCAAATCAAGCGTCTGCCCACCCTGTAGCAGGCGCAGATTCGCGCTGGCCTCCAATCCGGTGAACTCGGCCTTCACCTGCGTGTAGGTATAGACATCCAAACCATCCTCCTGGTCGCCGGTCGCTACTTGCGCGATGTAGTTGTCGAACTGGTTGACAAAGCCGCTAAGGGCAAAGCGGTTGGCTCCGTTTTTCCACTGCGCACCGATGTCCAAATTGGTCGACTTTTCTACCCCTAGGCTCGAGTCACCAATTTCATAGGCATTGGTGGCGATGTGCGCTCCGTTGGCAAACAGTTCGTAGTCTTTCGGGGCGCGTTGGCTGTAGGCCAGGTTGCTGGTCAGTTGCCAAGTGGGTGCGACATTCCAAAGTGCTCCAAGCGCATAACTTCCGGGCTGAAAGCTGCGTGTGCCGACCACAAAGCGATCTACGTCCGGATTGCCATACGACTGCACCTCCACATTCTCCAAGCGGGCACCACCACTGATGCGACCCCATGGGAACGCCAGCTCTTCATACATAAATGCCGCTGTCTGGCGGGTCTGGCTAAAGGGTGCGAACGCCTCTTCGCCAGCGGCCGAGAAGTCGGAGGTCTCCATCTGCATCCCAATCAACCCCTCCAGCGGGCCGAGCCGGGCGTGGCGCGCCTCTAGGCGCAGGTCTTGGCCATTGCTCTTGAACACGGTGCCGGTTAGTGCGCCTTCAAACTCCGTGTGTGCGTAGTCACTCTGGCCCCAATGCAGTCTGATGCTTTGCACCGGGCCTTCCAGGCTTTGCAGCGCACCATCAATGGCATAGCGTTGGGATTTCATGTCGATGGTCACCTCGTCTTCTGCAACTGTGCCGTAGTTGCTTGAGAACTGGCTTACCGAGGCCCCCAAATAGCCGTTGGCAAAGAAAAGACTCCCGCCCACGGCCGCGCCGCGGGTGCTGCTGGCAGAGTTGCAAATGGCGCGGGCCACAGTCGGGGCGCCCGGCTTGCTGCAAGCCAGGTCAACGGGCACGGCAACATCGTCGGTCGTACGCTCAAAGGCATCGACATGTAAGGCAAAGCGGTCATTACCGCCATCGAGCATCAGCGCTGCGCTCCTTTCGGCATTGCCCGTGGCCGCACCGAAATCGACCTTGCCGATGACGCCGCCTTTGGCATCAAAAAGTGCTTCGCTTGCAATGCGGCTATCCAGCACATTGACCACGCCGCCTACGGCGTTGCCGCCATACAGCAAGGCACCCGGGCCGCGCAGCACCTCTATCCGCTGCATGCTCAACGGGTCGGCGGTGACGGCATGGTCATAGCTCAGGCTAGACACATCAGCGACCGAGCCGCCGTTACTCAGAATGCGCACCCGGTCGCCATCGAGCCCGCGGATGATGGGGCGACTGGCGTTAGGGCCGAAGTAGGTACTGGCCACACCGGGTGTGCCATCCAACGTTTCGCCCAGCGTGGTCTGTGAGCGAAACAGCAGTTCAGCCCCCGAATACTGTGCAGCAGGCACTATTAATTCCGTAGTGCCCAGAGGGTTGCCGGTAATTGTTACAGGAGCTAGCGCCGAAGGGGACGCGGTCTGGGCAAAGACAGTGGCGCTCGAGAACGTGCCGAGCGCGAGCAGCGACAAAGAAGTTTTTTTCATGGTAATTCCGTTGACAAATGAATAACACCGCCTGCGCTACCTGCGAGGCGGAAATAACTGACTCAGACGATCAACGGAAGGAAGGCGGGCCGCGAGCGTGAAACGTCGCAAACCAGGGGATAGTGGTTAGACCCGTGAACGCAACAGGAATGGCTGCTGCCAAGTGCGTGGGCAATACCACCGCAGAGATATCGCAAAGGCCATCGAGGTGGTTACTCTGGTCGAACAGACGGCACTTTGCATTGCCGTCCTGGTCTTGATGGTCACCAAATAGATGCTCGAAAAAGCTGTGCGGTGCATCGCTTGCATGCTCAGCATGCGTTTGGGTGAGAAGGGGCGCGTGTGCAATGCCATGGATCAGCCCGATGCTTTGCGCAAGCGCCAAAGTCAGGCCCAACACACCGATGTGCCATCTGCCTTTTGCCATGAATTTCAACCACGCCATGAAGCGGGTTCAGTGCTCGTGATTCATGCCGCAGAACTTGCCAATGGCAATGCCTTTGCACGCTTTTGCCAGGTCTTTGTTACAAACGTCTTCGCCCTTACCGGCTTCGCGGCACTTGGCGGCCGCCTCGTGCGCGGCGGCGATGGTGCGGTGTTTGGCGATGTCATCCTTGGTTTCCTTTTCGCTTTCCGCAGCAATGGAGAATGTAGCTGTGAGCAAAAGCGCAGCAAGGAATAAGAGCATTTTTTTCATAAATTACGACGTTTGTAAAAGTTCAAGAACACTGACACGATGGATTTATTGCTGCCAGATGGGCCACTGAGCGGTACCGCCGGGGTTGGCGTACTGCAAATTGCGGGTTTGAATCACGCGGCGGCTCCGGGTTTGGATGCGGCAGGAGCGGCGCAGTCTGCACACACCCCGCGCACGGCAAAGTCCAGGCTCATTCCCTGGTAGCCCAGCGCTTGCAAGGCTTCCAGTGCGGTTTGTGCAGCACGCTCCAGATCATGCGCGTTGCCTTTAAGCGCGCCCGAAAGTGGGCTGTCTTTATGGCAGCTTTGGCACTCAAAGTGCGGCATGGTCTGCACGCTAGGCGGCATGGCCTGGTAGCGGCGCACCCGTTGGCTATCCACCCGGCACAGCAGCAAGCCTACTTGGGTCAGGCGGTCAATCAGGCGGTACAAGGTCACGCGGTCCAAACGCATCGCATCAGCGGTAGCCCGGTCATCGGACAACGCCGCTTGCAACTGGGCATGGGTATAGCTGGTGTCGGGGTGCGCCAGCAGCCAGCCCAGCACCAAGCGGGCAGCGGAAGTGCGGCGCAGGCCGTGGGCTGATAGCAAGGCGTCAATTAGGTCACCAGCGCCCAGCGCTGAGCTGGAAATCGCAAGCTTAGAAGGAAGCACAGAAGCCACATTTCATCCAAAATAAATGCAACTGAGTTGCAATTAAATTATAGATGCAATCAAGTTGCGTTATATGGGTATTTGTGGCCCTTTTTCAGCGTGTTTCGCAGCTTTACCCTGCATCCAGTGTCCTGAGCCGGTGGGCAGCGGTGCGCGTGACGGCAATAGTGTTGACGCCGACGTCAAATTGACCCGATTTCCTGTAGACCAGCGTGATGACCTTGAACGCATTACTGGGCGCGGTATGGCAGCCGCCAACGGTGGGCAATTAAATGTCGGCACCTGAGGTCGGATGAGCCATAGCATGCGTCCCTGGTGTGAAGATTGCCACTCGGCGGGCAATAAAGTCACTTTTAAAAGTGAACAGAAAAGTCAATGAAATCAACGATCTACCCAGTCCACCCCCACGCCAGTGATGCAGCGATAGCCGCCAGCGGCGAGCGCACAGTGAACTCACGCTGTGTGGCTGGAATGCCTTTAGTTATTTTTTCATTAAACCGAATGGTCAACCAGATTGCCCTTGTCCTCCATCGAGGCAGTCATGTTTTTCTGCAGTAGCTGCATAAAACTTTGCAAGTTTTCGTTGGACGCATCAATGCCACTGGCCTTGAGCAAAGAGGACGCGCTTTGAACCAACTTGCTTGTGCCAGCGCTTGCCGATATGCCTGAAGTCGTAGTGTCAGAGCCCAAGGTGATGGACGATATCAATTTGGCCAAATAGTTTTCGATGTCGCTGGAGTCCTGGTATTTGTTGCTCGCAGGCGAGGGTGGTGGCGGATTGCCGCCTTGTGAGCCGCCTTTGGGCCTCTGGTTCGTGGTGCTGGCAGTGCGCGAATCCGCCGATTGCGAAAACACGGTCTTCAAAAAAGCGTCAGTCGCTTGGGACACCTCCTCGTCAGATTTTCCGGACGCGGTGCTGCTCACGCCAATCGATGCCATGAGACTTTTGAGTTCAGACAGCGAACTGCTGACCATGGCTCTGGAACTGCCACCAGACGCCCCCGCTGGGTGACTGGGCCTGAATTTGCTTGCTGGGTGTTTGATAAAGTCGGGTCACCGCCCTGAAAAACCAGTAAAAGTCTTTATAAATCAATAGGTTGCAAACCTTAATTTACTTGCTGGGTATTTGATGGGCGTGTGTGGCGAACGACAAGATTCCGGTAACCGCATATAACAAAACGCATTCAACCCAGCGAAAAAACTAGCCCATAAGCGACATCAAACTTTTCCGCCTGTCTGGGGGCTCCCTGGCGAAGACGTTCTTGGCGAGATCAATTCCAACGCTTATGGTTGCCATGACTTCCACTTGCAGAAAAAAGGGAGTCGATGAACAGATTCGCCTCACCATCTTGGCACTGCTGTGCCGTAAACCGCAACCCTGAGGGCGCGCGGCGTACGCGTCCAGCAAACCCGCATTGAAATCCCGCTGACAAGCAAAGATAGTGTGCGTGATGAACACCATGCACACCAAATCGAGCGACGCTCGCACCGTCCAAGCCCCCAAACGCCGGTTCTACCGCCCTGAACTCAAGCTCCAGGTGGTGGGCGCCTGCGCCCAGCCCGGCGCCTCCATCGCCGCAGTGGCCCTGCATCACGGCATTCACGCCGCCATCGTGCACCG
>CANEVH010000093.1 GCA_947442105.1 Comamonadaceae bacterium | reverse complement strand
TCGAAGTTCATAAAGAAGCATCCCTTGAGCGGATGCGTACGTACCGGCCTATCCCTTGGAGGTTTCCAAACGGTCAGTCAAAGGCAGGTAGATTCAAAAATGGGACGAACCGCTTTGGTATCTGTCCCCAGCATGGTGCTGTGCTTGCGGGCAACTGAAACTCCGCGAAGATGGGGGATTGTCGCACGCCAGGCCCACAAGCCTGACCATCAGCCGTACCCGGCGAAAAAGCACCGCCATGCGGCGGGGGCCTGGCAGTCGATAATGCGGCCCTCACACCCTTTGACTCTTTCCAGAACACTGCAATGGCCCAATACGTTTTTTCCATGAACCGCGTCGGCAAGATCGTGCCGCCCAAGCGCCACATTTTGAAAGATGTGTCCCTGAGTTTCTTCCCCGGTGCCAAGATTGGTGTGCTCGGCACCAATGGTTCGGGCAAGTCCACGTTGCTCAAAATCATGGCGGGGCTGGACAAGGAAATCGAAGGCGAAGCCATTCCCATGGCCGGTCTCAACATTGGCTATTTGCCCCAAGAACCCCAGCTAGACCCCACCCAGACGGTGCGTGAAAGTGTGGAAGCGGGCATGGGCAAAGTGTTTACTGCCAAAGCCCGTCTGGAAGAGGTCTACACCGCCTATGGCGAAGAGGACGCCGACTTTGACGCGCTGGCCGCAGAACAGGCCGAGTTAGAAGCCATCATCGCCACCGCAGGCACGGACTCCGAGCACCAGTTGGAGATAGCCGCCGACGCGCTGCGCTTACCAGCGTGGGATGCCAATATTGGCGTGCTCTCGGGAGGTGAAAAGCGCCGCGTCGCGCTGTGCCGACTTTTGTTGAGCAAGCCCGACATGCTGCTGCTCGACGAGCCGACCAACCACTTGGACGCTGAGTCGGTGGACTGGCTGGAGCAGTTTTTGCAGCGCTACCCCGGCACCGTGGTCGCCATTACCCATGACCGCTACTTCTTGGACAACGCGGCCGAGTGGATTTTGGAGATGGACCGGGGCTCGGGCATTCCTTACAAAGGCAATTACAGCGACTGGTTGACCCAAAAACAAGCGCGCCTGGAAGCTGAGCAAAAAGGCGAAGAGTCCCGCGCTAAGGCCTTAAAGAAAGAGCTTGAATGGTCCCGCCAAAACCCCAAGGCCCGCCAGGCCAAGAGCAAGGCCCGCCTGGCCCGTTTTGAAGAACTGAGCGACTTTGAATACCAAAAGCGCAACGAAACCAACGAGATATTCATCCCCGTGGCCGACCGCCTGGGCCAGGAAGTGATTGAGTTTGTGAACGTCACCAAGTCCTTTAGCGACCGTGTGTTGATTGACGACCTGAGCTTCAAAGTGCCGCCCGGTGCCATTGTCGGCATCATCGGCCCCAACGGCGCGGGTAAATCCACGCTGTTCAAAATGATTGCCGGTCGCGAGAAGCCCGATTCGGGCGAAGTCAAAATCGGCCAGACCGTGAAGATGGCCTTTGTTGACCAAAACCGCGACGACTTGGCCAATGAGAAAACCGTCTGGGAAGACGTCTCTGGCGGCCTAGACATTCTGAACGTGGGCAAGTTCCAGATGGCCAGCCGCGCCTACTGCGGGCGCTTTAACTTCAACGGTGCCGACCAGCAAAAGCGCGTGGGCACGCTCTCGGGTGGTGAACGCGGCCGCTTGCACCTGGCCAAAACCCTGATTGCTGGCGGCAATGTGCTGATGCTCGACGAGCCGTCCAACGACTTGGACGTGGAAACCCTGCGTGCGCTGGAAGACGCGCTCTTGGAGTTTGCCGGCACGCTGATGGTCATTAGCCACGACCGCTGGTTCTTGGACCGCATTGCCACCCACATCCTGGCCTGCGAGGGCGACAGCCATTGGGTGTACTTTGACGGCAACTACCAAGAATACGAAGCCGACAAAAAGCGCCGCCTGGGCGAAGACGGCGCCAAACCCAAGCGCATGCGCTTCAAGGCGCTGAAGTAAGTCTTAGTGCGGCCAAAAAAAGCCACGCGGGTGACCGCGCGGCTTTTTTTCGCCAGTACGTTTGTCCTCAGCCCCTGCGCCGGTTGACCAGCGTAATTCCCAAACCCACCATGGCCAGGGCGCCCAGCAGCTCGGGTGTCACCGCCTCGCCCAGCCACAGCGCGCCAAACAGCAGGGCGAACAAGGGCGTGGACAGGGCGAACGAGCCCATGCGCGTGGCCGGGTAGCGGCCCAAGAGCCAGACCCAACACAGGTAGCTGGCAAACGCGCCCACCACGGTTTGCAAGAACATTGAACCGGCAGCAAAAGCGCTCCAATGCCAGTTCCAGGCCTCGCCCAGCGACAGGGACAGCAGGGGCAGCGCCAGGGCGCTGACCGCCACTTGGTAAAACAGCAACTTCTCGGCGCCCAAGCGGGTCAGGCGCGTGGTGCGCAGTACCACCGTGGTCAGCGCCCAGGCGATGGCGCCGCCAATGCCCAGCAAATCGCCCCAATGCTGCTGCGCCGTTTGCCCGGCAGCAAAGCCCTCGCGCAAGGTGTAGCCCACCGCCAGAAAAGCAAGAAGCAAGCCCAGCCATTGCACGGCACTGAGCCGCTCGGACTGGATAAACCAGGGCAAGACCAGTGCCGCCCACAGCGGTGCGGTGTACAAAAACACCGTGATGCGCGACGCGGCGGTGAATTGCAGGCCGCTGAACAGGCATACAAATTCCAGGGCAAACAGCGAGCCGGCCAATAAGCCCGGCCGCAGCGAGCCGTCACGCCGCCACAGCGGCACACCACGCCACAGGCACCACAGCCACAACACGGCAGCAGCCCCTGCAAAGCGCACGCCGGCCATAAAAATGGGTGCCATCTCTGCGAGCGTGGCCTTGACCAGCACCTGCTGAAAGCCCCAAAAAGCGCAGCAGGTGAGCAGCAGCGCAATGGCCAGCGGGTCCAAGTGCTCTTTGCGCACCCCGCCGGGGCCTGTCTCCATCAGCGCAGGCCGCCGGTATAAAACTGGCCACCGTGGTAGACCACTGGATCGACCTGGTCACGGTGGCTGCAACGCTCCACTTCACCCACAAAAATAATGTGGTCGCCTTCCTCGTGGCGGCTGCGGTTGAAACACTCAAAAGTGGCCACAGCCCCCACCAGCAGCGGCGCCCCGTGCTGGCCTGGGTGCCAATGCACACCGGCGTAACGGTCAATCCCACGGGTGGCAAACTGGCTGCCCAGCGCGGCCTGGTCAGCCGAAAGCACGTTAATGGCGTAGTGCTTGCACGCCAGCAGCGCCGCCATGGAACTCGACTTGAGCGCCAGACTCCAGAGCACCAAGGGCGGCGACAGAGACACAGAGTTGAAAGAACTTACCGTCAGGCCCACCAAGCCACCGGCCGGGTTGACGGCAGTCACCACCGTCACGCCCGTGGCAAATTGCCCCAGCGCGTGGCGAAACCGGCTTTGGGAGAAGTCGGGGGGAAGGGCGCTGGAGGGGGCGGAGTCGCTGTGGGTGGGGGTGAGGTTCAAATCAAAGGCCTAGTGGGTTGAGCTGTGCGACGTGCGTAATTGCTTAGGGCGCGAGTGCCAATCACAACGCCTGAATGAAGACTGCATTTTGCGCTACCTGCCAAACCAGCTCCGTCCGCTGACTTGAGCGCAAATCTGGTTCGTGCTCAGTCAAGCAGTACGCGCCTCTGGGCCCACAGGCATAGGCGGAACCGCAGCAGCGTTGGCTTCAAAAAAACGGAATTGCGTACTGCAGTCCGCCCTGGCTCCATAAGTTGTTGAGCCCACGCGGCAGTTGCAAGGGCGATTTATCTCCCAGATTACGGTTGAATATTTCACCGTAGTTGCCGGCAGCCAGCAGTGCCCGGTAGGTCCAGCCAGGGCTCAGTCCCAAGGCGGGCCCAGTAGCGCTGGTGCTTGCCAGCCACCGGCTGCGGGTAGTTGCATTGCCACCGGCTTTTACCTGTTCCAGATTGGCTTGGGTGATGCCCAGTTCCTCGGCTTCAATCAAGCTGCTAATGACCCAGCGCACGGCGTTAAACCACTCCTCGTCGCCCCGGCGCACCAGCGGGCCTAGCGGCTCTTTTGAAATCAGGTCGGGCAGTATTTGGTGCTCGGCTGGGTTGATGGCGTTGGAGGTGCGGGTAGACGCCAAGGTTGATGCATCGGCCGTAAAGGCAGCGCATTGGCCTAAAAAGTAGTTGCCAGTGGCTGCTTCGAGCTTTTCGAACGGCGTGGCTTGGATGCTAAGGCCTTGCGTGCGCGAAAAGTCCAGCAGATTTTTCTCGCTTGTGGTACCCGCCTGCACACATACCACCTTACCCTTGAGTTGGGCGGCCCGCACAATTTTGCTCTTCACGGGCACCATAAAGCCCTGGCCGTCGTAGTAGGTGACCACCGTTTGGCGCAAGCCCAAAGACGCGTCACGCGTCAGAGTAAAAGTGGTGTTGCGCGACAAGACATCAATGTCGTCGTTTTGCAGCGCGGCCAAGCGCTGTGTTGCCGACAGGGGCAAGTACTTCACCTTTTGGTCACTGCCCAACACTGCGGCAGCGAGTGCCCGGCAAATGTCCACATCCAGCCCGACCCACTTGCCAACCGAATTTTTGGCCGAAAAGCCAGCGTTCACCCCACAGCGTACTTCGCCGCGCAGTTTGATGTTCTCCAAAGTGGACCCGGCGTGCGCTTTAAGTGCCGTGCCCATAGTGACAACCACCATGCTTAACGATATTACAAGGCGTAAAACTTCATTTTTGTAAAACATAAATACCTTAAAAGAAAAGCTAGTTTAAATAAAAAAAACACGCTAAAAAATCAATTTCCATATTTTTATCGCTTTAGTTAGATGGATAAACCTGTTTAACTGAATATTACGCCGCTATTTGATTCAAATCATGCTTGAAACGCAGCGCCAAAATACTAGGAACAGACAACGCACAAACAACACGCTCGTTCACACCACAAATACATAAAACCGTCATGCTGATAAATCACACTAGAACAATATTTATCACTCGGGTAGGATAAAAATATATTGTTAAATGCGTTTTGTTTTGGTGAAAAAAATCAAAAAAAAAGATAAAACGATATTTTCAATAAATTTCGAGTGATAAGTCACCAACATAAGCGACTTAGTACGAATTGCGAGGTAAAGCAGCATGAAAACAACCTATTCCGACCTAATTTTTGATCGCGGCTTTTGGTGTGCTGTGACAGGCGGAAGCAACAACCTGCAAGCTCTAGTGTTTAATTGCTTAAATTGACGATAGTATTTCGAAGCTGTGCACCTTTGACTTCGCGTTTGCGCCACACAAAGGGCGCAGCGTTCTCGTTGTACGCGGCTGTGAACTCATGAATCGCCTTGATGAGTTGATTGATGTTGCTGA
>CANEVH010000092.1 GCA_947442105.1 Comamonadaceae bacterium | reverse complement strand
CTTATCCAAGAAACCGACGAGCTGGGCATCAACACCCAGTACGCCTACGACGCCTTGGGCAACCTGCTCAAAAAAACCGAAGCCGCTGGCACCAGCGACGAGCGCGTCACTGAATACACCCGTAACACCCTGGGCCAACTCACCCAAGTCACCCGCAAAGGCCGCACGGAATCCAATGGCGTTGTCACAGCAGACTCCACCTGGCAAATCAGCTACGACGCCCAAGGCCAGATAAGCCAAACCACGGACCCCGAAGGCCACATCCGGCGTTACCAATACGATCGGAGTGGCAATCTCCTCAGCTTTACCGACCCGCTGGGCAACACCACGCGCTATGAGGTGGATGCCGATGGAAACCTAATTAAAGAAACCAATCCGTTAGGCAGCAGTCGCAGCTTTACCTATGACAAAGTGGGCAACCTCACCAGCGAAACCGACGCTCGTGGTAAAGCAACCCTAAAAGCCTTTGACGCCATGAACCGGGTGCTGCAAAGCACCAATCCCATTGGTGGAGTAGCCAGGGTGCAATACAACGCCCAAGGATTGCCCATTACTGAGATCGACGAGGACGGACGGCGCAATCAGATCGAATACGACAATTTTGATCGCATTGCCAAGCAACTAGATCCTTTAAGCAACGCAGTGCAATTCGGCTATCAAATCAGTGACGGCAGCGCTCCCGGCCAGCTGGGCAGCCTGGGCGAGGCCACCCAGGTGGACTATCCTACTTTCAGCCAATTCAATCGTTTTGATAGTCGTGAGCGCCCCACCGCACAAAGCCTCAAGTACCGTAATGTGCAGGGTGAACAAGCGACTACCAGCACAGCCACTTACGACAACCGCGGGCAAGTGCTAAGCGAAATCGATGCAAATGGCAACGTACGCACGCACCGCTACAACGCCTTAGGAATGCGGGTTGAAACCACCGACGCACTGAGCGGCAAGACCCTTTACAGCTTTGATGTGGCGGGTAATTTGCTCGAAATGATCGATGCGAAAGTAAACAAATACAAATTTGAATATGACCGTAACGATCGGCTGATTAAAGAAACCTTGCCCCTAGGGCAAGTCACCGAATACCGGTATGACGCCGTAGGCAACCTCTCGAAAAAGACAGACTCGCTGGGCAACCAACACATCATCACCCGCGATGCAGCCAACCGTGCCACCCAGATTGAGCAAAAAAGCGCAGACGGCACCTTATTGCGCACCACCACACAAACCTGGGATGCCAGTGGGAATTTGACAGCCTGGAGTGATACCGAACACAGCCGCAACAGCACCAGCAGCGCGACACTTGCCTATGACGATGCTGGTCGTAAAACCCAGGAGACCATCGCTTATCCATCAGGCACTACCTTGGGTTACCAATACAGCTACAGCCTAGCTGGCAAAAAAACCCGCCTCACCTGGCCCGATGGCACCGCCATTGACTACGGCTACAGCGCCCATGGCGAATTGGAAACCGTTGCTATTCCTGGCGAAGGCACCATCAGCGTCAGCGAATATGCATGGAACGCGCCCAAGAAAACCTTGCTACCTGGCGGCGGTACGCAGAACCGATCATTCGATGGTTTACTCAATCTGGAAAACCTCAACATCAAAACGTCGGGCCAGCAAATCACGCTCAACCTCGACAACCGCTTTGGCAAATTGCAAGAACTCAACAACCGCAGTCGCACCGATACCGGTAACAACGTCGGGATCACCAAAACAGAACAATTTAGTTTCGATGCGGACAACCGCCTGACCCAGGTGCAAACCGACAGCGGTGGCCTGATTGGCACTGACACCGAACGCTACTCCTTGGATGCGGTAGGCAACCGCATCGCCCACAGCAAGGTCAGCGGTGTTTGGGTTTATGACGCCAACAACCGCCTTATCCAAATTGGCTCAGGAAGTTGCGGACAAAGCAGCGTCACCTGCTACCAATACGATGCAGCCGGCAGCCTCACGCAAAAGCAAACCGCCACCCGCACAAGCCAATACCGCTACGACGCCCAGAATCGCTTGATCCAAGTCACGGATAGCAGCGGACAACTGATAGCCCGCTATGGCTACGACCCGCTTGATAGAAGGCTCTGGAAAGAACAGTTCCGCGCCCAAGACGGCCAGCTACTCACTCAAGCACAGCGTACCCACTACCTGTATGCCGACGAAGGGTTGATTGCCGAGGCCACGCAAGCGATCACACTCGACCAAGACGATAGCACCAGCGCTGCCGGAGCCGCGCAGATTAGCACCCAATATGGACCGAAGCCGGAGAGCCAGTTCACCACTGGAATGCTGTTCATCAAAACGAAGAACAGCAATGGTCAGGACACCGTGGCCTACTACCACCACGACCATTTGGAAACACCGATTCAAGCAACTGATAAGGACGGCAATGTTGTTTGGGCAGCGCACTATGCCGCATTTGGCAGGGCGACGATCATCACGCCACAAGCCACGATGGATAAGCCTACGATTGCCAGCAACCTGCGTCTACCAGGGCAGTACGAAGATGCAGAAACGGGCTTGCATTACAACTTCCGGCGTTATTACGATCCTGATACGGGCCGGTACATCACAAGCGACCCGATTGGACTAGACGGGGGCATTAATGTTTTTACGTATGCAAATGGAAATCCAATTCTTTTTGTGGATCCAAGAGGCGAAGTTGCTCCCGCAGTGGTTTCGGCAGCACGTGTAGCTGCTGCGGCGCTTGCTGCTGCTCTAAAAAAGTGCGCTAAGGATCCAGTTTGCAGATGTCGCGCAATTTATGTAATAAAGGAGGTTCAATGCCGTGTCCCATGTCCTGGAAATGCTAGCTGCGCATATCTGAAATTCGCTGCTGCTGCTGCGGAAATGTGCTATAGAACTAGAAATTGGTATATCGCAGCAGGCTGCGATAAGCATATTCCTACATCAAAAAATCATCCTGGGCAGCGTGATCAAGCTGCTAATGCATATTCAACTTGCGTTCGCTTTAGAGATAAAGCCTGCCGGGAGTGCCCGAATTGAAGTTTCCTTCTGCACTACGTAATGGTGAGAACTTGTTTTTGGAATTTGTTGACTCAAACGTTTCTGAAAACGACCTTGCTGAGCTTTTCAAAGGTAAAGGTTTTAATCTTCTTTTAAATGAATTTCCCACGAACAAAGTACGGGGTATTCTTGCCAAGAAACAATTTCCCACTTCGAATGTTTTTGAGTTCGGGTGGGTCATTTATGAATGTGGTCTTGACTGTATGAGAACGTATGAGCGTCATGTGCGAATTTTCGCTTCATCGATTTATATTTATGTTCGGCATGTTGAAGAGTGGGGAGGGAGCTGGCAGGGTGAATATTGTCACTTAATGATTTCGGATTCGATAAAAAGTGGTGACGTAAATGAGTTAAAATCATTGAAAATTTTTATTGAATGGCTATGCACTTTTACTGTTGCAGCTAATCCAATAAATAACTATTCATTACTGGTTAGTTGGCTGTTATTAAAATGTCGTCTTGATGAGATGCAGGAGCACTTTGTACGCGTTGTCGAGAACCACTTAAAAATCCGCAGAGGAGATCAGTACTTGCTTGTTGGTGATTCTTATGGTTTTGGTGTGGATGATTGGTTCGACCTTGTTGAGGCTATTCCTGATGTTGCCGGTTTAGATAGGGATTTACTTTGGGATCTGATTTATCGGTCGGATTTAAAAGAACCTGATTAGCGATGAACCTCAGCCCCCAACCGAATCGACCGCTGCGGGTGCGGGCTGCACTGCAGCGCCGCCACCAGCAAGCGCTGGGGCAGCGTGCGCAGGTCGAATCGCCGGTTGAATCGGTAGGCAAAGGCGCCCAGGTACTGCGCGGCGTATTTACGAAAGCCAAACCCGTGGTAGCTGCCACTGAGCCCGGTTTTCAAGTTCCCCAGCACCGTATTGACCCAGTGCAACTCCGGCACATCTTTGGGTTTTCGTCCTGCCACCACCGTGCTTTGATGGGCACAGCCTGCCAAGGTGACCGCACCGAAACAGGCCAGGCCGTCAGAAACAACCGTGCTGCCCGGCGCGAGATTCTTATCCGCCCACTGCGTAATCGCGTTGAGCGTGAATCCAGATACCGGGGTCAACTTGACTCGCAAGGGGTGCCCCTCCTTGCTGAGCGAAACCGCAGCCACAAACGGCACCTTGTTTTCCGAGCCACGCCCGACCTTGCCGCCACTGCGCTCACCGCCAAGGTAGGCGTCATCAACCTGTATGCGCCCCTGCAAGGCATAGCGGGTCTCCCTTTGCACCATGGCCTGCATCAGCTTGTGGTGCACCAGCCATGCCGTTGGGTAACTCACACCCAGGTGGCGCTTGAGCGCCAGCGCAGACAGTCCGGTTTTGGCCTGGCTGATGAGGTAGATTGCCAAGAACCACACCGTCAAGGGCAGCTTGGTGCCCTGAAAGACGGTGCCAGCGATCAGCGACGTTTGGTGCCGACAGGTGTTGCACTGAAAGACCTTGTAGCCAAGGGTACGCAAGACGCAGTGCGCAGCGCCACTGCAGCGCGGACAGGCAAAGCCCTCTGGCCAGCGAGCGCTCTCCAGCGCTTGGGCGCAAAGCGGCTCAGTGCCGTAGAGTTTGAAGAACTCCGGCATGGACAAGCCGGGTTGAAACTGGATGCGATTGATTGCCATGGTGGTGCTACCCAAAGTGAACGATGGGAGCAGCTTAAGCGGGGACTGGCTCACCACGTGAGCTTGGCTGAACTTCATTGCTAATCAGGTAAAAGAATGATAACAATGAGACTCATCTTCCTCACCCTCCGGCTCGTCGCACCTACTTCGGTTAAATTCACCCGCCGATAAAGACGCAGCCACAAGAGACCGGATCCCCCGAAAAAATCCAAACCCTAGCCGTCAGCGTCAAAGCCGAGAAGTGGTGACGTAAAAAACTGCCGTTTGACTGTGTTTCGGAGAAGCCAAAAGCTGGCTTGCGCAAACCCGTCTTGTCTTCACTTAATGCAATATTTCTCAGGATCCGCTACAGCGGCAAAGAGAGCCTCATGGAAGAAGGGTTTGATTCCGAAGAATTGTTGAACCGTCTGCGCGCCTAACCCAAAGACACAGCCCAGCCATGATTCACCACGTACCAAAGCGCAAACCAGAGAAGCTTCGGAAAGCTGCTGTGAGTCTGTTTTCGCGCGTATGGCTGGCCCTGGCGCTTTGTGCGGTATTTTTTGGGTCCACCGCCACAACCCGCGCACAGTCGTTATCCGACGCCCCCCGCGCAGCTTCCACCAGCGCGGTCAGCGTAAGCGCCCCCAACGGATATGCGCAATTGCGCGCAACCGACATGCAGCTTCAGACAAGCGGTGGCGCAATCGTCTGGAACCGCCAGTGGGACGGTCAAGAGTGGAAGTTTCAACCG
>CANEVH010000091.1 GCA_947442105.1 Comamonadaceae bacterium | reverse complement strand
GGCCAAGTGGCTGGTCTGGTATTTGCCAATCAGGGCGACGTGGCGAAACTGGAGAGGCGGGCGGGGCAGCATGGCGCAAATTACATCACTAAAATGTTTCGATGCTCGATGATCGCTCCAAGTTGTTGCTCAAGGCGCTGGTGGAACGCTACATTGCGGACGGCCAGCCGGTGGGCAGCCGCACCTTGTCCAAGGCCTCGGGCCTAGAGCTGTCGCCCGCCACCATCCGCAACGTCATGTCGGACCTGGAGGAGCTGGGCCTGATCGTCAGCCCCCACACCTCGGCCGGGCGGGTGCCCACGGCGCGTGGCTACCGGCTTTTTGTGGACACCATGCTCACCGTGCAGCCCCAGCAGTTTGGCGCGCACAGCTTGGCACCCGACCAGCCGCAAAAAGTCATCACCAATGCGGCCCACCTTTTGTCCAGCCTGTCGCAGTTTGTCGGCGTGGTGATTGCGCCGCGCCGCACCTCGGCGTTTCGGCACATGGAGTTTTTGCGCCTGTCGGAGCGCCGGGTGCTGGTCATCATCGTCTCGCCCGACGGCGACGTGCAAAACCGGGTGATTTACACCGAGGTCGATCATTCCCAGGCCCAGCTTCTTGAAGCCGCCAATTTCCTCAACAGCCACTATGTCGGCCTGGACATTGAGCAAGTGCGCGAGCGCCTGCATGGCGAGGTGGAAAGCCTGCGGTCCGAGATCGCCAGCCTGATGGCCGCCGCCGTGACCATGAACTCCGAGGCGGCAGCCGAGGCGCAAGACGAAGTGGTGATTGCGGGCGAGCGCAACTTGCTCAAGGTGAGCGACTTCTCCAGCGACATGGGCAATTTGCGCCGCGCTTTTGAGCTGTTTGAGCAAAAGGCGCAAATCATGCGCCTGCTGGACATTGCCGGGCAGGCCGAGGGGGTTCGCATTTTTATCGGCGGCGAGAGCCAGGTCGTACCGTTTGAGGAGCTGTCCATCGTCAGCGCGCCCTACGAAGTGGACGGCAAACTGGTCGGCACACTGGGCGTGATTGGCCCGACCCGCATGGCCTACGACCGCATGATCCAGATCGTGGACATCACCTCCAAGCTGGTGAGCAACGCGCTAAGCCACCACAAATAAGCCGCTGCGTCGCCCCGGCTCGGTGATTACGTATACTGCGCGGCTTCCGAGGAGCGTTGCAGTTCATACCGTTTGAACGAGGCTCGGACCGCGTGGCGGGGCATCAACACCCGTTACCGCACCAACTGCGCTCACCCACGTGTCTGTGGGCTGAGCCTCATTCCCTTGAAGTTCCAGCCCAAATGCGTGGTGGTTTTTCCTCATTTATTTTTATTTTTGGAGTGAACGATGAACGCAGTTTTAAAACCGATCAAGAACCAAGACTTTATGGTCGCCGACCTGAGCTTGGCGCCCTGGGGCCGCAAAGAACTCAATATTGCGCAAACCGAAATGCCCGGTTTGATGGCCATCCGCGAAGAATTCGCCAAGGCGCAGCCGCTCAAGGGCGCACGCATCACCGGCTCGCTGCACATGACCATCCAGACTGGCGTGCTGGTCGAAACCCTGCAAGCCCTGGGCGCCGACGTGCGCTGGGCCTCGTGCAACATCTTCTCCACCCAAGACCACGCCGCTGCCGCCCTGGTGGCCGCAGGCACCCCGGTGTTTGCCTACAAGGGCGAGACGCTGGACGACTATTGGGATTACACCCACCGCATTTTTGAATTTGGTGGCCGCAAAGGCACAGCCGCCGAAGGCCCGAACATGATTTTGGACGACGGCGGCGACGCCACGCTCCTGATGCACCTGGGCGCCAAAGCCGAAAAAGACCTCAAAGTGCTGGCCAAGCCTGGCAGTGAAGAAGAAGTGTGCCTGTTCAACTCCATCAAGGCCAAACTCAAGGTCGACCCCACCTGGTACAGCCGCCGCCTGAAAAACATCATCGGCGTGACCGAAGAGACCACCACCGGCGTGCTGCGCCTCAATGAGATGGCTGCACGCGGCGAACTCGCTTTCCGCGCCATCAATGTCAACGATTCGGTGACCAAGAGCAAGTTTGACAACCTGTACGGCTGCCGCGAATCGCTGGTGGACGCCATCAAGCGCGCGACCGATGTGATGATCGCTGGCAAAGTAGCCCTGGTCGCGGGCTACGGCGACGTGGGCAAGGGCTCGGCCCAGGCGCTGCGCGCGCTCTCGGCCCAGGTGTGGGTGACTGAGGTGGACCCCATCAACGCCCTGCAAGCGGCCATGGAAGGCTACAAAGTCGTCACCATGGAATACGCCGCCGACAAGGCCGACATCTTCGTGTCGGCCACCGGCAACAAAAACGTCATCACCTACAAGCACATGGCGGCCATGAAAGACCAGGCCATCGTCTGCAACATCGGCCACTTTGACAACGAGATCGACGTGGCATCGCTGTCCAAGTGCAAATGGGAAGAGATCAAGCCCCAGGTGGACCACGTGATTTTCCCGGCCACTAAAGGCAAAGGCGGCACGCCCGAGAAGCGCATCATTCTGCTGGCAAAAGGCCGTTTGGTGAACCTGGGTTGCGGCACCGGCCACCCCAGCTTCGTCATGTCGTCGAGCTTTGCCAACCAAACGATTGCGCAAATCGAGCTGTTTACCAAGCCCAAAGAGTACAAGGCTGGTCACGTGTACGTGCTGCCCAAGCATTTGGACGAAAAAGTGGCGCGCCTGCACCTCAAAAAGGTTGGCGCCATGCTGACCGAACTGACCGATGAGCAAGCCGCCTACATTGGCGTGAGCAAGGCCGGTCCATACAAAGCCAATACCTACAGGTATTGATAGCTTTCTACCGGTATTGATGGCCCACTGAATGCGCATTGACCAACTGCTGGTTCAACTCCAGCTTGCCAGCACCCGTTCCCAGGCGCAGCGCCTGATTGCCGACGGCGTTGAATGGCAGCAAGGCGACACCTGGAAACGGGTGGCAAAAAACGGTGACGACGTGCCCGAGGACGCTGCGGTTCGGCTGCTCAATGACGCCGAGGCACGCTATGTGTCGCGCGGCGGCTTGAAGCTTGAAGCTGCACTTAAGCACCTGGGCTTGAACGTAACGGGTTTTGCGTGCCTGGATGTGGGCCAGTCCACGGGCGGTTTTACCGACTGCCTGTTGCAGCATGGTGCGGTGTCAGTCGTGGGGGTGGATGTGGGCAGCGCCCAATTGCATCCGCAACTGCGAACCGACCCGCGCGTGCTGTGTGTGGAAGGGGTCAATGCACGTGCTTTGGTGGCCGAAGACCTGGTCGCGGCTTACCAAGACAGTGTGGGTGCGGATGGGATGTTTGACGATGACGAGGCTATGGATGCCGAGGACGGCTTGGGTGAGGAGGATGACACGCCTCCCGCTGCCGCTCCTTTGGCCAATAGCTTTGTTCCCGCGTTTGATCTGGTGGTGGCAGATTTGTCCTTCATCTCCCAAACGCTGGTCTTGCCCGCCGTGGTGCCGCTGCTCAAAGCGGGTGGCACCTTGCTGACCCTGGTCAAGCCGCAGTTTGAATTGCAGCCGGGCCAGGTGGGCAAAGGCGGCATTGTCAAAGACCCATCCATGTACCTGCTGGTGGAGCAGCGCTTGCGCGACGCATGCGCTGACCTGGGCCTCACGGTCACCGCGTGGTTCGATTCGCCCATTACGGGCGGAGACGGCAACCGCGAATTCTTTATTTGCGCCCATAAACCGGGCGAAACCGCACTTTGCGAATGAGAACGCCATGTTTTCTACCCCCCGAATTCCAGTCAGTCTGGAATTCTTCCCTCCCAAGACGCCGGAAGGCGCTGACAAGCTGCGCCTAGTGCGCCAGCAACTCTATCCCCTGCAACCGTCTTTTTGCTCCGTCACTTTTGGTGCCGGTGGGTCCACGCAAGCGGGCACCTTCCGGGCCGTTTGTGAAATTTTGGGCGAAGGCGTCCCTGCGGCCTCGCACTTCACTTGCATCAACGCCACGCGGGACACCGTGCGTGCGCAGCTCGCCACGCTCAAAGCCATGGGCGTCAAACGCCTGGTGGCCTTGCGAGGCGATTTGCCCGAGGGCTACGGCGGCGGAGATTTTGTGTACGCCTCGGACCTGGTGGCGTTTATCCGCGCCGAAACCGGGGACGACTTTCACATAGAGGTGGCCTGCTACCCGGAAACCCATCCGCAAGCGCACTCCCCCCAGGCGGACATAAGCGCGCTGCTGGCCAAGCAGAACGCTGGCGCTCATTCCGCGATCACGCAGTATTTCTACAACTCGGACGCGTATTTCCGGTTTGCGGAAGAGGCACAGGCGATGGGTGTGCACATTCCCCTCGTTCCGGGCATCTTGCCGATCACCAATGCGGCGCAGCTATTGCGCTTTTCAGAAGCCTGCGGTGCGGAAATTCCACGATGGATTCGGCTGCGCTTGCTCGGCTACGGGGACGATATCGAGTCGATCAAGGCCTTTGGCTTGCAGGTTGTTACCGACCTGTGCGAGCAATTGCGCGCAGGCGGCGCACCCGGACTGCACTTCTACACCCTCAACCAAAGCGCGCCCACGCTGGCGATTTGTGAGGAGCTTGGGCTGCTGCCCCTTGCCAGGACAAGCCTGGCGCGGGTCGCTTGAGCGGCAGTCTGCTTAGGGCTTAGCCGCCCGACTCCAGCGTGTGCGTGGCGTGCTGGTCTTGCCCCAGGATGGTGGCGAGCTGCGGCAAGGCGTCCTTGAGGGCGGCTTTGAGCGTGAACGGTGGGTTGATCAGAAACACGCCGCTGGCGGGCAGGCCTGGGCGAATGGTTTCGCCCTCGTCGTCGTGCAGCAGCTTGCTGGACTTGACGGTCAGCGTGGCCTCCAGCCAGCTTTTGCCTGCGCGCACCGCCAGGGTTTTGAGTTTGCGCGGCAGGTCGTGTGCCTCGGGGCGGGGAATCAGTGGGTACCACACGGCGTAGGTGCCGGTGGCAAAGCGCACCAGCGCGTCCGCCACCATGGCTTGCACGCGGGCGTAGTCATGTTTGATCTCGTAACTGGGATCGCAAAACAGCAGTGCGCGACGCGAGGGCGGGGGCAAGAACTTTTTCACACCCTCAAAGCCGTCTTCCAGCGCAATGGCCACTTGGCGCCCAGCCTCTAACTGGGCGATATTGGCTGAGAGCGTTTTGGCGTCGGTGGGGTGTAGCTCAAACAGCTTGAGCTTGTCGCGCCCGCGCAGGTGCTGCTGGATGATGAAGGGCGAGCCTGGATACACCTTCCACTGCCCGCCCGAGTTGAAACTGGCGACCAGGTCAATGTAGTCCTGGACCGCAGGGGCCAGTGGCGCTGCGGGTTTGGCTGCCACCAGCTTCAAAAACCCTTGGGCGGCCTCGGCGCTGGTTTGGGCGTAGTCGCCATCCAGACGGTACAGGCCCGCGCCCGCGTGGGTGTCAAACACGGTGAACGGCGTCTCTTTTTGCGCCATGTGCTTGAGCACCGCGAGCAAAACCGTGTGTTTGAGTACGTCGGCGTGGTTGCCAGCGTGAAAGGCGTGTCGGTAACTGAACATAGCTAATGATGGTAACCGGCGGTGGCCCCCGGCGGCGACTAAATAGGGTGACTGAGGCTGAACCCCTTATACTGGCGGGCTTCGCAGCGCTTTAGTGGCTCCGCGGCGAAGTTTTACTTCCCACCTAAGAGGCTCCCGCTAGTGGAGCGCCGACCGTGGAAAAGAGCCCTGCAAACCCCTTCTTTAGAAGAGAAAACTCATGTCAACTTTCAGCGCAAAACCCGCTGAGGTCGTGCACGAGTGGTTTGTGCTTGACGCGACCGATAAG
>CANEVH010000090.1 GCA_947442105.1 Comamonadaceae bacterium | reverse complement strand
TACCGCTCGGCAGCATGACCTTACTTTCGGCTACAGCAGAATCGGCGATGTGCAAAGCGCCCAGGGCGATAGCGCCGCTGCTCTGAAAAGCTACCAGGCCGGCTTGGCCATCGTCGAACGCCTGGCCACCAGCGACCCGCGCAATACCGAGTGGCAACGGGATTTAGCAGTTTCGTTTTGGAAGATTGCAAGCATCAAACCAGCGATAGCTTCGAGGCAGGAGAGGCGTGCCATGTTGAGCCGTGGGCTCAGCATCCTTACTGCTCAGCGTGCACAAGGACAACTGCCTGCATCGATTGTTGCATGGATCAAGCTGTTTGAGAACGCTTTGCTAGATCTTCAATAAGCACAACAAGTAGCGCCCTTGGCGCTCAAAAACCCGCCCACAGCACCCCACTGCATACAAGCCCCGCGGCAGCCTACAAGCGCACCCCACTGGTCGTATCAAACCAGTTGTTATGCCGGCTGCTCACCGTCAGGCCAATGGTCTGGCCCACTTGCAACCGGATATTGGCCGGCGCGCGCACGGTAATCGCGCCCACTGCGGTTTTGACCACCACATAGGTGTCGGCACCGGTGGGTTCGACCAGGCTGACTTCGCCGCGCCAGGGGGCGTCGTCGCTCAGGTGGATGTGCTCGGGGCGCTGGCCCAGGGTGACTTCACCTTGCACTGGGCCGGGCAGCTCCAGCGCGCCACCGGCAAACACAAAGCGCGAGGCATCGCCCGTGCCTTGCAGGTTGCCGGGGATGAAGTTCATGGTGGGCGAGCCGATAAAGCTGGCCACGTAGGTGTTGGCGGGCGTGCGGTAAATCTCGTCGGGCGTGCCGATTTGCTGCAGCACGCCGTCTTTCATCACCGCAATGCGGCTGCCCAGCGTCATGGCCTCAATCTGGTCGTGGGTGACGTAGACGCTGGTAATGCCGCTCACTTGGTGCAGGCGCTTGATCTCGGCGCGCATTTCTACGCGCAGTTTGGCGTCCAGGTTGGACAGCGGCTCGTCAAACAAGAATAGCTGCGGGTCGCGCGCCAGGGCCCGGCCCATGGCTACGCGCTGGCGCTGGCCGCCGGAAAGCTGCGCCGGGCGGCGATCCAGCAGGTGCGAGATTTGCAGCATGGCGGCCACCTCGGCAATGCGCTTATCGCGCGCCGCTTTGGGCACCTTGCGCATCTCTAGGGCAAAGCCGATGTTGTCGGCCACGCTCATGGTGGGGTAGAGCGCGTAGCTTTGGAACACCATGGCAATGTCGCGCTGCGCCGGGGCCACGCCCACCACGTTGTGGCCGCCTATGCGCAGTTCGCCTTCGGTCGGGTCTTCCAGGCCGGCGATGATGTTGAGCAAGGTGGACTTGCCGCAGCCCGAGGGGCCGACCAAAATCAAAAACTCGCCGGGGGCAACATCGATGTCGATGCGCTTGAGCACTTCCACCGCTTTGGCGCCCTTGCCAAAGGCTTTGCGAATACCCGAAATTTGCAGAGAGGCTGCCATACGTCTATCCTTTGACTGCGCCGGCCGTGAGACCTTTGACAAAATACTGACCCGCCAGCACGTACACCAGCATGGTGGGCAAACCGGCGATCACGGCTGCCGCCATGTCGACGTTGTAGCTTTTCACGCTGCTCGACGTGTTGGCCATGTTGTTCAGGCCCACGGTAATGGGCTTGCTGTCGGCGCCGCTAAAGGCCACGCCAAACAAAAAGTCGTTCCAGATGTTGGTGAACTGCCAGATCAGCGTCACCATCAAAATCGGCGTGGACATGGGCAACACAATGCGCCAAAAAATGCGCCAAAACCCCGCGCCGTCCATGCGCGCGGCGTTGACCAGCTCGCGCGGAATGGCGGTGTAGTAGTTGCGGAAAAACAGCGTGGTGCCCGCCAAGCCCGCAATGCAATGCACCAGCACCAGCCCGGCCAGCGAGCTAGACAGCCCCAAATACCCCAACACCTGGCTCATGGGCAGCAGCACCACCTGAAAGGGCATGAACACGCCAAACAGCATGAAGCCAAACAGGACCTCGCTGCCCTTGAACTTCCACAAACTCAGCACATAGCCGTTGATGGCGCCCCAGGCGGTGGAGATCAGCACCGCAGGCACGGCCATGATCACCGAGTTAACGAAATAGGGCTTCAAGCCCCGGCAGTCCACGCCAGTGCAAGCGCTGTCCCAGGCCAGGCGCCAGGCGTCAAAGTTCAGCGAATCCGGCAGGCTCAGCAAATTGCCCGCCCGAATTTGCGCCGCGTCTTTGAACGAGGTGGCCAGCATCACATACAGCGGCGCCAGAAAAAAACAGGCCGCAATCAGCAAGACGCCATAGATCAGAGCGCGGGAAAAGTTTGATGTATTCAAGGTGCAACCTTTAGCGTCAAGGTACTTGTGACAAGTGGAATGCAGTGCGCCTGCATGGCAGCGTTCTCCCCGCCACACCCCCCAGCCCCCTCTCCTCCCCAGCGGTGAGGAGAGGGGGAGCCAAGTCCACATTTGATTTCGTCGCCCCGGCTAGGGCACCACAGGCACCTTCCCTTTGGCCAAAGGCCGAAGTTGGTAGCGACGGCGCCAAGCCGCGAATCTCCGCAAAGGCCCCAGCGCCCAAACCCCGAAAGCCGTCGCGGCGACGGCGCCGTTCCAAAGTGCGGCAGGCATACCCACAGGTGCTAAGCCAGTAGAAGCCTAGCCGACGCGACATACCCAAATGGGGCTGTTCACTCCCCCTTTCCACCCCGCCGGGGTGGAAAGGGGGTTGGGGGGATAGGGGGGGAAAACAAACCATAAAAGCTAATGCGCATGCGCCTTAGTGCGCAGCTCACTGTACAAATAAGGCACCACAATGGCCGCCACCGTAGCCAACATCATGGTCGCACTGGCCGCACCCAGGCCAATCTGCCCACGGGTAAAGCTCATCACATACATAAAGGTGGCGGGCACGTCAGACGCATAACCCGGCCCCCCGGCGGTGAGCGCCATGACCAAATCAAAACTCTTGATGGACAAGTGCGACAGCACCAGCACCGTCGAAAACACCACGGGGCGCAGGATGGGCAATATGATGCGCCAGTAAATGCGCGGCAGACTGGCGCCGTCAATCTGCGCCGCCTTGATGATGCTGTCGTCAATACCGCGCAAGCCAGCCAAGGAGAGCGCCATGGCAAACCCGGCGGACTGCCAGATACCGGCAATCACCACGCAGTAAATGGCGGTGTCGCTTTGCACCAGCCAGTCAAACGAGAAGCTGGCCCAACCCAGGTCGTGCATCAGCTTTTCCAGCCCCAAGCTGGGGTTCAAAATCCATTTCCAGGCGGTGCCGGTCACGATGAAGGACAAGGCCATGGGGTACAAATACACGGTGCGCAGCAGGCCCTCGAAGCGGATTTTCTGGTCCAGAAAAATCGCCAGACCCATGCCCAGCAGCATGGAGCCGCCCACGTACAAGACGCTAAAAACGCCCAGGTTGCGCAGCGCCAGCCACCAGCGGTCCATGTCCCACAAGCGGGCGTACTGCTCTAAACCGACAAATTCGTCGTAATTGGGCAGCATGCGCGAGGCCGTGAGCGACAACACGCCGTTCCAAATCATGAAGCCGTAGATAAAGGCAAAGCCGAGCACAAAGCCCGGTGCGATGACCAGTTTAGGCAAGGTGTTTTCAAAGGATTTCATGCGGGCCTTGGCGTTCGGCAAACCCAGGTCGCCACACGGCGGCTGGGTTTGCGCAAGACAAACCCGCCCGCTTCATGAGAATCGGACGGGTTGGTTAAGCAGCCACTCAGCAGGACTGAGCGGCTTGGGGCGGCTTACTTGGTGGCAGCCGCCTTGGCGATGTTGGCCACGCCGTCGGCGACCGAGATCTTGTCGTCGTTCCAGAACTGGCTGACCGCGTCCTTGATGGCGCCTTCAGCAGCAGGCGCAATCGCCATGCCGTGGGCGACCGATGGCACCAGGCCGCCGGACTTGGCGGTGGACACGAAGTCTTTGGCCGAGAGCTTGGCGCAGTCGTCAAACTTGGCCATGTCCATGTTCAGGCGCACGGGGATGGAGCCTTTGTTCAGGTTGAACACTTCTTGAAACTCGGTGCCCATGATGGAAGCAGCCAAGTCGCCCTGGGCCTTTTGGGCACCGGCGTCTTTGAGCTTGAACATGGCAAAAGAGTCCACGTTGAAGGTATAGGCATTGGCCGTGCCAGGGGCGGCGGCGCAGATGTAGTCTTTGCCCGGCACCTTGCCCGCAGCCGAGAACTCGCCCTTGGCCCAGTCACCCATGAACTGGAAGGCGGCTTTCTCTTGGATCACCATGGCGGTGGCCAGGTTCCAGTCGCGACCGGGCGCAGCCGCGTCGGTGTAGCCCTTAATCTTGCGGAAGGTTTCCAGCGACTTCTTCATGGTGTCGCTGGTCAGCGCTTTGGGGTCGAGCTTAATCAGCGCGTCGGTGTAGAACTTGGCGCCGCCCACGCCCAAAACCACGGACTCAAAGGTGGTGAAGTCTTGCCAGTTTTGGCCACCGTGGGCCACGGCAATCAAACCGGCTTTTTTGACCTTGTCTGCGGCTGCAAAGAACTCGTCCCAGGTCTTGGGCGCGCCGCTCACACCGGCTTTTTTCAGCACGGCGGCGTTGGCCCACATCCAGTTCACGCGGTGCACATTGACGGGGGCAGCCACATAGTTGCCCTTGTACTTCATCACATTGGCCACCACGCCGGGCAGCAGGCTGTCCCATTTTTCGGCTTTGGCAGTGGCGTCCAGATTGGCCAACACGCCCTCAGAAGCCCACTCTTGAATCGCGGGACCCTTGATTTGGGCAGCAGCCGGGGGGTTGCCGGAGACCACACGGCTTTTGAGCACCGTAGCAGCGTTGTCACCGCCGCCACCAGCTACGGCAAAGTCTTTCCAGGTGTGGCCCTTGGCCTGCATGATTTTCTTCAGTTCAGCGACCGATTTGGCCTCGCCGCCCGAAGTCCAGTAGTGCAGCACTTCGACTTCACCTGCCACTGCCGCAGCACCTGCGACCACCAAAGCCACGGCTGTGGCCAATTGAGAAAGCTTCAACATGTTTGTCTCCGTCTAGGGAATGCCGTTGGCGCGAATGGCCCGGCGGGTTTGCTCCGCACCAGCACCTCGCTAGTACGAATTAATTAATTTTTAATTAATTAATCAGCGGCTTCCATAGGGATTTACCCTCGCGCTTTGTGCACAACGTCGGCTTTAAGCCACCACCAGCGCCAGCGCGGCATAGTCGCCTACCGACGTGCCTAGCCCAGCGGGCACGATCTCCACCCCATCGGTCAGCGAAGGCAACTTGCCCCGAACCTGCGAAATCACCCGTGGCAGCAAAAAATCACGGTGGTGCCAAAACACGCTGCCGCCCATGCTGATGCGCTGCAAGTCCAGCGTGGCGATCAGGTTGTAAACGGCGCGGCCCATCACCCGGCACAGCTCGTCCACGCACTCCAGCGCGCGCGCGTCCCCGGCGCGGGCGGCCGCCATCAAAACCGCCGCGTCCGCATAGCCCTGCGCAGCAAAGCGCCGGGCAATGGCGTTGCCCGCAATCAGGCCTTCCACATCGCCTTGGTTGCCGCAACCGCACAGCGCGTCCTGGCTGTCACTGACAAAAGTGTGGCCCGCATGACCGGCGTTGCCATTTTTGCCGCGCAAGACCCTCCCGTCGACGCACACGCCCATGCCGATGCCGGTGCTCCAGGTCACATAAGCGCAGTGATCCAGGCCCTGCAACGCGCCCCAGCGGCGCTCGGCCTCCAGAGCGCCCACACCGTCGTTCTCTACCCGCACCGTGCCAAAGGCCTGGCGCAGCGGTGCCTCTAGGTAGGCGGTGGGCCAGTCGTTGGGCAACCCGCGCGCCTTGCCCGCCAGGCCGCCGCAAATATTGGGCGCGGCCAACTCAATCAGCCCGTCGGCCATCACAAACGGCCCGCACGACGCCACGCCCACGGCGCTAATGTCCGCCACCTTGACCCCGGCGCTGGCGCAGCTTTGGCCCACCAGCCGAATGATTTGCGCCGCCAGCGCCCCCCGGTCGCCCACGGTGGCAGTGGGTTCGGTCACCTTGCCGCGCACGCCTTGGCCGTCGGCCACGCTGACGGCCACCTTGGTGCCACCAATGTCTACGCAGGCCACGGGCGCCATGGCGGCGGGAAAAACAATGCTCGGGGAAGAATCGGACATGGGGATTCACCAATAAATATGCGATTGAATGCGATTGAGTTACGGCGTTCCGGCGCCTTTCTGCGTGGAACTGCGGCGGAGGCGGTAATCGTAACCGTGGAGCGTGGTGGCGTTTTACCCAAAGTTGGAGGTTTTGCCCACTCCTGGGTGTTCTGCCCACTCTCCCCCAACCCCTTGCCCGCGGGCAAGGGGCCAAAGTCCGAATTTGGTTTCTGCGCTTCGGCTGGGCTTCTACTGGCCTAACAGGCTGCTGAAATACCCCACGCAAAAGTGTGGCGCCTTGCTCGGGACATTTGATTTCCACGCAACCCTTTCATATCGTGAACTCCCGGCGCTTTTCGAGGCTGATTTCATCGGTTTGAGCCTCGTTTTCCCGCATTTCCCGCGCC
>CANEVH010000089.1 GCA_947442105.1 Comamonadaceae bacterium | reverse complement strand
GCGCGGGAAATGCGGGAAAACGAGGCTCAAACCGATGAAATCAGCCTCGAAAAGCGCCGGGAGTTCACGATATGAAAGGGTTGCGTGGAAATCAAATGTCCCGAGCAAGGCGCCACACTTTTGCGTGGGGTATTTCAGCAGCCTGTTAATCCCCTGATTTTCGGGGCTGGGGTTTTACAATTTACGGGCGCATTGTAAAGTGCAAAATATTGTCTTAATCCCCTGATTTTCGGGGCTGGGGTTTTACGCGTGTATATGTTGAGCAATGGCGAGGCCTCACGCGTCTTAATCCCCTGATTTTCGGGGCTGGGGTTTTACGAAGTGCGATTTTGCACTTAGCCCGGCGAAGCGGTCTTAATCCCCTGATTTTCGGGGCTGGGGTTTTACAAAGCACTGGGCATATCGCGCGCCACATACGCGCGTCTTAATCCCCTGATTTTCGGGGCTGGGGTTTTACGACGTGTCCGGCCTGCGGGGCGACGTGTCCGGCCGTCTTAATCCCCTGATTTTCGGGGCTGGGGTTTTACTGACAAAGTGCAGCACATGGGGGACACGGTTACAGTCTTAATCCCCTGATTTTCGGGGCTGGGGTTTTACAAACCGCACGCGGCCCGGCGCTGGTATGCGCCGTCTTAATCCCCTGATTTTCGGGGCTGGGGTTTTACTCCAGAAGATCATAGATTCCATGCGAGTAAGAATGGTCTTAATCCCCTGATTTTCGGGGCTGGGGTTTTACCAGACGCCCCTGAGCGCACCATTTACAAGCTAATCGTCTTAATCCCCTGATTTTCGGGGCTGGGGTTTTACCAGTGAAGGTGCTTGCAATGGCCCGGATGCTCCAGTGTCTTAATCCCCTGATTTTCGGGGCTGGGGTTTTACCCCCTCAGTCAAAATTCTTCAATGCTGACAAGCACTTGCAAGGGTAGATGCCAGGTTTCATGCATTTTCAAAAGTTGAGCTTATGCGCGGGGTTTTTTGCCCCATAAGTGTTTTCATGAAGCTGAATCATTTTATCGATGAACGCGTCGCACAGGGTATTGCCATCGGTATCAAATTGGGTGCCCAGGCCCCAGATGCGGGTGTTTTCGTTGAGAGGGTATACCCGCACGTCGTCGGCTTGTTCGTCTATCAGCGTGCGCAGTTGCGCCAGCACGGTTTCTATGTGATGGCGTGTACCCGCCAGCACATACACCGAATACTGCAGACGCACGCCCTCTTGGCGCAGGTAGCGCCAGACGCGTTGCAGGCGGCGGGGGTCTCGGATGTCGTGGGCCAGCAGCCAGCGTTGGCTGTGGCTGTGGGGGGTGGTTTGGGTGGGGCTACGGTTCATGGAAAAAAGGCGCGTTTTTAAAGCCAATGGGTGCGTAGGAACTGCTCAAAGCCGTACATCAGCTGCCCGATGCGTTGCTGCCAATGCGCGGTGTGGCGCTCGTAATGGCGTATGGCCCAGGGGGTGAGTTGGTCTGGCGTGGGCAGCAGCGGTGCGTGGTGCAGGTCGGTGTGGGCGTGCAGGCTAAGCAGTTGGCCCAGGTCTGCCAACAGGTTCAGGCCGGGGCGGTGCCATGCCAGCAGTTGGGGCTCGCTTACTTCTTGCGCCAGCAGGGCTGCCAGTTCGTGTTGCGCCAGCAGCGCCAGCGCGTTGACGTGGTGGGCGCATGCTTGGTGGTGCTTTTGAAAATGGGCGTTGCACAGCGCGGTGCGCGGGTTGTGCCGGGCCGCAGCGGTGGCGGGCACGCCGCACAGTAGCAGGGCTTGCACTGCAATCGCCAGCGTTTGTTGTTCTAGCCAGCTCTCGTAGTGCGTAGGCCAGTTAGGGTCGTCCAGGGCGTGGGTGAGCAATTGGCGCATGCTGGTCTCTTTGCGGCGCGCGCCCAGACACCAGCCGAGTGTGCTTCCATCGCTGTTGACGATGGCGAGCGGGATGCCGTGTTGCATGCAGGCCATAAGGGCGCGGGAGCTGATGTCTAGCGTGCTGCTGCACACAATGCGCGATACGTGGTGCAGCGGTATGCGCCGTTCGGGCAGGTCTTTGCGCTCAATGCGCAGGCGCCGTGTGGCGTCTAGGTCGAGCTTTTGGGCGCTGCCCTTGTGCAGGTACAGCGGGCGCGCTTGGTAATGGAATTGCATGGCTGGCGTGTTCATGGTTCAGTTGCCGCAGGGGTCGCTGAGGTGGGACCAGGCCTTGTCAGGCCCCGCTTGCGCCATCGCTTTTTCCATGGTGCGGGCATAGCGCAACAGGCTGCGCTGGTGGTGGTGGGCAGTTTGCTCCCACGCGGGGTAGAAGTAGCCGCGCCCGGCTTTGCCCAGCAGGCAGGCGCCACTGCCGTCGCGACCAAAATGTTCGCCGCGCAGTTTGCCGTCGCGAAACAACTGCCACACCCACAGGTCAACCAAAGGGCGGTAGGGCTCCATGAGGTCGCAGGCCAAGGCGGCGCGGCCATGGCTGAGCGTGTGGAGCGCGCCCAGTGCGGGGTCTAAACCAGCCGCCCAGCAGGCGGCGGTGGCTTGGGCGTAGAGCATGGTGTAACTCAGCGACAGCACGGCGTTAACAGGGTCACGCGGTGGGCGTCGGTTGCGCCCAGTGGCCGCCAGGGCGGGGGCAAACGCGCCGAAGTAGGCCGCGAAATACATGGCGGCGGCGGCACCTTCTAAGCCGCGCAGTTGGTCTAGTGTGTGCGTTTTGTGGATGTCTGGGCTGCGCAGAGTGTTGAGGATGCCGCCCAGGTGCTGTTGCCCGTCGTGGAAGGGCTTGCGCAGGTCGGGCCGCTGCGCGGCCATATGGGCCAGGGTGGCGCACCGCCGCTTGACTTTGCTCAAGACGATGCCGTGCGCCAGCTTTGCACACTCTGCGGGTTGGCTTAGCGTGAGCACTTGTTGCCAGCGGCGGCGGGCGTCGTTATGGGGTGTGCCGGTGATTTGGGCAATTTTTTGGCCCCCGCGCCCGCCCAACGCAATCAAATTGACGCCGTGGTCGGCCAGTTCGCAAAGCACTTTGCTGCTGAGCTGGGTGTCGGTGCGCAACACGATGCGGTCAAGGTACTTGACTGGCAGCCGACGGTCGGCGTGGCCGTCTGGGGTGGTGATGGTTAACACCCCAGCTTGGATGCTGAGCTGGCTGCCTTGGCGGTCGATGTACAGAGTACTCACGTCAAACGAAGTGGAGTGGGGCTTAGCTGATATGAAAGTAGTCGGCGCTTGCAATAGGCTCTGCTTGACCCATTTGCAGGCTTTGGCTGCGGGCGTCCAGGCGAATAAAGACCACGCGGTCGCTTGCCTGGTCTATGCGTGCTCGCAATTGGGCCAGCAGGTCTTGCAGCTCTCCCACGCTGAGCCAGCACTCGTAAAAAGACTTTTGCCCGCCCAGCGCATGGTGTTGCACGTCGCGCAGGGCGCGCCGGCGTCTGGGGTTTTCGCTGATGTCGTAGCCCACAAGAAACAGGTGGCGTGTGTTCATGCCCGGCAGTGTCTGGCGGGTGGGCGCTCGCGCCGCGTTTGGCAAGCTTGCCGATTTGTTTGCCCGGCCAGGGGTACAATTTTTTCTATGGGTCCGTAGCTAGATTAATATGCCGTATATGAATATTTAACCTTAATAATAGCCTATGCAATGCGTTTTATGAAAGAAAGTAGCCCGCTTCCTTTGCCTGTGGTGCGCAGCCTTTTGCGTTTGGGGCAGGCCATGTCTTTGGCGCGCCGACGCCGGCACTTGTCGCAGCAAGAGGTGGCGCAGCGCATTGGCACGTCTGTGAACACGGTCAGGCGCTTGGAGGCCGGTCATCCGGGCACGGCGCTGGTGCACTTGGCGCGGGCCATGCAAGTTTTTGGCGAGCTAGACCAACTAGACCAGCTTCTTGACACGCCGCAAGATGCTATTGGCTTGGCTTTGATGGATGCGCAATTGCCCCAGCGGGTGCGCAAGCCGCGCCAAACGCCAGAGTCCGGGGCGTTTTGATGGCAGCGCGCAGCGCCTTCAAAGCGGGTTCGGTGCGCCGGGCTTTGGATGTTTTTCTGGGCCAGTCCGAAAACCCGGTGGGCCAGCTCATTTTTGTGAAAGACGGGCAGCGCGAGTTTTCGCAGTTTGCGTACCACCCAGCGTGGTTGTCGCATGCACGCTGCTTTGATGTGTCGCCTGATCTGCGCCGGGTCTTGGGCTACCAGTTGTTCAAGCCGCCCACCCGCAATGACAGCTGCTTTTTCGCCGCGCTGGCCGACACAGAGCCCGACGCCTGGGGCCGCCGTGTGATTGCGCGCGCGCATGCCAAAGCACGCGCAAACGATGCAGGCTTGGGGCCGCTGACGGAGCTGGACTACCTGGCTGCGGTGGATGACTTCAGCCGCGTAGGCGCGCTGCGTTTGCGCAGCGGGCAGGGGCAGTATCTGCGCAGCGTGGCCGAGGGCGAGCGCACCACGCCGGCGTTTTTGGAGTTGGAAAAGATTCTGAGCGCGTCGCGCGCCGTGGAACTAAGCCAGGAGACGAGCGCAGATTTGGCCTATCTGCAAGGCAAGGCCACGTCCTTGGGGGGCATGCGCCCCAAGTGCACGCTGCAAGAAGCTGACGGCACTTTGTGTTTGGGCAAGTTCCCCAGCGTGGGTGACGCGCGCGCCGTTACCCGTGGCGAGGTGCTGGCCTTGCACTTGGCCCGTTTGGCGGGCATTGACAGCGCAGCGGCGCGCGTGGTGGAGGTGCAAGGCGACCCGGTGGCGATCGTCAAGCGCTTTGACCGAACACCTGACCACCAACGCATTCCTTACCTATCGGGCGCCACCTTGCTGCAAGCCCGCCGCGACGACGAGCATTCGTACACCGAGATACTCGATGAGATGCGCACCAAGTGCGAAAACTTCACCAGCGACGCCCGGCAGCTCTGGCGCAGGCTGGTGTTCAACCACCTGATTACCAATGTGGACGACCACCTGCAAAACATCGGCTTTTTGTACTGCGGCCAAAACCTGTGGCGTTTGGCGCCCGCTTTCGACCTGAACCCGTTCCCAGACAAAGCGGCGGAGTCAAAAACCTGGCTCAGTGAGGACACGGGGCCTATCACCTCCGTGCGGCAGTTGATGGCGCAGGCTTTTCGTTTTGAGCTGTCACCCGCGCAGGCGTGCGCGGTGCTGGCAGAGGTGCTGGCCGCCGTTGCGCAATGGAAAGAGGTGGCCCGCACGGCAGAAGTGGGTATGCAGGCCGTGGAACTGGCCGACTTCAGGCCTGCGTTTGAGCACGCGGCCTTGCAAGAAGCGCATCAGCTTCTGGCCTGACGCTAAGCACGTAGCGGCCCAAGCCCATTACGGTTTCTTTGCCGATGTGGACTTGTTCACCCAGGTGCAGCAGCGGCAGCAAGGCTTGCAGTGCGGCGGTGGGGCCGTGCAGCGTTGCGCTGCCCATCAGGCCGCCCAGGGGCAAATGCTGACCCTGGGTGTCTGAGTGCCTTTGGATGTCGTGCCACTGCAAGTTGCGCGTGTCCAGGGTGCACGCAGCGGCGCACGCAAGTGGGTCTGGGCTGCCTGGCACTTGTTCAGTGCGCGCTTGCTGGGTCAATTGGAACCACTGCAGTTCTCTGCGCAGCAAGGCGCGCACCAGCGTGCTGGCGTCAAGTTGCGTGGCCTTAAAAACGGGTTTGCCTTGGATCTGTAAGCGCAGCGGCGTGTGCCAGCGCAGGGTGATCTGGTCGGTGGACGGGGCTGGCTTTGCAGGCGGGGCGGCGAACGTGCCGGGCAGTGGCTGCGCAAAATGCAAAGGCGCCACCGGGGTGTGGCTGACTTGCGTGTGCAAAAGCCGGAAAAGACCGGGCTGCATCAGCTCTTTTTCCACTGTGGCGCGCAATAGGTGCTCGATGAGCCCCTGGTGCGCTTGTGTGCCCGGCAACAGCAGCAGGCTAAAGCTTTGGGTTTGACCGGCGTTCAACGTGCAGGCGCCAAGTGCCGGGGGCTGCACCACGTAGCGCGGCAGGCCGTCTCTGAAGGAGGGGTGAATGGGCTGCGCAGGCGCAGCGGGGTCAAACACCACCCCATAAGCGCAGCTATCGCGCAGCGGGCAGCCTGTGCATTTTTGTTGGCCAGTAACACAAGCCGCCCGGCGCAAGGCCCGGCCGAAGGCGCCGCGCAAGGTGCTGCCTGCATAGTGGGGCCAAGCCACGGTTTGGGTGGCTTCTAGGGTGACTGCGATGTGGGTGATGTTGTGCATGGGCTTTGGGCTAGGTTGCAATATCAGGCCGTGGGTTTGACCCAATGTTTGAGGCGCTCGCCCAACCGTGCCAGAGTGGCGCCGGCAACAACCTCGATGTTCAGCGCCTTGGCCAGCCGCAGCTCGGAGTCGCGCAAGGGCCGGTAGGTGGCCAGCATGCCGCGCGTGCCCAGGCCACCAATACGCCGGCAGTTTTCCGCAATCTTGTACAGCGTGTCGTTTGCTTTTTGGCTGTCAGGGTTGTCCATGCGCGCGGTTTTGCATTCGATGGCAAACAGGCGGTTGCGTGCCATGAAGGCCACGTCGATCTCGTTTTCTTGATGGTTGGCGTCTTGCACCTTGAGGTTGGCGGCTTTGTCACGGATAGCCAGGTCCCCAGTGACCTGGCAGACGGTCTGGTAAACGTGGTGTTCAAGCCAGCCGCCTTTGGCGAAAAACCGGGCCTCGTCACTGGCGTAGCGCAGGGTGTCGCCGTTGAGTTTTAAAACTTGGGCCTCTTCGAAATTGCGCAAAAGGGCTTCTAGGCTTCGGCTGTCTAACTGGCGGTGGCTGAGCTTGACGGTAAGTCGGCCCTCAAACTCGGCCTGTTGGCCCAGCCAATTAAGTTGGCCAATGGGCTCTTCTAGCGAGCCCACGTTGAGCACCAAGTCTTGCAGCAAACGTTGGTAAGCCACGTTGGGCTGAGGCCTGTCTATGCCTTGGGCCAGCGTGAAGCCGTAGCCGCGCAGGTAGTGGTTAATTCGCAGTTGCTGGGTAAGCGCTTGCGCCGGTTGTGTCTTGTCAAGCCAAATGATCTGGTCAGTGTCCACGTCCACATAAAACACGGGCCACTGCGCCAGTTGCGCCACGGATTGCGCCGCCAGCGCCATGAGCTTGTTGCCACCCGTGACGTTCAAGGCGATGGACTGGCCCTCCCGCTGGCTCGCAACGTCCATCAGCGTGTTTTCCAGCGCCGCCAGGTTGTGCTCATCGGGCAGCGCAATGCGGCTGACTTTTATGCCCTCTGCCCGCAGCACGCCCTCCAGCGCATCGGCGCGAGCCGTCATCTTTTGGCTGACCAGCAGCACAGCCTCTTTGGGCTTTAACTGTGGGTCGAGTGCCGCAAGCAGGTTGGGTGCGGCTTGCTCGGACACGAGCATGATCTGAATGTGGGCGGAGGTAGTCATGTGTAGGACAAGTTTTTCGGTAGTTAAACGGGGGACACGCGCACGTCAAAACACTCCAGCCGCGCCGTGCACTGGCGCAGCTCGTCGGCACTGATTTCGCGCCCGCGCCAGTGGGCGGGCAGGTCCAGGCTGACGTTCAGAAACCGTGCGCCCTGGCTGCAGACCGCAGCAGCCAATTGCACAGGCAAAGTGCCTATGACGGTGTCGCCAGGCAGAATTTGCGATGTGTCCAGGTGCGAGACCCAGCGGTCGATGTGCAGGCCTTGCTCTTGTGCCCACACATTAGCGCCGGGGTGGCGGCTGACGAACCAGGTGGTCATGGGCTGGGCTGCACCTTGACCAAAACGCCTTCAGCAACAAAGGCGGTGACTTTGACAAACTGATTGCCCATGATTCTTGTGCGTGTGTCGGCGGGCAGTGTGTTTAGCAGTTCTTCCCCTTTGGGCTGAATGGCCACAGCGGTTTTTCCATCTTTCTCCACGCTCAAGGACTTGTTCGCACGGTTGAATTTGATTTTGGCTCCGGACCAAGCTTGCGCGTTTTGCGCTTGTCGTTCAGTATCTTTTTGGCGGCGCAACTCCCTTTCTTCGTTCTCGCGTTGTTTGACTTCTTCCACGCGCTCCAGACGCATAGCCTCCGATTCCATGGCGCCGTAGCCGACCGAGGTCTTGGCACCAAAGCCCAGCCACTCAAACGCGTGTTCAAAGGCTTCGGTAAGCAGCACTTTCCATCGCTCATTAGTGGCTAGTGTTTAATTGCTTAAATTGACGATAGTATTTCGAAGCTGTGCACCTTTGACTTCGCGTTTGCGCCACACAAAGGGCGCAGCGTTCTCGTTGTACGCGGCTGTGAACTCATGAATCGCCTTGATGAGTTGATTGATGTTGCTG
>CANEVH010000088.1 GCA_947442105.1 Comamonadaceae bacterium | reverse complement strand
ATCCATCTTCACCAGCGCGGCGTTGACCATCTGGCGGATGGGGCGCAGAGGATGACTCGCAGGGACGAAGTCCTCCAGCTTGCGCAGGGTGAACAGACTCTCGGTGAAGGTGTCGGATCCGCGCATGGTGGGCTCTGGATGGGTCAGTGGTAGTGATAGGGTACTTAGCTAGAACGCTTCAGGGGCTGTCGGCGTGTACAGGGGGGAAGGTATTTCAGCAGCCTGCTAAGCGGTTAAGGATCTCAATCGTTGCGTGGCCAAGTTATCAAAGGAGGCTCTGTGAGCATACCAATCACCCCGCAAATGCCCTTTGTGTGGCCCGAGCCTCGCGTCAGTTCCGGGGTCGGTAGATACGATACGGTGCTGCCTTTTGAAGTAGCCGCGCGGACAACGATTAGTGTGTTCGGTGTGGTGTCTGCCATCGACGCCAGGGCGGTGAACTGGATGGAGGGGTACCTCGCCGACAATCTTGAGATCAAGCTTCGGCTAGTCATCAGCATCCACCCGACCTGCAGGACCTCTGAGTCCGATTTGCAAAATCTTCTTCGGCTTGTCGAGCGTCACGGTGATCGGGCGGCGTTCAAGGTTTTCCCTGAAGCCTCACTTTTCGACCGGTCTTCCAACCTCTTGTGCCTTTGCGGTGCAGATGGCGGTGTGGCGGTGTCGGTTGGCCCGACCGAAAACATGGGGTTTGCGCCCGCGTCGCCTTCGCAAGCCAATCTGGCCTCGGTAGTGACAGCGGCGACCTTCGAAGCCTGCCGGAAATGGTTCGACTACTTGTGGGGCATTGCGGGTCCGCTGCGACCGGATGTCGCATCCATGATGCCAAACCTGGTGCTGCCTGAAGGGGATGTGGAAGCAGCCCGGCTCTGGGAAGACTATCGGCGGCGCTGCCTGGCCCACGAATCAGCAACGGAGCCGCCAGTGCGGGCCATTGTCGACCCGGAGTCCGGGGAGGTGGTGTTGGTGGACCAGAACAATGAAGCCGTCCCATCGCCGACCGAAGCCATTGGCGTTCCAAAGCTCGACCCACTTTCAGACTACGTGGCGCGGGTCTTCGATCTCGGTGCACTGGTATCCGTGGACAAATTGAGCCGGATTCCGCCGCTGGAAGCACCAGTTAAGCCAGAGTGGTTCGGCGTCGACAGCTTTCGCCAGACCGGCATGGTCAAGGCGCAGACCTCGTTCAAGGTCGCACCCTTCGACGAATCCACGCTCAAGAAGATCGACCGGTTGCGCCGGGTTTCCGGCGAGTTGTTGCCGCGCTATTCGTTCGCACTGGCCGATGGGGTGCGGTGGATGCCCAAGCAGGCTATCCCCCTCTTTGAGGCAGCACTGACAGCGGCCAACGACGACGCGAAGAAGTTGCTCGGACAGACCATGGGCGACGACATCCAGGCCTTTCTGGCGTCGCAGCGCGAGCGCATCCGCAGCGACGCGCAGCGGATGTACGAGGCGTATCACCCGGGCGGAAAGATCCCGGAAAACGCCGTCACCGACATCCTGGATGAGCTCAAGACCCGTCTGGACAGGACCAAGGCCGACAAGTTGATTCCCAAGGTTGCGTACTCGCCCGTCGCATTCAATCCTTCGCAGAAGTCGGAATGGTCGTCGCCCTGGGGTCAGGCGTTCGCGCTCCTCAAGGGGATCGCAGAGTTCCCTCGCGAAGCCATGACCAACCGGTTTTTCTGGCAAGGCATCAGGACGGATGAGGAGGCCCTGATCAAGGCCATGAACGTGGCTGGTGACCACCTCGTCGAGGAATACGGCGGTCGTAAGGCCAAGCAGCGCGCTGAACTGGAACTGGACCTGATCAAGCAACTGGAAGACGCACCGGGCGACGCGCTGGCCAAGTGCCGAGCCCTGTGGACCTTGATCACGACGGGAAAAGAGGACGCGGTGGTCGCGCTTGTGGAGCAAGAACGCCCAGCGACAAAGACATAGTTAACAGCAAGAAGGGAACAATAAATGGAAAGCACTGGAAGCCCACTGGGCGCGTTTGCGAAGGCAGTGGCCTTTGCCGCCGAAAAACACCGAAATCAACGACGCAAGGACGCTGAGGCGTCGCCGTACATCAACCACCCGATTGCGCTGGCCAACGTGCTTGCCAATGAAGGCGGCGTCGACGATGTCACGGTGCTTTGCGCGGCCGTGCTGCACGACACCATCGAGGACACCGAGACGACAGCCGATGAGTTGCGGACGCTCTTTGGACCGAAGGTGGCATCGGTAGTGGTGGAGGTCACCGACGATAAGTTGCTTGAGAAGTCGTTGCCCAAGCAGCGGCAGGTTGAGCATGCACCGCACATTTCAACCGAGGCTAAGCTCGTTAAGTTGGCCGACAAGATCAGCAATCTCCGCGACATTCTTGCCTCACCGCCAGCTGACTGGTCGGCTGAACGCAAGCAGGCCTACTTTGAGTGGGCGGCTAGGGTTGTCGCCGGTCTGCGCGGTGTACACCCGGAGCTGGAGACCGTGTTTGACGGCTTGTACGCACGCCGGATTGAGTTCGTCTGAAGGGTCAGCGTGACCATAGTTCGTGGCGTCCAAATCTTTGCATCGCCTTGCTGTGGTGCGCAGTTTACCTTCCCACGGTATGTGTCGATGAATTTTTCGTCCGTTGAATACTGGACGGATGGTTGGCGCGAGTGGTCACCCATGCCGAACGACGAAGGCTTGCGACGATGCAAATGTGGGCAGTTTGTCCAAATAAAGGACATGGTCCCAGTTGAGAAAATCGAAGTACCCGATGCGGGCGAAGATGAGCAGAATGATCTGCTCCATATGGATCGCGTGCCAGATGAACTTTTGCCCGAATGCATAGCCAAGGCGTGCGCGACTGATAACGGTTTACACCAACGATGTTTGCAAGAGGGGTCGATTTGTTTTCGTTGCCAAAAGAGCTCTCATGGGCTAGTCCAGCATATGGCTTGACAAAATCTCAACTGAGATACATAATTCGCAAAACTTAGGAGCTATCGCCGTGGCCGCACAAACCTCCATGCTTCACATTCGAGTGGACGATGACATCAAAGAGCAAGCGACACAGGCGCTGACTGCGATGGGCATGTCTGTGTCGGATGCGGTGCGCCTGTTCTTGCGTCGCGTCGTTATTGACCAGGCCTTTCCGCTTGAACTCAAGGTACCAAACGCCGAGACTCTCGCCGCAATGGAAGAGTCGCGTACCATGATGGCAGAACGTCGCGCCCGTTTTGAGTCTGCTGCCGAACTGTTTGCCGATCTTGAAAAAAACAGCAATAAGTAAACGCGCGACTCTGCCACGAGCAGCCGATTACTCAAAGTCGTTCCTGAAGGATTGGCAACGGTTGTCACACTCCGGCCGGTTTGATCTCGTGCGGCTCAAAGAGGCGATGATCTTGCTGATCGCCAATGACGCACCGCTTGGCCCAGAATGGCTGGATCACCAGTTAAAAGGTCCATGGGCCGACCATAGGGAATGTCACATCGGAGGCGACTTCCTTTTGATTTACCAGATCCAGGCCAACGCTATCAACTTTGTGCGATCGGGCACTCACTCTGAGCTTTTCAGCGACTAACAGACTTTTTGAGCGAGTCGTTTGGACTGTGCCTAGGGGTCCTCTCAATGGGCTCGTCTCAGAAGGCGCAAAAGTCGTAGGCAAAGAATTCGTGACCTGCTGAAAAAAACTGCGTCCATAGCAAACAATCAAGTTGCATACATATTTAAAAAAATGTTACAATTTCATGTTACTAACATTGGGAAGGATTTATTGACCTGCCCCCATTTTCCGTACCAATCTAAATTCCAGAAGCCCGGGGTTGCAAGATTAACTGACTCCTTCGTCAGACCTGCTGGGATGCCCTGAATCGCCAGTTAACTGGCGATTCAGGGCGGCGAAGGTCGCAGGCGGCATACGCCCGCAGCTGCTGTGCGGTCTGATCTCGTTGTACTCGGTTCGCCAAGCGGCGATGATGCCTCTGGCCTGCGCCAGTGACTCAAACCAGTTCTCGTCGAGGCACTCGTCCCGAAAGGTGCCATTGAAGCTCTCGATATAGGCGTTTTGGGTCGGACTGCCGGGCTCGATCAGGATGTGTTTGATACCGTGCTTTTGGGTCCAGGTAAGAAACGCCCGGCAAGTGAATTCCGGTCCGTTGTCGGTTCTGACCTCCTTGGGGTAGCCCCGAAACGTGGCGGCACGGTCCAGTAATCGGGTGACGTACAGGCCGCCAATGCCGAAGTCCACGCTAATGTCCACACACTCGTGGCTAAAGTCATCGGCCACCGTGAGGCATTTGATGCGCCGAGATACCGCGCCCGGTCTGGCGATTGCGTCGCTCACAAAGTCAATGCTCCAGGTTTGGTTCAGAGCCAGCGCGGCCACCAGCGGCACACGCACCCCAATGCGCTTGGTCTTTTTGCGTTTTCTGATCGCCAGCGCCTCGGCGCTATAGATGCGGTACAGGCGCTTGTGGTTGATGCCAGGGTATTGGGGGCGAAGTACATCGTGGATCATTCGGTAGCCCCAGCGCCTGTGGGCGTGCGCAGTCTGGACGATGTGCTCGCGCAGTTGCACATTGAGCGCACTGGGTGCGCTGGTATGGCGGTAGCTGTCTCGGCTTAGCCCCACAAGGGCGCAGGCGTGGCGCTCAGACAGGTGGTGCTCAGTCACCATACTGCGAACGGCCTCGCGTTTGACTTGTGGGGCTAGCGCTTTGTGCCAAAGACGCTTTTGAGGGCGTGGATGTCCAGGTGGGCCTCGGCCAGTAGGCGCTTGAGCTTGCCGTTCTCCAGTTCAAGCTCGCGCAGCCGTTTGGCCTCGCTGGCGTCCATGCCGCCGTACTTGGCACGCCACTTGTAAAAGGAGGCGTCACTGAAGCCGTGTTTGCGCCCTATATCCTTGATTGGCATTCCGGCCTCGGCTTGGCGCAGAAAGCCGATGATTTGCTCTTCGCTGTATTTGCTGGTTCTCATGTCCATCATTCTCCAATGTGATGGACTTCTTGGAAAAATGGCTGGTACGGTTTATCCTATTTTCCTCAGTTACCCTGAAGCTACAGCCACTGAGTTAAGGGTATGTGGCACAAACGCGAGGATTTTTTCGCAGATATAGCGTGTCAATGCATACCAGCGCTGCCCATCCTTCAACTGCGGCGCAATGCCCCGAATATGCGCGATACCCGCTCGGATATTGCCAATCATGGCCTTGATCTGGCTGGCCGCTTCGTGGGTGAGCGCGAGCACGATCTTGTTGACGCGGCTATGGGTGCTAAGGTGTCCGACTGCACTGAGCAATTGAGGACGGCTGGTTTTGGCCTCCAGCCTGGATTTCGGGTTGGCCAAGCGCACATACCAACTCCACCAGTTGTAAATCAAAGCCACCGCCCTGGCGCTTAACGCACGGCGCTCCATGTCCTGGGTGCTGTAGCCGCCCCAGCCCCATTGGTTCTTGATCTCGTCAAAGCCGTTCTCGCAGTCTGCGCGGTCACGGTAGAGTTGCCCGACTTGTGCCAACCCATACTTGGCATTGCTCACCAACACCGCATACTCCCAGCTTTTGACGGGTGCGTTTTCGTCAATAAAGTGCAGATCGATTTGGCCTTTTTGGGTCTTGCTTTTCTTCTCCAGCACCAGATCAATTTTGCGCTCGCGGCGCATGATGACACACGGCGCCGGCGGCTCCAACCACTCAATCGCAGTTCGTCTTCGCAGCCACTCCAGCCCTGGCCCATGTCGCTCCAGTCTTGGCGCTGCCACTGGCGTTTGATGCGTTGTTTGACGCCTGCACTTTGGCGCAGCTTGAACAGGTACGCTTGTTGGAGTTCTTCGAGTTGGGCCATTTCGCCTTCACTGCCATAGGCGCAGTCGCCGCGTACGAGTTGGGGGCGCTCATCTGCTGGCAAACTCTCGATCAGAGCCTTCAGGCCCGCGCGCCCGTGGGACGGACTGTGCCGGTTGCCCGCCTGCAACTGGGCATCGAGCACCAAACGCAGGTTGCCTATCCAGTAGGTGTGAATGGCATGGCTGGGCCGGCCGGGCTTGTGGGGGTTGTAGCTCACCACCGCGCCGTCTTGATGTCCATAGAGCACTTTGACGGTGGTGTCGCAGTCCAGTATCCAGCTGGTCTTGGTGGCCTGGGCGATGCTGTGGCGCAGCTGCGCCTGCATCCATTGTTCGGCTTTGAGGGCCTGGGCTTGCTGTGCGGCGCGTTGCTCAGCGTTGTGCCGGGCGTTGGGGGCGGGCGCGATGGCCTGCAGGGCTCGCCTGAGGCTGTCGTCGCCAATGATTTTGCCCATGCCCAGGACTTTGGGCGATACGCCATCACCGCGTAAGGTGCCGATGTGCGCGTAGCGCTCTTGGCCGTCCAAAATACCCAGCAGCCACGTGCCCAGAACGTCTTTCACCGCAGGCGCGTTGGGACTGGTGTAGCGCAGTGGGCAGCTTTGCAGCCAGTGTTCGAACAAGCCACTGGCCTGTAAAAACTCTGCAAAAAACGCCAGCTGCCCCATGGCGGTTGCTTTGCCTTGCGCGCTCCACTGAACCTCGTACACGCCACCAGGCGTCTGGACTCGCAGCGTCTGGTCAAGCACTTTCTCGTATTGCTTGAGCAGGCCTTGGCAGGCTTGGCTGGTCTGGCTTTGGTCAACATTCTTTTCACCCATTTGGTGTCTCCTCAAACTATACGAAAAGCTTTATGGAACATGCACTTGCGTGATTTTGCGCGAGGCAACTGAGGAAAATAGGTTTATGGGGGGCAGGTCAATTGACCAATGCTACGACACAGCAGCCAACCGCCCGAAAGACATCTCATAACGGTTTCTCAAGGGTGCAGATCCGACAGCTGCTCTCGCTGCACCACTGCCACATACGGCATAGAAGCGACTGTCCGCCATGGGTCGGCTGCTGCCTGCGAATAACGCGCCCCGGTGGTCCACTTTCCGCCTATCCGATTAGCCCTGCACAACCTAGCCAGTCAACAAAATCTGTCCACCTGCAGGATGGGGAATCGTACGCAAATCGTCCGGCGCATCACCGCTGAGGTGCAGGCTTGTGCCGATATGCTAAAATCCGAAATGGGTTGCAAATGACCAACGTGTTGTGGCCTTCTGATCCAGGTGGCTTGACATTGAGCCCGTCTTGCATGTCCTCGGTATACAAAATGGCGCAATCTCCCAACACCGCTGCCGCAACGATGTTGGCGTCATACACCGACAAGTTGTAGCGAGCCATCAGGGTCAGGGCTGTTTGATGCGTGCGCACGCTCAAATCAAGAACGTCGCAGGTCTCAATCAAGGTGCTGCAAAGGGTCTCTATGTCTGGCAGCGCCATGGCGCGCTTCCTGCGCAGCACATTGGCAAACTCATTGAGCACTTGCACGCTGATGACTGCTTGCTGCACAAGCAACTGTTCCACCACATCGGCCCTTGCACTGTCGTCCACCCAATAGATAAGCACATTGGTGTCGATAAATACCTTCACGGTGCGTTGGCCTCGTCACGGTCAAAGGCAAAGTCTGCACCCCAAGGCGCGCGCAAGTGGCGCACGGACTGCAATCGCTCCAACTTGCTGGGCAGGCGGGTTACGCTGACACTGGCAGGCTGCGCGGCTTGCCTGGGCGCGGGCTGCAGCAGCAGTTCATCCCCATCGGCTATGCCCAACTCTTGCACAAGCGCCACCGGCAAACGCACTGCCAGGCTATTTCCCCATTTTGCTACTTGCATGATGGAATCTCACAATAGATATACACAGAGTAAAGTATATTGCAACACAAGCGGGTAGACAAGTTTTAGGCCCACTCTGCGGGTGCGGGTTCGTTCGCTATGGCTTCACCGGCCCAAAGGCTGCGCTTTTGAATAGATCACACCTACGAAGCAAGCGGGAGACCAACATATACTGTGTGAAAAACCAGTTTTATTGTGAAACTTAGCTACTCCTGCAGGCACTGCAATGCCACCAGCTACAAGCGAGTCATCCAGCGGGACGCGCAAGGACAGATGCGCCCCAGTGAACTCTATCGTTGTTCGGGTTGCAGCGTGGTGTTTACTGATCCCCAGGCTTGGCGCCAAGTGCAGTCCCCGCAAGAACCGCAAGCGTTTGCTGTGGCAGCGGCGCCGATTGAGTCACGCCTCACCACGGGTGCACCGAGTTTTCCGACAGGGTGGATGCCGATTCCAGGGCCAGGCCGATGAGCCTTGTGAACAGGGTTTGGAGAGGCAGTTCCAAAATCTGACAATCTTGGCTCGGGCGAGCTGCGAATCCAGGTTGAACTGAAGTGCTCATTAAAAATCCTGAAATGGTCGGCAATACTCAACTTTGACCGGTACGTTTCTATTACCGGTTTATTGGAGACTTTGCCCGATGATCTGTGCGCTGAAAAAAGTTGTTTCAGCGGTATAGGTGGAGGTAGACGTCCATGGAACGGTCAGAACAGCGGGGTTTGACGGCGGCAATGACAGACCTGTTGAAGCTTCTTCGTCCATTTGGCATTTCGGTGTTTGCGAAAGCAACTGCACTCCGTGACCTCGGTCCAGATCTTTCTGCCGCGCAGAAATCCCGGCTCCGTGAATCGATCCCTGACGGCCACTTCAAATTCCCCCACCCGTGGCCACCCCAAATTCCCCCAGGCAGCACTTACAGATTATGACGGTTCGGCGTTGATGGCAATGCGTGCTGCGGCCTCCTTGAGCCTGTAGCTCTTGCCCTCAAACTCCAGCATCGT
>CANEVH010000087.1 GCA_947442105.1 Comamonadaceae bacterium | reverse complement strand
TGTGTTGAATTCTCTGAATCTTTGAGCATGATGTGCGCGATGTGTTGCGTGCACACGATCTTGCAAGACGTAGAGCGTCAATTCAAGAGGGGCATGGCCGGACGCTTACAATTCTTCCGCCTAATTCTCTTTAAGCGCCATACCGACGCGACCACTCCTCTTGGATGGGATTGACCCACGAGCCGTGGGGTTCCGGCAGCGCTGGCGCGCGCGCCTGAAGCTGTCCAGGGTGCGGTTTCGATTTGAAAAAAGCCTGGTCGGCAGCGCTGAGACGGCGCACGTCCAACACGGTGGGGTCGCCCCAGACGTCTATGTCTGCCTTGCGGCCCTGTGCTTCTGGGCTGAGGAGAAAATTGGTCAGCACCTGGGCTGCGGCCTTGGCCTGGGCCGTGATAGGAATCGCCAAGAAATGCGTGTTGCCAATGGTCCCGCCTTTGAACTGAAAGCTGATCGTGCTTTTGGAGAGGCGCTGTGCCGCAATTTCGTTGGGTACTTCATTCGGGTTGAAGGTCATGGCCAACAATAGCTCGCCGTCGGACATCATCTGCCGTTGTGCTGCTGCGCTGCTTGGAAACTGCCGTCCTTGGCGCCAAAGGTGCGGATGCAAACCATCAAGCGTGTTCCACAGAGGTCGGGTGAGGCGCGTTAGTGCATCGACAGTGACCTCTTTGTAAAAGGCGTGTCGATCGGACTCTGGCGTGAGATCCAGCAGCAGCTGCTTAAGAAACGTCGTGCCATGAAAGTCGGGCGGACGCGGATAGCTGGTGCGGCCAGGATGGGCAGCCGCAAATGCGAGCCAGGCGGCAAGATTTTGTGGTGGCTGCGAAACGCGTTTCGCATCGGCCATAAACGTGAGCTGCGCCATGCCCCACGGAGCCTCCATCCCATCGACAGGTTCAGAAAAATCCAAGCGGGTCGTCGGTTGCCCTTGGGTGTCAACGTAGGCATAGGAGGGTAGTTCTTCAGCGAAGGGGCCAAACAGCAGGCCTTCACGTTTCATGGTCAAAAAATTAGCGCCGTTGATCCAAACAAGGTCGACGCCGCCGCGACGGGGATTCGATCTTTTTTGATTACGCACCTGTTTCACAACGTCGGCCGCGTCTTGTATCTTGACGTGCACCACCGTGACCCCAAAACGTTGGCGAACCTGTTCACCCGCCCATTGGATATAGCTATTGACCGTGGCGGCTCCGCCCCATGCGTGGAAGTACACCGTCTGGCCGCGCGCTTGGTCAAGGATGCGCTGCCAGGAAGCCGGAGTCCCATGGGCAGCCACTGATACCAAGGCTTGGACCGAAGCGCTCGCGCCCGCCAGCCAAGCCAAAGCCGTACGACGCGTCGGCGATGCGGGCGCAAGGTCTTCAAGGCGGGTAGGACCGGATTTCATGCGAGCAGCGCTTGGGCGAATTCGTGCGCGTTAAAGGTTTCAAGTTCCTCCAACTTTTCGCCGACCCCAATGAAGTAAACCGGCACCGGGTGTTCACGCGCAATCGCGGCCAGCACACCGCCTTTGGCGGTGCCGTCGAGCTTGGTGATGATCAGCCCGGTAAGGCCGAGTGCGACGTCAAAAGCACGTACCTGGGCCAAGGCGTTTTGGCCGGTGTTGCCATCAATAACGAGCAGCACTTCTTGCGGGCATACGGGCAAACCGGAGGCATCGCCCGCTTTTTGCAGTACCCGCTTCATCTTTTTAAGCTCCTCCATCAGGTGCAACTGGGTGGGAAGGCGGCCGGCAGTGTCAATCAGCACAACGTCTTTCTTGCGGGCCTTGCCGGCGCAGACCGCGTCGTAGCTCACAGCAGACGGGTCGCCGCCCTCTTGGCTGACAATTTCCACCGTGTTGCGCTCCGCCCAAACTGTCAATTGCTCGCGCGCAGCCGCGCGGAAGGTGTCGGCCGCTGCAAGCAGCACGGTGGCTCCCCCGTCGGCAAGGCGGTGGGTGAGCTTGCCTATGGATGTCGTTTTCCCGGCGCCGTTCACCCCCGCTACCATGATGACGGTGGGCAGTTCGAGCCCCAAAAGCAGGGGCTTTTCCAGGGGCAAAAGCAGGGTGCTTAAGCCCTCGACCAGCAAGCGTTTGAGTTGCTCAGGTGTTTCCGCCTTGGTCTCCTTGGCTTGGCGGCGAAGGTCTTTGATCAGGTGCTCGGTGGCGGACACCCCCGCGTCAGCCATCAGGAGCGCGCTTTCCAAGTCTTCAAACAGTGCTTCGTCAATCCGCGAACCACCAAACACCGAGGACAAGCCGCTAGCGGTTTTCTTCAGACCCGCCTTGAGTTTGGCAACCCAGCCTTCGCGCGCGGTGGGCTGAACCACCGGTACGGGAGCGTCAGCCTGCACAGGCGCGCGCGCCTCGCCCGAGCGCTGCGAGACAGGCAACTCTCTGCCAGGCGGCGTCGGCGGCGATGCAGGGGGATTTTTTTTGAAAAAGCTGAACATGGTCTGCGTTCTTAGAATGTTCCATTCTATGAAACACCTGCCCCCACCCCCTGTGACCCAGCCCTGCACACCTGCGGCATTGCCACGTGGGCGCACCCGGACCTGGACGATTCTGGCGTTCGTCGGTATGGCGCTGTTTGGCGCTGCGCAGGCGGCACCGCAGGAGAGCCAAGAGTTCACGCTCTCCAACGGCATGACGCTCATCGTCAAGCCGGACCACCGCGCCCCTACCGCCGTCCACATGCTGTGGGTGCGCGTGGGCTCTATGGACGAAGTAGACGGCACCTCGGGCGTGGCCCATGTGCTGGAGCACATGCTGTTCAAGGGTACGCCCACCGTCAAGGCGGGCGACTTTTCACGCCGGGTGGCCGCTTTGGGGGGCCGCGAAAACGCGTTCACCAACAAAGACTACACCGGTTACTACCAACAAATTCCGGTCGCCCGCTTGGGTGAGGTAATGCCATTGGAAGCGGACCGCTTTGCCAATAACCAGTGGAGCGACGAGGACTTTCGCAAAGAACTCGAAGTCGTCAAAGAGGAACGTCGACTGCGCACGGAGGACAACCCGCACGCCCGTCTGTTTGAGGCCATGAGCGCCACCGCCTTCCAAACCTCGCCCTACCGCCGCCCGGTCGTAGGCTGGATGAGTGATTTAGAAGCCATGGTGCCCGACGATGCGCGGGCCTTTTACCGGCGCTGGTACACCCCCACCAACGCCGCGCTGGTGGTGGCCGGTGATGTCGATCCGCAAGCCGTTCGCGCGCTGGCGGAAAAAACCTACGGTGGCATTGCCCCGACCGCGCTGCCAGCACGCAAGCCACGCACCGAGCCCGCGCAAAGCGGCCTGCGCCGTCTGGATTTCAAAGCCCCGGCGGAACAAGCCTATGTGGCGCTGGGCTTCAAGGTGCCGGGCATTCGGCACAAGCCGGGGGCCGACCTGTGGGACGCTAATGCGCAAGACGCGCTGGCGCTGATACTGCTGGCCGCCGTGCTTGACGGCTACGAGGGTGCGCGCCTGGACCGCGCTTTGACGCAGGCGGATGACCATGTCGCCGACAGCGCGGGCGCGTACTACGGTGCCACGGCGCGAGGCCCGGTCATGTTCACGCTCTCGGGCGTGCCCGCTGGCGGCAAGAGCAGCGCGGCGCTAGAGGCGGCCTTGCGCGCCCAGGTTAAGCGGGTTGCCGACGAGGGCGTTTCACCAGCCGAACTCAAGCGCGTGATCAACCAATGGACGGCTGCCGAGGTCTACCGGCAAGACAGCGTGTTCAACCAGGCGCGCATGCTGGGCAGCAACTGGGCGATTGGCCTGCCGCTCAACTTTGACACCGAGCTGCTGGTGCGCTTGCGCCAGGTTACGCCCGCGCAGGTGCAGGCGGTGGCCGCCAGGTACTTTGGCGACGACGAACTCACGGTAGCCACCTTGCTTCCCCAAGCACCAGATCCGGCGCGCGCGCCACGCCGCGCCATGCCCGGCGCCCGGCATTGAACTGCGGCACCACCCTTATGACCCTTCGCAACTGTTTCTCTGTCGCCCGCTTGGGCCTGCTCGCCCTGGCCTTGAATGGCTTCGCGGTCGCCTGGGCGGCCTTGCCCATAGAACACTGGACCCACGCAAGCGGTGCCAAGGTCTATTTGGTGCAAAGCCCCGGCATCGCCATGGTGGACGTGCAACTGGACTTTGACGCGGGGGAGCGCCGCAGCCCGCTGGGCAAAACCGGCCTGGCTGGCGCCATGGCGGGCGCCACCAGCGACGGCGTCAAAGCCGCAGGCAGCCAGCCTGCGCTGGACGAAAACGCGCTGGGCGAAGCTTGGGCGGATCTGGGCGCTTCGTTCTCGGCTGCGGCCAGCAGCGACCGCTTGACCTTCGCCTTGCGCAGCCTCACCTACCCCGACGTGCTGGCCCAGGCCAGCGCCTTGGCCGCGCGCCAGTTGGGCGAACCCGCCTTCCCTGAAAAACTCTGGTTGCGCGACCGGCCCAAGATGATTGCCAGCATCAAAGAGGCCAACACCCGCCCCGGCACGGTGGCGGCGCGCGCTTACAGCAAAGCGGTGTACGGCAGCCACCCGTATGGCCGGGAATCGACCGAGGCCGATTTGATGGCTATCACCAGCGCCGACATGCGGGCCCTGCACGCAAAAGCGGTGCGTGCGTGCTATGCCCGCGTCAGCTTGGTCGGGGCGGTGGACCGGGCGCAGGCGGACGCTTTGGTGGCGACTTTGCTGTCGCGGCTGCCGTCCGGCAATTGCCCCCCTTTGCCGGCGGTCCAAGAGGTGGCACCACTGGCCGCTGCGTCCGAGCTGCGCATCCCGTTTGACTCGGCGCAGGCCCATGTGCTGGTGGGCCAGCCCGGCATCAAGCGCAGTTCGCCCGACTTCTTTGCGCTGCTGGTGGGCAACCATATTTTGGGCGGCGGCGGCTTCACCGCGCGCCTGACCGAAGAGGTGCGCGAAAAGCGCGGCCTGACCTACGGCATCTCCAGTAGCTTTGCCCCGGGCCTGCATGCCGGCGCCTTCACCATCAGCCTGCAAACCCGGCCCGACCAGGCGCAGCAAGCGCTGGACTTGCTGCGCGAGGTGCTGCGCCGCTTTGTGGCCGATGGCCCCACCGAGACCGAGTTGCAAGCGGCCAAGGACAATCTGATGGGCGGCTTTGCCCTGCGCATTGACACCAACCGCAAGCTGCTCGACAACGTGGCGAACATCGCTTGGAACGATTTGCCGCTTGACTACCTGGCCACTTGGAGCGACCAAGTGCAAAAAATCACTGCGCAAGAAGTGCGCCAGGCCTTTGCCCGCACCCTGCAACCGCAAACCATGGCCACGGTGGTGCTGGGTGCGCAATAGACTGCGGCCATGAGCAAAGCCTTCACCAAGGAAAGTGAAGATGCAGACGATGAGGAGCTGCAACTCCCTGCCCTGCTCGCAGGCGGCAAAAACTACACCACGCCCGCCGGTTACGCCGCCTTGCGCGACGAGCTTTTGACGCTGATCGACGTAGAGCGGCCCAAAGTGGTGGATACCGTGCACTGGGCCGCGAGCAATGGCGACCGCTCGGAAAACGGGGACTACATCTACGGCAAAAAAAGGCTGCGCGAAATCGACCGGCGCATCCGCTTTCTCACCCAGCGCCTGGATATTGCCGTCATCACCGAACCCAGCTTGCACTTTGGCAACGACCAGGTTTTCTTCGGCGCCACCGTCACCTATGTGGACGACGCCGGCCAAGAGCGAACGGTCAAGATTGTGGGAATTGACGAAGCCAATAGCGCCCTGGGCGAGGTGAGCTGGGTATCGCCCATAGCGCGCATTTTGCTCAAAGCCCGCGTGGGCGATGTGTTGCGCCTGGTCAGCCCACAGCGGGTGGCTGAGATTGAAGTTCTGGACGTTCGCTACCCCGCGCCAGCGGCGCTACCGACCCCAGAGACCTGAAGCGGATCAGCCCGCTTTTTTGCTGCGCTGCGCGCGCGTTACCACGGGGGAGCGCTGTAGCTTGGCCAGCACGGCATCCAGATGGGCACGGTCGCGCACCGCCACCACAAAATGCAGTTCTTTGACGTCTTGCGCGCTGTCGGCCACCATATCGATGTGCACGATGTCTGCTTCTGCCGCCGCCAGCGCGGCTGCCACCTTGGCCATCACACCTTTGCCGTTGGACACGGTGATGGCCAAATCCACTTCAAAGGCACGGGTCGGCTCATCGGACCATTCCACGCCCATAAAGCGCTCGCCGTCTTTGTACTGCAGGCGGGCCGCCACCGGGCACTGCGCTGTGTGCACCACCAAGCCCTCGCCGCGCCCCAGATAGCCCAGGATAGGGTCGCCCGGAATGGGGCGGCAGCAGAGCGCGAATTTGACCGAGGCGTTCTCACTGCCGTCCAGCGCAATCGAGCCCATACCATGGCCGTTGCCCGGGCCAAAGCGCTCGCGCGTCAGCAGCAGCGCATCCGGGCGCTGACCGGCATCACCCAGCAGCAGCACCAGGCGCTTGGCAACAATGTTGGCGATGCGCTTACCAAGCCCGATGTCGGTAAGCAGCTCCTGGCGGTTTTTGCTGCCCGTGAAACGCAGCAGCTTGTCCCAGGTGGTGGCGTGGGCCACGGCATCAGGAAAGCTCTCAATGCCCTCGGCGCGCAGGGCTTGGGCTAGGAGCTTATGCCCGAGTTCTTCTGACTCGGTGAGCTGCATGGTTTTAAGGTGGTGGCGGATTTTGGAGCGCGCCCGCCCGGTGCGTACAAAACTCAGCCAGGCGGGATTGGGAGTGGCCGAAGGCGCGGTCACCACTTCCACCACGTCGCCGTTTTTCAGCTCGGTACGCAGCGGCACCTGCTCGCCGTTGATGCGCGCGGCCATGGTGCGGTCCCCCACATTGCTGTGGATGGCGTAGGCAAAGTCCACCACGGTGGCGCCGCGCGGCAGCGCCATGATCTGGGTCTTGGGGGTAAACACATACACCGCATCGGGGAAAAGATCGACCTTGACGTTTTCCCAGAACTCGGCGGCGTCGCGGGTCTCGTCCTGAATATCGAGCAGCGACTGCAGCCACTGCGTGCCCAGGCGGTCGTTGGCATGCTCCTGGTTGGCGTTGACTTTGTAGAGCCAATGCGCCGCTACCCCCGACTCTGCGACCAGGTGCATGGACTCGGTGCGCATCTGAAACTCGACGTTAATGCCAGCCGGCCCGACCAGGGTGGTGTGCAGCGACTGGTAGCCGTTGACCTTGGCAATGGCGATGTGGTCTTTGAACCGCCCAGGCACCGGTTTGTAGAGCTGGTGCAGCAGCCCTAAGGCGGTGTAGCAGTCGGTGGTCTCGGGCACGAGCACGCGAAAGCCATACACGTCAGTCACTTGGGCAAAACTCAGGTGCTTGTCGTGCATCTTGCGGTAAATGGAATACAGCGACTTCTCGCGCCCGGCAATACGCACCGGCATGCCGTGGGCAGCGAAAGTAGCCTCCAACTCGGTCTTCACTTTTTTTAACAAATCCCGCCGTCGGCTACGGGCCTTCTCCACCGCTTTGGACAAAACACCATAGCGCCAGGGCAGCAGGTGGCGAAACGACAGGTCTTGCAACTCGCGGTAGGTCTGGTTCAGGCCCAGGCGGTGGGCAATCGGGCTGTAAATGTCCAGCGTTTCTTGCGCGATACGGCCCCATTTGGCGCGCGGCATATCGCCCATGGTGCGCATATTGTGGGTGCGATCGGCCAGCTTGATCAAAATCACCCGCACGTCGCGCGCCATGGCCAGCAGCATTTTGCGAAAGGACTCGGCCTGGTTTTCTTCGCGCGTGTTGAAGGACAGTTTGTCGAGCTTGGTCAGGCCGTCCACCAGCTCGGCCACAGGCGAGCCAAAGTGTTCGATCAATTCCACCTTGGTAACGCCGCAGTCTTCCATGGCGTCGTGCAGCAGCGCGGCCATCAAGGCCTGGGCATCGAGCTTCCATTCGGCGCATTGGCTGGCCACTGCAATAGGGTGGGTGATATAGGGATCGCCGCTGCTGCGCAACTGGCCCAGGTGGGCCTCGTCGGCGAAACGGTAGGCCTGGCGCACCTGCGCTACCTCAGACTCTGAGAGGTAGTCCAGCTTGGCGGTCAGGCCCTTGAAGCCCGATGCCAAGGCAACGGAGGCGTCTGCGGCGGACGCGAGGTTTGACGAAGGTTTACCCATTGGCTAAATGTAGCGCGCCCGCTAGAGCGGCGCACCGTAGAGCGGCCATTTCCCACAAAAAAGCAGTGTGGCCCTTGCGCCACCAACATGGGCGAAGTCAACGGCCTGCTGCTGGAAGAAAAGCACCTCAAAGCGCGTTGTTGCCCCTTTGTGCTTGCCACTGTCACCACCTGGCACACAGGGTTGGTACTTTATGGGGTTCGATGCATGCGCTTGGAATGGGTGACCACCGTACCGACGGATTCAAGCTCCGCGTTGTCCTTTTGCTTGGGACGGCACTTGGTGCCCTTGAATCTGTTCCAGCACCTAAACATCGAATTTCTGATTGTTTTGGGAGAAAGCGGGTAGCGTGCCTTCAGGCAACGAGCGACGTCCATCCCTCAATCAAGGTCGCCTTTTGCAATTCGAGGCGTTTTTTTCGGTTGCGTTGCCTGACGAACGATTGCGGTCAGTGCATCCTTACTCGCCTCATCTAAGTGCTTCATCGGAATATCCGCAATGGAATTAATGACGCACTTCCCCAAGAGCGCTTTCTTTTCATTTGGCTTTGCGCTTTGCCAATGAGAGAAATCGATGCTTCGCCGAAGCACATATGACCGACTAGCTCTTTTCCAAGAATCGCCATCTTTGGCTGCATTTATAGCTGGATTCAATACCATCACAGATATGACAATATCTGCCAAGTCGCATTTGAATCCAGACTCTCGAATCTGTTCCCGCACACGTTGCGAGAACTGAATTAACAGGCTGCTGAAATACCTTCCGCCCTGTCCACGTCGGCAGCCTCTGAAGCGTTCTAGGTAAATACCGAATCACTGACCCATCC
>CANEVH010000086.1 GCA_947442105.1 Comamonadaceae bacterium | reverse complement strand
CGCAAGCACAGCACCATGCTGGGGACAGATACCAAAGCGGTTCGTCCCATTTTTGAATCTACCTGCCTTTGACTGACCGTTTGGAAACCTCCAAGGGATAGGCCGGTACGTACGCATCCGCTCAAGGGATGCTTCTTTATGAACTTCGATGAATTGAATCTGGCGCCTGCCATCCTCAAAGCCGTGCTGGAACAGGGCTACGAGACCCCTACCGCTATTCAAGCCCAAGCGATCCCGCTGGTTTTGGCCGGCCACGACCTGCTGGGCGGCGCGCAAACCGGCACGGGCAAAACGGCGGCGTTCACGCTGCCCATGCTGCAGCGCCTGTCCACCACGCCGGCCGCTAAAAACAAGTTTGGCGGCATCGGCATCCGCGCCCTGGTGCTGACCCCCACCCGCGAACTCGCGGCCCAGGTGGAAGAAAGCATACGCACCTATGGCAAATACCTGGACCTGACCAGCACCGTCATTTTTGGCGGCGTGGGCATGAACCCCCAAATCTCCAAGCTCAAAAAAGGCGTGGACCTGCTGGTAGCCACCCCCGGACGCCTGCTGGACCTGCAGCAACAAGGCATGCTGGACCTGGGCCAGGTGCAAATCTTGGTGCTCGACGAGGCGGACCGTATGCTCGACATGGGCTTTGTCCACGACGTGAAAAAAGTGCTGGCCCTGGTGCCGCGCGACAAGCAAAGCCTGTTGTTCTCGGCCACCTTCAGCGACGAGATTCGCGACCTGGCCAACAACCTGCTGAAAAACCCGCAAAGCGTGCAAGTCACGCCGCGCAACACCACGGTGCAGCGCATTACCCAGGTCATCCACCCCGTAGGCCGTGGCAAGAAGAAGGCGCTGCTGGCCCACATCATCAACACCCACAACTGGAGCCAGGTGCTGGTGTTCACCCGCACCAAATTTGGCGCCAACAACGTGGCCGAGTTTCTGGAAAAGAACGGCATTTCTGCCATGGCGCTGCACGGCAACAAAAGCCAGGCGGCACGCACCCAGGCGCTGGCGGGCTTTAAAAGCGGCGACGTGCGCGCCCTGGTGGCTACCGACATTGCCGCGCGCGGCATCGACATTGACGACCTGCCGCACGTGGTGAACTACGAAATCCCCAATGTGAGCGAAGACTATGTGCACCGCATTGGCCGCACCGGGCGCGCAGGCGCTGACGGCGCAGCGGTCAACTTGGTGTGCCTGGACGAAGAAGGCTTTATGCAAGACATTGAGCGCTTCACCAAGCAAAACATTGAAGTAGTGGTGGTCGAAGGCTTTGCGCCCGAACCCGGCGAGCGCGCCGAGCCCATCGCCATGGGCCGCCAAACCATTTGGGGCGGTGCTGGCAAACCACCCAGCCGTGACGTGATGCAAGCCGCGGCCAAAGCAGCGCGCACCGAGATGCTGACCCGCGTGCGCGAAAGCAAAGGCCCAGGCGCCAACGGCGGCGGCAATCGTGGCGGTGGGAACGGTGGCGGTGGCGGCGGACAGCGCCAGGCCCAAGGACCCCGAGGCGGCGGCAATGGCGGTGGCGGACGCAACGGCCCCAACAACGGCCCACGCAACGCACCCCGCAGCGCCCCACGCGATGCCGGATTTCCCCGGGATGACGACGGCCCCGGCCGCCACGAAGACCAACCCCCCCGTTCACACGACGCCCACGCAGCGCGTCCGCGCATGGGGCAAGACAGGATGTCCAGCTTCCCCAGCGAACCCCGCGTGCCCCGCGCGCCTGGCGGCCAGCCAGACCCCATGCGCACCAGCGTGGACCTGATGGCCGAACGCGGCGGTCGCCGTGGCGGTGGCTACCAAGGCAACCGCAATGGCGGTGGCGGTGGTGGTGGCGGATATGGAGGCGGCGGCGGCGGCGGCGGCCGTGGACGCGGTGGCCCTGGCGGCAACCGGGGACCTGCTGGTCGTTAACGCGGAAGAGCTTTCATGATTGCGGGTGCTGCGCACCGTCATGAAAGTGAAGGCGTCTTAGCGTTCAACCCACCCAAAGGGCTCTTCGGAGCCCTTTTGCTTTATTGCTTCAAGCCCGCACAAACAGCGTCACCAGCGGCACATCACCGACCTGGCGGCTCCAGTGGCCGTGGACTGCCGCGTCAAAAGCCACGCCTTCAGGCAGCACATCAGCGCTGAAAAAGTGCTCGCCGGGGCCAAAAACGCGGGACTCCCCGCCCTGCAAACCAATTTCCATCTGCCCGCCCAAAATGAACACCCACTGCGGCGCGCCCGTGCAATGGAATGTGCTGCGAAAGCCCACCGGGCTGGTGCGCAATTGGTAGCCGCCGCTGGCAAATACTTCCGACAACATGGTTTGGGGCGTGCCGTGCAACAAGGGGATGACCTCCTCCTTGAAACGCGCGCGGCCATCGGTGTCGGTGAACAAAACGGTCTTGGTAAATTGGGTCATGGTCACGATTGTGGCCGACGCGCGATTGGGATAGCTAAGCCAAGGTCTGGGTGACAATGCCGCCCATGAAAATCCTCCACACCATGTTGCGCGTTGGCAATCTCCAGCGCTCCATCGATTTCTACACCCAGGTGATCGGCATGAAGCTGCTGCGCACCTCAGAAAACCCCACTTACAAGTACACGCTGGCCTTCATCGGTTTTGGCAGCAACCCTGACCACGCCGAGATTGAACTCACCTACAACTGGGGCGTGGAGAGTTATGACATGGGCACGGCCTACGGCCATATCGCGCTGGGCATGAACGATATTTACGCTGCCTGTGAGCGCATCCAAGCCGCTGGCGGCAACGTCACCCGCGCACCCGGACCGGTGCAAGGCGGCACGACCCATATTGCCTTCATTACCGACCCGGACGGCTACAAGATCGAACTCATCCAGCGCCTGGGCGTGGAATAAGCCGTGCAATCCAAACAGTTGGACGTGCGCGGCGCGTGCCTGGTCTTGGGCTCGGCCACGGTATGGAGCTTTGGCGGCGCCATTGCGCGCTACCTGACCGTGAGCGACAGCTGGACGGTGGTGTTTTGGCGCTCGGTGTTCGCCAGCGCTTTTTTACTGGCATTTATGTTCTGGCAGCACGGCAGCCACGGAACGCAGCGCCTTTTTCGGGCCATGGGCTGGGCCGGCGTGGGCGTGGGCCTGTGCTTTGCCACCGCGTCCACCTGCTTTGTGGTCGCCTTGTCGTACACCACGGTGGCCAATGTGCTGCTGCTGCAAGCGGGTGTGCCGCTGATGGCGGCGCTGATGTCGTTCTTGCTGTTTCGCGAGCGCGTGCCGCGCGCCACCTGGGTTGCAATTGCCGCCGTGATTGCCGGGGTGGCCATCATGGTGTCAGAGTCGGTGGGCGCCAATGTATCGCCCATTGGCGACGGGCTGGCATTGTTGGTGGCGCTGGCTTTTGCGGGCGCCACGGTCATTACCCGGCGCCACGCCCATGTGGCCATGATGCCGGCCGTGTGCTTGGGCACCCTGATAGCGGCCTGTGTGTCGGGCGCGATGACGCACGGCTTTGCCGTGAACATGGTGGATGGCATCTTGCTGTTTGCCTTTGGTGCGCTCAACCTCGGTTTGGGCCTGGCGCTGTTTGTGACCGGAGTGCGCCTGCTGCCCTCGGCCGTGGCGGCGCTGATTGGCATCGCAGAGCCGGTGCTCGGGCCGCTGTGGGTGTGGCTGCTTCACAGTGAGATTCCCAGCCAACGCACCTTGGTGGGCGGCGCCACAGTGTTTGTGGCGCTGCTGGCGCACATCGTCTGGCAACTGCGCCAGCAGCGCGCCGAACCAAGCGCTAGCTAAGTAAGCGGGTGAAAGAGCAAGTAACCCCAGGCGCGCACCACAAAACGCCTGACCCTTGGCCGCTAAGCAGCCTCTTGCACCAGCCAGTCCTTCAAAGCCATCACATCGCTGCGTGCGCGCCCGGCGCGCGAAGCAACGATGTACATAGGCTGGTCGGTGGTCACGCTTTGGGGCACGGGGCGCACCAGGCGGCCTTGGGTAATCAGCGGCTCCACGATATGGCGCCAGCCCAAAGCCAAGCCTTGGCCCTCCAGCGCGGCTTGCAGACCGATGGAATAGTCGTTAAGCGTCAACGCCTTGCCTGCGCGCGCGGCACTCACGCCAAAGCGTGCCAGCCAGAGCGACCAGTCCAGGCGGGGGCGGTAGCGCTCTTCTAGGTGCAGCAAGGTGCTGTTGGCCAGGTCTTGCGGGCTTTGCAACTGCGGGTTGGTCGCCAAAAACGCCGGGCTGCAGACAGCAAAAACCTCCTCATCCACAAAACGCCAGCGTGCGTGCTGGGCAAAGTCGCCGCTGCCCAGGGTGATGGCCAGGTCAATGCGTTCGCGCTCTAAGTCGAGGTCGATGTCGGTGGTGATGCAGCGCAGCTCAATGTCTGGGTGCTGCTGCTTAAAGCGCGCAATGCGCGGCATCAGCCACCAGGTGGCGGTAGCCGTGGACACCGCCAGCGTGACCTGATGACCCGGCGTCATGCTGCGCACCTCGCGCAGGGCTTGGTCCATGAGCGTCAGGCCCAGGCTTACCTGCTCCAGCAAATAGCGTCCTGCCTCGGTCAGCTCCACGCCCTTGTGGCGCCGGTCAAACAGCACCACGCCCAGCTCGTCTTCCAGCAGCCGAATAGCGTGGCTCACGGCCGGTTGGCCCACCGCCAGCTCCAGCGCCGCTTTGGTAAAGCTGCCGGTGCGGGCGGCGGCCTCAAAGGTAATCAGGTTGCCCATGGCGGGCTGGTCAAAGCGCTTTAGCATGTAATTAATTGATGGCTTGGATGAACATGCGGGCAGGTCACAAACGCCGTATTTCAACCTATTATCCGGCTAAACAGCCCTAAAACTGGAGACAAATGGCATGAGCGAATCTGATACCCAAGGCCTTGCAGGCAGCACCGTAGCTACCGAGCCCAAACGCAACCGGCGCACCGGCGGACGCGAGCGGCGCGACCCCAATGCCAAGATCACTGGCCCGGCGTACATCAAACGCGTCATTCCCACCTACGACATCATGGGCGAGGAAAGCCTGCTGAAAATTGAGGCCACCGCCGACCGCATACTGGCCGAAGTGGGCCTGGACATCCGCGACGACGACGAAGTGCTGGCCATGTTCAAAAAGTCCGGCGCCAAGGTGGACGGCATGCGGGTGAGGTTTGAGCCCGGCCACCTGCGAGAAGTGCTCAAAACCGCACCCAAAGAGTTCACCCAGCACGCGCGCAACCCGGCGCATTCGGTGCAAATTGGCGGCAACAACGTGGTGTTTTCCCCCGCCTATGGCTCGCCCTTTGTGATGGACCTGGACCGCGGGCGGCGCTACGGCACGCTGGACGACTTTCAGAACTTCATCAAGCTGGCCTACAACTGCCCCTGGCTGCACCACAGCGGCGGCACCGTGTGCGAGCCCACTGACGTGCCGGTCAACAAGCGGCATCTGGACATGGTCTACGCCCACATGCGCTATTCGGACAAGGGCTATATGGGCTCGATTACCTCTGAGGAACGCGCCGAAGACTCGATCGCCATGAGCCGCCTGCTGTTTGGCGCCGACTTTGTGGACAAAAACTGCGTGATTTTGGGCAACGTGAACGTCAACTCCCCGCTCCTGTGGGACGGCACCATGACCAAATCTGCCCGCGCCTACGCCCGCGCCAACCAGGCCGCCGTCATCGTGCCCTTTATCTTGGGCGGCGCCATGGGGCCGGTGACCAACGCCGGGGCCATTGCCCAGGCCCACGCCGAGACCCTGGTCGGCTGCGCCATGACGCAGTTGGAGCGCCCCGGCGCACCGGTGATTTATGGCAATTTCTTGAGCAGCATGTCGCTGCGCTCGGGCTCGCCCACCTTTGGCACGCCAGAACCTGCCATTGGCTCTATGGTGGTGGGGCAACTGGCCCGGCGGCTGAATTTGCCGTTGCGCTGCGCCGGGTCGTTCACCACGTCCAAGCTGCCTGACGGCCAGGCCATGCAGGAAAGCGTGATGTCTATGTTGTCGGCCGTGCACTGCGGGGCCAATTTCATCTTGCATTCGGCGGGGTTCTTGGACGGCTTGCTGTCCATGAGCTACGAGAAATTCATGATGGACGCCGACTTTTGCGGCGCGCTGCACAGCTACCTGGGCGGCGTAACGGTGGACGACAACACCTTGGCCATGAATGCCTTTGAGCAGGTCACCCCCGGCGGCCACTACCTGGGCAGCGCCCACACCATGGCCAACTACACCACCGCGTTTTATGACTCCAGCATCTCGGACGACACGCCGTTTGAGACCTGGACCGAAGCCGGCCAGACCGACGCCGCCACCCGCGCCAACCGGCGCTGGAAACAGTCCCTGGCCGACTATGTGGCGCCTGCGTTGGACGTGGCGGTGGACGAGTCCATCCGCGACTTTATGGACCGCAAAAAAGCCTCCATGCCCGACCAGTGGTACTGAAAACCCTCCAAGCACCCGAGAAAAACATGTCCAGCGCCCCTTCCAACGACCCCTTGCTCCAGCCCTTTCAGCTCAAGCACCTGCGCTTGCGCAACCGGCTGATGATCACCTCGCACGAGCCCGCCTATCCCGAGGACGGCATGCCCAAGGCCAAGTACCGGGCCTACCACATGGAGCGCGCCAAGGCGGGCATTGCGCTGACCATGACCGCCGGTTCAGCGGCCGTGTCGCGCGACAGCCCTCCGGTGTTCAACAACATCCTGGCCTACAAGGACGAAGTCGTGCCCTGGATGCGCGAACTCACCGACGCCTGCCACGAACACGGCGCCGCAGTGATGATTCAGCTGACCCACCTGGGGCGGCGCACCAGCTGGTCCAAGGCCGACTGGCTACCGGTGGTGTCGCCCTCGCACGAGCGCGAGGCCTCGCACCGGGCCTTCCCCAAGCGCATGGAAGACTGGGACATTGCCCGCATCATCCAAGACTACGCCGACGCCGCCGAGCGCATGCACGCCGCTGGCGTGGACGGCCTGGAGTTGGAGGCCTATGGCCACCTGATGGACCAGTTTTGGTCGCCGTCCACCAACACCCTGGACGCGCCCTACGGCGGGCCGCTAGAAAACCGGGTGCGCTTTACGTTGGAGGTGATTCAGGCCATCCGCAAGCGCGTGGGGCTGGACTTTATTTTGGGCGTGCGCGGCGTGGCCGACGAGGTGCGCCCCGGCGGCCTGACGCAAGACGAAGGCCTGGGCATTGCCCGCTACCTGGCCAAGTCGGGCATGGTGGATTTCTTAAACATCATCCGCGGCCACATTGACACCGACGCGGGCCTGACGGACGTCATTCCGGTGCAAGGCATGCGCAGCGCGCCGCACCTGGACTTTGCAGGCAGCCTGCGCGCGCATGTGGACATTCCCATCTTCCATGCCGCGAAGATCCAGGACGTGAACACCGCGCGCCACGCGATTGCCAGCGGCAAGCTCGATATGGTGGGCATGACGCGCGCCCACATGGCCGACCCGCACATCGTGCGCAAAATTGTGGAAGGCCGCGAAGACACCATCCGCCCCTGCGTAGGCGGCAACTTTTGCCTGGACCGCATTTACGCCGGGGGCGAGGCCTATTGCATCCACAACCCATCCACCGGGCGCGAACTCACCCTGCCCCACGCCATTGCACCGGCAGCCGCCAAGCGCAAAGTGCTGGTGATTGGCGCAGGCCCCGCCGGCTTGGAAGCTGCGCGCGTGAGCGCCGAGCGCGGCCACACCGTCACCGTACTAGAGGCCGCGCCCAAGCCCGGTGGCCAGATTCGCCTCACCGCCTTGAGCCCTCGGCGCAAAGAGATGCTGAGCATCATCGACTGGCGCATGGCGCGCTGCGAAGAGCGCGGCGTGACCTTCCGCTTCAACACCCTGGCCGACGAGGCCACGGTGTTGGCCGAGCGCCCGGACGTGGTCATCATCGCAACTGGCGGTCTGCCGCACACCGAGGTGCTGGCCACCGGCAATGAGCTGGTGGTGTCCGCCTGGGACATCTTGGCTGGCGATGTGAAACCCGGCCAAGACGTGCTGCTGTTTGACGACGCAGGCGACCATTCCGCGCTGCAAGCAGCCGAAGTGATAGCCCAAAGCGGCGCCCGACTAGAAGTGGCCACCCCCGACCGCACCTTCGCGCCCGAAGTGATGGCCATGAACCTGGTGCCCTATATGCGCAGCCTGCAAAAGCTGGACGTGACGTTCACCGTCACCTTTCGCCTGAAATCGGTGGCGCGCCACCCCACGCAGAGCGGCAAGCTGCTGGCCGTGCTGGGCAGCGACTACGGCGGCGTGCGCAAAGAGCGTGTGGTGGACCAAGTGGTGGTCAACCACGGCACGCTGCCGCTGGAAGACCTGTACTTTGCGCTCAAACCCCATTCCAGCAACCTGGGCGCGGTGGACTATGACGCGCTGATCGCAGGCCAGGCCCAAACCATTGCCAGCAACCCGGCGGGCAGTTTTCAGCTGTTTCGCGTTGGTGACGCCGTGGCGGCGCGCAACACGCATGCGGCGGTACTGGATGGCTTGCGCTTGGCGCGGGTGTTGTGAGTGGGGAATAGGCGGGTCCCGAGGGTTGACCCATGGGGCCATAAACGCAACCATTAAAGCTGGATGTCAAATACCGGTACCTAGAAAAAACGCCTGAACCGGTTAGACAGTTCCAAGTTGGCGGCGTGACGGTCGGACGGCGATGATCAAGGCGATAGAGTTCAAGCCGAAATGCGTTCGCGTGGAAGAACTTGCATGATTGGGGTGCTGCGCACCTTCATGGAAGTTAATCCCTATTGGGATAGTCAATGGGGCGCGCTTACTTGTACTTGTCTTCGAGCTGGTGGCGCAAGGCCAAGATGATGACGTCATCCCCCCTGACGGCCACTTCAAATTCCCCCACCCGTGGCCACCCCAAATTCCCCCAGGCAGCACTTACAGATTATGACGGTTCGGCGTTGATGGCAATGCGTGCTGCGGCCTCCTTGAGCCTGTAGCTCTTGCCCTCAAACTCCAGCATCGTG
>CANEVH010000085.1 GCA_947442105.1 Comamonadaceae bacterium | reverse complement strand
CAGCAACATCAATCAACTCATCAAGGCGATTCATGAGTTCACAGCCGCGTACAACGAGAACGCTGCGCCCTTTGTGTGGCGCAAACGCGAAGTCAAAGGTGCACAGCTTCGAAATACTATCGTCAATTTAAGCAATTAAACACTAGCAATTCTCAAGAACCTTCGGTTGATGGACGGCCCAAGCAATGAGCATTTGCGATACCTTTTCAGGTTGCCTCCTGAAACAGGCGCCCGACAACAAGAGCTTTTGAATGCCGAGTGGTCTGAATTCGATCTTTCTCGCCGTGTTTGGTCCATTCCTGCCAACCACACGAAAACGAAGTCTGCGCGTTCAATTCCACGCTAGACTGCTTCGAATGCCAGACACCGCCTCCCCGCACACCCCCATGATGGCCCAGTACCTGGGCCTTAAAGCGGACTATCCAGACACCCTGCTTTTCTACCGCATGGGTGATTTCTACGAGATGTTTTTTGCCGACGCCGAAAAAGCCGCCCGGCTGCTCGACATCACCCTCACCCACCGGGGCACGAGCGCAGGCCAGCCGATTCCCATGGCGGGCGTACCTTTTCATGCCATGGAAGGCTATTTGGCCAAGCTGATTCGCCAAGGCGAATCCGTGGCCATCTGCGAACAAGTGGGCGAAGTGGGCGGCAAAGGACCGGTGGAGCGCAAAGTGGTGCGCGTGGTCACCCCCGGCACACTGACCGACGCCGAACTGCTGAGCGACAAGGCCGAATCACTGCTGCTGGCGGTGCACCAAGGCGCGCGCAACCGCTGCGGCCTGGCCTGGCTGAGCGTGACCCAGGGCGTGGTGCACCTGGCCGAATGCACTGCCGATGAAATGCCCGACTGGGTAACCCGCCTGGCGCCCAGCGAATTGATTTACAGCGCGGGCGCCACCCACGCTTTTGAAGACCGGCTCAAGCGCCTGCGATTTGGCTCCGGCCTGTCGCTCACCGCGCGGCCCGAATGGCAATTTGACGGCGCCTTGGGCGAGCGCAAGTTGCAAGAAGTGCTGCACGCCGCCACGCTGGCCGCCTGGAGCGCGCAGGACCTGGGCCTGGCCCACGCGGCAGCCGCCGCCCTGCTGGGCTACGCCGAACACACCCAGGGCCGCGCCCTGGCGCACTTAAGCGGCCTGGAAGTACAGCGCAATGGCGAGCGCATAGACCTGCCGCCCAGCACCCGGCGCAACCTCGAAATCGTGCAAACCCTGCGCGGCGAAGACGCGCCCACGCTGTTCTCGCTGCTCGACACCTGCATGACGGGCATGGGCAGCCGCCAGCTCAAAGACTGGCTGCTGCAACCCCGGCGCGACCGCGCCCAGGCACGTGCGCGCTTGCAAGCCCTGGCCACGCTGCGCGCCGACACGCGCCACAGCGCCACGCTAAGCACGACTTTGCGCGCGCAGATCAAAGGCAGCGCCGACGTGGAGCGCATCACCGCGCGCCTGAGCCTGCGCCAGGTGCGGCCGCGCGAGCTACTTGGGCTGGTGCAAACGCTGGGCAAAAGCTTGGCGCTGGCCCAGTCGCTCGATGGCTTTGCCGCCGACCACGAGGCGCTGGCAGGGCTGGGCGCCTCGGGCACGCTGCTGGAGCGCATTTCCACCGATTTGCTGCCGCCACCGGGCTGCGCGGATCTGCTACAGCGCGCCATCGCGCCCGAACCCGCTGCGCTGGTGCGTGATGGCGGCGTGATTGCCAGCGGTTTTGATGCGGAGCTGGACGAACTGCGTGCCATCCAAACCAACTGCGACGCCTTTTTGCTGGACCTGGAAACGCGCGAGCGCACGCGCACCGGCATCGCCAATTTGCGTGTGCAGTTCAACAAAGTGCACGGCTTTTATATTGAAGTCACCCAGGGCCAGGCCAGCAAAGTGCCCGACGATTACCGCCGCCGCCAGACCCTGAAAAACGCCGAGCGCTTTATCACCCCCGAACTCAAAGCCTTTGAGGACAAAGCCCTGAGCGCCCAGGAGCGCGCGCTGGCCCGCGAGAAATGGCTGTTTGAACAAGTGCTGGACGCCCTGCAAGCCTTTGTGCCGCCACTCACCCGCTTGGCGCGCGCGCTGGCTGCGCTAGACGCCTTGTGCGCGCTGGCGGAGCGCTCGCTCACCCTGGGCTGGTGCGCGCCGCAGTTTGTGGAACACCCGTGCATCGACATCTCCCAGGGTCGCCACCCGGTGGTGCAAGCCCGCTTGGCAGAACTGAGCAGCGGCAACTTCATTGCCAACGACACGCAGCTCGGGCCGCGCCAGCGCCTGCAAGTCATTACCGGGCCGAACATGGGCGGCAAATCGACCTATATGCGCCAGGTGGCGCTGATCGTGTTGCTGGCCAGCGTGGGCTCGTATGTGCCCGCCAGCGCCTGCCGCCTGGGGCCGATTGACGCCATCCACACCCGCATTGGCGCGGCAGACGACCTGGCCAATGCGCAGTCCACCTTTATGCTGGAGATGGTGGAGGCGGCGCAGATTTTGCACAGCGCCACGCCGCAGTCCCTGGTGCTGATGGACGAGATTGGCCGGGGCACGTCCACCTTTGACGGCCTGGCCCTGGCCAGCGCCATTGCCACCCAGTTGCACGACAAAACCCAGGCCTTTTGCCTGTTTGCCACGCATTACTTTGAACTCACCGAATTCCCGGCCAGCCACCACAGCGCGGTGAATGTGCACGTGAGCGCCGCCGAGTCGGGCCGCGACATCGTGTTTTTGCACGCCATCGAACCCGGCCCGGCCAGCCGCAGCTACGGCGTGCAGGTGGCGCGCCTGGCCGGCATGCCCGCCGCCGTGCTGAACCAGGCCCGGCGCACGCTGGACGCGTTAGAGGCCCAGTCCACCGAATCCCGCGCCCAGGTCGATCTGTTTGCCGCCGCGCCCTTGGAAGCACTGGCCGCCCCCAGCGCCGTAGAAGCAGCAGTCGCCGCCCTGAACCCCGACGCTATGAGCCCGCGCGAGGCCATGGACGCGATTTACCAGCTTAAGGCGCTGAGTGGGCGCTGAACGGGAGCTAATTGGGCCCTGTGTGGGCGCTGAGCGGGCGCTAGGTTTGCAGATGGCGCCGACCGACCGAACCGCGCGCTAATGGTTCGCGAGCCCGCTCCTGCGGTCAAACCCGGTGCGGCTCCAGGTTGAGGCCCAAGGCGCGACACAAACGCAAAACCGTGTCAAACCGGGGCTTGGCGCCCGGCTTTAAGGCGTGGTACAAGTTTTCGCGGCCCAGACCGCTGTCACGCGCAAGCTGTGTCATTCCGCGCACTTTGGCCACATAGCCCAATGCACGAATGATTTCATCAGAATCACCGTTGGCAAAAACCTGCGACAGGTATTCATGAATCGCCTCTTCGCTGTCGCGCTCTACGTCAACGCGCATTTCCGACACGCCTTCACCTACCGATTTGGTGTCGCCGAAGTTGCCATAGGCAGCGCGGTCAATCTCAATACCTTTACTGCAACATCTACCGCTACTTTTCACGAGGGTGCGCAGCACCCCCAATCATGAAATTTCTTTCACGTTCACCCTGCGCGGCAAGCTTGCCGAAAATCAAATCACGGGGTGTGCGGCACAGAATAGCGGCATGAACCCAACTGCCCACACAAACGACGTCCCACCGTTCGCAAGACCTGCCAAGCGCATATTGATCTGCGTAACCGGCCTGTCCCCGCAAATCGTGACTGAAACTTTGTATGCCCTGAGCGTTGTCCAACAACCGCCTTGGATCCCCGATGAAATACGCCTCATCACCACGCAGCGCGGCGCCGACAACGCGCGCTTGATGCTTTTGTCAGAAAAGCCCGGCTGGTTCCATCGCCTGTGCGAAGACTGGAGTCTGCCGCCCATCTCCTTTGATGCATCGCACATCGCAGTGCTCAAAGATGCCCAGGGGCAAGCCCTGGATGACATCCGTGACGACCAAGACAACAAGCGCGCAGCCGATGGCATTGCTGATCTGGTGCGCCAATTGACTGAAGACCCCCACAGCGAGATTCACGCATCCATCGCCGGTGGCCGCAAAACCATGGGTTTTTTCATGGGCTACGCCATGAGCCTGTGGGGCCGTCCGCAAGACAAACTCTCGCATGTGCTGGTATCGGCCCCTTTCGAATCGCGCCCTGAGTTTTTCTACCCCACCCCCGCGTCGCACGTCATACCCTCGCGCACGCCGGGCGAGGACCCGTTGGACGCCAGCGCCGCCAAAGTTTGGTTGGGTGACATTCCTTTTGTGCGCTTGCGCAATCTGCTGCCCGCCAGCATCAAACGCCAAAACAGTGGCTTTGCGCAAGCGGTGTCTGCGGCGAACAGGGCGCTAGATCAAGTCGAGCTAGAAATCGACATCGCGCAATCGTGCGTACGCATCAACCAACAATCCATCGATTTGCCCCCCATGCAAATAGGCCTGCTCGCCTTGCTGGCCTGGCGCTGCCAGCAACAATTTCCGCCCCTGCGCGCGCCCCTCAAAGAAGTGGACGACCCCGCATGGCGGGCCATGGCGCGACACGAACTTAAACAAGCCGTAGGCGAGATGAACATCCCGGACAACCTAGACAAACGCCTGGGCCAAAGCAAGCCCATGGGCGGCACGGTCAGCGAACAACTGTCCAAAATGGAGAGGACGCTGCGCAGCAGCGGCGCGCTTCCTTTATCCAGCCTTATTGCGCGCACAAATATTGGGACTAGCGTCCGTCAGCAGGGCTACAGCCTCAACCTCAGGCCCCAACGCGTGCACATTGTCAAACCCGGCGCACGCATCGGCAAGCTTGCCGAATGACGACCTGCGATTTTGTTCGCCTATAGTCAAACTCGTTACCACCTTGTTAATTAACCCGTCTCAACTATGAAGACCCGGCAATTCAAACTCCAATTCCACACACCCGCCTTTTTGGGCGACGCCACGCAAAGCGCGCGCTGGCGTACCCCGCCGTTCAAAGCGCAACTGCGCCAGTGGTGGCGCGTGGCACACGCCGCGCAGCAGCAATTTGCGGTGAACGTCGGCGAGATGCGAGACATTGAAGGGCGCTTGTTTGGCCATGCTTGGCTGGAAGACGACTTTGATGAGCAAGGCAAGAAAGTTGCTGCACGCAAAAGTCTGGTGCGGATTCGCCTGAGCCGCTGGGATGAAGGCCTGTTGAAATCTTGGCAAGCAGCAAACAAGGTCAACCACCCAGAAGTGGGCATGGTGGATAGCAACCTGTACATGGGCTATGGCCCTATTTTGCTACCAAGGGGGAGCAAAGAACCGACCCTGAAATCCAATGCGGCCATCCAAGTCAAGGAAGAAGCCCAACTCGCCATCGCCGTCCCGGACGAGCACGCTATCACGCTGGACCAAGCTCTCCTGCTCATGGACCTGTACGGCACCGTGGGGGGCCGCAGCCGCAACGGCTGGGGCTCTTACAGCGTCCAAAGCATCGACCGCGTTGACACACCAACCAGCCCGACACCCACCCAAGCACTGGCCAAGTGCCTGAGCATGGACTGGCCACACGCATTGGGCGCAGACAAAGACGGGGCCCTGGTCTGGCAAACCCTGTCTCACAAAGACTGGACGGGTGTGATGCGAACGCTCGCCGAAATCAAAATCAAACTGCGCACGCAAGCGGCTTTCAGATTCCCGCACGCCCAACCTGACGGACAAGTCCACGACCGGCACTGGCTCAGCTACCCCATTACGCGCCACGATGTCACCGACTGGAAGCGAAAAAACCTACGCCTGCCAAACCAACTGCGTTTCAAAATCCGCCCCACCGCTGACGGGCAACTGGTCGGCGTCATCTTTCATATGCCGCACAAACCGCCTGTAGATTTCGACCCCAGCCCCAAAACTCTCGAACACGTCTGGCAAAAGGTTTACCAGCACTTGGACGGTTACATCAAGCCTGCACGAGAAAGCACGCATCTGAAATTAACCCGCATCACCCCCTAAACACCATGACCAACTCCAACGTCTGGCACACCAAAATAGCCGCCCGCATCCACGACCCGGCTGAAAAAGCGCTTGTCCTCATGCGTGACCCTGCGGGCCACGAAAACGGCACCTCGCTCGCCCTCAGCCGCCTTATGGGCCTGAAGAACTACAACGAAGAGGACGACACTGCCGAGTTGCGCCCCCTCAACGCCATGGTTTTCAAGGCGAGTCTGCCGCGCGGCATGTACAAGACCGTGCAGCGTGCCGACTGGTGGGCTGCCGCTGCCGACCGGCCCCAGTGGCCCATGGTCAATCTTGAGGTTGAAAAACGCAATGGCGACAAAGTCACCCTGAAAGTCTCCGAGGGCTCACAGGTGCGTTTTTCCAGCCAACCCGTGCTGATCCACCCGCTTTCGGGTGAACAGATCGACCTGGGCCAGCTCAAAGAAACCGAGGTCAGTGACATCAAAGAGCGCAGTTATGACCACCACCTGGGCATCCTCAAAGCCCTGGGCATCAAAGCAGGCGAGGCGCACGACATGCGCCGTACCCTGCTGGCACTGTGGCGCTTCGCTCCCGAAATCAGTGAAACCGCCGATAACGGCGAACTCGGAGCACTGTGGCACCTGCTGCCTGCCGACACTCGCGTGCCCGACCACAGCATCTGGGACCACCTGGACCTGACCAGCGCCTTTGCCGGGGCCTTTGCCGCCGACCCGCAGCAAGAAGTGGCGCTACTCACCGTGTCGCTAGGCCCGGTGCAAAGCTTCATCGCTGCCGCCCGTTCCACCAGCGATTTGTGGGCTGGCTCACACCTACTCTCCCGCCTGGCCTGGGAATGCATGCGCCCGCTGTGCGAAGAGCTCGGGGCAGACGCCGTGCTCTTTCCGCGTCTTCGCGGCATACCGCAAGTGGACCTGTGGCTTCGCGAACAAATGCGGCTGCCCGCAGAACTTTTTAAAGACTGCGAATGGCAGCAAGGCGCCACCGACGCCAACCCCTTGTTCAGTGCCGCGCTGCCCAACCGGTTTGTCGCCGTGGTGCCTGCGTCACAGGCGCAAGCCCTTGCACACAAGTGCGAACAAGCCGTGCGCGAATGGCTGGATAAAACCGGCCAAGATGTGGTCAATCGCCTGCTCGTTGCCGCAAAACTGAACACGGAAGGCGAGCAACACTGCCACCAGCAAATGCGCGAACAGCTTGCGGGCTTTCCCGAAGTGCACTGGGCCGCTGTACCGTTCTCGCTCATCCACCCGCGCAACGCCGAGAAACAAAACGACCTGGACACCACCCAGCTCAGCGCCGCCATGGCTCCGTACTTTGGCGCAGCGCCAGACCAGCCTGCAGGCTTTCTGAGCAGCCCCGCCTGGCAAGTTCTCAAAAACGACATGCCATGGGACGACCGCACCACCTTTTGGTCGCCCAACCCCGGCACGCTTTACCCGGCGGTGTTTGACCTGGCCGAGCGGGCGCTTGCCGCTGCCAAAGCCTCGCGCACCTTTGCGCAACTGCCGCAAAAAGGCTGGCGCTGCTCGCTGACTGGTGAAAGTGAGTGGCTCACCACCGACCCGACGCAGCTGCAAAAGTCGCATCGCCAGCAAAAAGACACGCTGTGGGCCAAGGTGCATGAAAAGCAAAAATCATGGGCTAAAGAAGGCGAACACCTGGGTGGCCTGTCTGCACTCAAGCGCCTGTGGCCCAGCGTGTTTGCCGATGAAGTGGGCAAAGCCACCAGCAAAACTGTGGGCCGTTTTGTGGTCTCCACCCACACCATGGCGCTGGCCAGCCAAATGCAAGATTGGGTTGCACATGGGGCAGAGCCCGGCGCTGGCTTTGCCCAAGCCTTACAGGACCACGAGGCGCTGCCTGTGGCGCTGCCGCCGAAATTGATGCGGCAAGCCATGCGCGACGGCCTCAGCCAGGCGGCGATTGACGACATCAAACGCCTGCCTGGTTTGCTGGAAGCAGCCCGGGAAAATGAAGAGGCCGATGAAAACGCCGAAAGAGAGGTTCGCAAGATTGTTGAAGCAACGCTTCGCACTCGGCGCACGGGTCAAGCAGACCCCGTCAATCTCGAAACCTACTACAGCCTGCTGATGATGGACGGCGACCGCATGGGTGCCATCCTCGCGGGTGAAACCGCGACAAACACCACCATCCCCTACGTACAAAGCTTTCACCCCAAAGTGCAAAGCGGCTTCAACAAACAAGCCGAGCGCAACGCCAAACTCAAAGCCTATGGCGACCAGCGCCGCGCCATCAGCCCCAACCGCCACCTGGCTATCTCGGGCGCGCTCAATGACTTTTCACAAACCGTGGTGCGCCATGTGGTGGAACAAGAACACCTGGGCCGCGTGCTTTACGCAGGCGGCGACGACGTGATGGCCATGCTGCCCACCGCCGACCTACTCAGCACCATGCAGCGCCTGCGCCACGCCTACAGCGGCAGCGCGCCCACTGACGACAAAACCAATTGGGGCATGGTGCGCAACCGACAGGGCAATGTGCGGCACCAACTGGTGCTCAACAAAGGCTTTGCCTGGCTCAATGGCCGCCTTATGCGCATGATGGGCGAGCGTGCCACCGCATCCACCGGCGCTGTCATCGCCCACCACCAGGCCCCGCTGGGCGCGGTGCTGCAAGCGCTGCGCGCAGCTGAAAAGCGCGCCAAAAATGAAGGCGGGCACCGTGGGGGCAGAGATGCTTTTTCCATCACCGTCGTCAAACGCTCTGGCGGCACACTCAACCTGACCGAACACTGGGGCGAGCCCATGGACTTGCTGCACGCCCTGATTGCTTTTTTGCGCACTGAAGGCACCAGCCGCCGCGCAGTATTCAACAGCCTGGACTGGATGCGCGACCTGCCTGAACCCACCAACGCTGACACGACGACTATGCTGGCCACCCTACTGAGCTACCAGTTTGACCGCCAATCCCAGGTTGCTAGTGTTTAATTGCTTAAATTGACGATAGTATTTCGAAGCTGTGCACCTTTGACTTCGCGTTTGCGCCACACAAAGGGCGCAGCGTTCTCGTTGTACGCGGCTGTGAACTCATGAATCGCCTTGATGAGTTGATTGATGTTGCTG
>CANEVH010000084.1 GCA_947442105.1 Comamonadaceae bacterium | reverse complement strand
TCCAGCTTGCGCAGGGTGAACAGACTCTCGGTGAAGGTGTCGGATCCGCGCATGGTGGGCTCTGGATGGGTCAGTGATTCGGTATTTACCTAGAACGCTTCAGAGGCTGCCGACGTGGACAGGGCGGAAGGTATTTCAGCAGCCTGTTAGGGCCACAGCGACTTCGCTATTTTCCTTACCCACTGCTAGCCCAGCCGCGCCGGCCAGCGTTTGAAGGGCTCGGCCTTGGGTGAGTGGGTCGGCTGGATGATGCGAAACAGGCCATCGGTACTTGCGCAATGGATCTCGCGCTGCTTGCCGTTTGGGGCCGTGAGTTTCAAGCCGTGTCAAAACGCTGCGGGCTGGCCTCAAGCCACTGTTTGAGTTTGGCGTGCGATTTGTTGCCGCTTGTGCGCCGGGCCGCCTCGACCTACTCAAGCCATCCAGTCTTCAATTTTCAAAGCCGGAATTTTTTCAAAATGGCGGGTGTTGTGGGTAACGAGCGTAAGTTTTTCGGCCAGGGCGTGTGCCGCAATCTGGGTATCAAAATCGCCCACCGGCGTTCCATTGCGGCGCAGATAGGTTTTTAGTCGACCATATGCATCGGCCGCGTCAAGGCCCCAAGACAGTGCGGGCAGCTCCGTGAGCAGCAGGTCTATGCGCTTACGCCGCTTGTCAAATTGGTCCATCATCTCCAGCCCGTAGCGCAGCTCTGCACGGGTGACGGCCGAGATGGCGATGTCTTGCGCGTCTAAGCCCACTTGCATGCGCTGCACCAAACTGGCGCTGATACCTTTGACAAAGTAGCTGACGATGTTGGTGTCAAGCAGGTACAAAATCATGCCGCAGGCTTGGCGGCGCGCTTGGTGCGCTTGGCTGACATAGCCGGTTTGGCTGGTTTGGCGGGCGCGGGGGCTTCCCAATCCGCAAAAGGGTCAGGGCGAATGTCCTCGTCGCGCGGTGGTATGAAGTCTTCCGTAAGGGGCTGCTCGCGGATCAACCTAAACAGCTCCGCTAGGTTTTTTTTGCGCTGCTCGTCGTCTTTGGGGCGCAAGGTGATGGTTCCCGTGACTGCGTCTTTGCTAAGCCAGACTTCAGGCACATCCAAACGAAAGGCTTTGGGCAGTCGAACTGCCTGGCTATTGCCAGTGCTAAACACTTTGGCGACAACTTCCATGGGGAATCTCCTAAACGGGCAATCACAAGCGGTGCGCGCTGCGATTGTAGATATGAAAACGTACCTACTTTATCACCAGGCGGCTGATCAAATCGAAGTCATTGCAGCTTTTCACCGCCTTGGTCGCAGCTATCCGCGTGCCGCTACCGTATGTAAAGAATTGCAGGGTTCTCGCGGTTGAGAAACCGCAGACAAGCGACTTTCAACCTTGATTTTTGCAGCGGGAGCGTCGGCGACATTTCCCCGCGTGTGCTTGTCTTTGATGCCGGGTTGTGAAGAAATTATTGCCGCCATGGATGCGTCAATCAGTTTGCCTCCGCATGGCCCGGAAGTGACAGTGACAGTGGCAGCGAATCAGTCCCCGCGCAGCGCCCGTTGCGCAGTTTTGGGCCGAAACGCCTTGCACACCGCGTCCACGGTTTCCAGGTACGGCCCACCAATCAGGTCGATGCAATACGGCACGGCGGCAAAGATTCCGGGCACTTGCACCGCTCCCGTTTCGTCCTTGAGTCCTTCTAGCGTTTGCGCGATTGATTTGGGCTGCCCCGGCAGGTTGATGATCAGGCTCTTGCCGCGAATCACCGCCACCTGGCGCGACAAAATGGCGGTGGGTACAAAGTTCAGGCTGATTTGGCGCATTTGCTCGCCAAAGCCGGGCATCACCTTGTGTGCCACGGCCAGCGTGGCCTCGGGCGTCACGTCGCGCAGGGCGGGGCCGGTGCCGCCGGTGGTCAGCACCAGGCTGCAGCCTGCATCCGCCAGCTCGATTAGCGCGGCGCTGATGCCATCCTGCTCGTCTGGAATCAGCCGGGCTTCAAAGGTGATGGGGTTAAGCAGAGCGCTGCGCAGCCAGTCTTGCAGCGCCGGCAGGCCTAAATCCTGGTAGACGCCGCTGCTGGCGCGGTCGCTGATGGACACGATGCCGATCTTGACGGCTTCTGGTGGTGCCACATCGCTCATGCGTCGGCTCCGGGGTTGGTGGGGGGCAGTTCCTCGTCATCGACGTTGTCCTCCCCTAGCAGTTGGGAACGCACCAGCTGAAAAATATCGCGGTAAGCACGACCGTGGCGCTGGGCTTCGCCGGGGCGCTCAGGCACCGCGTCTTTGCGTGCCTGGCGCACCAGCGCGCGCAGTTGCTGGCTGTCGGTAGACGGGCTCAGGTTGATCCATTGGCCCAGCGCGTCGTCGTCGGCCAGCAGCCGGTCGCGCCACATTTCGGCCTGGTGCAGGGTTTGCGTCTCTAGGGCCGAGGGCGTGTGCTGTTCCACCAAGGCGGTGCGAATGGTCTCGTGTTTTTCGGGCTCCAGCTTGCGCATGAGCTTGCCGATGAACTGCATCTGGCGACGCTTGCCTTCAAAGTTGGTGATGCGTTTGGATTCGGCCAGGGCTTCCACCAGTTTCTCTGGCAATTCCAGGCGCAGCAAGAGTTCTGTGCGCAGGGTTAGCAGGTCTTCGCCGAGTTTTTGTACTTCCGTGCTTTCGCGCTTCAGGTCGGTGCGGGTGGCTTCGTCCGTGCCTTTGAGCTCGCGCTTGTACTCCAGGTCCAGCGCGCTGCCCTCCGCCACAAACTGGCCCTTGACGAAGTAGCCCTTTTTTAGTTTTCTTGACATAGCCAAGTATCATAGCTGCCGCATGAAGAAACCCACACTCTCCCCCAAAGCGCTGGCCGCCCAGCCCCTTCCCGGTTTTGCCTACAGCCGCGCATTCTTCGAATCCCGCGTCGACGCCAGTCTTAAAGCCGCCAAAAAGCTTGGCGCCACAGACGCCGCCGCCGAAGTGTCTGAGGGCTGCGGCCTAAGCGTCTCGGTGCGCAATGGCGAGCTTGAAAACGTAGAACGCAACCGCGACAAGTCACTCGGCGTGACGGTGTACCTGGGCCAACGCCGGGGCAACGCCAGCACCTCCGATTTCTCAGACGCCGCCATCGCCCAAACCGTGCGTGCGGCCTACGACATTGCCCGTTTCACCGCCGAAGACCCCTTTGCCAGTCTGCCCGCCGCCCAGGACATTTGCCCGGTGGACGAGCGCAGCCGCGATCTGGACCTGTTTCACCCCTGGGACATCAGCAGCGCCCAAGCCGCCGAACTGGCGCTGGCCTGTGAGGCTGCGGCCTTGTCCGTGGACAAGCGCATTACCAACAGCGAAGGCGCAGCCGTCTCGGCGCAGCAGTCGCACTTTTTTACCGCGCACACCAATGGTTTTCGCGGCGGCTACGCCAGCTCGCGCCATTCCCTGTCGGTCTCGCCCATTGCGGGCAAGGGCAAAGACATGCAGCGCGATGGCTGGTACAGCTCCATGCGCAAGGCCTCAGATTTGGCGTCGCCCGAGGCGGTAGGCCGCTACGCCGCCGAGCGCGCTTTGAGCCGCTTGAAGTCCCGCAAAATTGCCACCACCGAGTGCCCCGTGTTGTTCGAGTCCCCCATGGCTGCTGGCCTGCTGGGCGCATTGGTGCAAGCCGTGAGTGGTGGCGCGCTGTACCGCAAAAGCTCGTTCTTGCTCAATTCTCTGGACAAGATGGTGCTGCCCAAGCATCTGGACTTGTTTGAAGACCCGTTTGTGATGGGCGGCAAGGGCAGCTCGCCGTTTGACGAAGAAGGCGTGCGCGTGCAGCCCCGCCAGGTGGTGGAGGCCGGGCGCTTGCAAGGCTATTTCTTGAGTAGCTACACCGCGCGCAAATTGGGCATGCAAACCACGGGCAACGCCGGCGGCTCGCACAACCTGATCCTGCGCTCGCGCCGCACGCGTCCCGAAGACGACCTGGACGCCATGATTCGCAAACTCGGCACCGGCCTTCTCGTGACGGAGCTGATGGGCCAGGGCGTGAACTACGTGACTGGCGACTACTCGCGTGGCGCCAGCGGCTTCTGGGTGGAAAACGGCCAGATCGCCTTCCCCGTCCATGAGATCACCATCGGCGGCAATATGAAAGACATGCTGCGCGGCATTGAGGCGGTGGGGGCGGATGCCTACAACTATGGGGCCAAAACGGTAGGTTCGATTCTGGTGAATCGGATGAAGGTGGCGGGGTCTTAGGCGCTACTTTTTTGCGCCGGTGGCGTTGGCGGACTGCTTTTTGTTTTTGCCTCACCTATCCCCCCAGCCCCCTTTCCTCCCCAGCGGGGAGGAAAGGGGGAGCTAACAGCCGCATTTGGTTTCGTCGCTTCGGCTAGGGCACCACAGGCGGCTTGCCTGTGCATGCGGTCGGAATTTGCGTTGGAATAAAGCGAAAAAACTTTCATGATTGAGGGCGCTGAGCACCTTCATGAAAGTTGGCTCCACTATTTCGCTGGGCATTGCGCGCGCAACGGTTCGGGTGGCACGCCAGTAGAAGGCTAGCCGAAGCGACAAAATCAAATGTGGACTTCTCTCCCCCTTTCCACCCCGGTGGGGGTGGAAAGGGGGCCGGGGGGATAGGGGGGGTAAGCCCGAACCTTACCCGGCCAAGGCAGATTTAACCGCCGCCGACACCGCAGACATCTCCGCCTTGCCCGCCAAGCGCGTCTTGACCACGCCCATCACTTTGCCCATGTCGCCAGGGCCAGATGCGCCCAGTTCCACCACGATGGCCTTGACGGCTGTCAGCACCTCGTCGGCGGACATACGCTGGGGCAGGTAGGTTTGCAACACGGCGATCTCGGCGGCTTCTTTGTCGGCCAGGTCTTGGCGGGCGGCGGATTCGAAGGCGGCAATCGAGTCTTTGCGCTGTTTGATGAGCTTGTCCACCAGGGCGACCACGGCGGCGTCATCGAGCACGATGCGCTCGTCCACTTCGCGCTGCTTGCAGGCCGCTAGCAGCAAGCGGATGGTGCCCAGGCGCTCGCTGTCTTTGGCGCGCATGGCGGTTTTCATATCTTCGGTAATTTGGTCTTTGAGCGACATGGTGGGTGCTTCCTGTGTTTGGTGGGAGTAGAAGTTAAAAAAGCCCGCCTGAGCGTCCCCGGGCGAGCTTTTTTTGCTTCGCAAGACCTAATGCTTGCGCAGCGGAAGAAACTTAGAACAGTTTCTTGGGCAACTGCATGCTGCGAATGCGCTTGTAGTTGCGCTTGACGGCAGCGGCTTTTTTGCGCTTGCGAATGGCGGTGGGCTTTTCGTAGAACTCGCGGGCGCGCAAGTCAGTGAGCAAGCCGAGCTTTTCGATGGTGCGTTTAAAGCGGCGCAGTGCGACGTCAAAGGGTTCGTTTTCTTTTACACGGATCGTTGTCATTAGGTAAGGGTGTCCAAAATGTGCCGACGCTGGTCACGGGGGAAGATCGGGCCTCCCGTGCCAGGTGCGGCGTGTTCCCCGCTAAAAAGTTGATCAGGCAGCGGGGGTTTGCCAGCAAAGCCTTGGATTATAGCCGCGCCAAAACACACAGCTTTTCATCCAGCTTTGATCTTTCGCAGGGCATTGCCTACGGCATTGCCCGTCACTCTACCCATCAAACGCCCCAGATTTGGCCTGCGCCAAAGCCGTGGCGCAGGCGTGCGCGCTGGCCCAGGCCCATTGGAAGTTGTAGCCGCCCAGCCAGCCGGTCACGTCCACTACCTCGCCAATGAAATACAGCCCGCGTTGGCGTGACTCCATGGTTTGGCTCGACAGCACGGCGGTGCTCACCCCGCCGGCGGTGACTTCGGCCTTGCGGTAGCCCTCGGTGCCGCTGGGGGTGATTTCCCAGCGGCTGACGCGTTCGGCCAGCGCAGCAAGCGCTTTGTCGGGCGTGTCCGCCACGGCGCGGTCCCAGGGCTGGCGCAGCGCAGCACCTTGGGCAACCCAGGTTTCGGCCAGGCGACTGGGCACGATGGCGGCCAGTTCATTGGCCAGCAGCTTGCGCGAGCGGGTTTTGGCTTGCAGCAGTTGCTGGGCCACATCGCTGCCAGGGGCCAAGTTCAGGCGGATAGTTGTGTCTGCTTGCCAATAACTAGATATTTGCAACACGCCCGGCCCGCTCAGTCCCCGATGCGTGAACAAAAGGTCTTCTGAAAACGACACGGCGGACTTTTTGCTGCCCGTGGCAAGGTGCACCGGCAAAGACAGGCCCGAGAGTGGGGCGAACGGCGCCCATTGGGCCTCGTCAAAGGTCAGCGGCACCAGGGCGGGGCGGGTGGCCACCACGGGCAGATCAAACTGGCGGGCAATGCGGTAGCCAAAGTCGGTGGCGCCGATTTTGGGAATGGACAGGCCGCCGGTGGCAATCACCACCGATTGGCAAGCGACCGTGCCGTTGCTGGTGTCGAGCAGGTAGCGCGGCGCTGGTTCGCCTGCCGACACAGATTCTTGGTCCAAGGCGCGCAGGCTGGTGACGCGGCAGGGTTGCCAGCGGGTGACGCCGCCGCTGGCGCACTCGGCCAGCAGCACTTGGATGATGTCCTCGGCCGAGCGGTCGCAAAACAACTGGCCCTTGTGCTTTTCGTGGTGGGCCACGCCGTGCTTGGCCAGCAAATTCACAAAATCGCGCGGCGTGTAGCGCGACAAGGCGGAGCGGCAAAAGCGCGGGTTGTCGCTGATGAAGTTGGCTGGCGTGGTGTCCAGGTTGGTGAAATTGCAGCGGCCACCGCCGGAGATGCGGATTTTTTCTGCCACCTTGTCGGCGTGGTCTATCACCAGCACTTTGAGGCCGCGCTGCCCGGCTGCGCCCGCGCAAAACAATCCTGCCGCGCCTGCGCCTACTACCACCACATCAAACCATTCCATGGCGGCGAGTGTAGGCGCAGGCCCCCGCTGCGGGCCTGGCGTGTCTAGGCCACCAGTGGCAGGCTGCGGTGGCGCTTGCCGTTCAAGGTGAACAGCGCGTTGGCTACCGTCGGCGCAATGGGCGGCAAGCCCGGCTCGCCCACGCCGCCGGGTGCGCGCTCGCTGGCGACGATGTGGGTTTCCACCACCGGCGCCTGGGCGAGTTGCAGCATGCGGTAATTGGTGAAGTTGCTTTGCTGCACCACGCCGCCCGTGACGTCAATCTTGCCCCACAGGGCAGCGGTGATGCCCATCACCACGGCGCCCTCCATTTGCTGGGCCACGATGGCGGGGTTGACCACGGTGCCGCAGTCGATGGCACAGACCACGCGGTGCACGCGCGGCACGCCGCCTTCCAGCGATACCTCCGCCACTTCCGCCACGATGGAGCCAAAGGACTCGTGCAAGGCAATGCCCCGTGCGCGACCGGTGGGAAGCGCGCTGCCCCATTGGGCTTTGCTGGCGGCCAGGTTCAGCACCGCCAAATAGCGCGGCGCGGCTTGCAGCAGGCTGCGGCGAAACTCCAACGGGTCTTTTTGCGTGGCTGCAGCCAACTCGTCGATAAAGCTCTCGGAGAAAAAGGCGTTGTGCGAATGCCCCACCGAGCGCCAAAAGCCCACGGGCACGCCCAAACTGGTGGCCACGTGCGCCATGTGCTGGTGGGCAAAGCCATAAGGCAGGTCGAACAAGCCCTCGGCAGTGGTTTTGTCTGGCATGTCCACCGGGCCAGCTAGCAGCGGCACGGCGCGTTCCATCCAGCGTGGCGAAATGGCGTCTCCGGCGGACTTGATGCGCAGGCTTTGCACCTGGCCTTGTGCGTCTACCGTGGCTTTGAGCCGCGCGGCGTGCATGGGGCGGTAGAAGTCGTGCCCCATGTCTTCTTCGCGTGACCAGGACAGTTGCACCGGCTTGCCCTTGGTGACCATCGCCACTTTGACGGCCTGGGCGATAAAGTCCACTTCCAGGCGCCGGCCGAAGCCGCCACCCAGCAGAGTGACGTGCAGGGTCACTTTGTCCTCGCTGACCCCTGCCGCCTTGGCCGCTGCGGCCCGCGCGGACGACGGCACTTGCGTTGGCGCCCAAATTTCCACTCGGCCATCCTTGACTTGCGCGGTGCAGTTCATCGGCTCCATGGTGGCGTGCGCCAGGTAGGGCGCGGTGTAGCTGGCCTCCAGGGTTTTGGACGCTGACTTTTCAGTGGCGTCGATGTCGCCCTTGTCAAAGAAAGTGAAGCCGCTTTCGCGGTCCAGCTGGTTTTGCAGTTCGGCGGCAATCGCCTTGGTGTCCAGCGCGCCTTGGGGGCGTTGCTGCCACTGTGCGACTACGGCCTGGGCACCCTGGCGTGCGTGCCAGGTGGTCTGGCCCACCACGGCAAAACCCGCGCTTGAGCCATGCGCTGCGTCCAAGGCCACCACCTGCTGCACACCGGGCAAAGCGAGCGCGGCTTTGCTGTCCAGCGACGCAACGCTGCCGCCCAGCATGGGCGACATGCGCACGGCGGCAAACAGCAGCTCAGGCAAGCGCACGTCCATGCCAAAGCCCGCGCTGCCATTGGTTTTGGCAATCAGGTCCGAGCGCGGGGGCGCTGTGCCTATCAGTTTCCAGTCCTTGCGGTCTTTGGGCGCCACTTTGGCCGGTGTGCTGGCGGCGGCGGCTTGGGCCAGCTCGCCATAGTGGGCCGACGGGCCGGAGGCGTGCTGCACGCGCCCGGCGGTGACTGTGATTTCTGAGGCAGGCACTTTCCACTGCGCAGCGGCTGCGCCCACCAAGCTGGCGCGTGCGGTGGCTGCGGCCATGCGCAGCGGCTCCCAGCCATCGGCCACGCTGGATGATCCGCCGGTCACGATGAGGCCGAGTTCGCGCGCGAGCTTGCTGACCACCCATTCACCCACTGCAACCGTGGTGGGCTTGGCGCCGCCTTCTGACGCCAGGGGGTGAAACGGCAGACTGCCCAGCAGCATAGACACATTGCCATAAATGCCGTCTGCACCCGCTTGCTCCAGGCGCACGCGCGCCAGGGGCACGTCCAGCTCTTCGGCCACCAGCTGGGCCAGGGCGGTGTGCACGCCCTGGCCCATTTCGCTGCGCGCCATGGCCAGCACCACGCTGCCGTCTTGGGCGATCTTGATCCAGCCGTTCAGCGCCACATCGCCCTGGGTGGGCAACATGGTGTCGGGCTTGCCCAGGCGCGAGCGTGGGGGCATCACGCCCCAGCCCACCACCAAGGCGCCAGTGGCGCCCAGGGCGCTCAGTATCCAGGTGCGGCGCTTCATGCGCTCACCTCTTGCGCTGGGGCTGCGGCTTGGGCCGTGGTGACCTGGCCCGTGCCCGCCGCGCGGTGGATGGCGGCGCGCACCCGCTGGTAGGTGCCGCAGCGGCAGATGTTGGTCATGGCGGCGTCAATGTCGGCGTCGCTGGGTTGGGGCGTGCGCTCTAGCAGCGCGGCGGCGGCCATGAGCATGCCGCTTTGGCAGTAGCCGCATTGGGGCACTTGCTCGGCCACCCAGGCCAGTTGCAGGGCGTGGGGCTGCGCGGCGCTGCCCAAGGATTCGATGGTGCGAATGCTTTTGCCCACTGTTAAAGACGCTGGCGTGACGCAGGAGCGCACCGCTTGGCCGTCCACCAGCACGGTGCAGGCGCCACAGGCGGCCACGCCGCAGCCAAATTTGGTGCCGGTGAGTTGGAGTTGGTCGCGCAATACCCACAAAAGGGGCATATCGGCAGGCGTGTCGGTTTGCACCGCTTGGCCGTTGATGGTCAGGTTCATGGGCTTTTTCCTC
>CANEVH010000083.1 GCA_947442105.1 Comamonadaceae bacterium | reverse complement strand
TCCTCCAGCTTGCGCAGGGTGAACAGGCTCTCGGTGAAGGTGTCGGATCCGCGCATGGTGGGCTCTGGATGGGTCAGTGATTCGGTATTTACCTAGAACGCTTCAGAGGCTGCCGACGTGGACAGGGCGGAAGGTATTTCAGCAGCCTGCTAAGCATGGGTATAGCAACATACCTTGCCGTGTTTGACGCTTTTAAAACCAGCGTTTGCCACAATAGATTCTGTTGAACCCAAAATCAACAGACCATGCGGTGACTGCAATTGCTTCTTCATCTGCTCAAGCACCGCATTTTTGGTATGTTGCAAAAAATAAATCAACACATTGCGCAGAAGAATTAAATCAAACTTAGGGAAAAGGGGGGCCGCATCAAGCAAGTTGCTCTGCAAGAAGTTGACCCGCGTTCTCAACCACGGCACTATTTGGTAGCGCTGGTTCTCCACCTTGACCAGGTATTTATTCAGCAGCGCCGGGTCCAAACCGCGTTCTACCTCGGTGCTGGAATAAATGCCGGCACGCGCCTTTTCAAGTGCGGCGGAAGATATATCCGTGGCTTGTATATAAACGTCCCAATCACCGAGCTGGGGAAAAAACTCGTGCAAAAGCATGGCCAGGCTGTAGGCCTCCTGGCCGGTGGACACAGCCGCGCAGTAAATTCGCAGTGTTTTCTCTTCGGCCGCCCGGTTTACCAAGGTCGGCAATATATGCTGCGCAAGCGCGTCGAAAAACGCGCGGTCCCGAAAAAACATGGTCTCGTGCGTGGTCAAAGCCTCAAATACACGGGTGTGCACCGGCCCCAGTGGCATACGCACCAGCATCGCCACGAACTCTTTGACGTCCGCGCAGCGGTATTCCTGCGCCAGTCCGGCCAAGCGGGACTCGACCAGATACTGTTTTTTGGTATCTAAATATATGCCGGTGTGCTGCTCCACCAGCTTGTAAAAAGGCAGATACGCTGCGTCGCTCATGGCAAAGACGGCAGGCTGGTGCGCCTGCGGGTTCTGTAGCTCAGCTCTTCGGCAATCTTGTCCAGCGGCAACACCCGGTCGGCAAGACCGTTCTGCGCCACGGCGCCGGGCATGCCCCAGACCACGCTGGACTCCTCGTCTTGCACGATCACTTGCCCCCTGCGGGCCTTGATCTGCTGGCATCCACGCAAGCCGTCCGAGCCCATGCCGGTGAGCACCAGTGCCAAAACCGCCTCTCCGTAAACCTGCGCAGCCGACTCAAACAAAACATCCACCGAAGGACGGCAAGAATTGCGCGGCGCGTCCGCCGTCAGCCCCATGGACACCCGCGCCGCGTTGCCGCTGAGCACCAGGTGCTGGCCGCCTGGCGCCATGTAGGCCACGCCGACCTGCGGCAACTCACCATCGATGGGTTCCTTCACGGTCACCACGCCGACCGCAGTCAGGCGCGCGGCAAGCAGCGTAGTAAAGGTTGCCGGCATGTGCTGAACAATAAAAACAGGAACCGGAAGGGGTGCGTTGAGCGCCGCAAACAACTGCTTCAAAGCCATGGGCCCGCCCGTGGACACACCAATGACCACGGCGGCCACAGGCGCCGTGGCGGACGCCAGAAGCTGGCTCGGCCTCCAGCCGGCAGTGCGGTCTGACGCGGGCAGCGCAGTGGAGGCCGCCGGTAACTGACTGGGCCTCCAGCCTGCAGTGCGTTCCGCCGCGAGGGCTGCGGTTGGCAACGGCAAGGAAACAGCAGGTGCGGCTTTAGGGGCCGTTGGCACGTCGCGGGGCGTTTTGCGCCGCATTGCCCGCTGCGCCAAGCCAATAATTTTGGGAATGAGTTCGGACTCCAGCACTTGGAACGCCTGGCCCGTGCTGCCCAAGGCGGCGCTGGGTTTGCAGACATAGTCGGTGGCACCCGCGGTGAGAGCCATTACCGTGGCCTGTGCCCCCCGGTGGGTGAGCGTGCTGAACATGATGATGGCAACACTTTGGTTGTGTTTGCGTATTTCCCGCAAAGCGCTCAAACCATCGAGTTCTGGCATTTCTATGTCAAGCGTCACCACATCAGGCTGCAGCTCTCGCACGCGGTCAATGGCTTGAAGGCCGTTCGCCGCGTAGCCCACGACTTCAAGCGCAGGATTTTTCGTAAGCGCCGTGGCGATGATGCGGCGCATGACGGACGAGTCGTCCACCACGAGCACCCGGATTTTTGGCGTTTCTTGCATCGGTGTGCGGTGCTCGGCTGCCCGGAGCCTAGCTCAGGCAGCCGTAGATCAATTTATCCACATCCAGGACAAACATCAATTTATCGGGCAACTTGTGAAATCCAATAATCAAATCGGCTGCTGCGGTGGGCAAATGGCTGGGCGGTTTGTCGAATTGCTGGGGGTCGAGTTCCAGTATGTCGCTTATTTTGTCGATCACCAGACCAAACATAATGCCACCATGGTTCATAAACACGGTAATCGTTTCGTTGGGCGCTGGTTGCGGGGGTATTCCCAAACGTCGGCGCAAATCGATGGCTGTCACGATTTGCCCGCGCAAATTAATCAGTCCAGACACCGCAACGGGCGCCATGGGCACCGGCGTAATCGCAGTTGCATTGGTCAGTTCCACAACCGTTGCGCTGGGAATGCCAAAATAAAAATTATCCACATAAAAAGTGGCGTAAGAATGGGTGGAAGTCATGCAAAAACAGTTTCCAAGGACAAGCCGGAATTGACCTCTAAGCTGTCGGCTTGCTTAGCCGCCAGGGGATGTTCGACTTCGCTTAAGCGCAAAATTTCTTCGACGTTGAGAATACTCACCACTTGGTCGCCGTGGATGGAGCTGCCGATGATTCCTTTCTGCGGCGGCAAAATGAGCACGATTTCAGAGCCGATTTCAACAATGTCATGGATATGTTTGACCACCAGGCCCAGGGGCTGGCCGTGGTGGTAATGAACAATCACATTGATGGTGTCACAGTCGCCAGTGCCGCGCACCGAGCCATTTTCAAGGTAATCCGACAGCCAGATGATTTTCATGATCTGGTCGCCGTAAATAATCACATCTTGGTGGCCGCGCTGCTCAACCCGGTGGATTGAAAACATTTCCAGGCGGTCCACATAATCCAGTGCAATCGCCACACGCGGCATTTGCACCAGGTCAAACAGCAGCATGGACTGGGTGCTTTGCACCGGGGCCGCAGGGCTTGCGAGCTCAGACTGAAAGTCCTTGTCCCGCAGCGTGGACGCCAGCCCCGAACGCTTGGCGAAACCGCTCACGTCAAAAATCATGGCGACATGGCCGTCGCCCAAAATGGTGGCTCCGCTGTAAATCGAGGTATTTTTCAACAAAGGCCCGGCGGATTTGACCACCACCTCTTGCATAAACAGCACCTTGTCCACCACCAAGCCAAACACCAGCCCAGAGGCCTGAACTACCACGATGTGGATAGTGTCATCCGCGTGGTCGCCATGCGGCTCCAGACCCAGGGTTTCTCCGAGGTAAACCAAGGGGATGAGTGTGTTGCGCAACCGAAAAACCGGCACCCCGTAAAAATCCTCCAACCGGGCGTCCGTCGGATCGAAGCGGATCATCTCTAGCAAATTGTTTTGCGGTATGGCAAAGCGCTGGCTGGCGCACTGCACGAACACGGCGGGCATGATGGCCAAGGTCAAGGGAATACGTAGTCGCAGCTCTGTGCCCAGGGCCGAGGTGGCGACCTCCACCGACCCCCCGATTTGCTGCACATTGGTGCGCACCACGTCCATGCCGACCCCGCGCCCAGAGAGCTTGGTAATGGATTCTTTGGTCGAAAAACCGGGCAAATAAATGAAATCGATGATTTCGCGGTCCGCCATGCGGGTCAAGCGGTCCTGGGTCACCAGACCTTTTTGCAGCGCAGTGCTGGCCACCAGGGCCAAATTGATGCCCCCGCCATCGTCGGTGATCTCAATCACCACCATGCCGTTTTCGTGTTTGGAGCGCAGCGTGATGCTGCCGGTCTCGGGCTTGCCTAGTTCAAGCCGCCGTTGGGGCGATTCAATGCCGTGGTCCACGCTGTTGCGGATGATGTGAATCAGGGGGTCACGAATGCCTTCGAGCAGCGCACGGTCCAGCTCTGTTTCCGCACCGATTTGGATGAGCTGGACTTTTTTGCCGCATTCCTGCGCCAGGTCGCGCACCAAACGCGGAAATTTCGACCACAAATTGCCGATGGGTTGCATGCGCGTTTTCATCATGCGCTCTTGCAGCTCTAGCGTAATCAAGTCAATCGTGCGCACCGTGCTGGAAAAATTGGCGTCGCCGCTGTGGTTAGCAAAAGACAGCAGGCGGTTGCGCGCCAGCACCATTTCACTGACCAGGTCCATCAGCTTGTCCAAAGACTCTATGCTGATTTTCACCGGCGCCATCAGCTCGGTGTGCCGCGCAGCATCTTGCAGCTGCAAATCCCCCACGTTGGGTGCGGGCAGGGCGTTTTGCCCTGGCGCGGCTGGTGTGTCTTGGGCTTCTAAGCCTGGCGCAGGCGCAGCGTCCTGCCAAGGCCGACCATCGGTGAGGGCGCCCAGCCGCGTCAAGAGCGCTGTGTCGTCACCCACGGGTTCGGCACGCCCTTCGGCGATTCCGCGCACGATGTCCCGCAAACTGTCCAGTGTCGCCAGCAAAGCGTCTGTTTTTTGCGGGTCGAGTTGCAAAACACCTTCGCGCAATTTGGTGAGCAAAGACTCGCCCGCGTGGGCTACTTTTTCAAGCCTTTGGAAGGCAAAAAAACCACTGCTGCCCTTGAGCGTGTGCATGGCCCTAAAAATGCTGGCGAGCAACTTTTGGTCTTGCGGCTCTTTTTCCAGCCGCACCAGGTCCAAGTCAAGCTGGTCAAAAATCTCCTGGGCTTCCAGTAAAAACTCGTCCAGAATTTGCGCGTTGTTTTCCATGGCGAGGGGTGCTGCGAGGGCAAGCGGTGCGGACTTGTCGGGTTTGGCGCTTGACGGGTTTAGCCTCGGTGCAGCCTACAGGCTGAAGCTGCTGACCAAGGTTTGCAATTCTGCGGACATCTTGTTCAGCTCGGCTGCGGCTTTTTGCGAATTGCTGGCGCCCTGCGTGGTGTCGCGCGAAACCTGCGACACAGAGGCCAAATTACTCGCTATTTCGGCGCTGCCCGTGGCCGCACTGCTTACGGCTTTGCCGATTTCGTTGGCGGTGGCGGCTTGCTCCTCTACCGCGCTGGCAATGACGCTGGAGATGTCGTTGATCTTTTGGATGATGTCAGAAATCGCCCCAATCGAAGAAATCGCCCCCTTCACATCACTCTGAATATTGGCAATGTTGTTGCTGATCTCTACCGTGGCGCGTGATGTTTGGCGGGCAAGCTCTTTCACCTCATTGGCCACCACCGCAAAGCCCTTGCCCAGTTCGCCCGCGCGCGCTGCCTCAATCGTGGCGTTCAGGGCGAGCAAATTGGTTTGCTCGGCAATCGACGAGATCACCTTGAGCACGCTGCCAATTTCTTGGCTGCTCACCCCCAGCTTGGCCATGGTCTGGTTGGTCGCCTTGGCCTCGCTCACGGCGCGGGTAGTGACGGCCGACGCCTCCATGGCGTTGGATGAAATCTCGCGAATGCTTACGCTGAGTTCTTCCACGCCGGTGGCCACTTGCTGCATATTGCCGCTGACCTGGGTAGCCGCAGCGGCGGCTGAAGCGGCCTGCGCCGTGGTCTCTTCGGAGTTGGAACTCATCTGGATGCTGAGCGCTGACAGGTCTTGCGACGCCGTGGACAGCGTTGCCGCATTGGTGGCAATGGCCTTGAAGGCGTGCCGCGAGGTGTCGATGAGCTTGTTGACCTGGCCCGAAATATCCAGCAGAAACCCGGTTTTGCCCTCCAGCCGCACATTTGCGGTGAAATCACCATTTGCAGCAGCGCCAATGATTTCACCAATTTGTTTGGTGGTTTCTTGCGCCAAACGGTTGTTGTCTTGGTCGGCTTTGGCCAGCGCGTCGGCTTGCTGAAGGCTTTGCTGCAATGCGGCGACGGCGCGCGCCATTTCGCCTATTTCATTTTTGTAGTCTGTGTTGGTAACCGGTGTGTCCAGCCGACCTTGGGCCAGTTCTAGCAAGGCGTGCCGCAAGTCGTTCACCGGTACGCTGATGGACTTGTTGACCAGATAGATGGTCAGCAGCGATAGCAGCACTGCACCAAGCAGCAGCAAGACCAACGCCCTATCCAGCCGCTGACCCTGCTCCTCACCAGAGTCGATGGTGGCTTTGGCAGCTTTTGCTTTGAGGTCACTAATTTCTCTTATTTCTTGCACCAAACCGTTGAGTGCATTCGTGTACTCTGATGCACTGATTATTTTGTAGGCTTGGGCAGCACCCTCGGGGCCTTGGGCAACTTGCAGCACTTTATCAACCATCAGGTAGTAGTCGTCTATGTGCTTGGCAAGCCCGTCAAGCATGGCTTTCAGTTCTTCGCGAACGATGGTGGGCTTTGCCTGCTCGTACAGATTAAGCAGGTTTCTCTTGGTGGTGGTAATGGCTTCCGCGGCCTTTCCGGTAGTGCCGGTATCGCCCGCACCAACGCTCAGAATCAACAAATTCGTGTTTCGCGCAATGATGTTCACATCACGGTTCATCTGACGAATGGTCGAAATTCCAATCAGGTCCTTGTCATACAGCCCCCGGGTAATCGACTTAAGGCCGTTGATTCCGGTCAGCGATATGGCGGTCAGTACGCAGATCAATGCAATGACGAAGCCAAAGCCGATCAGTAGCTTGGTTTTGAGGTTGAGGCGAGCAAATGCGTTGGACATGGGTGTACTTTTCCTTCAATCTGGGCGTGCAGCTTTGCATTTGGCGGGTGCAAGCGCCCGTCAAGGGTGCGCCATGTGTCCACCAATGGGTGATGCCGGCGTTCGCCCACTGATTTGCGCCAGCAAAAACTGGTTTGGAGTTTAACCCCTATTTTTATTTGTATTTAATTAAATATTTGAATTAATGCAAAAACCCGTGGATTCTTACCCTAAGGAAGGTCTTTGCGCGCCAGGGTGGCGCGGGGTCTTTACGAGCCCTTATCGGTTCGCAAAAAACTGCGCAGCACGTCTAGCACCGCGTCGGGCGCCTCTTCCATCAAGGCGTGGCCCGCTTTAACCCTGAGGACCTTACCCTGATTCGCGTGTGCGACCAGGCTTTGGGCGGCCTTGGGTGGCGTCATTTGGTCGAACTCGCCCAGCACAAACAGAGTGGGGCATTGCACCGCAGCCATGGCCTGGTCGCCCCCGTTGTAACTGTCACAGGCCTTGAAGCTGCGATAAAACAGATTGACTTTGGTGTTGCTGGCCAGCACCCGGCGCATCAGGGCGCGACCGGCGCCGTGCAACCAGGTGCCAGGCCCCAAGGTGGAGGGCGGCGGCGCCATGGTGGAGTGCGAAAACGTGTTGACCATGTCAATACCTTTCATCGGGTTTGACACGGCAGCATCGAGCAGCGCTGCGGACACCCGCATGGGGAAGGCGGTGCCCAGCAAGGCCAGATGGCTCACCCGCTCAGGCGCGCGGGCCGCTGTTTCTAGCGCAATCAAAGACCCCAAGCTGTGGCCCACCAGCGCCGCCTTGCCCACACCCAGCGTGCCCAGCAGGTCCAGCACCGTCTGCGCCGCTTGCTCTACCGTCTCTGGGGCCTCTCCAGCGCTTTTGCCGTGGCCGGGCAAGTCAATGGCCAACACGTTGTAGCCGTGGTTGGCAAAGTAGCGGCTTTGCAAAATCCAGACGCTGTGGTCGTTCAGCGCGCCGTGGATGAACACCACCGTTGGGCGCTCTGGCATAAACGCCTTGCCACCGGTGTAGGCGTACAAATCGGCTTGGTTGACGTGAATGAGCACGGGAGCAGTCCTTGGTTGGCGAATCGATGGCGGCATTGTGCCCAATGCGCAACACCCACCCGCACCGCTGGGTGGTGCGTCCGCCTATGTGCCAGCGGTGTATCTGAGTTTGAGTGGCGGGTCGCGTGCGGGATACTGGCAAGCATCGGCATGCGCAAAGAGTGCGACCGCCGTCAAGGAAAGCCAAATGGACAAAACGAACAGCAGCTCTGAGAAGGTGGACGCCGTAGTCATCGGCGCCGGGGTGGTGGGCCTGGCGGTGGCGCGCAGCCTGGCGCTGGCCGGGCGCGAAGTCTGGGTTCTAGAGGCCGCTGGCGCCGTTGGTACAGGCGTGAGCGCGCGCAATAGCGAGGTCATCCACGCCGGCATCTACTACCCCGCAGGCTCGCTCAAGGCACGCTTGTGCGTCCAAGGGCGCCACCAGCTTTATGCCTACCTGGCCGCGCGAGGCATTGCGCACCAGCGCTGTGGCAAGTTGCTGGTGGCTTGCACGCCCGCCCAAACAGACACCCTGCACGCCACCCAAGCCAAGGCGCTGGCCAATGGGGTGGACGATTTGCAGTGGCTCAGCCGCGCGCAGGCCCAAGCCTTGGAACCAGAGCTGGCCTGCCACGGCGCCTTGCTCTCGCCCAGCACCGGCATTGTGGACAGCCATGCGCTCATGCTGTCGCTGCAAGCGGATCTGGAGAACGCTGGTGGCCAGGTGGTGCTCAACACGCCGGTGGACACGGTAGAGCTGGGCGCAGGCAGTGACAAGCGGCACTTGGTGCGCACCCACGACGGCACCTTGCTGGCTGCACGCACCGTGGTCAACGCCGCCGGTTTGTCGGCGCCCATGCTGGCGCGCCGCTTTGGCGGGCTGGCGCCCGCGCTGGTGCCAACGCCTTACTACGCCAAAGGAAGCTATTTCACCCTGGCCGCTCGCGCGCCGTTTCGACATTTGGTTTACCCGGTGCCAGAAGCTGCTGGCCTGGGCGTGCACCTCACGTTGGACCTAGGCAGCCAAGCCAAGTTTGGGCCGGATGTGGAGTGGGTGGACGGGCCAGGGCATTTGACGGTGGACCCAGCGCGGGCCGCGTCGTTTTACACAGCAGTGCGCCAGTATTGGCCGGGCTTGCCCGACGGTGCCTTGCTGCCGGGCTACGCGGGCATACGCCCCAAAATCAGCGGCCCCGGTGCCCCGGCGGCGGACTTTTGTATTCAGGGACCGCTAGACCACGGCGTGGCGGGCCTGGTCAACCTGTTTGGTATGGAGTCGCCGGGCCTGACCAGCGCCTTGGCGATTGGCGACTGGGTGGCAGAGATGCTGCGGGCCTAGCGGGCCTAGCAGGCGGCGCGCTCAGGCGGCTTTTTCGACCACTTTCAGCGCGCGCTTGAGGTCGTCTACCAAGTCGTCTGGGTCTTCCAGGCCAATCGATAAGCGAATGGTGCCGGGGCCAATGCCTGCGGCCTGGAGCGCAGCGTCGTCCATGCGGAAGTGCGTGGTGCTGGCCGGGTGAATCACTAGGCTGCGGCAGTCGCCCACATTGGCCAGGTGGCTGAAAATTTTCAGGGCCTCGATGAATTTTTGCCCCTGGGCGCGTGTGCCTTTGATGTCAAAGCTGAACACCGAGCCCGCACCGCGCGGCAGCAGTTTTTTCGCCAGGGCGTGGCTGGCGTGGCTTTCGAGCATCGGATGGCCCACGCGCGCCACCATGGGGTGGCTGGCCAGGAACTGCACCACTTTTTCGGTATTGCCCATGTGGCGCGCCATGCGCAGGGGCAGGGTCTCTATGCCTTGCAAGATCAGCCAGGCGGTGTGCGGGCTCATACAGGCGCCAAAGTCGCGCAGGCCTTCGCGCCGTGCGCGCAGTAAAAAGGCGCCTACGGTGCTTTCTTCACTGAACACCATGTTGTGAAAGCCAGCGTACACCTGGCTGAGTTCGGCAAACTTGCCTGATTTCTCCCAGTCAAAAGCGCCGGAGTCCACCACCACGCCGCCCACCACCGTGCCGTGGCCGGACAAAAACTTGGTGGCCGAGTGGTAGATCAGGTCCGCACCGTGGTCAAAAGGCTTGATCAGCCAGGGCGAGGTCAGCGTCGAGTCCACCAACAGCGGCACGCCTGCCGCGTGCGCCATGGCGCTCACAGTGGCGATGTCCAGCACGTCCAGACCCGGGTTGCCCACGGTTTCGCCAAAAAACAGCTTGGTGTTGGGGCGCACGGCGGCGCGCCAGGCGTCCAGGTCGTTGGGGTTCACAAAGGTGGTGTCGATGCCAAAGCGCCGGAGCGTGTAATGCAGCAGATTGTGCGAGCCGCCGTAGAGCGCGGTGGACGCCACGATGTGCGAGCCCGCGCCCATTAGCGTGCAAATCGCCAAGTGCAGCGCGGCCTGACCGCTGGCGGTAGTGATGGCGCCAATGCCACCCTCTAGTGTTTAATTGCTTAAATTGACGATAGTATTTCGAAGCTGTGCACCTTTGACTTCGCGTTTGCGCCACACAAAGGGCGCAGCGTTCTCGTTGTACGCGGCTGTGAACTCATGAATCGCCTTGATGAGTTGATTGATGTTGCT
>CANEVH010000082.1 GCA_947442105.1 Comamonadaceae bacterium | reverse complement strand
AGCTTGCGCAGGGTGAACAGACTCTCGGTGAAGGTGTCGGATCCGCGCATAGTGGGCTCTGGATGGGTCAGTGGTAGTGATAGGGTACTAAGCTAGAACGCTTCAGGGGCTGTCGGCGTGTACAGGGGGGAAGGTATTTCAGCAGCCTGCTAAGGAGAACCCGCATGGTCAACACCCAACTCTTCCAAACCCGCAAGGGTGCTTTGCTGCCTGCTACCACTTATTTTTAGAGAGAACAATATGTCAGTCCTGAACTACAACATTGAAAACGTCCCCGGCGGTGTGCCGGTGAAGATGTGGACCCAAGGCGTGCCCGTCGAGGCGGAGGCCATGGCGCAGCTTGCCAATGCGGCGCGGCTGCCCATCGTATTCAAGCACGTCGCGGTGATGCCGGACGTGCACTTAGGTATCGGCGCCACCATCGGTTCGGTGATTCCGACCCTCAAAGCCATCATCCCGGCGGCGGTGGGCGTGGACATCGGCTGCGGAATGATGGCCGCGAAGACCACGCTGCGCGCACAAGACCTGCCCGACAACCTTGGCCCGCTGCGCTCGGCGATTGAGGCGGCAGTGCCACACGGTTACACGCCGCGCCGTGGTGGCCGCGACCCCGGTAGCTGGGAGAACCCACCGGAATCGGTGGATCAGGCCTGGGCGAGCTTGGTTGGCGACTTTGATGCGCTGTGCGAGCTGCACCCGCGCCTGAAGAACACGAACAACCGCAAGCACCTGGGGACCCTGGGTACGGGTAACCACTTTATTGAGGTCTGCCTTGACGAGACCGGCTTCGTGTGGTTCATGCTGCACTCTGGTTCACGCGGCGTGGGCAACGCTATCGGAACGCACTTCATTGAGCTGGCCAAGAAGGATGCCGAGCGCAACCAGCGCAACCTGCCCGACAAGGACCTGGCGTACTTTGAGGAAGGCGCCGAGCACTTTGATGACTACGTGCGCGGCGTAGGCTGGGCGCAACGCTTCGCGATGAAAAACCGCGAGGTGATGATGGCCAATCTGATCGCTACCGTCCGCACCGTCATCACCAAGCCCTTTGAGTCGCACGTGGAGGCGGTGAATTGCCACCACAACTACGTGCGGCAAGAGCGCCACTTTGGCCAAGACGTGTTCGTGACCCGCAAGGGCGCGGTCAGTGCCAAGCGCGGTGAGCTGGGCATTATTCCGGGCAGCATGGGCGCGCGCAGCTATATCGTGCGCGGCCTGGGCAACCCGGAGAGCTTTGAGAGCTGCAGCCACGGCGCGGGCCGCGTGATGAGCCGCACCAAGGCGAAGAAGGTGTTCACCGTGGAAGACCAAATCAAGGCCACAGAAGGTGTCGAGTGCCGCAAGGATGCCGACGTTATTGACGAGATTCCGATGGCCTACAAAGACATCGACGCCGTTATGGCAGCGCAGAAAGACTTGGTTGAAGTGGTGTACACCTTGAAGCAGGTGGTGTGCGTGAAAGGGTAGATGGGGTGAGGGCGGCATGCGCTCGCCCCCATGAGAACTGACTTGGGAGCGAGGGCATGCAAGAGGAGACAAGAAGATGATCAAAATGATCGAAATCGACGGTTCCGTCGGCGAAGGTGGTGGCCAAATTTTGCGCACCTCGCTGGCCCTGTCTATGTGCACGGGCCAGCCCTTTACCCTGAAAAACATCAGGGCTGGCCGCAAAAAGCCCGGTTTGATGCGCCAGCATCTGACCTGTGTGAACGCGGCTACCGAGGTCTGCGACGCGACGGTTCACGGCGCGGAGATGAACTCACAGCTACTGCGCTTTGCGCCTGGCAAAGTGCACGCGGGTCGCTACAGCTTCAACGTTGGTACGGCGGGCAGCTGCACGCTGGTGCTGCAAACCGTTTGGCCCGCGCTGCTGTTGGCCGATGGGCCGAGCCACCTGAGCCTGTGCGGCGGCACCCACAACCCGATGGCGCCGCCATTCCACTTTTTGGAGCGCAGCTATGCGCCGCTGATGCGAAAGCTGGGCGCGAACGTAGGGCTGGCCCTGCGCCGCTTGGGCTTTTACCCGGCTGGCGGCGGTGAAATCGAAGCAACGATTTGGCCCGCCCAGGACACGCTGCAACCGTTTGATCTGATGGAGCGTGGACGCATGCAAGAAGGCTTTGCGGAATGCTTCGCGCCGGCGCTGCCACGCACCGTAGCCCAACGTGAGCTGGCGTACCTGGAAACGGCGCTGGGTTGGACCAAGGAGCAACTGCGCATCGGCACTGCGCGCCAGAACGAAGGGCCTGGCAACGCGCTGATGGTGACACTGGTGTACGAGAACCTTAGCGAGGTGTTCACGCAGTTTGGCGAAAAGGGGGTCAGCGCCGAAAGGGTCGCGCGTGCGCTGGTGCAGGAGGTGCGCGCCTACCAGCAAAGCGAGGCCGCGCTGGGCCCGCACCTGGCCGACCAATGGGCCTTGCCACTGGCCTTGGCGGTGTGCAGGCGTGGGCGAGAGGCCGCCTACACCTGCACCGAACTCACCGCCCACGCCAAGACCAACTTCGATGTGATCGAGCGGTTTCTGCCAGTGGCATTCTTGGTCTCGGATGCAAGGGCGGGCTGGCGCGTTACCGTGAAGCCGGCCCATGAAAACTAGGCTTTGACAAAGTCCTCCAGCCTGCGGCGCGGCGCGGGTTCTACGGTCGGCGCGTAGCCCACCCGCGCCCACATCTGCACCGTCTCCCCTGGGCGGGTGGCGCCTGCCAGTGCATGTATGTCCGCATATGTCTGCTTTTGCTCGGCGTACTCTTGCAAAGCTTGCGACAAGGGTTGCATGGCCAGGCCTTGTGCGGTGGCGGCGAGCTGCACACGCACCCAGGTACGGCCAGCCTCGATCTGGGTGACGCGGCTGTTGTCCGGCGTGACCATCCACAAAAAGCCCGGTGTGCTGTCGAGATTGGCGTTGAAGTCTTTGATTTGGCCCGTGGTGGCGCTGCTGTCGGGTGCGGGCGCCTGGCTGCGGTCAAACAGGCCAAGCCGCTCCAGCGCCACGACCATTGGCGAGGTCAATGCAATGCCGTCGCGGTGTTGGGCAATTTCCGATGCACCCACGCGCAACACACGGAAAGACTCCATCACCGTGCGTGGCGTGGTCAGTTCGATCTGCCAGGCTTGCTTGGCAATGCGGCGGTGCTGGGCCATGGCGGCACTGTCTTCAAGCCCAACGTGCCCCACCCGCACAGATGCCGGGCGCGCTGCGGCGGCGAATGCTGCTTTAACCACTGGTGACAAGGTGCGCGCAGGGTCGTAGGCCCCGCGGTGGGTATGGCGCAACAGCACCTGGGCAAACAAGGGGTCTTTTTGCACTGCAGCATCCGGGACTAAGCGGATGCGGGCGACGGGTCTATCGTCCATCTTGTCCGGCGCGAATGCGCCGCTGGGGAACAGCGTGATGTCGGCCCGCAAACCCTGCTCTTTGGCCGCCATGTCCAGCAGCTCAAGAAAAGTGCCATGGCTCATCATGATCTGGCGATTGAAAGGGTCGGTCTGCGGCAGCAAGCGCGTGGGGTCGCAAGTGAGAATGATCTCGCCAGGCGTGCGCAGGTCCGCCACCCAGCTCTGCAGGTTGTGCGAGTGCGGCGCCAAAATCGCATAGCTAAGTATCCAGCGGCGCACGTCTATGCGAGCCAGTGCGGCGTCAGGCCCGCGCCAAGCGGTGATCGCCTCGGCAGGGATGGAGGAAGAACATCCGGAGAGGCCCGTCAGCGCAGTGGCAGCAGCGACGGTGCCACCGCCCAGGAGTGTGATGAAGTTACGGCGTTGCATGGCGTACTCCTGTGTCAAGCGGCAAACACGAGTGCGTACCCCAGCGTTACCCGGCGGGCGTAAGCAAAGGCACGGGCGGCAGCGGGGCCAAAGCGCATGGGCGCGCGCGTTATCAGCACGGTGTGAAAGGCGTTACTGTTTGCATCAAAAAGCTCCAATCAAGGGTGGGAAGAAGGTGCGCGCGACCTGGCCCGCACCCTCTCAGGTGCACAGTCGCAAACCCGTGGCACGGTGCGCATCACTGCCAGCGTGCCCGTAGCGGTGAATCTGCTGCCCCCGCTGCTGGCGCAGATGCGCCAGCAACTGCCAGAGATTCAAGTCGAACTGGTGTCTAGCAATCTGGTGAGCAACCTTTTGCGCCGCGAAGCGGACATCGCGGTGCGCATGGTGCGCCCCGAGCAGGGCACGCTTGTGGCCCGCAAGATTGGCGATGTGGTGCTAGGCGCTTTTGCGCACCGCAGCTATTTGGCACGCCGGGGCACGCCACGCAACGGCACCGAGCTGTTTACACACGACCTGATTGGCGGCGACACCGACCTGACCATACTGCAAGGCTTTGCCGCCATGGGGTACGCCATAGAGCGGGAGGCATTTGCGCTGCGGACGGACGATTTGATGGCCCAGTGGCAGGCATTGCGCGCGGGCTTAGGCGTGGGCTTTGTTGCCAGCTACATAGCCCGTACCGACCCGGACGTGCTGCCCGTGCTGGCGGGCCAGCTCAAAGTGCCGGCGCTGCCCATGTGGCTGGCAGTGCATAGAGAAATTCGCACCAGCCGGCGCATCCGCGCGGTCTACGACTTCTTAGTGGCAAGCTTGCCGCAGGTGATTTAGCTTTCACCTCAAATGCGAACGGCGTGCCTTCAGGGGCACGCCGTTCTTTGTTTTTTAGGCTCTGGCGCTGTCCAGATACCAAGAGGCTGTTCTCTTATTTTGCGCGGTAGTCGTCGTGGCACGCCTTGCATGTGGCGGCGGTTTCGCCAAAGGCTTTTTTGATGGTGTCCAAATTGCCCGACTTGGCAGCGGTGTTCAAGGCGGTGGCAGCGGCAAGCAGCTTTTCATTGCTTTGGTCGAACTTGGCCTTTTCTTTCCAGATTTCGGGTTTGGCTTTGGATGCCACCGACTCCGTATCGGCGCCAAACCCAGCCCAGGGCAGTTTGCTCATGGTTTCGACCAATGCTGCATTGTCTTGGGCTGCTTTGGCATCAAACGGTACCTTGCCCTGCACCATGGCACCGATGCGGCCAAAGTGGGCGGCCATGACGGTGAACGAGGCTTGGCGGTATTTCACCGCGTCTTCGGGCTTCTGGAACTGGGCCATGGCGGGCAGCGCCGATACGATAACTGCGGCTGCCACAACGATGCGAACTGCGTTTTTCATGCAAACTCCTTGGTTAAAGTGGAAGAACTTTCATAGTTTGGGGTGCCGCGCACCTTCTTGAAAGTGAATGGGGATCAGACAACAATGTCTGCGTGCACAGTGTAGAAAGGTTTCCGCCTTTTTGCTCTGCGCTGAATGGGTGACTACGTTCATATTTTTAATGAATTGACTGGAGCTTGACATGCAAAAAGTTCGCGTTTGGGATTTGCCCACCCGTTTGTTTCACTGGTTGCTGGTGCTGGCGGTGCTTGGCCTGTTCGTCACCGGCAGCTTGGGCGGCAACCTGATGGTCTGGCACATGCGGTTTGGCTATGCCGTGTTCACGCTGATTTTGTTCAGGCTAGGCTGGGGCATCTTTGGCGGCCGGTGGTCGCGGTTCCTGCAGTTTGTGCCCTCCCCTGTGGGGCTGCTCAAATACCTTAAAGGCGCTGGGTCAGGGTATGCGGGTGTGGGGCACAACCCGCTGGGCGCGCTGTCGGTGCTGGCACTGCTGGGCGTGCTCAGCCTGCAAGTGGGCACCGGACTGATCAGCGACGACGAAATTGCGTTTACCGGCCCGCTGGTGCGCTTTGTGTCCGCAGACGCCACCAGCCAGGCCACCAGCTACCACACAGAGGTAGGCAAGTTTCTCGTGCTGGGCTTGGTGGGGCTGCACCTAGCAGCCATGGCTTTTTACAAGCTGGTGCGCAAAAAGGCCCTCATCCCAGCCATGGTGCACGGCGATCAGTTGTCTGGCGCCCCCGATCCCCTGCCGCCTGCGGCGGACAACACGTCCACCCGGCTGCTGGCAGCATGCTGGCTGGCGGTGTGCGCTGCGGGGGTGTACTGGGTGGTTTCGCTGGGCGCGGGCTAGCGCGGCGCTAAGACATCACGACGTTTTGGAGGCTGAACGCGAAAGGCGTGGAGTTGGCACCTGGACCGCCGCCCGTCATGACGATGTCGGCGCTGGCGATGCCCAGCAGGGATAACTCGGTGTTGATATTGGAAACAACCGCCGAGTTCATAACCTGGCCCTCTTCGATTTGCGAAACCACGCCGATCCAGATGGTGGGCTTGAACTCAAACACCGCTTTTTGCTGCGGGGCGATGGAGGTCTTGACAGCGAGTAGTTTGCCGCCCTTGTAGATGCTGGCGCTGATGGCGCCCTGTTTCAGGTTGTTGAGCACCTGCACTTCCTTAGAGCTGGTGCCGCTGCCAACTGGCAACAGCCGGTCACCGGACGTCGTCATCGCCATCTGGAACTGCTGGCCGTTCTGGGCATTCAGCTGCGGCGTGTAGTTGCCATAGCTGTCGCTGGCGCCGACCTGCATGGTCATGGGGACGGTAAAAAGATGATTGTCTCCCTGGCCGCAGTAGCGGATGACCTGCCAGGCCACCGAGAGCTCGTCGAAGCTGGTCGCGACGTTCTTCTGGAAGATCACGACATCCGAGTTGTTCGCGTCATTCGAGTTGTTGATGAAGTTCAGTTGAATATCCATGGTTTTCTCCCGTTGATCCCGTTGATAAAAAAAGCCGCGCACCATGCCTTGCCCGTGGGTCATCGGTGCCCTGCTGCCCCGGCGGCGAACCCTGCGTGTTCAGGCCTGGCTGTCGCTGGACCAGTTCACGAATTGCAGTTTGACATCTATGGTGATTTGCTGTGGTGATTTGTCTGTAAGGGCCGACCTCGCGCGGACCTTGCGCTTCATACCTGCCCGGCATCCGCGCGTGAAGCGCCCCTGCGGAACACCCCGATTTGATGCTTGTCCTATTTGCAAACTAGACACGCCCAATCCGCCCGGCGTGCACCGCACCCGCTTGTTGCACGACGGCGGCGGCTCGCGTGTACCGGGTGTGCTCAATGAAGTTTTGAAGTACTCAGGTACCGTGCGGCGTTCAAACTTCAGGCGCCATGCCGATGGATTCCCCAAGGCTGCGATCCTGGTGAATCGTCTTGCCGATGTCCACCGCATCCGCGCCCATCTCAATGACCAGCGCAATCTCTCCAACCATGCCGCCGCCCAGAATCTTGCCGTGGCCCCAGCCAGAATGGCCGCCTTCTGATTCAGCTTCTGGTGAATCGCCAAACAACAGCTTGGCAACGCCTTCGGCGCGGCCGTTGGTAATGGTGCGGCCTGAGAAAGTCCAGGGGAACCGGCCCTTCTTGACCTTGATGCATTGCGCGCAATGCCAGTGTCTTCGGTGATGCCCACCCAGGCCACTATGTATCCCCCGGCGCGCGCTGTCGCAATGTGAACGTGCCCGGCGAGGCCGAGTGCAAAAACAAAGGCGTGGCCTATTGCCTTCAGTGTGACGGCCCATTGCTCAAAGGCGAGCGCCTGGCGGTAATCGGTGGCGGAGATTCGGGCTTAGAAGCCGCCATCGACTTGGCGGGTTTGGTCGAACACGTCACTTTGATTGGGTTTGCCGACCAGCCCAAGGCGGATGCCGTGCTGGTGAATACGCTGAAAAGTTGGCCCAATGTGAGCACCCACGTCAAGGCCCAAGCCACCGAAAACAGGGGCGCGGGCGGCAAGGTCAATCGCTTGCGCAACAAAGACCGCGCCACCGAAGTGGTGCACCACGTAAAACTGGCGGGTGTGTTTGTGCGAGCCTGACTTCGCGGTGTCAACTTGAAAGGCCACGTACGAACGCACTTGCTGGCAAAAGTGCAGTAAGTGCGGTAAGTGCTTGCTTTGTGCGCCAGCGCACAGGCCAGCCGCGTTCGCAGCGATAGATTGCGCTTGCCGTAAATCGCGCAGCCAAACCGTCGCGCGGGGCACCTCGCAATCGGTGCACGGCATTAACCCAACCCAAGGAAAACCTATGAATACCCTGATCGATGTTGCCGTTGCCGACGGCCATTTCAAGACGCTGGCCAAGGTCCTTACCGCAGCAGGCCTTGTTGACACGCTCAAAGGAGCGGGTCCGTTTACCGTTTTTGCCCGCACCGACGATGCGTTCGCCAAGCTGCCTGCTGGCACGGTGGAGGGTTTGCTCAAGGACATCCCAAAACTGACCGCCATCCTGAAGTACCACGTGCTGTCTGGCAAGGTTGCAGCGGCTGACGTGATGAAGCTAGACGGCAAGACCGCCACCACGCTGAACGGCGCCAACCTAAAGATCAGCACCACCGGCGGTGTCAAGCTCAACGGGGATGTCAAGGTGACCAAAACCGACATTGCCGCATCGAACGGGCTGATCCACTGCATTGATTCGGTGCTCATCCCAGCGGCCTGATAGGCCCGTCCCGCGATAACCCCCTCACTGCGACCTTACCCCCCGAAGAAAAATGAAGCTCAAAAGACTGTTGATTGCCTCCGCACTCGGTGTTGCGGCGCTTGGCGTTCACGCCAAGGACGTTGTCGACACGGCTGCCGCCGCCGGCAACTTCAAAACGCTGGCGGCGGCGCTCAAGGCCGCGGACCTGAGGCCGGGTGAGGTGAAGACGGTGCAAGGCAGCACCGTGGTGATTAGCACCCTCGGTGGCGCGATGGTCAACGGCGCCAAAGTGGTGGGGGCTGACGTCGCCGCCGACAACGGCGTGATCCACGCCATCGACACGGTGCTCATGCCCAAGTAAGCGCCACGCGGTGGGCAACAGATGCCCACCGCGCCTTGGCTGGCACCAACGCTGACGGCCTGGCGCTCCCCAGCCCGATAACACTAACCCGACAACAAGGCCCTACCCATGAAAATCGCCCCCAGACCGGCGCCGAACTCACCCACGTCGCTAAGTTGATTGAAAACATCCCTATCGCCATGCTGACCACCTCGGACGACGACGGCGCCTTGGCCAGCCGTCCAATGACTGCGCTGGAGATGGACGCCCAAGGCGCGTTGTGGTTCTTCACCGACGTGCGGTCTTCAAAAGTGGACCACCTGCGCGCGGTCAACCTCAGTTTCACGGACAAGGACCAAGGGGCTTATGTTTCGCTGTCCGGCCACGGTGAAATCAACACCGACCGGGCGCGCATCCAGAGCTTGTGGACTGTGTTTGCCAAGCCGTGGTTTCCCGAAGGCCCAGACTCAAGCAATCTAGCGCTGCTGAAGTTTGTTCCCAACAAGGCCGACTACTGGGACGGACCTAGCAGCAAAATGGTGCGAGCCTTCGGCCTCATCGCCTCCATCGTCGCGGGCAAACCCGTGGGGCTTGGCGAGCACGGGTCGCTCACCGCCTTGTCGGCCTCCACACCCATCCCAGTGCCCCAGCCCTAACTACATCTGCGTACCGCTGAGAAAGGCGCCATCTTCACGATGCTGGGGACGGACTTTTGCCAGACGCGCCTCATCACCGCTGCGTCTATGTCCACCGGGGGTGGCAGGGTTTGGCTTTTTTGCGCATGATCCAGGTTTACTGAAACCGGAGTTCATGCGGATGAAACACGCCATGGTTTGCGCAGCATTTTTCGCGGGCGCCGTGCACGCCCAGGTGGGCGATAAAGTGGTATTACCCTCGTTTGTGATTGACCGCACCGAGGTCACCATCGGGCAATTTGACCGCTATGTGCGTGCTACCGGCACCATTACGCGGGCAGAAAAAGAGGGCGGTGGTTTTGAATATGGCGTGGGCTGGGAGCGTCGCCCTGGCTGGTCTTGGCGTAAGCCCGATGGCCAAACGGCGAGTTCGGACCTGCCTGCTGTTCATTTGGATTTTGCAGAGGCGCAGGCCTATTGCCGTTGGGCCGGCGGGCGCTTGCCCACGGCTTCAGAATGGCAAACGGCAGGCTTTACCGAGCTGCGCGAGTCGCCCCCAGCGCCTTGGCAAAAAGGCCGAACCTATGCGTGGCCCACGGGCGACAGCCCGCAAGGCGCCAACACGAGCGACCCCGATCCATGGGCGCGCGCTGCGCCCGCAGGGGCTACAAAACCCGGCGTCAACGGCTTGTACGACATGGGGGCCAATGTGTGGGAGTGGACCACCGACAGTCCCGACGACCTGGGGCGCGAGCGACGCACAGTCGGCAGCTCTTGGTGGTACGGCGCTCCTAACATGAAGGCCGATGTACAGGCGTTCAAAGCCGCAAATTTCTACGCGGTGTACATCGGGTTTCGGTGCGTGTACGGTAAGCGTCCGCCAATCCCCGTCCCACACCTCAACGCAGCCGTAGGCTGTGATCGCAGCAGGCATTCAGGTGTCGTTGGGCTGCCAGCGGTGCGGCAGCAATTCGTCGATCCGACTGGAGCGCTGCGTTGGCAGCCGCGTGAGGACATCCTTCAGGTAGGCATACGGGTCGTGCCCATT
>CANEVH010000081.1 GCA_947442105.1 Comamonadaceae bacterium | reverse complement strand
GTGACTCTTGAGAAGCGGCGTCATTGGAGAACCAATGCTCGCGCGCCTTCATGATCAGGGCCGTGGCTTCGTCCGCAGACTGGCCGGTGATTTCTGTAAGTTCGTCGGTGGCAAGATCGGCAAAATCGTCTAGCGTGTGTACGCCAGCTTCAGCCAGTTTTGCAATCGTCTCGGCACTCAGGCCAGCAAAGTCCCGCAGATCCTGCGACACCGCTCCTATATTTTCTTCGCGGGCGATTTCCATCGTCAACAAAGCATCTTTGGCACGGGTGCGCAGTTCGTTGACTGTGTCTTCGTCAAAGCTCTCGATCTCCAACATTTCTTGCAGCGGCACATAGGCCACTTCTTCCAAGCTGGTAAAGCCTTCGGCAATCAGAATATCGGCAATTTCTTCGTCGACATCGAGCTTGTCCATGAACAGCTTGCGGCCCGAATCGGTTTCCACTGCCTGCTTCTGCGCCGATTCGGCGGCGTCCATGATGTTGATTTTCCAACCGGTAAGCTCTGCCGCCAGGCGCACGTTTTGGCCACCGCGGCCAATCGCAATCGCCAGGTTTTCCTCGTCCACCACCACGTCCATGGCATGGCGCTCTTCGTCTACCACGATGGACGACACATTGGCCGGGGCCAGCGCGCCAATCACAAACTGCGCTGGGTCTTCGCTCCAGAGCACGATGTCCACGCGCTCGCCAGCGAGTTCGTTGGTTACGCCATTGACACGGGTGCCACGCACACCCACGCACGTGCCGATCGGGTCCACCCGCTTGTCGTGCGACAGCACGGCGATCTTGGCGCGCGAGCCGGGGTCGCGGGCACAGGATTTGATCTCCAACAGGCCTTGTTCGATCTCGGGCACTTCTTGGCGGAACAGCTCAATCATGAAGTCCGGCGCCGAGCGCGACAACACAATGGGAGCGCCGCGCAGGTTCAGGTCCACTTCCATGATCATGGCGCGCACGCGGTCGCCAGCACGGAAGTTTTCTTTCGGGATCATCTCGTTGCGTCGCAGCCGGCCTTCAACGCGACCGCTCTCGACAATCAAATCACCCTTGTCCATGCGCTTGACGGTGCCCACAAAGATGTTGTCGCCGCGCGACATAAAGTCGTTGAGCAGCATTTCGCGCTCTGCATCACGGATTTTTTGCAAGATCACCTGCTTGGCCGCCATTGCACCGATGCGCCCTATGGGCAAAGACTCAATGGGTTCTTCGATGTATTCATCGACCTCAATGTCCGAAATTTGCTCTTTGGCTTCAAACAGCAAGATTTCTTGGTCGGGCAATTGCAGGCCCGCCTCGTCGGGCACCACATGCCAGCGGCGGAAAGTCTCGTAATTGCCGCTGTCGCGGTCCAAGGCAACGCGGATGTCCACCTCACCTGCGTACAACTTCTTCGTGGCTTGCGCCAGTGCTGCCTCCACGGCTGCGAGCACAACGTCCCGCTCCACGTTTTTCTCACGTGAAATAGCCTCAACCAACATCAACAATTCGCGATTCATGCCTTGACTCTCCTGATCACTCTATCCAATGACTACGAAACTGATTCATCACCATCCAAAGCCGCAGCACCGCCGCGCCCTTTGAAACTAACAATCGGCGCCAAACGCGCCTCGCGCAATTCGTCCAACGCAAAACCCAGCGCCTGCAAGGGCGGCGCAATCCGCTTCTTGCTCACGCGCTGGCCCGGCTTGACCTCGGGCGCATCGCTCCAAACAATTTGCCAACCGACCTGACCTGCGCCATCCAGGGTTCGCTCCAACGTGCCGCGAAACTTCTTGCGGCTGGCACTGACCTGGCCAGTGGCCGCCGCACCAATAGGCGCCTTCAAGGTCACATCCACCACCTGGCCGACAAAGCGCTCGAAATCTGCCACGTGGCGCAAAGGACGGTCTATTCCGGGGGACGACACCTCCAACCGGCGGTATTCAATGCCATCCACCTCCAGAGCGAACTGCAATTGGCGCGTGACCTTTTCGCAGTCTTCTACCGTAATGAACTGCTCTAGCTGGGGCTCGCCCGAAGCCGCCTGCACCCAAGGCAGATCAATCGTGACACGCAACAAGCCCCCGGCCGACCGGTCGATTTCGACCAAGTCATAGCCCAGGCCATCCACGATTTGCGCCAGGATGTCTTGCAATGCCACGTCCGTTCAATCCATTTCAATGAGGCGATGCAACCCGCTTGGCGCGCGGCATCAAAAAACGATCGACCAAAAAAAACGGGCGGTAAAAACCCGCCCGTTTGGTCGTGAAGGTCGCATTGTAGCCCACAACACATAATCAAATCCCGAATCGAACCCCGAAAATCAGCCCGATTTGCGCATGCGACAATTCCACCGCGCTTTTTTTAATTTCAATACCGAGGATTGACATGGGTTTTTTAGCAGGCAAGAAATTGTTGATTACCGGCGTTTTGTCAAATCGCTCCATTGCTTACGGCATTGCGAAGGCCTGCCGCGCGCAGGGGGCAGAACTTGCATTTAGCTACGTAGGCGATCGGTTCAAAGACCGCATCACCGAGTTTGCCGCCGACTTTGACTCTAAGCTCATTTTTGATTGCGACGTGGGCGACGACGCGCAGATCGAACGCTTGTTTGCCGACCTGACTGCGCACTGGCCGACCTTTGACGGCTTTGTGCACGCCATTGGCTTTGCGCCGCGCGAGGCGATTGCCGGTAATTTTTTGGATGGCCTGAGCCGCGAGGGCTACAAAATTGCCCATGACATCAGCGCCTACAGCTTTCCTGCCATGGCCAAAGCCGCCCTGCCCTACTTGAACCCGAAGTCCGCACTGCTGACGCTGACCTACCTGGGCGCCGAGCGCATCATCCCCAACTACAACACCATGGGCTTGGCCAAAGCGTCGCTGGAATCGTCGGTGCGCTACCTGGCAGAGGCCGTGGGCGCAAAGGGCATACGCGTGAACGGCATCAGCGCCGGACCCATTAAAACCCTGGCGGCCAGCGGCATCAAAGACTTTGGCAAGCTGCTGAACCTGGTGGCCGGCGCCTCGCCCATTCGCCGCAACGTGACTACCGAAGACGTGGGCAACGTAGCCGCCTTTTTGCTCAGCGACCTGGCCGGCGGCGTCACTGCGGAAATCACCTACGTGGACGGCGGCTACAGCAAGACCATGGGCGTCACCAGCGAGTGACCGGCGCGGGGCCTGCGCCCCGATTTCTGTGAATGAGCACCTTGTGGGCGCTATTTTTGGTGCTCTTTTCGGCGCTCTTTTTTGTCTCCCGCGCCAGAAGGCGGACATTTATCTGTGTGATTTACCTGATCTAGATTGCAACCGTCTTCAACTTGAAGCGCTTGGCGTTCTTGGCGAGTACGGCATCCAAGGTCACCATGCCCCGTGCACTCGCTTCCAGAGCACAGGCCAAATGCAAGGCGTCGCCTGCGCGCAAGGCTGCGGCGGCGTCCATGGTCATCATGGCGGCTTGGTGGAAGCACTTGGCCTCCACCGGCAACAACTGCAAATCGCTGGCGCAGATGCGCTGGAACTGAACCCACGCGCTCTTGGCCTGCGAAGCGGTCAATTGCCCGGTGCGTTGTTTGATGCCCAGGGCGCTGGCAAATTCAGTCACACCCCAAGCTGCGCAAGCGAGCTCTTCCGTGCAAGCCGCATACCACTGGAGTACATCAGCGGTTTTGGCCTCATGGGTGCACAGCGCGACCAACACGCTTGTGTCAACGTACAACATCAGTAGCGGGCGTCTTGTCGCAATAGATCTATGACCGAAGCACCCACCGGCAGCGTCTTTGTTCCGTCTGCCAGCTCTTGCGCAAACGCTTTGCGGTTCCAGCGGGACGGCAAACTCAGGTTCAAGGCGCCATCCGCGCCTAGGTGCGCCAAAAGCTGATCCCCTTCTTTGGCGCCGATTTGGCGCACATAGTCGGCGGGAATGCGCACCGCAAGGCTGTTACCCCATTTCGCAATTTGTAGATTGACCATGGTTGAATTGGATATACGTTGATGTGTCTACATTCTAAACGGCTTGCCCATGCTGGATGAGCGTGCTGCGGGCCATAGCCAGTCCAGGTTTACGGAAGGGTGGGAGTTGTTCGTAGCAGCCGCAGGTAAACAGAAAAATAGTTCGACTAAATCTAAATTAGCTTACACTTCTGGCGACTTTAAAACGCCATACGTAGGCTCAGCGTTTTAATGTCACATTTGCGGTACTGCAAAGCGCGCACCCAACAAAAATAGATTTTATTTTCAAAACGCTATTTGGGCAATGAATCTTGAAATAACGTTTCAAAAAATAGATTTCTGGATTTTTAACGCAGAGCCACTCATCAACGTATGGAGGATTTTATGAGATACTTTAAATTATGCATTGCAATATTGGCTGTCGCCTATCTGTCGGGATGTAGCAGCCTCAAAGGTGGAGCAGTGGGGTTGTTTAATCAATATACAGAAAATAATGCTGATTATTCAGCTATTGAACGCGTAGATTTGGTTAAATTACTTGATCCGTCAAATCACGGGTGTGACAATTTAACAAAAGGTTCTTGCGTAAGCAACGAAGATACTCCTAGTTTAAATGTTGAGCGATTGGAGCGTGCGTTCATTGGTTTCTACAATAAAAAATACGATGGAACGCCTCAACCTACGCCGGAGGATCGACGCAATCGCGTTCAGGACCGGATTATTGCGGCGTCTAACGAGTCCTGCAAACGATTCCAATATGCACTCAAATCACATTCCTCAACCACTAACTTTGTACTTGGTACGGTAACCACCGGACTGGGTGCGGCGGGTGCAATAGCTACCCAAAGTACAGCCCAAATACTAGCAGCGGGCGCTGGATTTACCAGCGGAACGCGGGCAGAATATAATCAGGACTTTTTTTCCACACTTGCAGTCGAGGTTATCGTGAAAGCCTTTGAGCAGGTTCGTTCGAAAACCCTAGAAACCATAGAGGATAAACGAACTTTCAAGTTGGGTCTAACTGGTCAAGGAATATCGAATAACAAGAGTATCAGTTTGTATACCGTACAGATGGCTGTCGCTGACGCTATTACTTACCACGCTCAATGCAGCTTGACGGTTGGTCTTGAAGAGGCCAGTCGGTCTCTAACCCTGATTGCCAACCCAGGAGCGGAACAACTGCGGCAGGCGATGGGAATCGTAGACCAGCTTAGACAACAGCAAGCAACGGGGGGAAGGGACATTTCACTGGGCGAAGGGAGTAATCTTCAAAGCTTGTTATCGGCATATGCAAATAATACTCGAAAAAATAATGAAAATATCTCTAGCGATTTATCTAAAATTTATGCCAGCCTGGAGAAATATAAAAAATATACCACGGAGGATAATTGGAACGGATTTAACAAAAGATACAATGAACTTGATTTAGATTATTACAGATATACAAATATTACTCTAATAAACCACATTGAGTCATTTGAAAAAAATAGTGATAACTCTTATTCATACAGAAATGAAAATGAAATTATAGCAAAGCACAGCACTGCGACTAAATCTTACTTGGACGCTACTGCACAAAAAGATGTGTTAATCGCATATGAAGATATTGTTAAAGTTAGGGCCCAGGCTATCAAGCTGCGGCTAGAAATAGACGATGAGAAGCGTAAAGCTGATGAGTTAGTTAAAATCTTTGGCAATAAATTGCAGGAGTTGCTCAAGGAAATTGAGGACTCCGCTACAAATCCTGTGCTTTCAATTACATTTGTACCGGCAGAAGCAAAGGTAACTGAGTCTGTCACTTTTACCGCAGTACTCACCGGCAATGCGAATGCATACCGCGATGGCAACAACACCATAAAGTGGCAACAAAACTCAAGCGTAGATCCACAGCCGGATGACAAAGGGTGGACTGATATAAATGAAGCGAGTGGCCAGACATACAAAAGAACGGTTGAAGCAGGAGACGCCAGCAAGACGTTCAGGGCTGTTGCATTAGATAAAGCCGCTGGTTCAAAAGATTTATTAACAAGTAAACCTGCAACCTTGTCATTGACTCCATAGCGGCGGGGGCGGGGGCGCCAGACCCTTGCTGGTAAAGCCAGCGTACCAATGAAAAGACTTGGGGGAAGGGTGGATTAGCGACTCCACCCCTTGGTCGCCAGCCCTTTCGCACGCAGGCAGTTAAATCCCCACGCAATCCGCAAAATAGTGCTTCTTGCCATCCGCGCCCTCTTCTTCGACCAGACCGTGAATGTCGGTCTCGAAGCCGGGGCACTGGCTGTTGAACTCGCGGGCGAACTTGAGGTAGTCGACGATTTTCTTGTTGAATACCTCGCCGGGGATGAGCAAGGGAATGCCCGGTGGGTAGGGCGTGACCAGGCCCACGGTAACGCGGCCTTCCAGGTGGTCAATCTCTACCCGCTCGGTTTTGCGCAGCGCAATGTGGGCATAGGCGTCGCTGGGCTTCATGGCCGGGGCCAGGTCGCTGAGGTACATATCGGTGGTGAGCCGTGCGATGTCGTACTTGGCGTACAGCGCGTGCAGGTGCTGACATAGATCGGCCAAGCCCATGCGCTCGTAGCGCGGGTGCTTTTTGCAGAACTCGGGCAGGATGCGCCACATGGGCTGGTTCTTGTCGTAGTCGTCTTTGAACTGCTGCAGCGCGGTCAGCATGCTGTTCCAGCGGCCCTTGGTGATGCCGATGGTGAACATGATGAAGAAGCTGTAGAGGCCAGTTTTTTCCACCACCACGCCGTGCTCGGCCAAAAACTTGGTCACGATGCTCGCCGGGATGCCAGTTTTGGCGAACTTGCCGTTCAAGTCCATGCCCGGCGTGACGATAGTGGCCTTGATCGGGTCCAGCATATTGAAGCCGGTCGCCATCTTTCCAAAGCCGTGCCAGTTGACGCCGACCTTGGCCTTGGCGGACTCGCCTTTGATGATCCAGTTGTCGGCGCGGCCAATGCCTTCTTCGGCAAACTTTTCCGGTCCCCAGACTTTGAACCACCAGTCGGCGCCGTACTCCTCGTCCACCTTGCGCATGGCGCGGCGAAAGTCCAGCGCTTCTACGATGCTTTCTTCCACCAGCGCGGTGCCGCCGGGTGGCTCCATCATGGCCGCAGCCACGTCGCAGCTGGCAATGATGCTGTACTGCGGGCTGGTGCTGGTGTGCATCAAATACGCCTCGTTGAACAGGTGTTTGTCCAGCTTGACGGTTTGCGAGTCTTGCACCAGCACATGGCTGGCCTGGCTGATGCCTGCGAGCAGCTTGTGGATGGACTGGGTGGCGTACACCATGGCTTTTTTGGGCCGCGGGCGCTTTTTGCCCATGGAATGGTAGCTGCCATAAAACGGGTGGAAGGCCGCGTGGGGTAACCAGGCTTCGTCAAAGTGGATGTTGTCCACGTAGCCGTCGAGCATCTTCTTCACCGTCTCGGTGTTGTAGAGCACGCCGTCGTAGGTGGATTGCGTGAGCGTCAGCACGCGGGGCTGAATGGTGGCTGCATCCACACCGACTAAATGCTCTTTGATCAGCGGGTTGGCCTGGATCTTGGCGCGGATGTTGGCGGGCTCAAACTCGCTTTGCGGGATGGGGCCGATGATGCCGAAGTGGTTGCGCGTGGGCTTCAAGAAGACCGGGATCGCGCCCGTCATGATGATGGCGTGCAGGATGGACTTGTGGCAGTTGCGGTCCACCACCACCACGTCGTTGGGCGCCACGGTGTGGTGCCAGACCATTTTGTTGCTGGTGCTGGTGCCGTTGGTCACAAAGAAGCAGTGGTCGGCGTTAAAAATGCGCGCCGCATTGCGCTCGCTGGCGCCAATGGCGCCGTTGTGGTCCAGCAACTGGCCCAGCTCTTCCACCGCGTTGCACACGTCGGCGCGCAGCATGTTTTCGCCATAAAACTGGTGGTACATCTGGCCCACCGGGCTTTTCAGAAAAGCCACGCCGCCCGAGTGACCGGGGCAATGCCAGGAGTAGGAGCCGTCTTCGGCGTAGTCCAGCAGTGCTTTGAAGAAGGGCGGCTGCACGCTTTCCAGATAGCTCTTGGCCTCGCGGATGATGTGGCGGGCCACAAACTCCGGCGTGTCCTCAAACATGTGGATGAAACCATGCAGCTCGCGCAAGATGTCGTTAGGGATGTGGCGGCTGGTCTTGGTCTCGCCGTACACATAGATGGGCACGTCCAAGTTTTTGCGCCGCACTTCTTCAATAAAGTGGCGCAGATTGAGCACCGCCGGGTCCAGGTCCGGGCCGGGGGTGAACTCTTCGTCGTCTATGGACAGAATGAAGGCGCTGGCTCGGCTTTGCTGCTGGGCAAACTGGCTCAGGTCGCCGTAGCTGGTGACGCCCAAGACTTCTAGCCCCTCGGACTCGATGGCCTGGGCCAGGGCGCGGATGCCTAAACCCGAGGTGTTTTCGGAGCGAAAGTCTTCATCAATAATGATGATGGGAAAACGAAACTTCATCAGGGCGCTCCAACAGCTAAGCCGCAAAAATAATGGGAGCGCGAAGTGTAAGGACTAAATACGGCACTGACGCTGCGGTGCAACATCCGGCGGCCACAATCGCGCACAGGGTTGTGCGCTGGTGCCACAAGTAAAAAGGAGGTGGATGCGATGGACGATTCAACATTCTGGTGGGTTGCGGCGGGCTTGGCGGTCGCCGTTGAGCTGATCACGGGCACGTTCTATCTGCTCATGATCGCCCTCGGCCTGGTCGCGGCGGCCCTGGCGGCAACGGCAGGTGTTGCCACGGCCAGCCAGATCGCAGTGGCGGCTGTGGTGGGCGGCGGCGCGGTGTTGGTGTTGTGCTGGGTTCGCAGGCGCAGCGCCCAGGCGCCGCTTCCCCAGGCCAACCCCGACATCCACTTGGACATTGGGCAAACCGTGCACATTGCGCAGTGGGACGCTGACGGCAGCGCGCAAGTGCATTACCGGGGCGCCAACTGGACGGCGATTCACCGCGCTGGCGTGACTCCACTCGCGGGTGAGCACCGGGTCGTTGAGGTTGTTGGTTCACGTCTTTTGGTCGATAAAACTTAAATAGGGGGTTCTATGGAAATTGCATTGGTTTTGTTGGTGGTGGCCGTCATTTTTGTCACCCAGTCTGTGCGGGTCGTACCGCAGCAGCATGCCTGGGTGATTGAACGTTTGGGCAAGTACTTGGGCACGCTCACGCCGGGGCTGAACTTTTTGGTGCCCTTCATTGACCGTGTGGCCTACAAACACGTACTCAAGGAAATTCCGCTGGACATCCCCAGCCAGGTTTGCATCACCCGCGACAACACGCAGTTGCAGGTGGACGGCATTCTGTATTTCCAGGTGACGGACGCCATGCGGGCCAGCTACGGCTCGTCCAACTACATCGTGGCCATTTCGCAGCTGGCGCAAACGTCGCTGCGCTCAGTTATCGGCAAGCTGGAGTTGGACAAAACCTTTGAAGAGCGCGACATCATCAACGCCCAAGTGGTGGCCGCGATTGACGAAGCCGCGCTGAACTGGGGCGTGAAGGTGCTGCGCTACGAGATCAAAGACCTGACGCCGCCCAAAGAGATCTTGCACGCCATGCAGGCGCAAATCACCGCTGAGCGCGAAAAGCGGGCGCTGATTGCGGCGTCCGAAGGCCGTCGCCAAGAGCAAATCAACATCGCCACGGGTGAGCGCGAGGCGTTTATCGCCCGCTCTGAGGGCGAAAAACAAGCGGTGATCAACAAGGCCGAAGGCGAAGCGGCATCGATTACCGCAGTGGCCAACGCCACGGCGCAGGCGATTGAGCGCATTGCGGCAGCCATACGCCAGCCCGGCGGCGAACAAGCGGTGCAACTCAAAGTGGCAGAGCGCGCAGTGGACGCCTACAGCCGGGTGGCGGCCGATGCCACCACCACGCTCATCATCCCGGGCAATATGAGCGAAGTTTCTACGCTGATTGGCACGGCCATGAAGATGGTTCAGAGCGTCAAGTAAACCCAGCAAGCGCTAGCTGGGTGCGCCAACACCCAGTTAGCCGCTAGTCTCCGGCTTACGCTCTAAGCCGGAGGAACAACACTGAGTCGGTGCTCAGTCCTGCCCAAACAAGTCGCGGGTGTAGACGCGGTCCTTCACGTCCTGGATCTCGTCGGTGATTCGATTGGCCACGATGACATCGGCCTGCGCTTTGAATGCAGCCAAGTCGTTCACCACCCGTGATTTGAAAAACTCGGCCTCACCGAGCACTGGCTCATAAACAATCACCTCTACGCCCTTGGCCTTGAGCCGCTTCATGATGCCTTGCACGCTGCTGGCGCGGAAGTTGTCGCTGCCGGCTTTCATCACTAGGCGGTAAATGCCCACCACCTTGGGGTTGCGCTTCAAGATGTCAAAGGCCACAAAGTCTTTGCGCGTGCTGTTGGCGTCCACAATCGCGCGGATCAGGTTTTGCGGCACCTCGCTGTAATTGGCCAGCAGTTGCTTGGTGTCTTTGGGCAGGCAGTAGCCGCCATAGCCAAACGAGGGGTTGTTGTAATGCTTGCCAATGCG
>CANEVH010000080.1 GCA_947442105.1 Comamonadaceae bacterium | reverse complement strand
TCCACGGTTTGGCCATTTTTCAGGGGCGTGTGCAGCGGCACCATGGCGCCGTCCACCCGCGCGCCCCGGCAGCGGTGGCCCAGCGTGGTGTGCACGCTGTAGGCAAAGTCCACCGGCGTGGCGCCCTGGGGCAGCTCCACAATCGCCGCCTCCGGCGTGAGCACGTAAATGCGGTCGTCAAACGACGGCGCTGCCTCCGCGCCCGGCGCGAGGGAGGCTGTCGGATGACTGCCCCCCTCGCCTCGGGACAGCTCGCGCTCCCAGGCCATGAGTTGGCGCAACACCGCAATTTTTGCGTCATAGGCGCCACTGGCAGATACACCGGCATAGCCTTTGGTGCCCGCCTCTTTGTAGGCCCAGTGGGCGGCCACGCCGTGCTCGGCGTGCTGGTGCATGGCCTGGGTGCGAATTTGCACCTCTATGGCCTGGCCCTGGGCGTCGCGCACCACGGTGTGCAGCGACTGGTAGCCGTTGCCCTTGGGTTTGGCGATGTAGTCGTCAAACTCTGCGGCTATGGGCGCAAACGTGCTGTGCACCAGCGCCAGCGCCGCGTAGCACTGGTCCACCGTGGACACAATCACGCGCAGGGCGCGGATGTCAAACACTTGGTCAAAGTCGAGTGACTTGCCGCGCATTTTTTTGACGATGCTGTAAATGTTTTTGGGCCGCCCCTGCACTTGCGCGCTGATGCCGTGGGCCTGCAAATCGTCGGCCAGGGCACCACGCACCGCGTCCACGGCCCGCTCGCGCGCGCTGCGCTTTTCGTCCAGCCACTGCGCCACTTGGCGGTAGGTGTGGGGCTCCAGAAAACGAAAAGCCAGATCTTCAAGCTCCCACTTCACCTCCCAAATGCCCAGGCGGTTGGCCAGGGGCGCAAATACCTGCATGGACTCTGCGGCCAGGCCAGCGGGCAGGGGCAGCTTGGTGGCAGCAAAGTGGCGCAGGGTTTGCAGCCGCGAGGCCAGGCGCAGCATGACCACCCGCAGATCGCGCGAAAACGCCAGCAGCATCTTGCGCACGCTCTCGGTTTGCGCCGCACTGGTCTGCGCCATGGGCGCAGCCGGGGCGCTTCGGCCTGCGGCTGTCTGCGCTATGCGCGCCATGCGCTGCAAGCGCACCAGCTTGGTGGTCTCTATTGCCAGGTCGGCAAAGTGCGCGCCAAAGGCCTTGGCAATCACCTCATGGGGCTTGTTCAGGTGTTCGCAGGCGTAGACCAGGTAGCTGGCCGACTGCATGGCGTCGGAGCCGCCCATGGTGGCCAGAATGGCCGCCACGGCGTCCGCATGGGCCAGCACGTTTTCGCCCGTGTCCAGCGTTTGGCCCGCCAGCAGCGGCTCGGCAAAGGCGCGTGCGCGCACCAGCGCATCGGCTTCGTAGGGCAAGTCCTCAAAGGTAGCCGCAGCCAAGGCCGAAGCTTGGTGCGACGGGCTCCCAGGGCCTTGGCTTTTCATGCTGCGCGCGGCGCCCGACAGCGCGCCTTCAGGCGCTGGGGGCCAGCAAGAACGAGGCTACGGCCTCGGTCTGGTCCGGGGCGATCAAGGTGGGCGCGTGGCCCACGCCCGCAAATTCGACCAGGCGCGCCTTGGGGCCGCGCTGCGTCATCTGCAAGGCGGTGGCAGGCGAGAGCAAGTCGGAGTCGGCGCCGCGCAGCAGCAGCGTCGGGGCCGTGATGGCGTCATAGGCCTGCCACAAGGCCGCCTCGCCCTGGGCCGCACTCTCGGGCGTGGCCAGGCCAAAAGGCAAGGCGATGGCCGGGTCGTAATGCAAGGCGTACACCGCTTCTTGCAGGGCCTCTTGCACCGCACTGCTCACGCGCTTGAGCATGGGTTTGGACAGCGCCAGCCACTGCGCGGGTGTGTGCGGGCCAAAGCTGCTGGAAATAGCCCACATGGCGTCAGCCGCCTGCTGCTCGCTGGCGAAGTGCCCGGACTTGCCCAGGTACTGCCCAATGCGCTGCAAGGCCGACCACTCGATGGTGGGCCCCACGTCGTTAAGCACCAAACGGCGTACCGTCGCGCCCACCGTGGGCGCCAGATTGCAGGCCACCATGCCAATCAAGCCGCCCATGCTGGTGCCCACCCAGTCCAGGGTTTGGGGCCGGAGGTGCGCCAGCAGCGCCAGCATGTCAGCCGCATAGTGGGGAATCTGGTAACCCATGGGGTCGGTGAGCCAGTCGCTTTTGCCCCGCCCCACCACGTCGGGGCAGACCACGCGCACATTGCCACCGGCGCGCGCCACCAGGGTTTGCGCCAGCACGTCAAAGTCGCGGCCCTGGCGCGTCAGGCCGTGCACGCACAGCACGGTGTGAGCGGCAGCGGGGTCGCCCCACTGCCAATAGGCCATGCGGTGGGGTTCTGGCACGGTGCAGGATAGGAAATGCAGGCTGGGTGCGGTCATGGGGATGGGGCCGGTGGAGTTGGGGACCAGACTCGGTGGCAGATTGATAATGCTTGCATCCTAATGGATAGCTGCGCAACACCATTCCCAGGGGCCACGCCCCGTATTGACACAAGGAACACCCCATGCTCACAGGCAAAACCGCCCTCGTTACCGGATCGACCAGCGGCATTGGCCTGGGCCTGGCCAAAGCATTGGCCGCCCAAGGCGCAAACATCGTGATGAACGGCTTTGGCGATGTGGACAGCCCCATGGCCGACATCAAAGCGCTGGGCGCTGCGGTGAGCTACCACGGTGCGGATATGAGCAAGCCCGCTGAGATTGAAGCCATGGTGCGCCATGCCGAGGCCACGTTTGGCGCGGTGGACATTTTGGTGAACAACGCGGGCATCCAGCACGTGGCGCGCATCGAAGATTTTCCGCCGGAGCGCTGGGACGCCATCATCGCCATCAACCTCAGCAGCGCCTTCCATGCCAGCCGCTTTGCGCTGCCGGGCATGCGCGCACGCAACTGGGGCCGCATTTTGAATGTGGCCTCGGTGCACGGCCTGGTGGCTTCGGTAGAAAAATCGGCCTATGTGGCGGCCAAGCACGGCCTGGTGGGCCTGACCAAGGTGACTGCGCTGGAGAACGCCACCACCGGCGTCACCTGCAACGCCATTTGCCCCGGCTGGGTGCTCACCCCTCTGGTGCAAAAGCAGGTGGACGCCAAAGCCGCCGCCCTGGGCGTGTCCAACGACCAGGCCACCGCCTTGCTGCTGGGCGAAAAAGAGCCTTCGCTGCAATTCACCACCCCCGAAGAACTGGGCGCGCTGGCGGTGTTTTTGTGCTCTGCGGCGGGCAACAATGTGCGCGGCGTGGCTTGGAACATGGACGGCGGCTGGGCCGCGCAGTAAGCCCATACGCCCGCACCTGGCGCGGCGTGCATTGAACCCACTGTGACGTGCGCATATTCGCCTGCTTGCACGACTGAGTTTGCAGCTTCAATGCCAGCAAAGTGCTTGTTTACCGCCCTTTTACACTGCACTTGGCCGCGCGCAGCGGTTTGGCTCAACACACCATAAGGCTTGCGCCAAGCCCTTCACCCACGCCCTTTACACCCCCCCGGTGTTTTCACTGCCCGTGCATTGCGCTGGGGGCTTTGCTGCTGGCCGGGGCAGTGGGTGTGACCTTGCTTTTGAGTCTGCTAGCTTCGGTGAGCGCAGGCCTAGACGCTGGCGCATGGGCAGCGCTTGCAGCGCGTGCCCAAACCGCACCCGCCTTGTGGGTAAGTGCCTACACCGGCGTGGTCGCGTCTGCGCTCGCCTGGGCGGGCTCTGCGCTGCTGCTCTCCTAGTGCTTTCGCTCGGCCCAATGGGCGCGTTTGCTGCGGCCACTTGCCATGCTGGCGCTGCCCGCAGGCGCAGGCGGCACTGGCCGAAGTCGAACTGCAAGACTTTGCCCACGCCGACCCGGCCACCCTGTCCGGCGGACAGCGCGCGCGGTGGCTTTGGCACGCGCACTGTTGGCGCAACCACTGGTCCTGATGCGACGAGCCCTTTGCCAAGCTAGACGCGCCGCTGCGCCAGCGCATGCGCGCGCTGGTGTTGGGCGCAGTCGCACAGCGCGGCATTGCGGCAATTTTGGTCACCCACGACGCTGCCGACATGGCCGACCCGGCGCGGTTGACCTTGCTAACTTGACTCGCAAGCGCGCACCCTGGCCCTTAACCGTTGCTCAACCCCTGCTCAACCCCTGCTTGCCCCATGCTCGACCGCCTCGCCCGGCTTCTGACCCGCCCCGCCATCCTGGCTTTGGCGCGGGCGTGGGCGCCAATGCGCTGATTTGGATGGGCTTTGCCATCGGGCTGCTGGCCGCAGGCTTGATCCGCCAAGGCGCTTTTCTGAGCGGTTTGCTCGCCGTTGGCGCCTCCCGCCTGTGCGAAGCCTTGGACGGCGCTGTGGCGCGCCATGCCCAGCCCACCGACCTGGGCGGTTTTTTGGACATCACCCTGGACTTTGTGTTTCACGCCAGCATTCCCTTGGCCTTTGCGGTCATCGCAGCCAAGCGCGGCCTGCACCACCTGGCGGTGCCTGACAAGTCGTTTTACTTTGTGGCTAGCCCGACCGAGGGCACTGAAACACTGGCTTTTTTTGCCGCCTGTTGCCTGTGGCGGCGGCGCCTAGCCCCAAATCTCCGCAAAAACCGCAGCGCCCAAACCCCGAAAGCCGTCGCGGCGACGGCGCCGCGCATAAGTGCGGCAGGCGTACCAACCGGTGCTAAGCCAGTAGAAGCCTAGCCGGAGCGGCGAGATCAAATGTGGCTGTTAGCTCCCCCTTTCCACCCCGCCGGGGTGGAAAGGGGGCTGAGGGGATAGGGGGGGGGGAAGCTCCCGCTGAGGTGAGAAAGGGGATAGGGGGATACAAGGGGATAAGCCAGCACCTATCCCAACGGCCCCAAATCATCCCCATACAAGGCCGCCCCCGGCAACTGCGGGTCTGGGGCAGCCGCACTATCGAGCCTGGCGTCGTCCGAAGCGGCAGCCGCAAGCTGCGCAAACGGCAAGGTTTGCTTGACCAAAATCACGGTGCACGGTGCGTCCATGGCCACCTTGATCGGCACGGTGGCGATGAAGCGCTGGGTTTTGAGGCCGTGGGTGGCGGCGCCCATCACGATCACGCTGACTTGGTTGCCCACCGCGTAGTCCAGCAAGGCGTGGGCCACGTCGCCAGACTCCAGCACGTGGCAAGACGTTTGCTGGCCTGGGTGGTCTAGCGGCTGCGCCCATTGGTGCAACTGCGCCAAGTAGCGCCTGTGCAACTGGGTTTCGCTGCGGTCTTCGTGGGTGGTGCTGCTCAGGCTGGCGGGAATGACGGTTACGCAGGCCAAGCGGGCGCCGGCGCGTGAGCCCAAGGCGCGTGCCACCGCCTGGCGCAGGGAAAACAAGGTGGCATCGCTGGCGTCACGGTAGGGCACGGCGACCATGACGATGGGAACTTCTGAAATCTGCTGCGAAGGCACCGGGCTGGGCTGGTAGTGCATGCCAGCGGCCTTGATCCAGCGCTTGAAGTGCACCCGAAAAGGCGTGGGCGCGGTGTTGGTGCCGCGCTGGGTGACCAGCACCTGCGTGGGGTGCGTCAGGTCAAAGGCGAGGTGCGCCGCCGAGGGGTAGCGCTTGGCGGCTTCGGGCTCCAGGCAGCGCAGCACCACCTCTTGCAGCCAGGCGGGCAGGTCGGCGCGGCGCCGTCGCGGCGGCACCGGGTCCACCCACAGGCGCTGGCGCAAGCCCGCCGGCGTCTGCGGTTCGCCAAAAGGGAGTTCTCCAGTACACAGCTGGTAGAGCATGACGCCGATGGCAAATATGTCGCTGCGCGGGTCGCCCCGCACACCGACCACCTGCTCGGGCGCAATCCAGGCGGGTGAGCCCACCGCCTTGCGCAGCTGCTCGGCCAGCAAGTCGGGGTAATGGGCGTGGTGCGAGAGGCCAAAGTCCAGCAGCACGGCGCTGCCAAAGGCGTCCAGCGGTTGCAGCTCAGGCGAAAGGTCCACCGCCGCATGCAGGGGGCGCAGCAACACGTTTTGCGGCTTGAGGTCCATATGCACCGTGTTTTGCAGGTGCAAAGCGTGCGCTGCGTGCGCCATGGCCACGCCCAGGCGCACGACCAGGTCGGCGCCCAGCGGCTGCGGCGCGTCCAGCCAGTGCTGCAAAGTGCGTCCAGCGATGTATTCCATCACCAAGTAAGGCACGCGCTCCAGGTCGCCGGCGGCCACAAAGCGCGGCACGTGGGCTCCGGTCAGCACTTGCAGGATTTGGCATTCCACCTCAAAGCCGACGATGTTTTCGGCACCGTCGCCGCTGGCCATGCGCGGCACCTTCATGGCCATGGCAAAACCGGGATCCGGGCGGCCCTGGGCGTAGCGCACATGGTAAATGTGCGCCATGCCACCGCTGTGAATGCACTCGCCGATGGTGAATCCATCGAGCGTGCTGCCGGGTTCGAGCAGCTTCAACGCCCCAGCTCCAGCCGTCGGGCAAAAAACGCTGGCAGACCGGCCAGCCGAATCGCGTCTGCGGCAGCCGCGTGGTCGTAATGCACCCGGTGAAACGTGAGTTGCTCCGCTGTGCTGTCAAACAAGGCGTACATGGCCTGCGGGTTGCCATCACGCGGTTGCCCGACCGAGCCCACAGTAGCCACCCAGTGGCGGTGGCGGGGCACGGGAATGGCCACGCCGGCCTGCGGATCAAAGGACATCAGCGTGCCCACTGCACCCCGGTAGTACAGGGTTTGGGCATGGACATGGCCACCAAAGACGTAGCGAACACCCGGCCAGGCGCACGCTGCGTCCAGGCTGGCGGTGGCGGCCATAGGGCTGTCGATATAGCGCCAGCGCTCCGGTGCGTTGGCGCTGGCGTGCACCAACAACACAGAATCGATTTGCTCTACCAAGGGCAGCTGCTCCAGCCAAGCGCGCTGGCTCGGAGAGAGCTGTCGGTGCGTCCAGTCGGCCGTCATCTCACCCATGCGCACCGCGTTTGCGGGTGGTTTGAGGGCCAACTCTTCGTGGTTGCCTCGCAAGACCACTGCGCCCTGCGCCGCCAGGGACATGATGCAGTCAAGCACCTCACTCGGCTGGGCGCCGTAACCGACCAAGTCGCCCAAAAATGCAAGCTTCTGAGCCCCCTGGGCGCGGGCGTGCGCAAGACAGGCCTGCAGGGCCTGGAGGTTGCTGTGAACGTCGGAGAGCAGCGCCAGTTTCATGACCAGATCCCAAGTGCTAAATCAAAAATGCCGCCATCATGCCGCAAACCGATTCGCCAGGGCTTCGCTTTCATGAGGGTGCGCAGCACCCCAGCCATGAAAGTGCTTACACGGTAAGTTTCAGCTTAGGCAATCTAGGCGCGCCAGATACCAGACTGCGCAATGCGCGGATTGGCATCGGTGTCTATGGCAGACGGTGCACCGGATTCGTCTTTGAGACCAACGCCGCTAAGCCTGCGCTGGCGGGCCTGTTGCATGAGGTAGACCAATTTGTCAGCGGCTGCGTCCACCGACAAACCCGCAGGGCGCACATTGGAGATGCAATTGCGCTGCGCGTCACTCAGGCCCACGGCGGGCGCCCAAGTGATGTACAGGCCCATGCTGTCGGGTGAACTCAAGCCCGGTCGCTCCCCGATCATCACCACCACCATGCGGGCTTTGAGGGTTTGGCCCACTTCATCGCCTACCGCCACCCGGCCTTGCTGCACCAAGGCAATGGGCGCGACCGACCAGGGCTGCACTGCGTCGGTTTGCAGCCGTGCCAAGGTGGCGCCCAACAAAGCGGTGGCGTTTTGGTGCACTGCCAGCGCCGATAGGCCATCCACGATGGCGAATGCGATGTCAAACGCACCGCCGTCTGCCTCGGCTGCGCCACCCGCAGCGCCGTGCAACTGCGCAAGCGAGGCAGCGCTCAGGCGCCGGCCCAGGTCCGGCCGTTGCAGGTAGGTGTAGCGGTCCGGCGCAGCGCTGTGCAGACTAATCGACTGGAGCCCCATGGCGTGCAGCGCGCTCGTGATGCCTTGTGCGTCAAAGGGCAGGTGCACCGCGTCGCGCGCCTGGGCATGGGCGAGCTGAAAGTTCAGGTGGGCCTGGGTGGGCAGGCTGTGACCGGCGCGGCCCAGCGCAATGCGGGCGTCGGTAAAGCGTTTCAGGCTGTCCCACGGCGCGGTGGTCACCAGCGGGTGGCGGCCTGTCATGCCGACTCCAGCCGCTGCAAGGTCTTGGCAAAAGCCGCAGGCAGGGGCTGCGCCAGGCGCGATTGGCTGCCCGGCTCAAACACCTGCATGTGCTGCAACCAGGCTTCAAATTCAGTGCCGGGGCGCAGACCCAGGGTTTGGCGCATGACCAAGGCGTCGTGGAACGAGGTGCTTTGGTAATTGAGCATGATGTCGTCTGCCCCCGGAATTCCCATAATGAAGTTGCAGCCCGCCGCGCACAATAGCGTGAGCAGGGCGTCCATGTCGTCGGAGTCTGCCTCGGCGTGGTTGGTGTAGCAGACGTCACAGCCCATGGGCACGCCCAGCAGCTTGCCGCAAAAGTGGTCTTCCAGCCCGGCGCGGATGATTTGCTTGCCGTTGTAGAGGTATTCCGGGCCAATAAAGCCGACCACGGTGTTGACCAGCAAGGGCTGGTAGGCGCGCGCCACGGCGTAGGCCCGCGCTTCTATGGTTTGCTGGTCGCAGCCGTGGTGGGCGTTGGCCGACAAAGCGCTGCCCTGGCCGGTCTCGAAATACATCACGTGCTGGCCGCGCGCGCCGTCGTCAAACAAAGCACCACGTTGCAGCGCCAGCGCGGCCTGGCGGGCTTCGGACAACAGTGCCAGATCGATACCAAAGCTGCGGTTGGTGCCCTCGGTGCCGCCAATGGACTGAAACACCAAATCGACCGGCGCACCACGCGCCATGGCCTGCAAGGTATTGGTGACGTGGGTGAGGATGCAGGACTGGGTGGGAATGGCGTAGCCGGCAATCACCTCGTCGAGCATGTGCAAGAGTCGCATCACCTGGGCCACGTTGTCCGTGGCGGGGTTGATGCCGATGACGGCGTCCCCACAGCCGTGCAGCAGCCCGTCGAGCAGGCTGGCGGCAATGCCTGCGGCGTCATCCGTCGGGTGGTTGGGTTGCAAGCGTGTGGCCAGGCGCTGGGGCAGCCCGATGGTGCCGCGAAAGCGCGTGACCACGCTGCATTTGCGGGCAATCAGCACCAGGTCTTGCAGGCGGCAGATTTTGCTCACAGCGGCCACCATTTCGGGCGTCAGCCCAGGGGCCAAGGCACTCAGCGCAGCGGTGTCGGCCTGGTCGCCGAGCAGCCAGTTACGAAAGTCACCTACCGTCAAATGGGCCACAGGGGCGAATGCCTGTGCGTCGTGGGTATCGATGATGAGGCGGGTCACTTCGTCCGTCTCGTAGGGCACCAGAGCCTCGTTCAAAAACGTTCGCAATGGCAAGTCGGCCAGCGCCATTTGGGCCGCCATGCGCTCCTGCATGGTCGATGCCGCAACGCCGCTGAGCAGGTCGCCCGAGCGCAGCGGGCTGGCACGGCCCATAAGGGTGCGCAAGTCCGCAAATTGGTAGCGGTGTGGGCCTATGGTGTGCGAATAGTGCATGCCGTGATTACACGCCAAAGCGCGCGCTCAAACGGCCGTAAAGCCGTTGTCAACAAACAAATGCGTTCCGTTGACAAAGCTGGCCTCGTCGCTGGCCAAAAACAGGGCGGCGGCGGCAACTTCCTCCGGCTCGCACATGCGGCCCTGCGCTGCGGCCAGAGCCGCTTCGGACACATCCACGCCAAGCTTTTGCAAGGCCTCGACCTCCCGCATGCCGTGCGGCGTGCGGACAAAGCCCGGACACACCGCGTTGCAGCGTATGCCCCGGTCCCGGTACTCCACGGCAATAGCACGCGCAAACATATGGCACGCGCCTTTGGTGGTGTCGTACAACACTTCCATGGGCGTACCCGCCACCGCAGAGATGGACGAGGTGCAGACAATCGCACCTTTGCCCTGCGCCAGCATGCCTGGCAGCACGGCGCGGGTGACGAGGTACATGCTCTTCACGTTCACGGCCATCAGGTGGTCCCAATCATCTTCGGTGGTTTCGAGAAACGGTTTGACCACAATGCTGCCTGCGTGGTTGAACAGCACGTCAATGCGCCCGAAGTGCTGCAATGCAGTGGCCACCGCTGCGTCCACCTGGGCTGCCTGCGAAACGTCTGCCACCACGCAAAGCGCTTCACCGCCTTGGGCGCGTATGGCCTGGGCAGTGGCTTCTGCTGCGCTTGCGTTGATGTCGAGCACCACCATGCGCGCACCCTCCGACGCAAACAGGCGCGAAGCAGCGCCGCCCACTCCGGTGGCGCCGCCCGACACCAAGGCAACTTTGTTTTTCAGGCGTTCGCCCATGGTGGTCTGTGCTGGTTGAAGTTGACGTAGTGCGAGGTTTGCGCTTACTGCTTACTGCTTAGCACCCAGCGCGTTTTCTGCCGCTGCGATTTGCGCCTGGCGCTTGGCGACTTCATCGCCCACGGGTGGACCCTGGAAGCGACGGCGCTCAAAGCCAAACCACACCACGGCAGTAAGACCTATGAACGCCAGCGTGATGCTCAGTGCCGCATCGTTAGGTGGCTGTACGCCTAGATAAAAGATCACTGCCACACACAAAGCCACCAGCACGGCGACCACACGGTAGGCAGGCCCCATGCTCCACGGCCCCATGCGGGTCCAGCTTGTGCCGTAGGCAAAGAATCCGGCCACGATGGGCATGCCGTAGGACAGGAACAAAAAGATCACCGTCACCGACACGATGGTGGTGTAAGCCGGGGTGTACAAGGTGAAGAGCACAGAGATGATGGCGGCGGTCCAGATGGCCGCTACGGGGGTGCGGAACTTGGCATGCACGCGCTTGAGCGCAGCCGATGCCGGCAGGCCTCCGTCACGCGCAAAGGCGAAAATCATGCGGGATGCAGAAGTTACCGTGGCCAGACCGCAAATAAATTGACAGATGAAAATGCCCACGTAGAGCGCTTGCTTGAGTCCGCCGGGTAACACCGCATCTACCGTGCCAAAAAACACGCTCCAGCCACTCGCAGCGGCTTTGTCCATGTCAGGTATGGCCAGCACAAAAGCCACCAACATGAGGTAGCCAAACAAGGCAGACCAAAGCACCGAGTTAATGATGCCTTTGGGCACGGCGCGCGCCGCATCTTGGGTTTCTTCCGCCGTGTGCGCAGAGGCGTCAAACCCGGTGATGGTGTAGATCGGGAGCAGCAGACCCAAGCCAAACAAAAGCCACAGGCTGTCGGTCTGCGGCCACACGTCACCACCGACCGGGCCGCTGTAGTTTTTAAAGGTCCACAGGCGCGTAATGTCCCAGCTTGGTGCATAGGCCAAAAGCGCAACCGTCAACACCAGAGCCACCGCAAAAATCAAATAGCCCGAAAGATCGGTGAGCTTGGCCGTGGCGCGAATGCCCACGTGGTTGACAACCGCTTGAATCACGGTAATGCCAATTACAAAGGCAGCTTGCAAGCCTAAACTTCCCTCAATACCGAGACTGGCACCAAAAGCCCCTAGAAAGAAGTTGTAGGTGCCAACATTGATGGCGCCCAACACGGTGACCAAGCCCAGCAAGTTAAGCCAAGCGGTCAACCAGCCGTAGCCCCGTCCGCCCAAGATGGAGCCCCAGTGGTACAGGCCACCGGCGGTGGGGTAGGCGGAGCCGATTTGCGCCATTCCCAAAGCGAACACAAAGCTCACGGCGCAGCCCACCAACCAGCCGATGCCAATAGCAGCACCACCGACGCCGCTGATACCCTGGCCCAGAGAGTTAACAGGCTGCTGAAATACCTTCCGCCCTGTCCACGTCGGCAGCCTCTGAAGCGTTCTAGGTAAATACCGAATCACTGACCCATCCAGAGCCCACCATGCGCGGATC
>CANEVH010000079.1 GCA_947442105.1 Comamonadaceae bacterium | reverse complement strand
CCACTGCGACTGCGCGACATGCGTTCAAGTTCGGCCATTACATCCGCCGTACACGACAGTGCCACAGCAACTCGTGCCATCGCATTCTCCTATGACTGAACATAGGGGTATCATAATACTATCGTCAATAAATGCAATTAGACACTAGTTGCTCATGCTTGTCCAATCTCCGCTCTCGCTTTGCATCCCAATTTGCAGGCAAGAAGGTGAATAAAAATGGAAGTTTGCCGATGGCCACATCCCAGTTTTCCGCGCTCCACTTGATAGCCGGCGACATGGCAGGCGGATCGGTGCCCAGCTCGTTGAAGGCGGCATCAGGACGGCCTTGGACCTGGCCAAGCTTGATCCTGCAACGGTCAAACGGGGATGGTCAGTTGTGCTGGAGCGCACCGTCCGCGAGCTGCAAGGAACGCAATGCCTAGGGCCAGAAGAAGCCCCTGAGCCAAAGAAGCAGAGCGCTTGCACTCGCTCGTTCGGGCGGTCAGTGGAGGCATTTGCCCCTAGCCGAGGCCGTGTCGGAATTTGCATCAAGAGCAGCGGAGAAGCTACGCAAGCAATCCAGCCATGCGTCCGATGTTTTGGTGTTCATCCGCACGAGTCCATTCCGCAAGGACCCGCAGTATTCAAGATCGATGATCGTGCCTATGCTCAGGCCCACAGACGACACATCCGCAATTGTCGGCGCGGCTTTGATAGTTCTTCGGGCGATTTACCAACCAGGCTTCCCGCCGGCAAAGGCGGGGGTGATGCTTTTAGACATTCAGCCTGCGGGTCGCGAACAGTTCGAGCTTGACCTTGGGGAGCCAGTCACCGAGCGGGATCGGAGCCGCCTCATGAAAGCGATGGACAGCGTGACTGGCCGTTGGGGCAAGGGGACGGTCAAAGTCGGCAGCGGACGGGTGGGGGAGGCGCCGCGTGAATGGGGCATGAAGCAAGACCGCAGAACTCCGGCCCACACGACGGAGTGGTCCGACATGCCCACGGTCAAAGCATGACCCCCGCTCGGTTAAATTCGGTAGTGCATGAATATGAAAAGAACGTGTCTGCATATCCTCGCAATCGATAAGCCATTCAGGATTGATTGCGGGGAGCTGGCATTGAAAGAAAGGGAGGCGAGCCATGGCTAGAGCAAAGAAAAAGGCCGACACATTTACTGGATCGTTCTTCGAAGAGGACTATCTCGTTCGCACATTAGGCCGAATCGCCCATGATCCCGAGGTCGCGCTGACGGAATTGGTCGCCAACGCTTGGGATGCGGGCGCCTCGCTCGTTGATATCACCGTCCCCGGCGTGCGCGACACTGCACTCGTCGTCCAGGACGACGGCCACGGCATGTCCGCCATGCAATTCAAAGGGCGATGGATGCGACTGGGCTACGACCGCATCAAGCATCAAGGCGTTCAAGTTGAGTTTCCTCCAGATCGCTCAACATGGCGGCGTAAGGCCTATGGGCGCAATGGAGTCGGTCGCCATGGGCTCCTTTGCTTTGCCGACCAATATCTTGTCGAAACATGGCGAGATGGCAAGGGCGCCGGTTTCGAGATCGGGACGCAAAGCACCGAGACGCCGTTCAAGATCGTTAAGGAAACTTCATTCCTGCGTCATGGGAATGGCACGCGTTTGGCTGTCGTGGTCGAGCGCCATCTTCCCGATCCAGATCGAATTCGGGAGATTCTGTCAGCCCGATTCCTTCATGACCCGCAATTCGTCGTAAGGGTCAACGGTCAATCGGTTTCGTTGGCGGACCAGTCAGGCCTAATTGAGCGGATGCCGCTCGCCGTTCCGGGTTGTCCCGAGGCGGAGGCTTTTGTGGTGGATTCGACCCGAGCGGCGAAATCCACGATCTACCAAGGCGTGGCATTCTGGGTCAATGGCCGACTTGTGGGCTCGCCGAGCTGGGTAGTTGGATCGGAGGCCGTGATCGACGGGCGAGCTCGATTTGCCAAGCGATATTCGATTGTGGTCAAGACTGATGACGGTTGGACCAGTGAAGTGGAGCCGGATTGGGCGCGCTTTAAGGCAGGCCCGAAGACCGAGGCGCTGTTCGAAGCCGTGCGACAGTATGCCCAAGAGGTGTTTGGCAAGCTGTCAACCAATTTAGTCGAGGAGAGTTCGGAAGAGGCTCTGGTCCGCAATCGCGAGGACTTCAAGGGGCTTTCCCAACTGGGGCGCATCGAAGTCGCCAGCTTCGCCCGCGAACTGGTGAAGTCGAATCCGACTGTGCATCCGGACACGCTGTCCGCCGCGGTCCAAGCGTTGATCAACTTGGAGAAGTCGCGCTGCGGCGCGGGGCTGCTGGAAAAGCTCACCAAGCTGGACGACACCGACATCGAAGGCCTCGACCGCCTTCTGAGTCAATGGACGGTCCGAGACGCTTTGTCGGTGCTCGACGAGATCGACCACCGCCTGGCTGTGGTCACTGCCATCGAGAAGCTGTGCGGTGATCCGGCGACCGATGAACTGCATACGCTTCATCCATTGGTCACGCAAGCCCGCTGGCTGTTTGGTCCGGAGTTCGACAGCAGCGAATACGCTTCGAATGTGAGCCTGAGAACTGCCACCGACAAGATTTTTGGGAAGCGGGTCTCGACAACGGCCTTTGCGAATTCCCGTCAACGGCCAGATATCGTTGTTTTGGGCGATGCGACGTGTTCCGTGGTCGGGACAGAGTCCTTCGACTCGGGGAATTCGAATCTGATGCGCATCCAGGACGTGCTGATCATCGAGCTCAAGAAGGGCAAGTCGGCGATTGGTCGCGAAGAGATGAATCAGGCGGATGGTTACATCCAAGACTTCTTGGGCAGCGGCGCGCTCGATGGAACGCCGATGTTCAGGGCGTTCGTTGTCGGTTATGAGATTGCTCCCAAGACCTCGCGGGACAAAGAGATCAGGGAGGAGGGAGTCCTTCGTGGCAAGGTGATGGCGACAACCTATGGGCAATTGACGCGGTCAGCGCATCAACGGCTGTTCCGTCTGAAAGAGCGTATTCCAGCTCGCTATGAGGACGTATCCGGGGCGGACTTGTCTGCGAGGGTCATGCAGACGGCAACTCAGTCCCACTTGGCGCTAGTGGACTCCACTGCGCAAGAGTCCGAGAAATCATGATCAAACGCTTGCTTTTAGTGGACTTGGAGAACGTCCACAAGATCGACCTGTCGCTTCTCGATGAAAGCTACCGGGCCATCATTTACGTGGGTGCAAAGCAGAACCCGCCCAAGGCCGCATCCAAGAAGACCACAGCCCACCGATTCCAGCGAGTTGATTTCCAGAAGATCGAGGGCACTGGCAAGAACGCACTGGACTTCCACATCGCCTTCCAGCTTGGCCGGATGATCGAGACGGAGCCCGAGACCGAGTGCATCGTTCTGTCGGCAGACAAGGGCTTCGATCCACTGCTGAGCCACCTCAACAAGAATGGCCTGAGCTGCCGCCGAGTCAACTCCATGGGCGAGCTGGTGCCAGCCTTCGAGGAACCCGTTGCGCCCGTCGCATTCGATGACCCTGACCGGACGGTTTGCCCAAGGTGCCACAAGGCCAGCACCATCGAGCACCATGGCGGGCGCTGGTGTTGCAACTGCGGATCGTTTGCCGTGCGACCTGACCCAAGCCAGCTGCCGTCGGCATCCTTGGCATACCGGGACAACCGGAGCTCGCCTTTGGCTGAGCGATTGGAGCAGGAGCGCTACCTACGCAATCTGCCCGTGTGTGGCTGGTGCAATCAGAAAAAGGACATGTCCACGGGCATCTACGACGATGGCGAGTGGATGTGTGGAGACTGCATCGCGGGCTACGCAACCTAGCGATGAATGGGGTTCAGGACGCTCATAAAGTGCCGCGACACGCCCCATCATGAGTCGTCATTGGGGTGTCCGCAGAGGGCCGGGTTCGGCTCCAAATTCGCTCCCGCTTCCCCCGGCTTTTCAAGTCCCGTTTAGGGCCTCATTTCTGCCCAAAAATGGACCGCTTTTTGGGCGCGGATCGAGTCGTTTTAGCCCCTAAGAGCCGAGCCAAACCTGCTGCCAAGTGCCGTCATTTGCCTACAGGGCAAATGGGGAGCATAGGGGGACTGTCGGTGTGACTTATCTGGAAAAATCTAGCATCCACGCGCACTTAAAAGTCATGCGCGGGTAGTGGGCCATCATGGGCGTGTGCGGGGAGGCGATGTCTGGCATTCGAAGCAGTCTAGCAATGTTGATGCGGCATTTTGATGGGGCATTCGCCAGGGTCAACGGCGTTGTCCACCCTTGCTCCAATAAAGCGCCCTGGTTTTTCAGTTACATTTTTAACAAGCCTTCACGCCCCGCTCCACTTCGCCACACCCACCAGCGTGTTGCGGCCCTTCCTCTATTTTTTGCGCTTGCACACCATGCACATTCCCACGCGACGGAGCCTCATTTTCTGGCTTGCGGCACTGGCTACCAGCCTGTTTGCCAACGCGGCGACGGCGCCAGAGCCTGAGCGCACGCCCGCTAGGCCGCAACGCAGCGTTTTCCAAGACCCTGCAAGCGCGCAGGTCATCGTCAAGTTTCGCGCTAGCAGCACGCTGCGCCAAGCCCAGGCTACGCGCAGCGCCCTGCGCCAAGACAACGCGCCCCAACATGCGGCAGCACTTTCGACCCGATTGAGGCTGCCATTGTCTGACGGCCGCGTGCTGGGGCGACACACCCAGTCACTCAGAGGGGTCGGCCTTTCGTCTGCGCAACTGGCGGCGCAGCTTGCCCGCCAGCCCGATGTGGAATGGGCGGTGGTAGACGAGCGCCGATTTGTGCGATCGGCACCCAACGACCCATATTTCGGGCCTATTGCAGCGCCCATGACGCCGGCCGTGGGCCAGTGGTACCTGCGCCCGCCTGATAGCACGCTGGTGTCTGCCATCAATGCCCAGGGCGCCTGGAGCCTGAGCAGGGGTTCGGCCCAAGTGACTGTGGCAGTGCTCGACACCGGGGTGCGTTTGGACCACCCTGACCTGGTCAACAAACTCCGTCCCGGATACGACTTTGTATCGGACACCGACGACGCCAAAGATGGCACGGCGCGCGATGATGACGCCAGCGACCCTGGTGACTTTGCCCGGCGCGGCGAGTGCGGCTCCTACCAGTTTGTTGCCAGTAGCTGGCACGGCACCCAGGTCGCAGGCATTGTCGGTGCTGCCACCGACAACGGCTTAGGCGTGGCCGGTGTGGGCCGGGATGTAATGGTCTTGCCGGTACGGGTCTTGGGCGCGTGTGGCGGCACAGACTCGGACATCATCGCGGGCATGCGCTGGGCTGCGGGCTTGAGCAGCGATGTAGGGGGCGCAAACGCCGTCATTAACCAGTACCCCGCCAAGGTCATCAACCTCAGCCTCGGCAGCCCCAGCACTTGCAGCCAAGCCTATGTCGATGTCTTGCAAGAGCTCACGGCTGCCAGCGTGACGGTGGTGGTGGCTGCGGGAAACGAGGCCGGGCTGCGTACCGATTCACCTGCCAATTGTCCCGGCGCGCTGGCGGTGGCCGGGCTGCGTCACCTGGGCACCAAGGTGGGTTTTTCGAATGTAGGCCCCGAAATCGCGATCGCAGCGCCGGGGGGCAATTGTGTGAACCGCACTGGCGCGTGCCTCTACCCCATCATGACCACCAGCAACTCGGGTGCCACTGAGCCGCAGGCCAGCACCTATACCGACAGCTACGACGCAACCGTGGGCACTAGCTTTGCAGCGCCCCAGGTCAGTGGGACGGTGGGTTTGATGCTTGCGCGCAACCCCAAGTTAAGCCCCGCAGACATTCGCGCCAAATTGCAAGCCACTGCGCGCACTTTCCCCACCAGCGGTGCTGCGCCCGAGGTGCAGCAATGCCAAGCCCCCAGCGCCGCCGAACAACTGGAGTGCTATTGCACAAGCACCACCTGCGGCGCGGGCATGCTGGACGCCGCAGCCGCGCTGGCAGCAGTGGTGGCCACGCCGATCGCGCGCATTGGGGTGGATAACTCGGCCCTGCAGTCGTCCAAGAGCGTGTTTCTTAGCGGCGCAGGGTCTGGCGCGCCGCTGGACAGAAGCATCACCGGCTACCAGTGGACACAGCTCAGTGGCCAAGAGGTGGGGGCTTTTGTGGGCACCACCACTTCGGCTCAGGCCACAGTGGTTTTTGTTGGCACCACGGGAAGCGTCGAGGTGCAATTACGGGTCACGGACAACGCGGGCGCCAGCGATACGGCGCGCCAAGTGCTGTTTGCAGGCACCTCTCCCGCAGCCCCCGCACCCAGCGGCGGTGGCGGGGGCGGCAGCGCAAACGCCGCGTGGACGCTGGCCTTGTTGCTGGCCTGCGGGTGGCTGTGGCGCCAGCGCGCCCTTGCGCTTCGCGGCGCACTCTGATGCTGCTACTGCGCGCCTTGCGCACTGTGTCCTTATGGACTTGGTTGGTGGGGGTCTGGGCCTTGCTTGCATGCGCAGTGGCTTGGGGCGGGTGGGGGGACGGGTCTGGGGCAGTTCCGATGTCGCAATGGCAGGCACTGCTGGACTGGCAACCGTCTTTGTGGCCCGCACAGCCTTGGCGCGCCTGGTCGGCGGGGTTGGTGCACTGGAGCGCAGCCCACTTGGGGCTCAATCTATTGGCGTGCGGCGCTTTGATTGCCTGGGGCCATGCGGTAGCACTGGGGCGACGGTACGCCCTGGCCTGGCTGGCGGCGTGGCCATTGACCCACATTTTGCTGGTGGCGTGGCCGGGCTTAAGGCATTACGGCGGCTTGTCGGGCATGCTGCATGCGGGGGTGGCGATTGGTGCCTGGGCTTTGCTGTGTCACGGACGCGGACAGCGCCGCTGGGTGGGCGCTTGGGTGCTGGCGGGCTTGGCGCTCAAGTTGGTGCTTGAGCTGCCTGCTTGGCCGCAAGGGCTCACACTGGTGCCGGGCTTGCAGGTCGCTGCGCAGCCCCTGGTCGGTGCGCCAGGATTCAAGGTGGCCAGCGTCGCCCACGCGTCGGGCGCATTCAGCGGCCTGCTGTGTGCCGCGCTGGTGGACCTGGTACACCGGTGGGCGAGGCGGATGCGGGGCAGCCGGACCGCTTTTACTGCGTCCGCCAAAAACGTCCCGTAAACGTCGCCTACGCGGTAGAGCACTAGAGTGTCCGGGCAGTCTGCTTTGAGGCCCAGGTACTGGGTTTGTCAAATAGGGGGAGCGTAAGGGGACTCATTGCCATGCTGGCAAAGGGGCAAAGGGGCAAAGGGGCGCAATGGCAATGGCCATGGCCGTGGCCGTGGCCGTGGTGCGCGTCGGGAAAGCGCAGCCAGCATCTATGGACCTGCACCGCCCAAGAGCAGTTTGGCCAGTGGCGTGCCCGCGCCACACAGCAGCGCCGCGCCAAGAGCGGCAACTACGCCTGCTGGCAATAGGTTCACACGAATCATTTCATTCCCTTGCAGTCAATTGCGCGTCCATGGCTTGAAGCGAAGCACGCGCAAGCCATTGAACACCACCAGCAGGCTTGCCCCCATGTCGGCGAAGACTGCCATCCACATCGTCGCGCCATTGAACAGCGCAAGCACGAGGAACACGGCTTTGATGCCCAAGGCCAGCGCGATGTTTTGCCAGAGGATGGCTTGGGTCTTGCGCGAAAGGCGGATCGCCTCGGGAATACGGCGCAGGTCGTCGTTCATGATCACCACGTCGGCGGCTTCCATGGCGGTGTCGGTGCCGGCCCCGCCCATGGCGAAGCCGATGTCGGCACGGGCCAGCGCCGGCGCGTCGTTGATGCCATCGCCGGTCATGGCGACATAGCCATACTTTTTTTGCAAGTCCTCAATGGCTGCGAGCTTGTCCTCGGGCAGTAAGTTGCCGCGTGCGTCTTCAATGCCCGCCTCTTTGGCGATGGCTGCGGCGGTGGCGGCGTTGTCGCCCGTGAGCATGGTGGACGCCACGCCGAGGGCGTGGAGTTCGGCGATGGCCTGGCGCGAGCTTTCCTTGATGGTGTCGGCCACCGCAAAGATCGCCAGCACTTGGGCGCTGGACGCCAGCATGGTGACAGTGCGGCCTTGCGCCTCGTGCTCTGCCAATCGCAGTTCAATCTGTGGACGGCAAAGGCCACGGTCCTCGATCAGGCGGTGATTCCCAAGAATGAGTGACAGGCCATCGGCTTTGGCTTCAATGCCGCGACCGGGCAGGGCTTTGAAGCCTTGGAGTTGCGCATTGCCCTGAACTCCCAGCCCTTGGGCGATGGCTTTGGAGACCGGGTGGTCCGAGTGGCCGGCCAAGTCAGCGGCCCATTGCAGAACCTGTGGCTTCTCGTGATCGCTGGTCAGGACTTCGGTCGCCACCAAGGTGGGCTTGCCCATCGTGATGGTTCCTGTCTTGTCCAGCGCAATCGCCTTGATCTTGCGGGCGCCCTCCAGATGGACGCCGCCTTTGATCAGAATGCCGCGCCGGGCGGCGGCTGCGAGGCCGCTGACCACAGTGACGGGGGTGGAAATCACCAAGGCGCAGGGGCAGGCGATGACCAAGAGGACCAAGGCCTTGTACATCGCCTGCATCCACGTCCAATCCATCAGCCAAGGAGCCAGCAGGCACACGGCCAAGGCCAGCGCGAAGACGGCGGGCGTGTAAATGGAGGCGAATCGGTCCACAAACTGCTGCGTGGGAGCCCTCGAACCCTGGGCTTGCTCAACGGCGTGGATGATGCGGGCCAGCAAGGTGGCATTGGCCGCCGCGCTGACCGTGATTTCGACCATGCCCGTGGTGTTAATGGTGCCAGCAAACACCGGGTCGCCCACCTCCTTGTCCACGGGAATGCTCTCGCCGGTGACGGGGGACTGGTCCACCGACGTGCTGCCCAAGGCGATTACGCCATCGAGCGGAACCCGCGCGCCCGGCTTGACCCGGACGGTCGCGCCTATCGCCACGGCTTTGACCAAGCGCTCGGCCCATGCGCCATCGGCCTGTTTGACCTCCGCCTCCTCTGGGGTCATGTCCAGCAGGCCCTTGATGGCGTTGCGGGCGCGGTCCACGGCGCGGGCTTCTATGAGTTCGGCAATCGCATACAGGGCCATCACCATGGCAGCTTCTGGCCACTGGCCGATCAAGAAGGCGCCCGTCACAGCCACCGTCATCAAGGCGTTGATGTTCAAGCGCAGCGTGCGCAGCGCGGCTAAGCCCTTCACGTAGGTTGAAAAGCCCGCCAAGCCAATGGCGGCAGCGGCCAAGACCATGCCCAGCCCCGAAAAAATCGGGCCATGCGGCGCGAAGAATGAGACGGATTCGGCGCCTAAGGCCAAGGCCAGTGCCAGTGCGTAGCGGGGCAATCCCTCGGGGAGGGCGAACCGGTTGTGGCCGTGGTGGTCGTGGCGGTGACCATGGCCGCCATGGCCGCCATGGCCGTGCCCATCGTCGCTTACTGCGTCGCCCACTGCTTCGCTTGCTGGCACGGGCTTGAATCCGGCTTTTCGGATGGCCTCCAGCGCGGGGGGAATGGATTTGGCGGGGGCGTCAATCGCCAAGGTGCGCGCGCCGAGTTGAAAACTCAGGCTGCGCAGTCCTGGCAGCTGGGCCAAGGCGTGGCGAATCTCGCCCTCCTCCGCAGCGCAGTCCATGGTCGGAATGCGGAAAACCAGAACGCCTGCCGCTTCCGGCGCGGCTGCTGCCGTGGCCACAGGTTCGGCGCCGCAGCCGTGACCGCATCCACCGGCGAAGTTCTTATCGTGTTCTTCTTGAGGTGGGTGGCTCATTGGGCGTCCTTGTCAACGTGAAAGTGATGTAAAAGTTATGCGACATTCGATGGCTTAGAGTATTAAAAACCCTGTAGCCGCTACAGAGTCAAGTCCACACTGGAGTGCCCATGAAGATCGGCGAACTAGCCACCCGCACCAACACCCAAGTCGAGACCATTCGCTATTACGAGCGCGAAAAGCTGCTCGCCGCGCCTGGCCGCAGCGACGGCAACTACCGCATGTACGGCGATGCCCACGCCGAGCGCTTGTCCTTCATTCGGCATTGCCGAGGCTTGGATATGACGCTGGGCGAAATCCGGGTCTTATTGCGCTTCAAAGATGCGCCTACGGAAAACTGCTTGGAGGTCAACGCCCTATTGGACGCGCATATCGGGCATGTGGCAAAACGCATTAAGGAGCTGCGCCAGTTGGAGAAGCAGCTCAAATCCTTGCGGGAGTCCTGCTTGGGTGCACAACAAACCCAGCACTGCGGAATACTCAACGAACTGAGCGAACTTTCAAAAGGCCCAGCCTCAGGCCAGGGGCGAGAAGGCCACGTTCAAGGCGCCCACTGCACAACGGGCGCGCGCAGGCCAGATCTTCCAGCTTAACGTTTAAACCCATGGAAGCGCCCCGCCACGCAAGGTGGGCTGTCCTTGCTTGGAACGCTGGCCCCTGTGTTGAATAGGGCGCTTGTGGTGATTTATCACACAGTTTTAAAAAATGGGTTCTATATTGCACGCAACCCGCCGAATACGCACCAGCAAGGCGGCGTTGCGTGCGCCAAGCGGCAGTCGCCAGGCCCTTGAACCAATTGTTGCTTGCCACTGCCCCGGCGCTGGAACGCTATGGCGGCTTGTTCGGGCGGGTGCTCACGCAGATGCTGGAACTGCCATTGATGGCAAATTTGGCAAACACCTTGGGCTTGGCGCCTGTGGTGCGCGCCTTGCCAGGCGCGACGAACTTTCAGGTGGCCAGCTACGCCCACTGGAGCGGGGCGCTGGCGGGCGTGGCGTGTGCCGTCGCTATGGACGCCATCGCATCCCTGCGCGCGCACGGAGACGCCACCCTCCCGCGCGCGGCCTGATGTACCTGCGCTACACGGTTCAGGGCAGCAACACAAAGTCCGCCACCCCATTGGCGCCCGGTAGGTCTACATCCACCGTCTGGCTTTGGTAAGCGCTGGCGCTGGCCTCCACGCTGTACTTTTCTTGGCTGCCGGTTTGTGCCACCAGCGCAATGGGCAGGCTCAGGCTGAATTGGCCCAGCAAGGGCGCCGCCGTGGGCAAGGTCATGGTATAGGCGCCGGGTGGCGAGGACGTGTAGTCCGCATCAGTGAACCAGACGCTGGCACCAGGCGCTGTTGCAGCCACCGATTGCAAGGCCCGCAGCTACATGGGACTGCCATTGCCGGGGTTGAGGGAAATCGTGCCGCTGACGGTACGGGTGGCAGAGCCGGGCAGCGCAAGCGGTACCGCCCTGGTGCTCAACACGGCAAAGCTTGTGGTGCTGACCACGGGCACCGCTGCGGCCACAGCCGCCCCGTGGCCGCAGGCTCGGAGTACCACGTCTTAGGAGTCCACCGCAAGCCGACCGAGAAAAAACTCGCCCGTGCTGGTGGGCGTGGTGGACCGAATCACAGCGCCGTTGTGCTGCGCGCCCGCGGTAACGCCGCTGCCCAGCAAGGCGGTGTCCACAAAGCCGTCAATTCCGTTGAGCACAAAAGGCGCAACTTGAATCACCGGCTTGAGCGCAAAGCTCCCGTCGCCCTTGCGCACAATGGACTTGCAGACATCCAAGTCCAGCACCCTGTCGGTCGGCAGGCCGGCCAGCACCGTGAACTCACCGACCCGCTTGATGCCGCTTTGCACCGCGCTGGGTGTCACCAGCGCCGTCTCGGTGGCGCCAGCGGGTACCACCGAGTTCGCCAGCGCGGACCCGGTGTTGGCGTCCAGCTCCAAGCGCAGTTGGGTGTAGTGTCCGGCCACCAGGGGGACTTGGCCCAAGGCCTCCAGCGCGCCGTTGCGCAGCGCCAGCAGCTTGATCTTGCGGTTGACGGTAATCTCGGTCCAGCCCCCATCCCCCTCGGACGCGCTGTCGCTGCTGTGGATGCGCACCTGGTTGACGGTCAGGTGCACAGCGTCCAGGCCGCAGTTCGGTGGGTTGATGGCGTCACCGCCCGACGCTTGGCCTACCGCGCTTGTGGTGCTGGCCGGGGATTAGCCGGTGATGTGCGTCAGTAAAGCGCTGGGTCTGCGCTGCCCACCGCACGCAGAAACGCCTGCATGTGAAAGCCGTTTTGCGCCGGCGACTGCTGGTAGGGCACACCCACCGGGCAGGCGCGCCGGGCCAGGCAGCCGCGCTGCAAGCAGTCTGCACCCTCGGGCCGCTCCAGGTGGCTGGCGCAGGCAGCCACGTGGTAGCCACCAGCGCCAAAGGCGGCCACTGGGCAGGTGTGCAGGCAGGCTTGGCTAGTGTTTAATTGCTTAAATTGACGATAGTATTTCGAAGCTGTGCACCTTTGACTTCGCGTTTGCGCCACACAAAGGGCGCAGCGTTCTCGTTGTACGCGGCTGTGAACTCATGAATCGCCTTGATGAGTTGATTGATGTTGCTG
>CANEVH010000078.1 GCA_947442105.1 Comamonadaceae bacterium | reverse complement strand
CGGCGCTGAAAGCCACACTATTCACCCTGTCGCCATGGCCTTGCAGCGTCCGCAGCTTGCGCCCGGTGTGCGCGTCCCACAGGCGCGCGGTTTTGTCGTCGGAGCCGGTGGCCAGCAGGGTGCCGTCGGCGCTGAAAGCCACGCTCATCACCCTGTCGCCATGGCCTTGCAGCGTCCGCAGCTCGCGCCCGGTGTGCGCGTCCCACAGGCGCGCGGTCTTTTCGTCGGAGCCGGTGGCCAGCAGGGTGCCGTCGGGGCTGAAAGCCACACTAATCACCCAGTCGCCATGGCCTTGCAGCGTCCGCAGCTCGCGCCCGGTGTGCACATCCCACAGGCGCGCGGTTTTGTCGATGGAGCCGGTAGCTAGCAGGGTGCCGTCGGGGCTGAAAGCCACACTATTCACCCAGTCGCCATGGCCTTGCAGCACCCGCAGCGCGCGCCCGGTGTGCACATCCCACAGGCGCGCGGTTTTGTCGATGGAGCCGGTAGCTAGCAGGGTGCCGTCAGTGCTAAACGCCACGCAATTGATTTTCTGTGTGCTGCAGGGCTGCGCCCAAGGGCCGGGCAAGCCAATGGCGGCTTTTCCTTGCTCAACATCCGGCGTTAGCGCGGCAGGGTTGACCGGCAAAGCGACGGCATTCGAAGGCCGCGCCGCGCGCAGCAGCATGCCGCCGCGCTGCGCGTCGCCCCATTGCACGCCAGACACGTCGCAGCCGCGCCACACGGTTTGCGCTAAGTTGGTTTGGCCGTCGCACCACACCTCGCCCAGTGTGCAATGGCGCAAGTGCGTGCCGCGCAGGTTGCTGCCGCGCAGGTCTAGGGGCGGGGTGTTGCGCAGGCGCAGGCCTTGCCAGAGCTGGGCGGTCAGGTCCAGGCCGCGCAGGTTGAGCGGTGCGTCTGTGCGGAGCGCGCCTGGTGCGCTACTTGTGCGCGCGCTGCCCCCGTCGCGGTCGCTCAGGTCAATGTCTTGGGCGGCCAGCAGCAGTTGCCACCACACGGCGTTGACGGCGGGGGCGGGGCCGGGCGGCAATTGGGGGGCTTGCCCATCGGCGCTGGCCGTAGGCGGCGCGTCGTCTTGCAGCAGCGCGCACAGCAGGCGGCAGGCGGCGGTGGTTTCGTGGGCCGAGCGCTGGCGGCGCTGGGCGTCCCACAGCTCGGTGAGGAACTGCAGGGCCTCGGCGTTCAGAGCGCGGGTGGGCAACAACGCGCGCCACTGGGCGAGCGACCAGTCGCCCTGGCGCACCAGGCGCAGGCCGTCGAGGATGAAGCGCGCCAAAAAATACTCGCCATAGCTTTTGTGGGCAAAGTTGAACTCGCGCGCATGCGGGCGCACGATAAAGGTGGCGGTGCGCAGGTCTTCTTGCAGGGCGGCCAGCTCGCGCGTGTCAAACTGGGCGGGAAAGAGCTGCACCATGCTGCGCGCCAGCCAGGCGTCCAGCTGGTCCGTGCTCCACAGCTCGCTGCCTTGGCTCCACATGGCGGCGGCCAGCGCGCCCATGAGCACGGGTTTGTGCGCAGCAGACAGGCGGTGCTTGCCGTTGTCGCGCTCTATCCAGCCGGCCACCGTGTGGTTGTACAGGGTGCTGGCCACCATCGGGCTGGTGCCGGTGTGCTGGCGCAGCAGGGCTTGCAGGTTCTCGGCCATCATGGCCAGCAGCACCGGGCGGCTGGCGAGTTCGCCCAGGTTATAGGTGCTGCGCACCACGGCCATCAGGTCGAAGGCCTGTGCGCTGCCCACGCGTTTTGCAAGGTAGCTTTCTATCTGCTCTTCGCCCCAGGGCAGCAGGGTGAGGCACAGGTAGTCTTGCTCTTGCACATGGCTGCGCTTGCGGGCGCTGAAAAAGGCGTGCTGCTGCTCTATGTCCCGAAAGTAGTGGCTGCGGCAGCTGATCACGACCTTGGGCGGGCGCTGGGCGGTGCTTTTGCCTGTGGCACCGAAATTGGCCGCAAGGGGCACGACCACGCGCAAGAACTGGTTGAACACGCTTTGCAGCACCTGCGTAGGGTTGTGGTGCAGCAGTTCGTCAATGCCGTCAAACACCATGAGCAGCGTGCCCGCGCGCGCTTGCGCCACAAAGTGCGCCACGTCCGCCACGCTTTGAATTTGGACGCCGTCGCGTTTTTTGAGCACCAGCACCAGCATCTCTTCGAGCGACAGTTCGGCCAAATTGCTTACCCCGGCCAGTTCGGCCAGGTCGATGAACAAGGCCTGTGGCAAGGTGCCGGGCACAGCGGCGGGCCACAGTGGGTGGGCGACTTTGCCGTTGAGCACGCGGGTGAACTGCTGGCCGTGCGTGGTTTTGCCCGTGCCTGAGTCGCCCAGCAAGGCGCACAGGCGAGGGCTGGTGTGCGCAGTGTCAAGCGCCCACTCTAAGAGCGCGGGCAGGGCGGTGACTTCTTGGGCGCGCACCGCCGTGGCGTCTTCATCCAACACCGCTTGCGCGCGCACGCCGTCGCCTTGCGGCAAGCCCTGTTGGCGCAGCGCCCGAGCGCCCTCGTTGAAAGCGGTGTGTGTGCCACCCCGTATGGACTGCGCGTCAAAACTGCGCGCGTCGCTGGGCAGTTGCGCCGGGCCATCTTCTGCGGGGGCGCCGTGAGCGGTGTCTTCGGTGGGGTCATCGTCTGCCAATAGGCCGTGGACGGGCGCAGGCCGGCCATAGTTGGCGCGCTGCTTGGTGGGCCGGGCCATGGCTTGTTCGCGTTGGGCGTGTTGCAGGGCTTGCGACCTGGCGTAGGTCACCGTTTCTTGGCCCGTCTGGCGCAGCGCCGGGGCGTCGGTAAAGCGCTGGCGCGTATCGGCGTTGGGCTCGGTGTCCAGGCCCTCCAGGCGCGCCTGGGCGGGCACCTCAAACCACACGGTGGCGGCAGCAAAAGCGCCGGCCGCGTCGCCCCCCGCTTTGCGCACCACGCGGCTGGCGCGCAAGCGCAGCAGGGGCTGGCCCTGCGCGTCCAGCGGCGGGCGGTTGATGAACTGGGTGCTGAGTATTTTGTGGGCTTTGGCCAGGTCGGGCTCGCCCTCGAACAAAGCGCTAAGCACCTGGTCTAGGCGCGCCTGGCCGGAGGCGTCAAGCAGTTGCAGCACGCTGGCATAAGTGCTACCCACCACGCTGCTGCGCTGCTTGGGGCTAAGCCGATCCCAGGCGCGCTGGGCGTCTTCGCGGCTGGCTTTTATGGATGGAAAATCTGTCAGCATGGCGGCGGCGCTTCCTTGTGTGCTAAATTTAGCAAATAATAGCATTCACGCAATTGCCTGAAAATTGGCAATTCGCAAAACGCAGGTTTTTCAGGTATTTTTGGTGCTTTTTTGCCGCTTGCAGGTGCTTTTGAAGTTTGCTTTATCCTTGTTTATCCAAGGCCGGTGTGATTTCACCGAGTGCGCGCAAAAATTTTGATAATTGAGGATAAACCATGACCCACCACGCCCGCCCGGCACTCGCCCGGCAGTACGCCGACGCGCTGCAAGGCAAGACCCCGTTTTCAGGCGCAGGCGACGGCCTGTTTGTGGCCGGTGAGCGGCGCACCGGCAAGTCGCGGTTTTTGCGCTTTGACTTGATGCCGGAGCTAAAACGGCGCGGTGTGCTGCCCCTGTACGCGGACTTGTTGCACGACAAGGCCAAAGCGCCAGAGGACGCTTTGGCGGAGGTCTTGGCGCAAGCGGTGAGGGACAACTTGGGTGGAATTGCGAAATTTTTCACGGAGGCTGGGGTAGAAAAAATCAGCCTGCCCGGAATTCTGGCCATTGATCTGAAAGCGATTGGAAAGACCGGGGGCCTGAGCCTGTACCAAGTGCTTGATGTGCTTCAAAAACAAGTGAAAAAGCCCATCGCCCTGGTGGTAGACGAGGCCCAGCACGCCTTGACCAGCGAAAGCGGCGACGCGGCCATGTGGTCGCTCAAGTCTGCGCGCGACCAGATGAAAACGGCCACCGGCAGCAACCTGATGCTGGTGATGTCGGGCTCGCACTCCGACAAGCTGAGCATGTTGCTGAACTCTAAGACGGCGCCGTTTTGGGGATCGGTGGTGCAGCAATTGCCCACGCTGGGCGATGACTTTGCCGATGCACAACTGGCCGAGCTGCGCACGGCGTACCCGACGCTTTCTGCCCTGAGGGGCAGCGTGGCCCGCAATGCTTTCGACCACGTGGGGCGGCGCCCTCCGTTTTTTGAAATCGCCATCAAGGAGGCGCTTGCGGCCAGTGGCGCGCCTGCGCACTGCGATGCTGCCGCGTTCGAGAAAGCCTTGTTAGAAATCACGCAGCAAAGCGCGCAGCGCGACCGGGCGGGCTATACCGCTGTTTACCTGGCCTTGGAGTCGCTGGAGCAGGCGGTATTGGTGCGGCTGATCGAGCAGGGACCGGCATTTCGCCCGTTTGATGCGCCGTCGCTGGCTTTTTATGGGCAGCAACTGAGCGACAAGGTAGGCACCGGCGCGGTGCAAAAAGCGCTGGATGCGCTGCGCGAACACAGCGAGCAACTGGTCTGGAAAAGCCAGCGCGGGCACTATGCGGTGTATGACCAAGGCCTGCTGGCGTGGCATGCATTTTTGGTGGCCAATATGGCGTGGCCGCCCAAGGGCTAGCGGGCCCTGTCCGCCCTGGGGCCAAACGCAAAAAAGCCGTCTTTCGACGGCTTTTTTACTTTGCTGGTAGCGCACCCGTTTCAAACGGCGCATCCTGGGGTCAGGGTGCGTGCGAGTTGCCTAAATAATTTAGGCGGCGAGTGCCAAGGCTTTCACCTTGGTGGCTAAACGGCTCTTGTCGCGTGCTGCTTTGTTTTTGTGGAAGATGCCTTTGTCGGCGATGGTGTCAACCACTGCCTGCATCTTGCCAAACAGTTCGCTGGCTTTGGTTTTGTCACCGGCCAACACTGCTTTTTCGACGTTTTTCACCGCAGTGCGGTACTTGGAACGCAGCGAGGTGTTCGCCGCGTTGATTTTCACGTCCTGGCGGACGCGCTTGCGGCCCGACGCTAGGCGCGGGTTCTTTTTCTTGGGTTTTCCAGATGCCATGATTGAGTTTCCTTGTGTCTGTGGATGTTGCCAGCAAAGCCCGCGATTATAGCCTTGGGGTTCTAGTCCCAGGCGTGTGCCAAAGGCGTGCCGCTAAACTTGGCCGCGTGAGCCTCCTTAAATCCGCCTCCACCGTGTCTCTTTGGACGCTCGCCTCCCGCGTCACCGGCTTGGTGCGCGAGTCGCTCTTGGCGGCACTGTTTGGTGCCAGCGCCATGACCGACGCGTTTAATGTCGCGTTTCGCATTCCCAACCTGTTTCGCCGCCTGTTTGCCGAAGGCGCTTTCAGCCAGGCTTTTGTGCCGGTGCTGGCTGCCACCAAGGCAGAGCAGGGCGACGCAGCGACCAAACAGGTGGTTGACAAAGTGGCCACTGTGCTGGCTTGGGCGCTGGTGCTGACTTGTGTGCTGGGCGTGCTGATGGCGCCGTGGATGGTGTGGGCCATGGCCAGCGGCTTGCAAAAAGACCCGCGCGGCTATGACGCCGCCGTGGTGATGACGCGCTTTATGTTTCCCTACATTGGCTTTATGTCCATGGTGGCGTTGTCCTCGGGCGTTTTGAACACCTACCGGCGCTTTGCCGTGCCCGCGGCTACGCCGGTGCTGCTGAACGTGTCCACCATTGCGGCGGCCTGGGGCTTAGCCCCGTGGTTTGGGCAGAAGGGCCTTGAGCCGATTTTTGCCATGGCCGTGGGCGTGATGGTGGGGGGCGTGTTGCAGTTGGCGCTGCAAATACCGGCGCTGCGTGCCATTGGCATGCTGCCGCGCCTGGGGCTGGGCTGGGGTTCCATCCGCGCCGCGTGGGCGGACCCGGCCACCCGCAACATCACCCGCCTGATGGCCCCGGCGCTGCTGGGCGTGAGCGTGGCGCAAATATCCTTGCTCATTAACACCCAAATCGCGTCGCACCTGGCCACGGGCAGTGTGAGCTGGCTGAGTTACGCGGACCGCTTGATGGAGTTTCCTACCGCCATGCTGGGCGTGGCGCTGGGCGTGGTGCTCACACCCCGGCTGGCGGCGGCGCGCGCCTCGGGCAATGCACAGGATTATTCAGATTCGCTAGATTGGGGCTTGCGCATCGTGGTGCTGCTGGCCGTGCCGTGCGCGGTGGCGCTGCTGCTTTTCCCGCAGCCGCTGGTGGCGGTGTTGTTTCAGTACAAGGCGTTTACTGTGTTTGACGCGGCCCAGACGGCGCGTGCCTTGCAGGGCTGGGGCGTGGGGCTGGTGGGCATTGTGGCCATCAAGGTGCTGGCGCCGGGCTATTACGCTAATCAAGACGTCAAGACGCCGGTGCGCATTGCGATTGCGGTGCTGGTAATTACGCAACTGCTCAACCTGGCGCTGGTGCCGCTGTTTGCGCATGCGGCGCTGTCTCTGTCCATTGGCCTGGGTGCGGTGGTGAACGCTTGCTGGTTGCTAGCAGGCCTGGTGCGGCGCGGCAGCTACCGGCCGAGGCCGGGCTGGGGCCGGTTTATGCTGCAGGTGCTGGCGGCGGCGCTGGTGTTGGCTGCCTATTTGGCTTGGGCGGCGCAGGCGGTGGACTGGCTGCACATGGCCGGGCGCCACTGGCAGCGCATCGGGCTGGTGGCCGCCACGCTTGGGGGTGCGGTGGCGCTGTATATGGGCGGCGTGGCGGTGCTGGGTTTGAACCTGCGTCAATTTGTGCGGCGCTAAAACCGCGTATTCTGGGCGCCACGATGCCAATCAACCTGTCCTTCGATCCGCCCAATGCCTTGGGTTATTTTGAGTCGCTGGTGCAAAGCGACACCGGCTTTCCTTTGTTGGAGGCGGCTGTGTGCTTGGGCCAGATGCAGCTGCCGGACCTTGATGTGCAAGGCGTGCTTTCGCAAACCGATGTGTGGCAGCAGCGCCTGCGCCAGCGCGTGCCGCAAGACGCGTCCCACCTGGCCAAGCTGATGTTGCTGAACCAGTACTTCTACAGAGAGCTGGGCTTTGGCGGCAATTTGAACGACTACTACGCCCCGGACAACAGCTTTATCCACCATGTGGTGGAGTCGCGCCGGGGGATACCAGTCACGCTGGCGGTGCTGTGGCTGGAGCTGGCGCAGGGCCTGGGGCTGAACGCGGCGGGGGTGAGTTTTCCGGGCCACTTTATGGTCAAAGTCAGCCTGCAGGCGGGCCAGGCGGTGATCGACCCGATGACGGGGCAGTCTTTTGGCCGCGATGAATTGGTGCGCATGCTGCAGCCCTACCGATTGGGCAGTGGAGGGGACGATGCTGATGTTCCGCTGGGCCTGTATTTGCAGGCTGCACCTGGCCGCGAAATCGTGGTGCGCATGCTGCGCAACCTCAAAGAAATCTACAAAAGCCATAAGTACGGCGCCCAGTGGCTGGCGGTGCAAGAGCGGCTGGTGATTCTGATGCCCGAGTGCTGGCCCGAATACCGGGACCGGGGCCTGGCCCACGCCTTGTTGGGCAATCACGCGCAGGCTTTGTCGGACCTGGAGTGCTACAGCGTTTACTCCCCTGACTCGGTGGACGCCGATGCCGTTGGGCGCCAGATGGAGTTGCTGCGCAGGCAGCTAGCGCAATCGCCACAACAGCGCACTACGCCACCTGGCCGTCAATCACCTGGATAGTCTTGTCGCAGCGCTGGGCCAGCGCGGCGTTGTGGGTGACAAAAAGCACGGTCGTGCCTTGCTCGCGGTTGAACTGGCGCAGCAGCGCAAACACGCTGTCGGCGCTTTTGCTGTCCAGGTTGCCGGTGGGCTCGTCGGCCAGCAGAATGGCCGGGTTCATGGCCAGCGCGCGGGCGATGGCCACCCGCTGCTGCTGGCCACCGCTCAAATTGCCCGCCATATTGTTTTGCCACGGCCCCAGGCCCACGCTTTCTATCAGCGCTTGCGCGCGTGTGCGCATGGCGGCGTTGGGAAAGCCGGCTTCGCCCAGCATGGGAATCATCACGTTCTCCAGCGCGGTAAACGCGGTAATCAGGTGGTGGTACTGGAACACAAAGCCGATGTTGTGGCCGCGCAGCCGCGTGAGCTCTCGGTCTTTCAGCCGCGTGGTCTCCTCACCGCAGATGTGCAAGGTGCCGGCACTGGGGCGGTCCAGCAGCCCCACGATGTTGAGCAGCGTGCTTTTGCCCGAGCCCGAAGGCCCCATCACAGCGCAAAAATCGCGCTGCACCAGCGCAAGGTCTATGCCGTGCAGCACCTCGGTCTCAAAAGCCGTGCCCGGATTGAAAGTCTTGCGCACGCCTTGAAGCTGCACCACCACGCCACCGGGTATGGCGCGCCCCAAGGCGGGTGTTTCGCTTGTGTCGCTGAGGGGCATCTCACGCACGGATAGCCACCACCGGGTCCAGGCGCGCAGCGCGCAGTGCGGGGGCAAAGGCGGCCAGCAAACCCGTCAAAGTGGCCAGCGCAAGTGCCAGGCTGAACAACGTGGGGTCAAAAACCAGGGGAAAAAGCGGCGTGCCGTCTGCATTGCGCGCCATGCCTTGCCTCAGCACCAGCCCCAAAGCGCCAACGCCACACCCCAGAACCGAGCCTGCAAGGCCTAGCAAACCGCCTTGGAGCAAAAAGACCCGCAAGATTTGCCCCTGCGAAATGCCCATGGCGCGCAAGATGCCAATCTCACGCGACTTTTGCACCACAGACACCACCAGCACGCTGGCAATGCCAAAGGCCACGGACAGGCCCACAAAAAAGCGAATGGCCGTATTGGCCGTGGTTTGCGCGCTGATGGCGGTAAAAAACTGGGCGCTGTTCTTGATCCAACTGTCCGCCTCCACCCCAGTGGCTGCGGCAATGCGCTGGGCAATGACTTCGGCCTGGTAAATGTCATGCACCGTGACCTCAATACTGGTCACGCCGCCGGGCAAATTGAGCAGGTTTTGCGCCGTGCGCAGCGCGGCAAAGGTGGTGCGCTGGTTGGCGCCCCGGTTGCCCAGGTCAAACACACCCGAGATGGTGAGCACGCTGCTGGCGCCCAGGGCGGAGGTGATGTGCAGCTTGTCGCCCACATCGACGCCCAGGTCGTGGGCCAGCTCAATGCCCACCAACACGTCCGAGCCTGTGAGCCGCAGGCTGCCGCGCACCAGCTTGTCGCTGAAATCGACGATGCGGAAATAGGTATCGGGCTCTATGCCGGTGACGTTGACTGCGCTGGTAGCGCTGCCGCGCACGATCAGCACCGGCCCGCTGGCTACCGGCGAGACCACGTTCACCTCGGGCATGCGCCGCGTTTGCGCCACCACCGCCTGCCACTGGTCAATCGACTTGGTTTGCTGCAAAGGCGGCTGCACGATGGCGCCCTCCACAGCGGCGGTGCTGCCTTTGGCCGCGCCGCGCAGCGGGCGCGTGACCTGCTGCGGCAAGAGCAACTGAATATGCGACTGCGCCGACAGCACTCGGCGAATAAAGTTGCTTTGCAGACCCGCCATCAGCGCCGACATAAACACAATCACCGCCACCCCAATGGCCACGCCGGTGATGATGAACAGGGTTTGCAAACGCCCCTCGCGCAAAAAGCGTAAGGACACAATCCATTCAAAAGGCAGCCAAAAGGTCAACATGGGGCGGGCACAACCACGGTTGCGCAAGGCTTGGCGCGCAGCGGCACCAGCAATTCACCAAGGCGCCCAGCGCCCTCCGTCATGAAAGCTCTTTCACGGTAACCGTCACCCGTGCCCCGGTCGTCACCCCGGCAGTGGCGGGCAGCAGCACATCGCCCTCGTTCACGCCCTCTAGCAGCTCGGCAAAGCCGGTGCTGCGAAGCCCCAAACGCACCGGCACGCGCACCGCGTGGCCGTCTTGCGCCTTCAACACCCACGGTTTTGCGCCATCGGCCTCGTGCACCAGGGTGGCGGACACCAGCAGGGTGGCGTTGCGCCGTGCCACCTCTATGTCTACCGACACCGTCATGTCTTGCTGCAAATAGGCAGGCGGCTGCGCGATATCCAGCTTCACGTCCACCGCGCCCGATTGCGCGTTCACTCCAGGGTTGATGTAGACCAGCGTGGCCGCAAACTTTCGCTGCGGGTAGGCGTCTGCTGACGCCAGTGCGGCCTGGCCTATTTGCAAGAGGTGCAAATTTTTCTCGTCAATGGCCAGCACCAGCTGGGATCGTCCGTGGGGCGACAGCGCCATCAGCGCTTTGCCCGCTTGCACCACGTCACCGGCCTCTACGCTTCGGCTGATCAGCACGCCGTCCACCAGCGCGCGAATCTGCGCGTACTGCGTGCGGGCCTGCGCCGCCGCCGCACTGGCCTGGGCTTGCGCCACGGCGGTTTGCGCAATGGCAAAGTCGCTGCCTTGGGTGCCGGTGGTGTTGAGTTGCTGCTGGGCGGCGCCTTGCTGGGCCAGTGCCAAGTCCAGCGCCTTGCGCGATTCGTCCAGGGCCGCTGCGCCTATGAAGTTTTGGGCGAACAGGTCTTGGTTGCGGCGCAGCGTGGCACGGGCAAAGTCCGCCGTCACCTGCGCCTGGCGCAAGGCCTGCTGGGCCAGCGGGGCTTGCACCTCTTGCACTTGGCGCAGCCGGGCCTGCGCCTGCGCGACCGCAATCTCCGCCTGGCGCTGCGCGGCGAGTAACTCCGCATTCGAGAGTTGCACCAACACATCGCCCGCGTGCACGCTCTGCCCTTCCTGCACCGGCACCCGCACCACGGTGCCGGTGATCTGGGCGCCAATCTCAATGCGGTGCGGATTCTCCACCCGCCCCGTGGCCACCACGGTTTGCACAAAGTCGCGCCGCACCACCCGTTCCCCCACCACCGCCACGCCCTGCCACCACCGCAGCCCCAAATACCCCGCCCCCAGCGCCAAGCAGGCGCCGAAAACAATCCACCAAAGGTATTTGCGTAGCAGGGGCAGGGGGTTCATAAGCGGTAGGGGTGGTCAAACGGGCGCGGGGGGCAGCATCGCCGTTGCTCCCCGTAGCCGAGTGAGTGCGAGAACTTGCCTGTGCTCATGTTGCGCCAGAGCGTTGTGCGTCGGCCTGACGCATGTCAAGACTTGTAGAACGAAGGGCGGAAACGGATTGCGAAGATGTAAAAGTGCCGCAGCAAAGAGGTCAGACCGGCGGCGGGCGAGCCCGACTAAGCCCTTGCGGCATTCAATTGGCAGTGACCACGGGAACGGAATGGGGCCCTGCCGAGCGGTTCGTATCTGGTTCCGCGCCCACCAAGGCGCAACAAGGCCGTCTGTAGATGTGCAGTCTGTTCCCGTTGTATCGCACCATCCCCGTCACGCCAGTGCAAGAAAGCCGTCAACAATGAAGAGCTAACGCCTGTGGTGCTGGACTACGTGGGAAGTCCCTGTAAAGGGGTTAGGCATCTCCGTCCGCAGCCGATGCGGCTTTGGATTGCTTAGATGACTGAACTGTAGTTCGCTTTCGCTTCTTCTTTGGTCGAGGTGATGAAATTTCACGTAGCGCAAGATACAAGTGGCCAGTTGCAAGACTGTCGTCTTGCGCACGGTGCGATGGCCTAACCGGTAGGCCAAGATGTTGCACAAGGTTGGCCAGTCTATGGCTGGAGAGCGTTGGCAGCTTTCTACGGGCTAGCGGAAGCGTGTCGAGAATCCGGTCAGGCAATGAGTGACCGTAGTACTCCAGATACTTTCCAATGAAGCGCATGTCGAACGACGCATTATGGAATACGAGGCGATGGCCGGAGACGAAAGCAACAAAGTCGCGCATCACTGTTTCTGGATGAGGTGCTGCTGAGATCATGGCCTGGGAAATCCCAGTTAGTCGTTCGATCTGGGGCGAGATAACTCTTTTCGTGCGGATCAAGGAACAGAAGACTTCTTCTGCCTGGCCACCAACAAACCTAACTGCTGCGATCTCGATGATTGAGTCATCGTTAGACAGGCCAGTGGTTTCAACGTCGATTGCAACAAAGCGTAAGGTTGGAGGGCGGCGCTTTATTGGAAATGACCGAGTTACTTGAATGTCAGGATGCTGCTTGTTGTGGCAAGGATGGCATAGCGTGACGAGGTTTGGGTCTGAATTGGTTCCGTATCGCGAAAGTGGAAGTACGTGGTGCACATGCAGTTCACCTTGTGCGAAGCCGCGAAGGCAGCAAACGCAACGGAAACTGTCACGAGCGCGTATCCGCCTCTTTTGCTCTTCGTACTCTGACTGTTCGGGACGGGCGTGCTGGGTTCGCTCGAAGTCGATCAGACCGATGTGGAAGGCTCGAAGAAGCCTGATTTCCTTTGACTTCGTAGGTGCGACCAGCTTGACCTCTTTGACTAGTCTTTGAATCTCCTGGTCTACGGCCTCCGGCACTCGGCGGAGTGCCGCTTCTGCGGATGAGATCCGTGCCTCAAGCTCTTGCTGCTGACGTTGATGCGTTGCGGTTGCGTCGCGGTGTGCGGCCAGTAGTTCGTCCCTTCGGCGGGCCGTCACGGCTGCGACTTGCTCACGGCGCTTTGTGTCGTCAACCATCGACCTGAACATCGACTGGAGTAGACTTTCGTCGCGCCTGACTAACGCATCCGCGTACGTGGTGGCTGATTCAAGTCTCGCGATGGATAGTTGAGGGACTGGCATTCGGAGCTTGATGAGGCGTGCAAGCTCGCGCTCAGCGGCTTCTTTGAGCGTGGAGGTCACTGTAAGGCGTCGCTCGTCAAGGACCCTCGCCGGGGACGTCTCCGTGGTTGAAAGCTCGGTCACGCACCACTGGCAGATCGCGATCTGTTCTGTGTGAAAGCGAAGCCGTCGCTTCGGATTGCAGCAGATTTGGCAGAGCGGCTGCATGTGTGGTGATTGAGTTGCTGAACGTTTGAGATGAGGGGTACCAAAAAGTCGCAGCCTTTTTGGTACCCCTCGATGGAAAGGTTGGACGAAGCCGCTACGCGGAGTGGAACCCCAGTCGGTAAATTCGTAAGCTGTAGGCACATGTCTCAATTGTGATGCATGTTGCCCTCAACTTACCTGGAGTTTGCCCATGTTCACTTACCCCGGCGGGTTTGACCCGAGCGCGTT
>CANEVH010000077.1 GCA_947442105.1 Comamonadaceae bacterium | reverse complement strand
TACAAAGACTTGGCACCGCGTGACTACGTGTCGCGCTGCATGGACCAAGAAATCAAGGAAGGCCGGGGTTGCGGCCCGAACAAGGACTACATCAACCTCGACATGACCCACCTGGGCGCCGAGACCATCATGAAGCGCCTGCCCTCGGTGTTCGAGATTGGCCACAACTTTGCCAACGTGGACATCACCAAAGAGCCGATTCCTGTGGTGCCCACCATCCACTACCAAATGGGTGGCATTCCCACCAACATCAATGGCCAGGTCGTGGTGCAAGACGCCGACAACAAGAGCCAAGTCGTCAATGGCCTGTACGCGGTGGGCGAATGCTCTTGCGTCAGCGTGCACGGCGCCAACCGCCTGGGCACCAACTCTTTGCTCGACCTCTTGGTATTTGGCCGCGCTGCAGGCAACCACATTGTGGAGTTTGCGAAGAACAGCAAAGAGCACAAGCCGCTGCCTGCCACTGCGGCTGACGCAACCATCGCCCGCCTGGCGCGCTTGGACAACGCCACCGACGGCGAATACGCCCAAGACGTCGCCAACGACATCCGCGCGGCCATGCAGCAGTACGCCGGGGTGTTCCGCACGCAAGCCACCATGGACGAAGGCGTGGTCAAGATCGCCGAATTGCGCCAGCGGGTCAACAAGATTGGCCTCAAAGACAAATCGAAGGTCTTTAACACCGCCCGGATTGAGGCGCTGGAAGTCGAGAACCTGATCGAAGCCGCACAAGCCACCATCGTCTCAGCCGCCGCACGCCAAGAGAGCCGTGGCGCGCACACCGTCAACGACTACGGTGACACGCCAGAGCACCCCAACGGCCGCAACGACACCGACTGGCACAAGCACACCCTGTGGCACAGCGCGACCAACAGCCTGAGCTACAAGCCAGTGCAAATGAAGCCTTTGACCGTTGAGAGCATTGAGCTCAAAACCCGTACCTTCTAAATCGAAACCAGCGAGCACACCCCATGGCAAAACGCACTTTTTCCATTTACCGGTACGACCCCGATAAAGACGCCAAGCCCTATATGCAGACCATTGAGGTCGAGCTAGACGGCTCTGAGCGCATGCTGCTTGACGCGCTGATGAAGCTCAAGGCGATCGATCCATCCATCTCTTTCCGCCGCTCTTGCCGCGAAGGCGTGTGTGGCTCGGACGCCATGAACATCAACGGCAAGAACGGCCTGGCGTGTTTGACGAATATGCGCACCCTGCCCGGCACCATCGTGCTCAAGCCCCTGCCCGGCCTGCCGGTGATTCGCGACATGATCGTGGACATGACGCAGTTCTTTAAGCAGTACAACTCGATCAAGCCTTATCTCATCAACGAAAACGTGCCGCCCGAGAAAGAGCGCCTGCAAAGCCCCGAAGAGCGCGAAGAGCTCAACGGCTTGTACGAGTGCATTTTGTGCGCCAGCTGCTCCACCAGCTGCCCCAGCTTTTGGTGGAACCCGGACAAATTTGTCGGGCCAGCGGGCTTGTTGCAGGCCTATCGCTTTATTGCCGACAGCCGCGACGAAGCCACTGCCGAGCGCCTGGACAACTTGGAAGACCCCTACCGCTTGTTCCGCTGCCACACCATCATGAACTGCGTCGATGTTTGCCCCAAAGGCCTGAACCCGACCAAGGCGATTGGCAAGATCAAGGAAATGATGGTTTTGCGTGCGGTCTAAGCGGTGAACCCCGTCGTCCAATCCGGGGACGCGCTGCTCGACGAGCGGTCTTTAAGCAAACTGCGCTGGCGCTGCCGGCGCGGATTGCTGGAAAACGACTTGTTCATCGCCCGGTTTTTTGAGCGCTATGACCAAGCCCTGAACGTGCGGCAAGCCGATGCGCTGGGCGTGTTGATGGATTTGAGCGACAACGATTTGCTAGACCTGTTTTTGGCTCGCAAATCGCTTTCGCAAGTGGAGGCGGCGATGGACAGCGCCGACCTCCATGAAGTTTTGAAAATGGTGAGAGAAACTCGTTGAAAGGTTCCGAGATGAAATTAGCTGACAACAAAGCCACAATGTCCTTCAGCAACGGCAGCCCGAGTGTGGACCTGCCGGTGTACAGCGGCAGCATCGGCCCCGATGTGATCGACATCCGCAAGCTCTATGCGCAAACCGGCATGTTCACCTACGACCCGGGTTTTCTGTCCACGGCAGCCTGCCAGTCGGCCATTACCTACATCGATGGCGACAAGGGCGAGCTGCTGTACCGCGGCTACCCGATTGAGCAGTTGGCCACCCACTGCGACTTTATGGAGACCTGCCACTTGCTGCTGTACGGCAACCTGCCCGACGCCAAAGGCAAGGCAGCGTTCACACGAAACGTGACGCAGCACACCATGGTCAACGAGCAGATGCAGTTTTTCTTGCGTGGCTTTCGGCGTGACGCGCACCCCATGGCCATCATGACCGGCTTGGTGGGCGCTTTGTCGGCCTTCTACCACGACAGCACCGACATCAACAACCCCGAGCACCGCGAGATTTCTGCCATACGCCTAATCGCGAAATTGCCGACTCTGGTGGCCATGGCCTACAAGTACAGCATTGGCCAGCCCTTTATGTACCCCAAGAACGACCTGAGCTATGCGGGCAACTTCTTGCACATGATGTTTGCCACGCCCTGCGAGCCTTATGTGGTGAACCCTGTCATTGAGCGCGCCCTGGACCGCATCTTCGTGCTGCACGCCGACCACGAGCAAAACGCGTCCACCTCTACGGTGCGCCTGTGCGGCTCCTCTGGCACCAACCCGTTTGCCGCCATTGCAGCAGGCGTGGCGTGCCTGTGGGGCCCCGCACACGGTGGAGCCAACGAGGCCTGCTTGAACATGCTCGAAGAAATCCAGGCCATGGGCGGGATTTCCAAAGTGGGCGAGTTCATGAGCCAGGTCAAGGACAAGAACTCCGGCGTCAAGCTCATGGGCTTTGGCCACCGTGTTTACAAAAACTACGACCCGCGCGCCAAACTGATGCAAGAAACTTGCAACGAAGTACTCGCAGCCCTGGGCCTGGAAAACGACCCGCTCTTCAAGCTTGCCAAGGCCTTGGAAAAGATTGCTTTGGAGGACGACTATTTCGTCTCCCGCAAGCTCTACCCCAATGTGGACTTTTACTCCGGCATCGTGCAGCGCGCTATCGGCATTCCGGTGAAGCTGTTCACCGGCATTTTTGCCCTGGCACGTACCGTGGGTTGGATCGCCCAGCTCAACGAAATGATTGGTGACCCTGAGTACAAAATCGGTCGTCCGCGCCAGTTGTTCACTGGTTCAGAGCGCCGCGACGTGGTGGAAATCTCTAAGCGCTAAATCCGACGCGTATTCGCCTCAATGCCCCGCAATGCGGGGCATTTTTCATGCAGGGCCATGGGCATAAAATGTTTGCCCGCACACAAGGAAGTTTCATGGGCCGCACCCTGTACGACAAGATTTGGGACGAACACGTCGTCCACACCGAAGAAGACGGCACGGCCATCCTCTATATAGACCGCCACTTGGTGCACGAGGTCACCAGCCCTCAAGCCTTTGAGGGCTTGCGCGAAGCCGGTCGCAAGGTCTGGCGCGTGAGTTCCATCGTCGCCACCGCCGACCACAACACGCCCACCACCGGCTGGGAACTGGGCTACGACGGCATTACCGACCCGGTGAGCAAAGAGCAAATTACCACGCTCAACACCAATATCGCCGAGTTTGGCTCTGCGGCGTTTTTCCCCTTCATGTCCAAGCGCCAAGGCATCGTGCACGTGATTGGTCCAGAAAACGGCGCCACCCTGCCCGGCATGACCGTGGTGTGCGGCGACAGCCACACCTCCACCCACGGCGCTTTTGGCGCGCTGGCGCACGGCATTGGCACCTCAGAGGTGGAACACGTGATGGCCACGCAAACCCTGCTAGCCAAAAAAGCCAAGAACATGCTGATACGCGCCAACGGCACCCTGCCCAAAGGCTGCACCGCCAAAGACCTGGTGCTGGCCATCATCGGCAAAATTGGCACTGCCGGCGGCACCGGCTACACCATCGAATTTGCAGGGACCGCCATCCGCGCCCTGAGCATGGAAGGCCGCATGACGGTCTGCAATATGGCCATTGAAGGCGGCGCGCGCGCCGGGCTGGTGGGCGTGGACGAGAAGACGATTGCCTACGTCAAAGGCCGCCCGCTCTCGCCCATGGGCGTGGAATGGGACCAGGCCGTTGCGTACTGGAAAACCTTGCATTCGGACGCTGATGCCCAGTTTGACGCCGTAGTCGACCTGGACGCCAGCCAGATCGCGCCACACGTCACCTGGGGCACCTCGCCGGAGATGGTCCTGTCCATCGAGGGCCGCGTACCGGACCCGGACAAAGAAAAAGACAGCAACAAGCGCGGCGCCATAGAGCGCGCCCTCACCTACATGGGCCTGGCACCCGGCAAGCCGCTGAACGACATTTTTGTGGACAAAGTGTTTATCGGCTCCTGCACCAACAGCCGCATCGAAGACATGCGCGAAGCCGCTGCCCTGGTGCAAAAACTGGGGCAAAAAGTGGCCAAAAACGTGCGCCTGGCGCTGGTCGTACCCGGCTCGGGGCTGGTCAAAGAACAAGCTGAGCGCGAAGGACTGGACAAAATTTTCATCGCCGCCGGTTTTGAGTGGCGCGAACCCGGCTGCTCCATGTGCCTGGCCATGAACGCCGACCGCCTAGAGCCCGGCGAGCGCTGCGCCTCCACCAGCAACCGCAACTTCGAAGGCCGCCAAGGCGCCGGTGGCCGCACGCATTTGGTGAGCCCCGCCATGGCCGCTGCCGCCGCCATCCATGGGCACTTTGTGGACGTGCGCAAGTTCGTTTGACGCTTATCCAAGAACACACCCCATGCAAAAATTTACCGTACACAAGGGCCTGGTCGCCCCCATGGACCGGGAAAACGTCGACACCGACGCCATCATTCCCAAGCAGTTCCTCAAATCTATCCGTAAAACCGGTTTTGGCCCCAATCTGTTTGACGAATGGCGTTATCTGGACCATGGCGAAACTGGGCAAGACCCCGCCACCCGCCGGCCCAACCCCGACTTTGTGCTTAATCAGCCGCGCTACCAAGGTGCATCTATCTTGCTGGCGCGCAAGAACTTTGGCTGCGGATCGTCCCGCGAGCACGCGCCCTGGGCGCTGGACCAATACGGCTTTCGCGCCATCATCGCGCCCAGTTTTGCCGACATCTTTTTCAACAACAGCTTCAAGAACGGCTTGTTGCCCATTGTTTTGCATGAGGCCACGGTGGACCAACTGTTCAGTGAAGCCCTGGCATTCCCCGGCTTTACGCTGACCGTCGATCTGGAGCGCCAAGTCGTGGTTCGGCCCCAGGGGGAAGAAATCCCGTTTGAGGTGCAGGCTTTTCGCAAGTTTTGCCTGCAAAACGGCTTTGACGACATTGGCCTGACGCTGCGCCAGGCCGACAAAATCCGCGCCTTTGAGGCAGAACGCCTGGCGCAAAAGCCGTGGCTGGCGCGCTCCATGGTGGCCTAGTTTTTCTACTTCATTTAGCTTTCCAAGGAACCCATGAAAATTGCAGTTTTGCCGGGTGACGGCATCGGTACCGAAATCGTGGCCGAGGCCGTCAAGGTTCTCCAGGTCTTGGACCTGGACCTGACGCTGGAAACCGCGCTCGTTGGCGGCGCCGCGTTCGAGGCCCACGGCCACCCGCTCCCAGAGTCCACGCTCAAGCTGGCGATGGACTCCGACGCTGTGTTGTTTGGCGCGGTGGGCGACTGGAAATACGACACCTTAGACCGCACGCTGCGGCCCGAGCAGGCCATTTTGGGCCTGCGCAAAAACATGGGCCTGTTTGCCAACTTCCGCCCCGCGATTTGCTACAAACAACTCACTGACGCGTCCAGCCTCAAGCCCGAGTTGGTGGCTGGCCTGGACATATTGATCATCCGTGAGCTGACCGGCGACATTTACTTTGGCCAGCCACGCGGCCGTCGCATCGCCACTGACGGGCATTTCCCCGGCAGCGAAGAGGCCTTTGACACCATGCGCTACTCGCGCCCCGAGATCGAACGCATCGCGCACGTGGCCTTTCAGGCCGCGCAAAAACGCAGCAAGCGCGTCACCAGCGTGGACAAAGCCAATGTGCTGGAGACCTTTCAGCTCTGGAAAGAGGTGGTCACCGAGATCGGGCTGCAATACCCTGACGTGACGCTGGACCACATGTACGTGGACAACGCCGCCATGCAGCTCGTCAAAGCGCCCATGAAGTTTGACGTGGTGGTCACCGGCAATATGTTTGGCGACATCTTGAGTGACGCCGCCGCCATGCTTACGGGGAGCATCGGCATGCTGCCCTCGGCCAGCTTGAACGCCAAAAACCAGGGCCTGTACGAGCCCAGCCACGGCAGCGCGCCTGACATTGCGGGCAAAGGCATTGCCAATCCGCTGGCCACCATCCTGAGCGCGGCCATGATGCTGCGCTTTAGCCTGGACCAGGCCGAAGCCGCTGCCCGCATCGAAGCCGCCGTGGACGCCGTGCTCAGCCAGGGCCTGCGCACCCCCGATATCTATAGCGCGGGCATGACCCAAGTCAGCACGCGCGAGATGGGGGATGCGGTGGTGAAGGCGCTGGGATAGCAGCGTCCCACAGAATCGCTAGCGGCGCTGGGCAGCGCTAACACGGGCTGCTGACGCAGCCCAAAAATGCCTCTGCGAAAGAGGCTCCCTGATTTAAGCCCGCAACTTCGCAGCAACCTGCGCCACGCGCGCGCCATAGGCTTTGGCGGTGTCCAAGTCGCCCTGGGGAATGTCTTCCGCCGGGCTGGTGGGGCCGACCTGGGCCATGACGCCGGAGTAGGAACCGATGCGGTTGATGGTGCCGTCGTTCATGGCGGGTTGGCCGACCCAGACCATACCTTGCTGCATGGCCAAGGTGATGAAGTACTGGATGGTGGACAGTTTGTCGCCGCTGGGGCTAGCCGAGCAGGTAAAGCCGCCGGCCACCTTGTCCTTCCAAGCACTGGTGAACCACTTTTTGCTGGTGGCGTCCGCAAATTTTTTGAACTGCCACGAGGCCATGCCCATGTAGGTGGGCGAGCCCATGATGATGGCGTCCGCCGCGTCCAGCGCCGCCCAGTCGGCGTCGGTGATGTTGCCGTCGGCGTCAATGGTGATGAGTTGCGCGTCCGCGCCATCAGCCACAAACTGGGCCACGCGCTGGGTGTGGCCGTAGCCAGAATGAAAAACAACAACGGTTTGGGTCATAGAAAAACTCCTAGGGTAAAAAAAGTGCACCTGTCTAGGAACACCGGGGATAGACAGGCGAAAAGCGGGCCGCCTCAGGCACTCAGGTCAAACACCAGCACTTCGGCGTCAGTGCCGTTGCTGAGTGTGAGCTGTCTCTCAGCTGCCAGCAGTGCGGCGTCGCCCGTGGCCAGGGCTTGGCCGTTGGCATGGACGCTGCCGCGCAGCACCTGCACATAGGCTTTGCGCGCCGGGTCTAGTGGCAAAGTGGCCGTTTGCGCGCCGTCAAACAAGCCACTGTACAACTTGGCGTCCGCATGGATTAGCACCGAACCCTGCGCCGCGTCAGGCGAGGCCACCAGACGCAAGGCGCCTTGCTTCTCTCCGGCGGCAAAGGCTTTTTGTTCGTAACTGGGGGGAATGCCGCGCACATTGGGCTCAATCCAGATTTGGAAGAAATGCGTGGTGGCATCCGGCGCGTGGTTGAATTCGCTGTGCTGCACGCCGCTGCCCGCGCTCATGCGCTGCACGTCGCCCGGCGGTATGCCTTTGACGTTGCCCATGCTGTCTTTGTGCGCCAGATTGCCCGACATCACATAGCTGATGATTTCCATGTCGCGGTGGCCGTGGGTGCCAAAGCCCATGCCTGGGGCGATGCGGTCTTCGTTGATGACGCGCAAATTGCCCCAACCCATGTGCGCCGGGTCGTGGTAGCCGGCAAAGGAAAAACTGTGAAAGGATTGGAGCCAGCCGTGGTCGGTGTAACCGCGCTCTGCAGATTTGCGTAATGTGATCATGGTGTGATTTTATGGCTGCGACTTGGCATCGCCTCTCGCCAATTTGTGCCAACTGGCCGCTTTGCAAGGTGTAAAGTGCCCGCAAACACTTTACTGAGGAGAAAGCATGCTTCTATCGCCCAAAAACATCGCCATCGTCGGCAGCGGCCTGGCAGCCATCACTTGCGCGCGCACGCTGGTGCAAGCAGGCCACAGCGTCACGCTGTTCGAAAAAAGCCGGGGCGTGGGCGGGCGCATGTCCACGCGCAACAGCCCGTTTGGCACCTTTGACCACGGCGCGCAGTATTTCACGGTGCGCGACCCGCGCTTTGTGCAGGCCCTGGAGACCACGCCCAAAGTCTGCCGCCCTTGGAGCGCCAATATGGTGCAAGTGCTAGACGAGCGTGGCCGCGTGGCCGCCGCCGGGCTGCCCGCACGCGAGCCGCATTGGGTAGCCAAGCCCGGCATGAACGCCTTGGCCAAAGCCTGGGCCGCGCCGCTAGCGGACTGCCTGATGCTGGAAACCCGCGTGACCCACATCGAGACCGACGCGCTGGACAAAGCGCAGTGGCAGCTGCGCACCGTGGGCGCGGACGACAGCAGCCACGTCTACGCTGGGTTCGACGCTGTGCTGCTGGCAGTGCCCAGCCCCCAAGCCATGGAGCTGCTGGGCACCGTACCCAAAGCCCGCCAACCCACGCAGGCCACCATGAACAAGCTCGCCCAAGTCACCGTGGCGCCGTGCTGGACACTGATGCTGGCATTTCCGCAGGCGGTACAACCGGGCCTGACCACGCTGGGGCCGCAGTGGAACGCCGCGCGCAGCACCCACCACCGTATTGCCTGGCTGGCGCGCGAGTCCAGCAAACCGGGCCGAGGAATGATTGAGCGCTGGACGGTGCAGGCCAGCGCCCAGTGGTCGCAAGAGCACGTGAACGACAGCAAAGACCGGATTGAGGGCAAGCTGATCAAGGCTTTTTCCGAAGTGACCGGCATCCGCGCCGAGCCCAGCCACGTGGAATCGCACCGCTGGCTTTACGCCAAAACCGTGCAGCCCCTGGGCCAAAGCCACATCTGGAGCGCCAAGACCGGCTTGGGCGTGTGCGGCGATTGGTGCCTAGGCCACCGGGTAGAAAACGCCTTTGTCTCTGGGCTGGAACTGGCGCTCGCGGTCGCTTAAGCTGGGTTAGCGAGCCGCCCTGCGCACATGGCACTCACTTTCATGAAGGTGCGCAGCACCGCAAACCATGAAAGTCCTTCCGCGTTCACAGCGGGCAGCCGCTACCTGGGGCGCTTTGCGCCCTCGCCCACCGGGCCGCTGCACGCGGGCTCGCTGGTGGCGGCGCTGGCGAGTTGGCTAGACGCCCGCGCCCACTGCGGCCAGTGGCTGGTGCGCATGGAAGACGTGGACACCCCGCGCACGGTGGCGGGCGCGGACCAACTCATCTTGCAGCAACTGGCCGCGTGCGGCCTGCTAGCGGACGCGCCACCGGTGTGGCAAAGCCAACGCGGCGCGCTGTACCAGGCGGCGCTAAAGCAGCTGATTGCAAGGGGACTGGCCTACCCCTGCACTTGTTCGCGCAAAGACATTGAGCACGCGCTAGCCGCGCAGGGCCACACCAGGGAGCGCCACGCCGAGCTGGTCTACCCCGGCACCTGCCGACACACGGACCCCGCCCATCAAATCAAAAAACCGCACGCCTGGCGCTTGCGCACCGACCCGCCCCAGACACCGGGCGCACTGGCGCAATCCGCCACGACCACAGGCGCAGTCCAAGAGGCCTCGATAGCCTGGGTTGACCGCCGCCTGGGGCCGCAGCACCAGAACGTAGCCCATGCCGTGGGCGACTTTGTACTGCAGCGTGCCGACGCTTGCACCAGCTACCAGCTGGCCGTGGTGGTGGATGACGCCGCGCAAGGTGTCACCCACGTGGTGCGCGGCCAGGACCTGGCCGACAACACCGCGCGGCAAATCTGGCTGCAGCACTGCCTGGGCTTGCCCACGCCACACTACCTGCATACGCCGCTGGTGCTGGGGCCGGACGGGGCCAAGCTCTCCAAGCAAAACGGCGCGCAGGCGCTGGACCTGACCGACCCGCTGCGTGCCCTGAACGCTGCCGCTGCGGTGCTGGGCTGGCCTGCACAAAGCACGACAGTTGCCGAAGCGCTAGCCACCTGGACTGCCATGGTGGCTGAGGTCGGCGCATCGCCTGTGGCACCACGGCTGCCATGATGAACTCCGAACTGCGTCGCAAACACCTGGGCAGCCTGCTGGTGGGCCTGCAACTTGGCTTGATCGGGCTGCTGGCCCTGAGCGTGGTGCCCGTGCTGCGCCAAGGTCGATTGCCTGCGGTCGCCGCGTTGCTGGCAGTGGCGGGTTTGGCGCTCGCCGCTTGGGCGCTGTGGGCCTATCCGCCGGGCAGCTTCAACATCCGCCCCACGCCGCGCGCGGATGGCCAGGTGGTGCAGCGCGGCCCCTACCGCTGGATACGCCACCCCATGTACTCCAGCATTGCACTGTGCGGCCTGGCTTGCGCTTGCGCGGCGCAGCAAGCCTGGGTGTGGCTGGCACTGGTGGCCCTGCTGCTGGTCTTGCTGACCAAGGCGCTGCTTGAAGAACGCTGGATGGCGCAGCAACACCCCGACTACGCTGAGTACCAGGCCCGTACCCAGCGCTTTGTGCCCTGGCTGCTCTAGCCTAGGCCCAGGCTGCGCGCACCGTAAGCGCGCCCCATATGCACAGGAGCATCGGGCACCCCCAGCGCCTAAAATCGCGCACCCCGCCGACTTGCGCCTCTTTCTCGCGCAGGCCTGCCCGCCGCCCCTACTCCCCCTATGACGCCTGACTCCCACCCACTCAAAGCCACCGAGGCCACAGACGCCCCAGACACCCCCACGGTGTACATGCGCGGCATCAAAAGCTTTGTCAAACGGGCCGGGCGCATGACGGCGGGGCAAACCAAGGCGGTTGACGCACTGGGGCCGCAGTTTTTGCTGCCCTACCAAAATCAGCTGCTGGACTGGAACGCTTTGTTTCCCTCTCTATCCAGCGAGGCGCCCGGTACCGCCCACCCCGTGGTGCTGGAAATTGGCTTTGGCATGGGCGAGGCTACCGCGCATATTGCAAGCGTCCTGCCCGAGACGCAATTTCTGTGCTGCGAGGTGCACGAGCCCGGCGTGGGCGCCTTGCTCAAACGCATTGGCGAGCAAGGCCTGCACAACATCCGCATCTGCGCGCATGACGCGGTGGAGGTGATAGACCACATGCTGCCGCTGCACAGCCTGGACGGCGTGCACATCTTCTTCCCCGACCCCTGGCACAAAACCAAGCACAACAAGCGCCGCCTGATCCAGGCGCCGCTGATCGCCAAGCTGGCACAGTGCCTCAAGGTGGGCGGCTACCTGCACTGCGCCACCGACTGGCAGCCCTACGCTGAACAGATTTTGGAAGTGCTTAGCGCCGAGCCTGCGCTGGCCAACCGTGCGGTGGCCGCCCACCCCGAACTGCTGGGCTACGCGCCCAAGCCCCACTACCGGCCGCTGACCAAGTTCGAAAACCGGGGCATCAAACTCGGCCACGGCGTGTGGGATGTGGTGTTTGAGCGCGTCTAAGCCACGCGGCCCCAAGGCCACGAGCCGCCGGTGAAATACCCGCACACGCCCCCACCGCGCGACGGCGTGGGCCCCAGCAGCGTGGTGCTGCCGCTCGGGCCTTGGCCCACGGTCCTAGATTTTTTGGTGGGGCGCTTTGCGGGCGTAGCGAAAGAGCAGTGGCTGGAGCGCCTGCAAGCGGGCACCGTGAGTGATGACTGGGGTCGCACCCTGAACGCCGACACCCCGTATGCGGCGGGACTGCGCGTTTACTACTTTCGCGCCCTTCCGCCCGAGCCCAAAATTCCGTTTGAGGAAGTAGTGCTGTACCAAGACGCCCACCTGCTGGTGGTCGACAAACCGCATTTCTTGCCCGTCATGCCCTCGGGCAAATACCTGCAAGAAACCGTGTTGGTGCGCTTGAAAAACAAGCTGGGCCTGCACGACCTGGTGCCCATCCACCGCATTGACCGCGACACGGCCGGGCTGGTGCTGTTCTCGGTCAACTCGGCTACACGCGACGCTTACCACGCGCTGTTTCGTAATCACCAAGTCGCCAAAACCTACCAGGCCATTGCGCCCTGGAACCCCGCCCTACCCTGGCCGCTGCGCCGCCAGAGCCGCATCGTTGAGAGCGCGCACTTTATGCAGCAAACCGAGGTGGACGGTCCGCCCAACGCGCTCACCCTCATCACACCCCTGGAAAATTTAGGCGGATGGGCGCGTTACCAGTTGGAGCCCATCACCGGACAGCGCCACCAGCTGCGTGTGCACATGGCGGCCCTGGGGCTACCCCTGGTGGGCGACGGCATTTACCCCGTGCTCACGCCTGAGGGCAGCGCGGACTATGCGCAGCCGCTGCAACTGCTGGCCCAGGCCATCGCGTTGACCTGCCCGGTGAGCGGGCGGGCGCTGCGGTTTGAGAGCCGCAGGGTGCTGCGGGGGCTGGCGGAAGTGGCTAATGACCCGTTGGCAGAACCAGGCAAACGCGGTGAATAAGCTTGCGAGAACCGGTAGTTCGACACGCAACCAGATGGCAAGCGAATTTAGTCGCTCAGAGGTGTTTTATTATGTCCCCAGTCGCAAAATATTTTGCTTACCAAAATCTGATGCATAAAAGGAAAAGCAATGCGTGAAAAATGGAAAAAAAGGGTGCTGGTCACAGGGGGTGCGGGTTTTCTTGGAAGCCATTTGTGCGACCGCTTGGTCGAACGCGGCGACGATGTGATATGCCTGGACAACTTTTACACCGGCAGCAAAGGCAACATCGCCCATTTGCTAGTGTTTAATTGCTTAAATTGACGATAGTATTTCGAAGCTGTGCACCTTTGACTTCGCGTTTGCGCCACACAAAGGGCGCAGCGTTCTCGTTGTACGCGGCTGTGAACTCATGAATCGCCTTGATGAGTTGATTGATGTTGCTG
>CANEVH010000076.1 GCA_947442105.1 Comamonadaceae bacterium | reverse complement strand
CAGAGACACAACCTACCGAAGCGTGGGCAGCGTAGCGAGCAAAAGAGTTAGCGCCACTAACGACACCAACGCCACCAGCCGCACCAAAGCCAGCACCGGTCAATGCACCAATTGCAATGGCGTTAATGCCGCCATTGCTCGAAAACGCAGAGGCCGTACCCTTTGATTGCCAAGACGACACGCACCGTGCAGCGGACCAAAGTGCACGCGCTATTGCAGCGATTGGCAATCGAGCCCATCACTCTGCGGCCAGAGAAATTCGTAAGTTGTCGTGCATTGACCAATAGAACGGCAAGGCCACGCGACTTCGGAAGCTCTGACAACGAGACCCGTTACACGCCGGTGGACTCCAGCGTAAAGGTGTCCCCATTGCAGGCATTCAAGCCAGCCACCTAGCGGCCTTTTCCCATCATCCCCCACCCCTTTTCACCTTCGCCCGCGGATGCGCCGCGTCATACGCCTTGGCGAGATGCTGAAAGTCCAGGCGCGTGTAGACCTGGGTGGTGCTGATGTTGGCGTGGCCTAGCAGCTCTTGCACGCCGCGCAGGTCGCTGCTGGACTGCAGCACGTGGCTGGCAAAGGAGTGGCGCAGCATATGCGGATGCACGGGCGTGGCCATGCCGGCTTGCAGGCTGCGGCGTTGCAGGCGCTGCCAGACTGACTGGGCCGTCAAGCGCGTGCCGTAGCGCCCCTGAAACAAGGCGGCGGACGCATTGGCACTGTGCGCCTGCGCCGCCGTTTGGCCCGGCGCGGCAACCGGGGCACCGGGGCCGCGCAGGGCCAGCCAGCGCTCCAGCGCGCGCAGGGCCGTGGCACCCACGGGCACGCTGCGGCGTTTGGAGCCCTTGCCCAGCACATGGGCTTCTGCGGCCTGCATGTCGATCCAGCCCTTGGCCTGTGCGCTGGCCACCACGTCCAGGCCCACCAGTTCACCCACGCGCAGGCCGCTGCCGTAGAGCAGCTCCACCATGGCGCAGTCGCGCGCTTCCAGCCAGGCGTCGTCGTCGCTGGCAAAGTCGGCAAACTGCACCGCGTCGTCCACGCCCAGGGCTTTGGGCAGCGGCTTGGGCGCCTTGGGCGAGCGCACGTCTTGCACCGGGTTGCTGGTCACCAGGCCTTGGCGGCCCAGCCAGGCGTAAAAGCCGCGCCAGCCGCTCAAAATCAAGGCAATGCCGCGCCCGCTGCGCCCGCCGCTGTGCATAGCGGCCACCCAGCGGCGGATGTGGTGGTTTTTGACGTCTAGCAGCGCAAGGCCGCGCCCCGCTGCGCCCACGCCAGCCGGACTGGCCACAGCGGCGGCAAAGTTTTGCAGCTTGGCCAGGTCCAGCGCGTACAACTCCACGGTGCGTGCGGCCAGGCGCTTTTCTACCCGCACGTGCTCCAGGTAGGCCTCGATCAGCGCGCTGTCGGTGTGCACGGGCGGGGCCGTAAGGGGTTTAGCGCAGGCGGCTTAAGGCGGCGCTGGCCACTTCGCCGATGCGCGCCAAAAACTCGGTGCCCATGGCGCTGTGAAAGCGCTGCGCGTCCATGGACGCCAGCACCAGCATGCCAAAGGCCGGGGCGCTGCTACCGGCCTCGCCGCTGCGCAGGGGAATGAGCGCCAGCGAGCTGGCAGCGGCGGGCTTGGCGAGCCACTCCACCACTTCAAAGCCAGTGTTCAGGCCGCAAAAGGGCTCGGCCAAGGACGAGGCGAACAGCTTGGCCTCGTCGCTCACGCCTTGCACAAAGTCGGCGTCGGCGTATTCGCTGGCCAGGCCCCACAGGCGCAAACTCACCTGCGGCACGGCGAACTGGTCTTTGATGTCCTGGGCAATCAGGCCCGGCAAGGTGTGCGCCTGGGGCACCAGCAAAAGGCCGCGCGCCCAACGCAAAATTTTGTCGGACAGCAGCACGTTGTCGTTGCCATGGCGAATCATGTCCATGATGCGCACTTCGAGCAGTTTGATTTTTTCGCGCAGCATCTCCGCCTGGCGCTCTTGCAGGCTGACTGCGCGGTGGCTGTGCGGGCTGGTCAGTTGCACTGCCGCCAGCAGCTCGGAGTGGCGCAGAAAAAAGTCCGGCGTATTGGCCAGGTAGTTGGCAATATCGTCTTCGGTGATGGGGTTGTTCAGGCTTTGGTCGGTGAGCTGGGTCATGGTGCTTGCAGTCAGGGTTAAACGGTCAAAGGGTGGCGGGGAATTCGATCTCGCCGGTAAAAACGGTCACCGCCGGGCCGGTCATCAGCACCGGCGCGTCGCCACCCGCCCAGGCAATAGTGAGCAGGCCGCCATGCGTGTGCACATCGACGCACGCGTCGAGCAGGCCCCAGCGAATGCCAGCCACCACCGCCGCGCAGGCGCCGCTGCCACAGGCCAGGGTTTCGCCCACACCACGCTCGTAGACGCGCAGACGGATCTGGCTGCGGCCCACCACTTGCATGAACCCGGCGTTGACATGGCGCGAAAAGCGCGGGTGCTGCTGCACCAGGGGGCCGTCGGTCTCTACCGGAGCGGTATCGACATCGGCCACGCGCTGCACTGCGTGGGGGTTGCCCATAGAGATGGGGGCGATCCACACCGTCTTGCTGTCGCCGAGGGCCAAGGGCCAGCTTTGCCAGTCGCCATCGGCCTGCGGCGCGAGGCCCTGGGTATCAAACGGCACTTGTGCGGGGTCAAACACCGGCGCACCCATGTCCACGGTGACGCGGCCGTCGGGCGTGAGTTCGGGTTCGATCACGCCCTTCATGGTTTTCACGCGCAGCCGGTGTTTGGTGCTCAGGCCCTGGTCGCGTACAAAGCGGGCAAAGCAGCGCGCGCCGTTGCCGCATTGCTCCACCTCTGCGCCATCGGAGTTGTGGATGATGTATTCAAAGTCAATGCCAGGGCCGGGCGAGGGGCGCACGCTGAGAATCTGGTCCGCGCCCACGCCAAAGTGGCGGTTGCCCAAAAAGCGGTAGTGCGCGACGGTCAGGCCCAGCGAACCACGGGTTTCGTCCAGGACCACGAAGTCGTTGCCGGCGCCTTGCATTTTGGTAAAAGGAATACGCATAGGCGCTAATTATCGACCGGCGCAGCGCCCACTGACACGCCCACTGCGCGGGGCAACTGCGGGCCGACGTTTGGCTGCAAAATGCCCGCATGCCACGCCACTCCCAAATCCTCGATTCCGCCGCCGGCCCTCTGCCCGCCCCCACCGACTGGCAAACGCTGAAGCCGGTCGCCTTGTTGCGCAATGTGCTGCGCCTGACCGCGCCCAACCCCGGCTTTATGACCGGGCCCGGCACCAACAGCTACCTGGTGGGCGACGCCCACACCGGATTCATCGCCATAGACCCCGGCCCCGCCGACGCCGACCACGTAGCCCGCCTGTGGGCCGCCGCCACGCACGCTGACGGTAGCGGCGGCAACCTGCGCTTGATTGTGTGCACCCACTCGCACTTGGACCACGCGCCCGGTGCGGCGCCCTTGCAAGCGCTGTGCGCACAGGCAGGCGTGCGGGTGCCGATTTTGGGCCTGGCCTCGGCGCCCACCGCGCGCGCCAACAGCCACTTTGTGCCTGATGCCGCGCTGGCGCACGGCCAGCGCCTGGCCTTGTTAGGCCCCAGCGGCCAAGACAGCCACACGCTGCAAGCCATCCACACGCCCGGCCACGCCGCCAACCACGTTTGTTTGCTGCTGGAAGAAGACGGCCTGTTGTTCTCCGGCGACCACATCTTGAACGGCAGCACCACCGTAATCGACCCGCCCGACGGCCATATGGGCCACTACCTGGATTCGCTGGACCTGCTGCACCAGGCCTGCACCGCGCACAGCGTGCACTTCATCCTGCCCGCCCACGGCCACGCCATGCCCGACGCGCTGGGCGCTATTGCGCACCTGAAGGCGCACCGCCTGGCCCGCGAAGCAAAAATTGCGTCCGTGATGCAGGCCAACCCCCAAGGCGACCCCGACCAGTGGCTGCCCCTGGCCTATGACGACGTCAACCCCCGCCTGTGGCCGGTGGCCAAGCGCTCCTTGCTGGCGCATGTGGAACACATTCAGTGGCTAAAGTCTGGCGGGCACGCCGCATGAGCGTGAAGTCGCCAGTTTTGGAAGGCGAACGCTTGGCCAAGCGCGTGGCGCAGATGCTGGGCTGCTCGCGCAGCGAGGCCGAGCAGTACATCGCAGGCGGCTTTGTGCGCGTGGACGGTGTGGTGGTGGAAGACCCGCCGTTTCGCGTGCAGCACCAGGCGGTCACGGTGGACGCTGACGCCAGCTTGCTGAACCTGAGCGCCATCACCCTGGTGCTGAACAAGCCGCCGGGATGGCTGGACGGCCTGACCGAAGCACCCATTCCCAGCCCTCACTACAAGGGCAAAAAGCCCAAGGTGCACACCGCACGCGAACTGCTCACGCCCGCCCACCGCAGCCCGGCGGACGCCAGCGACACGCGCGTGCTCAAACGCCACTTCAACGCCCTAGAGGCCAGCGTGGCACTGGAGACCGGCGCCAGCGGTCTGGTGGTGTTTACCCAAGACTGGCGTACCCAACGCAAGCTAACCGAAGACCTGGCGGTGATGGAACACGAGCTGATGCTAGAAGTGCAGGGCGAAGTGCTGCCCGAGGCGTTGATTCCAATAGAGCGCGCCCTGCGCGACGAGCGCCAGCGCCTGCCGCACGCCAAGGTGAGCGTAGGCAGCTCCGGCCCGCAGGGCAGCCGGCTGCGCCTGGCGGTCAAAGGCGCGCACCCCGGCTTGGCCGCGCACCTGTGCGAGATCGCCGGGCTGCAGCTGCTCGCCCTGCGCCGCATTCGCCTGGGGCGCGTGGGCTTGGGCGACGTGGCGCCGGGGCAGTGGCGCTACCTGGGCGCGCACGAGCGGTTTTAAGTGCTCTGCGGCTGCGAGCGCAGCAGAGCTGGCCGATTAACCCGCGTAGGTTCGCACCTCAGTCGAGGTCGGCGTGGCCAGGGCGTAGCCCGTATTGGTGACGGAGTCCACAAAGATCCATTCGCCTTTGGCTTGGGCCACCGTGAAGGTCATCTTCAGGTAGCCGCGCCGCGAGGGGTCCATCCACTGCACATGGCTGATGCCAGTGGTGTCTTCGAACAGGCTCTTGATAGTCGAGGTCAGTGTCGGGAAATAGGACTCCCAGCCGGGCGCGCTCACCGACGCAGTGGCAAACTCCTCGCCCACTTTGGTGCCGTTGAGCAAGGTTAAATTGGTATGCCAAGCGTTGTGGGTGTCGCCGGCCAAAACCACCAGTTTTTTGCCAATGCTTGGCGTCAATGCCGCCACGCCCACAAAGGTTTGCAAAAGCGTCTCGCGGGCAGCCAAGTAGCCGTCCCAGGCGTCCAGGTTATAGGGCACTGCCGGGTTGGAGGCGCTGAGGTAGGTGGCTGCGCCGTCAGCTACATAGGCTGCTTTGTAAGTCGATACCTCGCTAACGATGGCCCCTACTGTGGTGGCATTGGGCACCGCGAAATAGTCAAGGAACTTGGTTTGCACGCTGTAAGGCAGCCAGGTTGCCGCCATCACTACCTGCTGGCCCAGCACCTGCCACTTGGCGGTGGAACTTGCCATGGCGTTCTGTAGCCACGTCATCTGGGTGGTGCCTATCAATTGGCGCGTGGGGGACTGCCAAATCGCCACTTGGGCCGGATCGGACAACTGGGAAAGGGACTGCTGCTTCTCGCGCCCCACCAAGCGGGTGTCAAGCATGTGCAAGGCCAGCAGATTGCCAAAATCAAAACTGCGGTAAATGATGGCTTTGTCACCTCCGGTGCGGATTGGCAACCACTCGTGGTAGGCCTGAATGGCGGCGGTTTTGCGTGCTGCAAAGCTACCCTCGGCGCCTTCGGTGTGATTTTCTGCACCGGTCATGTAAGCATCGTTGGCGATTTCGTGGTCGTCCCACACCGCAATCATGGGCATGCGAGCGTGCAAACGCTTGAGGTTGACGTCCGATTTGTACTGCGCATGGCGGGCGCGGTAGTGCGCGACGGAGTAAAGCTCGGCAACTGGCGTGTGATTGCGGCCAGTGACCGGTGTGGTCGGGTATTCGCCGTCTTTGTACTCGTAAATATAGTCACCTAGGTGGATCGCAAACTGCGCGTCTGAGGCTGCAGCAGCGTCGTACACATTGAAGTATCCGTACGCGTAGTTGGAGCATGAAAACACCGCCAGCTTGACTTCAGAGGCACCCTTCGCAGGCAGGGTGCGCGTCAATCCCACCGGAGAAATCCATTTGCCCGACACAAAGCGGAAAAAGTAGCTGCTGCCAGCGCTAAGCCCGGTGGCATCGGCTTTGGCGGTGTAGCCGGTGCTCTCGCTGGCCGTAACTGCGCCCGTGCTGACGATGGTGGCAAAGCTGGCGTCGGTGGCAACCTGGTAAACCAATGGCACCGCATCGGCGAACCCATCGTACTTGGCATGGGTCCAAAGCACGACGCGGTCCCCCAGCGGATCGCCACTGGCCACGCCATAGTTGAACTGCACCATGGCCCCATCGCTATCGCCTCCGCCACAGGCCGACAGCAGGGCGCCTGAACCCAACGCGCCTGACACCGAGGCAAGTTTGATGATGAAGTCGCGGCGGCTGCTGGGGTTCGTAACCATGGGTATCTTTCTGTGGATAAAAACACCCAATGTAGAAAACCTGTGTGACCCCGCAATGAAGAAATGAAGACCGATAGACGACGCCTTGATTTTGTTGCGACAGCGGTTGGTGAAGACGTACAGCGCACTGGCAAAGGGCTTCACATGCAAAACTCTGACGGGGAATACCGCGCGAGACATAGCAAGTCAACAAAAGTGGTTTGTGATGCCGGACATTCTTGGCGAGGAGCAGTAGGCAACGGTTCGCTGGTGGCAGCGCTGCGTCCTTGGCCCGTGAGAAAAGTGTGAAGCCCACCGTTACGCCGGATTCTGTGCATGCGGGGTTGCCCCTGCATGTGACCACCATTAATCTGGGCCCTGGGTCGCCCCAAGGGCTCGGTGCTACCTACCCGCCAACTCCGGGGGCACCGGTCAGGACGCTGCGGCGAACCGCGGCGCTTTGCGTTGGCCTACTTGGTATTGCTGCGCGTAGAGATTGCCCGTTTCACCTTTGGGCGCGTGCCGCAACTTGCGTTGCGTCCGCGTCCAAAACTCGTCTCTGTTGCTCTGATCCTCACCTTATGCCGTGCCCTTGCGGGCGCGGGTTTCGGTGGACAGCCGTTAGCTGCTACGCTGCCCTGCGCAGTCCGGACGTTCCTCCAGTGCTTTGTTTCCAAAATTGCACCAGCGGTGGCCTAGTGGGCTTCACGCCCCGATTATCGGCGCGCCGCATATCCATATAACGCTGGCAGCGCGCAAACTGCCGCAAAATAGTGCCGAACCCCCTCACAAACCACCGATAACGGAGCCCCCCCATGAGAGCCGACACCATTCTTCAAACCATTGGCAACACCCCGCATGTACGCATCAACCGCCTGTTTGGCGCAGGCACCAACGTGTGGATCAAGTCCGAGCGGAGCAACCCCGGCGGCTCCATCAAAGACCGCATTGCGCTGGCCATGGTGGAAGACGCCGAGAAAAGCGGTGCGCTCACCGCAGGCGCCACCATCATCGAGCCCACCTCCGGCAACACCGGCGTGGGCCTGGCCATGGTGGCAGCGGTCAAGGGCTACAAGCTGATATTGGTGATGCCCGACAGCATGTCGGTCGAGCGCCGTCGCCTGATGCTGGCCTATGGCGCCAAGTTTGACCTCACACCCCGCGCCCTGGGCATAAAGGGCGCCATCGCCCGCGCGCTAGAGCTGGCGGCTGCCACGCCCAACAGCTGGATTGCGCAGCAGTTTGAAAACCCTGCCAACGTGGAAGTGCACACGCGCACCACGGCGCTGGAAATCTTGGCCGACTTTCCCGAAGGGCTGGACGCCATCATCACCGGCGTGGGCACCGGTGGCCACATCACCGGCGTGGCGCAGGTGCTCAAAAAATACTGGCCCAAGCTGCAAGTGTTTGCGGTCGAACCCAGCCAAAGCCCGGTGATCAGCGGCGGCGCGCCCTCGCCCCACCCCATCCAAGGCATTGGCGCGGGCTTTATCCCTAAAAACCTGCACACCGAGCTGCTCGACGGCGTGATTCAGGTGGACGCCGAACCGGCGCGCGAAATGGCCCGGCGCAGTGCGGCAGAAGAAGGCATGTTGGTCGGTATTTCCAGCGGCGCCACGCTGGCGGCCATTGCACAAAAGTTACCCGAGCTGCCTGCGGGCGCCAAGGTGCTGGGCTTTAACTACGACACGGGCGAGCGCTATTTGTCAGTTGAAGGCTTTTTGCCCACCGAGTAGCCAGGCGGCGGGCGGGCGCGCCCCCCGGCGGGCGCACCGGGCCACCGGGCGCGACGCAAAGAGCCGGTCAGGGCGCAACTTGGCACATGCAATGCGCCACGGTGGCGAAAGGCTGGCTTTGCGACAAGACGCCTTGCAACCATAGCAAGTCATCCCCCAAGCCACCCAGTTGCGCCACGGGGCTTGCCGCGCCAGACACCGCCAACACCTGCAGCCACTGCAACTGCGCATCGCCGAACAACCACTGCGCCTTCGGCAAATACCGCTCTATGAAAACCTCAATAAACGAGGCCTTGGGGCCGAGGTAGCGAATGGGCAAGGGTGCCGCAGTGCTGCTGCCTGTGGGACCTCGCTTTGCCAGCAAACTGCGCGCCTCATTGACCGCGTCGTTGAAGTCGCCCAGGCGGTCTACCAACTTGCGTTCCTGCGCCTGTGCGCCAGTCCAAATACGCCCCTGGCCCAATGCGTCGACTTGGGCCACGTTCATTTGCCGGGCCGTGGCCGTTTTGGCCACAAACTCTGCGTAGATGTGGTCAATATTGGCCTGCATCAGGGCGCGCATGCGGGGGTCTAGCGCTTGGCGCGGGTCGTAGGCGCCGGCCAACCAAGTGGTGCGGTGGCCAGCAGTGTTAATACCCAATTTGCCCATCAGGCCTTGGGCGGTAGGCAGCATGGTAAACACGCCAATCGAGCCGGTGATGGTGGCCGGGTCCGCCAAAACGGTGTCGGCAGCGAGCGAAATCCAATAGCCGCCCGAGGCCGCCACATCGCCCATGGACACCACCACCGGCTTGCCCTGCTCGCGCGCCAAGCGCAGTTGGTCGCGGATCAACTCTGACCCTAAAACACTGCCGCCGGGCGAATTCACCCGCAGCACAATGGCTTTGACATCGTCGTCTTGCGTCGCCTCGCGCACCAGGTCCGCCGTCGACAAGCCACCGATGGCGCCTACGGGCGCCCGTCCATCGCCGATTTGCCCTTCTGCCACGATCACCGCAATGTGCTCGCCTTTCACCTTGGTTTGCTCAGAGGCCAGATAGCTTCTCCAGTCCACCTGGCGAAAGGACTTGGTGTCTGGGTTCACGCCCACTTCTTTTACCAAGGCCTCGCGCACGGATTCAAAAGTTTGCAGCCGGTCCACCCAGCGCCAGTCTTTGACCATTTGCGCTGCGTCGCCTTTGGACGCTTGCAAAGCGCCCGGCAGCGAATCAATGCGCTGGGTAATGCTGCCAGCCGGTAGCTGGCGGGCCTTTTCCACCCCATCGGTGTAGAGCTTCCACAGCGTGTCATAGGCGTAGGCTTCTGCCTCTAGCGCCTGTTTGGAAGGCGCGCTCAGCACAAAGGGCTCACCGGCAGACTTGTACTGGCCCACCCGAATCAGGTTGGCCTCGACGCCCAGCTTGTCCAGCGCATCTTTGTAGTAGTTGCGCTGGCCGCCAAAACCCTCCACATAAACCGCGCCCAGGGGATGAAGCACGATTTCGCTGGCGTGCGCGGCCAAGTAGTACTGCCGCTGGTCGTAAGAGGCAGACCAGGCCAGCACCGGTTTGCCCGAGGCTTTGAAGCGCTCAATGGCCGACGCCGCTTCGCGCAGCGACACCAAGCCACCCCCTTTGAAGTCGTCAAGCTTGAGCAGCACGCGGTCAATGCGCGGGTCTTTGGCGGCCAGTTCCAGCGTCTGGGTCAGGTCCCGCAGACGCACACTGCTGCTGGGTTTGAGCTGCATTTCGCCTAACAGTTTTTCCCGCAAGCCTGTGGCCGCATCCTCAACCAAAGCGCCCTTGAGCGCCAGCACAAGCACCGAGTGGTCTTGCACCTTAACCCTGTCGGCAAAGTACAGCAGCCAGACCATGGCGCCTATATAAAAAAGCACAGAGAGCCCCAGCACCACGCGCAGGGCGCGAAGCGTCCACTCCACGACTTTATGGACGCCCGTGCTCAGGGCGCGGTATGACTGCGTAATGTGAGACAACATGAATCTATTCCGGGCAAAGTGAATGGAGCAGCTAAGACGCAATGCCGCCGCCGCTGCCCCGTAGCAAAGACAGCGTGGCTGCTGCGCTGGATTTCCAGGGCACTATGGTATAGAAGTCCATGCGCGCAGCAGCCCCCATAGTTCACTTTAATGACACGGCACCGTAACCATCGCCCAATAGCATTGAAATATATGATCTATCCCAACCCGAGCCTTTCTGGCCTGAGCTCCTGGCGCCGCGCTTGCGTGGCCTTGCTGGCGAAGGTGTTTTCAGCCACTTGCCGCCTGCTGCTGCCGGCCATGCCGCCCGTCATTGCTTTGCTACTCATGGACCGCAAGTTTGTGGTGCAGTACCGGCATTACCTGGGCAAGTTCCGCATCCACTTTCAGGCCCTGAGCCAAGGGCCGGTGGAGCATTATTTCAACGATGTCTTCTTTCGCTTCAAACAGGTGCCGGTGGCGATACAGGGCGAGTGCGTTCAGTGTGGCAACTGCTGCCTGAACCGGCGGTGCGCATTTCTGGAGCCCATTGAAGCCGGCAAATACCAGTGCGGCATTTACGGCAGCTACCTGCGGCGATTTTCCAACTGCGGATCGTTTCCCCTGCACGCCCACGACATCGCGCGCTACCAGTGCCCCAGCTACTACGTGGCAGGTTCGCAGCCCATTGCGTGGGTCAAACTACCCAAATAAGCCAGCGCGCTGGCCCGCATTGCAAGGGCTGTCAGTCCAGACGCTGGGTGATTCCGCCCCCGGTTGCCCAAATGGGCGATGAGTTCGAGCAGCTTGCCGCGTGGTACTTCTGGCCGCACCAGGGCAGGTTTGCCTGTTTCATCGACGCCATGCACAGCGAAGACGTTCTTGGCGAGATCAATTACAACGGTTACGATAGTCGCCATTTACCTTATCAAGTGAGTTGATGAACAGATTTGCCTCTCCATCTTGGCACTGCTGTGCCGTAAACCGCAACCCTGACAGGGCGCGGCTCGCTTGGGACGGGGAAGTCCCTTTCATTGGTTAGGCCTCACAATCATTGCACTTCGGGAGTTCAAACTTGGCACTAGCCTCAGGCATCTACAAGCGCTACAAGAAGCTATTCGTGCTCGACGACGATGGGTTGCGACGAATCGAAGGCGTTCTCAAGAAGGCCGCCTCAAGCTACAGCGAACCGCTCACCGTTACGTACCACGTTCGTCGCGAGGACGACCGCTTCTACGAAAGTGAGAGTGTCGATGAGGTACTTTCCGATCCGAATGTTCCTGAAAGAAGAGTAAGGTTGTTGGGCATTGAGTTGCGCAAAACGGTAGCGCTCCAAGACTCGAAAGAGCGAGATCAGGACAAAGTCGCGTGGATTGTGTTTGACAAGGACGAACCGCCACTTCAGGAACCCGATGTTCACATCCGAATATCATCACCGGACAAGACTTGGGCGCTGCTGCTTGCGGACGAACTTGAGCCTCAAGTCACAAGGCTCTTCAAAGTCAAGACATTCCCAAACTGGATCTTCTTGGCCTTCGCGCCTGTCTTTGCTTTGATTGGATACAGGATCAGCGTTTGGGCCGGCTCTCCAATGCCCCGCCCCCTCACTCATGCCGCTCTCTCGGCAGGCGGCTTCGTCGCACTCCTCCTTTTGCTCATGGCGCATACGGCAATCGCGGAGAAGAAATTCAAGGTAGTCCGAATACTCGCATCAGAGCCACTCTTTCTATGGGGCGAGGAGATCTCGAATGCAGCAGACCGAGAATCGCTTCGAAGGAATATCCTTTGGACAGTAGTCATCGGCTTTCTTGTATCCCTAGTTGCTGGCCTCGTGCCACTCCTCCTGTGAGGCCTAACGAATAAGGATAGGTCGCGCGCAGCCGCGACCTGATCCGGTTGTTGGACGAGCCCGGTTCTATCCGCTGAGTTGGCCCTCCTGAAAACATCTCTTGAATCCTGCCTGTGCGATGCGCTTTGTCGTGGCGCATGCGGGGTGACGCCGGTGCATCGGGTGCCGTTGCGGCACCATGGTTGGCAGGCAGTTGTGCTGCACGGCAGTTTTTGGCCGAGCCCATGCACAGCACCCTTGGGGCACTGTTGATCTGAGCTTGCTTTTGGTGCCTTACTGCTTCGTAAAGACCTCACAGTGCGCGCCAACGACGCAGGGGGCAAACGCACAGTCCGATTGCCCGGCACCACGTTCATTGGCCGCTTCCTGCTGCACATTCTGCCAACCGGCATCAAGCGCATCCGGCATTACGGCGTACTGGATTCGGCCAGTAAAGGCATGAAGCTTGCGCAAGCGCAAGCGGCGTTGCACATGCCAGTAAACAACCCTGCGGCCCGCGAATCGGCCAGTGCGTTCATGGCACGTGTGGCCAAGATCGATGTGATGCGTTGCCCTTGTTGCAGCCAAGGTATGCGGGTAGTGGCGCAGTTGCCGGGACTCAAACATTTACCTACGCCTGGCAGCACCAGCATGCCCAGTAACCGGGGGCCGCCGTGATGGCAGGAGTAGCAACAGGTTTGCTCAGACGTGCCGGCTCGGGCGTATGTGCCAACGAAGAAATGGCGCATGGGAACAACGAAAACGCGACAGAAATCCGCTTGTATCAGGCCATAAGACGGAGCTGCCGCCTATCCCCAGTCAAAGCGTTGCATCCACTGGGCCATAATTTGCGTAACGCCTGAGGGCTTGGAGATTACAAACCCCTATGCACCCTTCCACCCAGCATGCCGCCCTCACCCGGCGGTTCAGTCCAACATGGTTTATCTGCCGCAATTGCATTCTTGGCTTCTGCCTGCGCTTTGTGGGCGGCAGATAAACGCTGATTGTT
>CANEVH010000075.1 GCA_947442105.1 Comamonadaceae bacterium | reverse complement strand
TGGTGAATGCGGTGATGGCGGGCTCGGGCAACTACGGCTTTAACGCGGCCAACGACACCTACGGCGACATGATCGAAATGGGTATCTTGGACCCCACCAAAGTAACCCGCACCGCGCTGCAAAACGCGGCATCGGTGGCATCTTTGATGCTCACCACCGAGTGCATGGTTGCCGAGGCCCCCAAAGACGAAGCCGGCGGCGGCATGGGTGGCATGGGCGGCATGGGCATGTAAACCTACGCTGGCTGGGCGCAGGCTGCAAGGTCTGCGCTGCCGCAAAGCAAAAGCCCCGCAGGATGCGAGTCCTGCGGGGCTTTTTGATGTTTGGTCTAACGCAACGCGGCCTCAGGCTTCTTAATGAATCGGGAGAAAAATCCTTGCTCTTCGTCTGCGGCGACGGGGCGTTCGGTGGCTGTGGCTGCGGTTACGCTTACCGTCGCGGCTGCTAACTCTTGCAACATTTGCAAAGCGGCTTCAGCTGGCATTTTGTAGGGGTCAAACGTACTGCTTTCCGAGTACTTCAGCAGCAGCGCTCGGTTGGCCGAGTTTGGTGCCACAAAACCCATGGACCAATCTGCCCACTGCCGCCGCTCAATGTCTTGCAGGCTCAGCATCGTGACCGAATGGTGCCGTGGGTCGCGCAGCAACTTGCCATACAGCGTGTTGACTTGGTCACGCGCACCTTCTAATGCTTGCAAAAACATCTTGGAGTTAAAGGCAAGCACGCCCGTGAGATCGCGCGCCTCATTGTTGGTCTGCGCCTGGGCCAGTATGGCCCTGAACTCATCCAAGCCCACATTTTTGTGCGCTGTGCTCACGTACAACAGACGAATCAACATGAATCACTCCTATCAAAGGTAAGAAAAATTTCAGGAAAACTTGTTTTCCGTGAGGGGCGCAAGTTGACGGAGATGCAGCGCCGCATTGGCCCCGAAAGGCCTGATAAGTTCGGTGTAACTCGGCATCAATTGATTCAGCTCGTCCGTTGATTCGACTTTGTCGAGCATGAGCACAATTTCTATGGCGTTATCTGGCAGGTGCTTTGAAACAAAATCACCCATCGCGTCTATGGCTTGGCGTAATGTGAGCGCACGCGCTGTGTCTAAATGAAACGACTGATCAAGACCCTGAACATTGGAAACGGGCACGCCGGACGGTCCTGACTGCCGGCTCACGGATGAAACGGCATCGGCTTGGCCTAACACTTCAATCAGACCTATCTCCCGAAGGGAATCCAAGAGCGCAGCAACGTCGCCGAAAGAGGTCAAATTGCGGACGTAGGCCTGCAATGAAGACTTGCCATCAACACAAATCAGCAGGGTACGCAAACGCCTGGGCAAACCTGACTGAGGGTTCTTGATCGCCTCCACACCAGCGCTGGTTTTTACATATACGGTCATTGCTTGCCATCGGATTGTCGGTACAAGCCCACACCTGAGCTCACCACTAACCATTATCGTAAGTTATTTTTAAACATTGAAGTGTTTTTTGGCCAACCATAAATCGCCGGTCATCGAAGACAAAATCCGGGAGCCATTCCCAAGGCCTGCCTCCGAATTTGCTTGGAACACGCATTCCGATCAAAGGAAAGAAAGTGCTGGCCGCCAGCGCCTCAGCGCGCCAACGCCTTAAGCGCCAACTTAATGCCCTCACTCACACCCACATCGCTCGGCAGCGCTTTGAGCGCCAGCGCCGCCTCTTTGTCGTTGTAGCCCAAGGCCAGCAGCGCTTGCAAGATGTCGGACTGCGCGCCACTGGCCGCGCCCATGGGTGCGCCAATGTCGGCGCCGAGTTTTCCTTTGAGTTCGAGCAGCAGGCGCTGCGCGGTTTTGGCGCCAATGCCCGGCACCTTGGTCAAGCGCCCGGGTTCTTGCAGGGTGATGGCCTGCGCCAGATCGGCCACGCTCATGCCTGAGAGCACTGACAAGGCGGTGCGCGGCCCCACGCCCGATATTTTGATCAGCTCGCGAAACGCGGCGCGCTCTTGCGGTGAGCCAAAACCGTACAAGATTTGCGCGTCCTCCCGCACCACAAAATGCGTCAGCAGCGACACTTTTTCGCCCAGCGCGGGCAGGTTGTAAAACGTGCCCATGGGCACTTGCACCTCGTAGCCCACGCCGCCGCAGTCCACCATCACTTGTGGCGGGTTTTTGTCGCTCAGGGTGCCTGTGAGTTTGCCAATCATGGGGGCCTTTGTTATTGACGTGAAAGTTAGTGCCTATCATGGGGGTCGCGGCGCATTGCTGCGCACCGCCCTCTGCCACCCAGCCCCGGAATTATCAACTTGATTCTCAGACACCTTTTCTCGCCGCCCAACAACACCCGCCTCTCCCACCTGTGCGGCCCCACCGACGAGCACTTGCGCACTATTGAGACGGCTTTGGACGTACGCATTGCGCACCGCCACGAGCAGTTCAAAGTCGACGGCCCCAAAGTCAAAGCGCAGCGGGCCATGAACGTGCTGCAGGCTTTGTATGAAATGGCGGCGCGCGCCATTCCAGCCGCCACGGTGCAGCTCATGCTCTCGGGCGACGGTTCGGCCGAACAAAGCGATGGCCCCAGCTTGTCTACCCGGCGCGCGGACCTGAAACCCCGCAGCACCAACCAGGCGCTGTACCTGGACAACATCGCCAGCCACGACATCACCATCGGCATTGGCCCAGCAGGCACCGGCAAAACCTATCTGGCGGTAGCCGCCGCCGTGGACGCCTTGCAGCGCAGCGCAGTGCAGCGTATTGTGCTGACCCGCCCGGCGGTAGAAGCGGGCGAGCGCCTGGGCTTTTTGCCCGGCGACCTGAACCAAAAAGTAGACCCGTATTTGCGCCCCCTGTACGATGCGCTCTACGACCTGATGGGTTTTGAGCAAGTGCAAAAAGCCTTTGAACGCCAAGCGCTGGAGATTGCGCCGCTGGCCTTTATGCGCGGGCGCACGCTGAACAACGCCTTTGTGATTCTGGACGAGGCGCAAAACACCACGCCCGAGCAGATGAAGATGTTTTTGACCCGCATCGGCTTTGGCACCAAGGCAGTGATCACCGGCGATGTGAGCCAAATCGACCTGCCCAAAACCCAGCTCAGCGGCCTGATCGACGCCGAGCGCACGCTGCGCCGGGTCGAAGGCATTGCCATCACCCGCCTGACCAGTATCGACATCGTGCGCCACCCGCTGGTGGCGCGCATCGTGGACGCCTACGACGCCGCCCGCGTGCAAGAAGAAATCGCCCAAGCGCTGCGCAGCGCGCCCGCGCTGCCCGAGCCCGAAGCAGCCGCGCCCCGCACCGGCCTGCCCAAGACCCGCGCGCCGCGTAGCAAAACCACGCTGTAAGACACGCCGCAAGGCACGCTGTAAAGCCATCCCACTTGACGATTGACACGCCCATGCTGCACGCCCTGACCCTGTCCCTTCAATTCGGCAAGCTGCAAGGCGCCGATCTGCACCGCGCCGCCCTGCCGCGCCACAAAGTGGCGCGCTGGCTGCGCCACGCCCTGGCAAGTGACGCCGAAATCACCGTGCGCATCGTCGACGCGCCCGAGGGCCAGAACCTGAACCGCGAATACCGCAAAAAGGACTACGCCACCAACGTGCTGACCTTTGACTACACGCTAGAGCCCGTCGTCACCGCCGACCTGGTGCTGTGCGCGCCCGTGGTCGCCCAGGAAGCCAAAGACCAGGGCAAAACCCTGCAAGCCCACTACGCCCACCTCATCGTCCACGGCGCCCTGCACGCCCAAGGCTGGGACCATGAACTCGACGAAGACGCGCAGGTGATGGAGCTGCGCGAGAGCGAGATCATGGCGCGCTTGGGATTTGAGAATCCGTACTGACCAAGGGCGGCATAGCGGTGTGAGCTGATTTTTTGCGCGGATTAATGCCTTGCCCGCCTTGCTGCCCGGACGCTGGAATGGGCAAACACAGCGCCCTGGCAAAGGCCGTGGTGGAATTCTCGTCTCTGTGGTCGCAGCTTCAAATGACGCCCAAGGTAGGGGCAATAATGACCAGCCAAATGAAGTCACTTGCATGAACCAGCAGCCTCAAGCCTCTACTACTTTGCTCCCTGCCAACACCGCGCAACGCCGCCTGGTGCAGGTGCTGTTTGTCGGCGTCTTCATGGCGGCACTGGATTCGGCCATCGTGGGGCCGGTCCTGCCTGCCTTGCGCGCAGCCTTTGGTATCGACAACCGAAGCGCTGGACTGCTGTCTACCGTTTTTTCTCTGAGTTCGATGTGCAGCACGGCGCTGATGGCTTATTTCAGCGACCGCCATGGCCGCCGTCCGGTGTACCTGGCCAGTGTGGCGCTTTTCGCCATCGGCTCGCTGTGCATCGCCCTTGCACCCAGCTTCGACTTGCTGCTGGTGAGCCGTGCCATCCAGGGCGTTGGGGCGGGGGGCATTGCGCCCGTGGCCAGTGCGGTGATTGGTGATGTGTTCACGGCCGAGCGGCGGGGCCGTATTTTGGGGCTGATTGGCGCCACCCACGGCATGGCTTTTGTGCTGGGGCCGCCATTGGCGACCGTGATCACATCGACACTGGGCTGGCGTTGGCTGTTCTTGGTGAACATTCCTGTTGCTCTGGTCGTGTGGGTTTTGGGTTGGCGCAGCTTGCCAGGCCAGCGCACCGACGCGGCACCGGGGCCGATCGACATAGCGGGTATTGCTGTGACTTTATTGTTCTTGCTCTGCCTGGTGTTGGGAATTTCGCGCCTGCCCGACTCAGCCATTGGGGTGGTGCTCTGGCCCTGGTTTCTGGCTGCCAGTGGCGTGCTGCTGGCCGCTTTGGTAGCCATTGAAAAGCGCCAAGCGCATGCGCTCATCCCCATTGTGCTGTTTGCAAACCGGCAACTGACTTTCACCTATTTGCTAACGCTGGGCGTGGGTTTCTCCATGGGGGGCATTGTGTTTTTGACCACGATTGCCACGCTGGCGTATGGGGTCAGCGTCGAGCACGCGGGGCTGGCACTGCTGCCTTTGGTGCTGTGCTCCATGGTGGGCTCCATGGCGGCAGGCAGGCTGCTGAACCGCCTGGGTGCCCGCACCATGGTGGTCTTTGGTTTTGGGCTGTTGACGCTGGGCTATCTGCAAAGTGCAGTGCCACAGACGGGCCTTAGCGCGTTCGTGGTGGCGTCTGTGCTGGTAGGCATTGGCCTGGGCGTGGTGGTTAGCGGCGCCTTGCGCTCCATTGCCATTGATGAAGCGCCACCGGCCCTGCGCGGCACAGCCCAGGGGCTGATCAATATCTTTAATGCCGTGGGGACGCTGCTGGCTGTGACCAGCATCAGCGCGATTGCCGACTTTGAAGGCGGCGGGCTGACGGGTTTTAGCCACGCTTATCTTGCCGTGGGCCTGAGCATGCTCGCGATGCTGTATATCGCCTTCGGGCTCAAAAAGAAACCAGCCGCGTCCGTGGCCGGGCCAGGCCCTTCAGTCGGCGCGTAACGCGGCATATAGCGCCGCACCAAACGAGACAACTACGCTCAGACACGGCCAGACGCATGCCGCTTTGGCATACCGGGCACGTTCACTCCGTCAGGCTTGCGACCGCTGGCGCGGGATTCGCCACGTTGAAGAACCCCACCATGGAAGCCAACGCAAAAAATGTGGACAAGCTGCAATCAAACAACCTCTTGGGACGGTGAAAAGCCTTGCCCTGGGCGACGCGCCAGCCAACGAATGCGGCGGCCGTAGGCAACAAAGCGGCTGGCGCGGCGCTGCAGCCATCGCTGCCATGCGGCATCTGCGCTGCGCCACCGGCCCAGCCGCGAGGGCAAGTAATGCATCAAAGCCAACAGACTGGCGTAGAGGACGAGCTTGCCCGCAAATACCATCAGACTTATCGACGCGGGCGACACGCCGCTCAAGGCCAGTACCGCTATCGACGTGCGGGGTGTGTCCGGAAAAACTGCCAGCAGCACCATGGTGGCCGGTCCCCAGGCGCGCAGCGTCGTCAAGGCTTGGTCCCATTGCGCGCCCATGTGCGGGCCCGGCCATTCGGCCGGCGCGCTCAGGGTTCCCACGAGCAGGGCCAAAAGCAAGGCACTCAGAGCAGAAGCCACCGCAAACACCAGCACAATGCGCTTGCCTCTTTGCGGCTGGAGAATGCCCAAGACCAGCACAAAAACTTCTGCCGGCAGCATGGGCACGAAGCCGTCAAAAACCGACAAAAGTGCGAGGACCACCAAGGCGCGTGGCTCGGTGCCATGGCGCAACAGTGCGGTTTGAGCCAACTCGCGCAAACGCCCAAACATGGAACGCGGGTAGTGCATACCGTGCTAGCGATTCGTCATGATGGCCGTTGCCAAAGCAGGGCGGGCGCGGCTGATCACACGCAGCAGCGCGGCGACGGCGCCATCCATCTCAGGCTTGCCCGCCGCAATGCCGCGCAGCATCTGGCGCACTGCGGCTTGGGCCGCCATCTTGCCCCGCCACCACCCGCACCGGAATAGTCACCGGCCCGTCATTCACCAGTTCCACCTGCATGTCCGCCGCAAACACGCCGGTTTGTACCTCGCTGTGCAAGGCGCGCGCGTGTTGCACAAAGTGGTCGTAGAGCGCGCGGCCCAGCTCGGGGGCTGCGGCGTTTTTGAAGCTGGGGCGGTTGCCGCCGGTGGTGTCAGCGGCCAAGGTGAACTGGCTTACCACCAGCAGGCCGCCGTGCAGGCCCGCGCCGTCCAGGTCTTGCACGCAGCGGTTCATCTTGCCGTCGGTGTCGCCAAAGATGCGCAGCTTGAGTATTTTTGCCAGCAGCTTGTCCGCCTGCGCCGGAGTGTCGCCATGCTCGGCGCACACCAGCACCAGCAGACCCGCGCCAATCTGCCCCACCACCGCGCCATCAATGGTGACGCTGGCGCGGCGCACCCGCTGGATCAGCGCTAGCACAACCGTTCAGCCCAGCGTCAACCGCACAAACTTGCGCTTGCCCACTTGCAGCACATAGGTGCCCGCGCCCAGCTTGAGTCCCTTGTCGCTGACCACCGCACTGTCCACGCGCACGCCGCCGCCGTCGATCAGGCGGTTGCCCGCGCCGCTGGAGTCGGCCAGACCGGCCATTTTCAGCAAGGCGCCAATGCCCAACGCCGCGCCGCCTTCGCCCAAGCCGAGCTGCATCTCGTCAATCTGGTCGGGAATGCCGCCCTGGCTGCGGTGGATGAAGTCTTGTTCGGCTGCATCGGCTGCCGCCGCAGAGTGAAAACGCGCGGTGATTTCTTTGGCCAGCGCCACCTTGGCGTCTTTGGGATTGCGCCCGGCCGCCACTTCGGCCTGGAGTTTGGCAATCGCGGCCTCGCTTTGAAAGCTCAAAAGCGTGTACCACTTCCACATCAGCACGTCCGAGATGCTCAATACCTTGGCAAACATGGTGTTGGGTTCTTCCGAGATGCCGATGTAGTTGTTCTTGCTCTTGGACATCTTCTCCACGCCGTCCAGGCCTTCGAGCAAGGGCATGGTCAAAATGCACTGCGGCTCCTGGCCGTACTCGGTCTGCAACTGGCGGCCCACCAGCAGATTGAACTTCTGGTCGGTGCCGCCCAATTCCAAGTCACTCTCCAGCGCCACGCTGTCATAACCCTGCATCAACGGGTACAAAAACTCGTGCACGCTGATCGACTGGCCAGCCTTGAATCGGTCGTGAAAGTCATTGCGTTCCATCATGCGCGCCACTGTGTAGCGGCTGGCCAGCTTGATCATGCCGCGCGCGCCCAGAGGGTCGCTCCATTCGCTGTTGTAGCGGATCTCAGTTTTGGTCGGATCCAGCACCAGGCTGGCTTGTTGGTAATAGGTCTGGGCGTTTCGCTTGATTTGCTCTGCAGTGAGCGGCGGGCGCGTGGTGTTGCGCCCGGACGGGTCGCCAATCATGCTGGTGAAGTCCCCAATCAAGAATATCACCGTGTGGCCAAGGTCTTGCAACTGGCGCATTTTGTTCAGCACCACGGTGTGGCCCAGGTGAATGTCAGGCGCGGTCGGGTCCAGCCCAAGCTTGATGCGCAGCGGCTTGCCCGTGGTCTCGGAGCGGGCCAGCTTTTTCACCCACTCGTCTTGGGGAATCAGTTCATCGCAACCGCGCAGGGACACAGCGAGCGCCTCGCGCACGCGGTCGGTCACGGGGTGGGCGGAATGGCTTGCTTGGGTCATAAAGGTGGTGTGGGGCTGGGGAAGACTGCCGCTTTTGCGGACTGATTTTGAAGCCCGATATACTGCAAATCGAATTTCACGCGCGTTTTGGATCTGGCCGACGATTTTAGTCGCCGCCAAAACACCCCCCGGTGCGGTAGACCTGACCGCCGCCCCCGCCCTGCGAGGAGCCCCACTATGAGTTTCCAATCGATCGACGCGGCCTTGAGCGCCGCACAAGGCGCTGCTTTGGCATTGCCCCGCCACCCTAGACGGGTGCTGGCTGCCATTACCTTGCTTTTACTGGGCGGCGCTGGCGCCAGTTTTGCGGTCGCCAACCTCGGGCCAGATGTATCCCAGCTGCCCCGGCGCACGGTGGTGGAGGCGGTTGAGCCGCTTCCTTTGGCGCCGCAATTTGACGCACTGGCCACCCAGGCCATGCGCCTGTACCGCACCGACCTGACACGCAGCACCGACACCGCCGACAGCCTACTCAAGCGCCTGGGCATTTCCGACGCCAGCGCCGCTGCCTTTTTGCGCAGCGACCGCTTGGTGCAGCAAGCCTTGATGGGCCGCGCCGGACGCAGTGTGAGCGCCGAAGTGGACGAGCGCAGCGCCTTGGTGTCCTTAAGCGCGCGCTGGAGCCCCGATGACGACGGCAACTTCAAGCGCCTGAGCATCACCAAGTCCGAACAGGGCTACACCTCCAAGCTGGAGACCGTGCCCCTGAGTGTGAGCTCGCGCATGGCCAGCGGCACCATCCAATCGTCCCTGTTCGCGGCCACGGACGACGCGCGCATTCCTGACTCCATTGCCGTGCAAATGGCGGAAATTTTCTCCGGCGACATTGACTTCCACCGCGCCTTGCGCAAGGGCGACCGTTTTTCTGTGGTGTACGAGACGCTAGAAGGCGACGGCGAACCTTTGCGCGCCGGGCGCGTGCTGAGCGCCGAATTTGTCAACGCGGGCAAAGCCTTCCAGGCCCTGTGGTTCGAGGACCCAGCGGGCGGCGGACAAGCAGCGTCCACAGCCCAGGCCAAAGGCAGCTACTACACGCTGGCGGGCGAGAGCCTGCGCCGTGCGTTTCTGGCATCACCCATGGTGTTTTCGCGCGTTACCAGCGGTTTTTCCATGCGCTTCCACCCTATTTTGCAAACCTGGCGCGCGCACTTGGGCGTGGACTACGGCGCTGCCACGGGCACGCCAGTGCGCACCGTGGGCGACGGCGTGGTCGAGTTTGCGGGGGTGCAAAGCGGCTTTGGCAATGTGGTGATGGTCAAACACAATGGCAGCAACACCACGGTTTACGCGCACCTGAGCAAAATCAATGTGCGCGCCGGACAGCGCGTGCAGCAGGGCGAGAACATCGGCCTGGTGGGCGCCACGGGTTGGGCGACCGGGCCGCATTTGCATTTTGAATTCCGGGTCAACGGCGTGCACAAAGACCCTTTGACGCTGGCCCGATCCTACGCGTCCGTTCCCCTGACGGCCTCAGCCAAACCCCTTTTTGACAAGGCCGCGCAATCGGCGCGCACGCAACTCAGCGCTGCCGCACAGGTGCAAGTCGGCAACGTGCAATAAAGGCTAGCGGCGGTGCAAGCGCGCCAGCTGTTCATCGGCCTGATGTCGGGCACTTCGCTCGATGGCGTGGACGGCGTGCTCGCGGACTTTGCAGACCCGGTTCACCCGTCGATGGTGCTGGCCAGCGCGAGTCGGCCTTTCTCGCAAGCGCTTCGTGCTGAACTCCTGGCCCTCAATACCCCCGGTAACAACGAACTGCACCGCGCCGCCTTGGCGGCCAATGCCTTGGCCCAGGTGTATGCGCAGGTCGTGGCGGATTTGCTGGCCAGCAGCCAGTTGCAAGCCAGCGACGTGACTGCCATAGGCGCCCACGGCCAGACGGTGCGCCACCGCCCGCAAGAATTTGACGGCACCGGCTACACCCTGCAACTGAACCAGCCGGCCTTGTTGGCCGAACTCTGCGGCATGGACGTGGTGGCCGACTTCCGCAGCCGCGATGTGGCAGCCGGTGGCCAAGGCGCGCCGCTGGTGCCGCCGTTTCACCGCGCGGTGTTTGGCCACCCAAAGCAGGCGCGGGCGGTGCTCAATATCGGCGGCATTGCCAACATCACGCTGCTGCCAGGGGCGCAAACGCCGGCCAATGCGCCGCTGATCGGCTTTGACTGCGGCCCAGGCAACGCTTTGATAGACGCCTGGTGCCAGTTGCACACGGGTGCCGCGTTTGACGACCGGGGCCACTGGGGCGCGACGGGCGCAGTCCACACGGGCTTGCTAGCCGCTTTGCAAGACGATGCGTTTTTTGCCAAGCCGCCACCCAAAAGCACCGGGCGCGACCTGTTCAACATGTCGTGGCTGCGCCAGCGTCTGCGGGGCTTTGAGGCGCTTGCGGCCCAGGATGTGCAGGCCACACTGACGGAGCTGACCACCTGGGCCTGCGTGCGCGCCGTGCAGTGGGCGCCTCAGGCCTGCGACATGCTGGTGGTGTGCGGCGGCGGTGCGCACAACGACGCCCTGTTGCAAAGGCTGCAAGCCGCCCTGGGCGCGACGCCGGTGTGCAGCTCTGCTGCGCTGGGCGTGGCGCCTACCGACGTGGAGGCCCTGGCCTTTGCTTGGCTGGCCCAGCAAACGGTGCTGCGCAAAACGGCCAGCCTAGCAAGCGTTACGGGCGCACAAGGCGCCCGTATCTTAGGAGCCGTTTACCCGGCTTGAGTTAGTTTATCGGCGCGAGGCCTCAGGTCGAGAATGACGATCCGCAGCCGCAAGTGGTGGTGGCGTTGGGGTTTTTGATTACGAACTGTGCACCTTGCAGGTCTTCTTTGTAGTCGATCTCGGCGCCCACCAGGTACTGGTAGCTCATGGCGTCAATCAGCAAGGACACGCCGTTTTTGGTCATGGTGGTGTCGTCTTCATTGGTGATTTCGTCAAAGGTGAAACCGTATTGGAAGCCTGAGCATCCGCCCCCTTGCACGAAGACGCGCAACTTCAGTTCATTGTTGCCCTCCTCAGCGATCAGATCGGCCACCTTGGCGGCGGCGCTGTCGGTAAACAGAATAGGGGCTGGCATTTCCGTGGGCATGGATTCGGCAAGGGCGCTCATAGGGGACTCCGAAAAATAGTTCGATCAGGAATAGTACAGTAGTTTGCTCGGATTAGAGCTTAGGCAGGCATTGCCTCTGCGTCGAGTGCGGGCATTTGCTCAGAACCAAGAATAGGCGTTAGGCGGCCTGAAATAAGGGCGCCTTGGTGCATCTCCAGCGCGCCGTATTCCACATCGCCTTCAATGCGGGCGTTGGGCTGCAACTCCAACATCAGACGCGCCGAAACCGAACCTTTGATGGTGCCGTTGATGATGATGTGGTCGGCGGTCACCGCACCGGTGATGACGGCTGACTCCGCAATCACCAAGATGCTGGGGTTGCTGTCCACCGGCCGGATGTTGCCCTGGATGGCGCATTCCACCCGCATGCCTTCGACAAAGAAAATGTCACCTACGACGCGTGCACCTTGGGCGACAAGACTTTTCAGGGGTGGTTGTTTTTTTTTGTTGAACATACAAATCCTCCGTTACTCTGCTCTGGATAGTAACCCCGTCACCTTGCAGTTGTAGCTTGCAGTTAGAGCTTGATCGTCTGGCTTGCCCGCAACACTGCACCGTCCATGACCCTGGCGGTCATGGCTTTTACGCCCACCTGCGGCGGCACTTCGTACACGCCCTCAAGGCGCCCGTATTGCGATAGCTTGAGGGGTACGCTGATAGCCGGTGGTGCGCTGCTCCATGGCTTGCCGCTGACCACACCCGAAAAACTGATTTCCAAGCTCCCAAGCAGTTCGGGCGCATTTTTTTTGCTTTGAATCACCAGCACCTGCCATCGAATCTTCCCGCCATCGAGTACTTCGGCTTGCATGCCGCGAATCGCCACCGCCTCAGAACTTGAGGCGGGGATCAGTTTTTCAAAGAAGCCCAAGTCATCGCGCAGGCGGCGGTTGTCGTCATCGAGCTGTTTTACTTGGGCGGCCAAGCGTTCGCCAGAGGCCTTTTCGGCTGCCACCAAAGCCCCTGCGGTGTTGGCAATGGACTGCGCTTGATCACGCTGCACGCGCGCCGCATCCACCTCTACTTGCAGTGTTTTCACTTTTTCACGCAACTGCAGCAGCTCGGTTTGGCCGCCGCTTTCCAAGCCCGCAATGTCACGGCCAAACTCAAATGCCCACAAACCAATGGCCGCGCAAAAACCAAACACCAAAGCCACAATGGCCCAGCGCACCGGCCAAGGCAATGCGCTGCGCACCGACATGCGGGGCGCGCTGATAGTCAGACGGCGGCGTAAAAGTCGAAATCGCACGGAAGTAAATCCCCAAAAAAACAAAAACCGCCCAAGCGATGCCAGGGCGGCCTTTTTTGCATATCCGGTAAAGGATTAACGCTTGGAGAACTGCTTGCGACGGCGTGCGCCGTGGAAGCCGACCTTTTTACGTTCTACTTCGCGCGCGTCACGCGTCACGAAGCCAGCTTGGCTCAGCATGGGCTTGAGCGTTGCATCGTAGTCGATCAGGGCGCGGGTAATGCCGTGGCGTGTAGCACCGGCCTGGCCCGACTCGCCGCCACCGGCCACGTTGACCATGATGTCGAAAGTTTCGGCATGGTTGGTCAACAGCAGAGGCTGCTTGCAGATCATGATAGAGGTGGCGCGACCAAAAAAGTTCTCAATGGCCTTGCCATTGACAACGATCTGGCCTGAACCTTTTTTCAGGAAAACGCGGGCGACACTGGATTTGCGACGGCCGGTTCCGTTGTTCCAATCACCGATCATTGGGCTGCTCCTGGAATTTCCAGCACTTTGGGCTGCTGGGCGGTATGGGGATGCTCAGCACCGCCGTAGACCTTGAGTTTTTTGATCATCGCGTAGCCCAGAGGGCCTTTTGGCAGCATGCCCTTGACGGCTTTTTCCAAAGCGCGGCCAGGGAATTTGGCTTGCATGTCGCGAAAATTGATGGCGGAAATGCCACCGGGGTAGCCGGAGTGGCTGTAGTACACCTTGTCAATGGACTTGGCGCCCGTGACGCGCAGCTGGGCTGCGTTGATGACGACAATATAGTCGCCGGTATCGACGTGAGGCGTGTAAATGGCCTTGTGTTTGCCGCGCAAACGGAGAGCAACTTCGCTGGCTACTCGTCCGAGGACCTTATCGGTCGCGTCAAGCACAAACCACTCGTGCACGACCTCAGCGGGTTTTGCGCTGAAAGTTGACATGAGTTTTCTCTTCTAAAGAAGGGGTTTGCAGGGCTCTTTTCCACGGTCGGCGCTCCACTAGCGGGAGCCTCTTAGGTGGG
>CANEVH010000074.1 GCA_947442105.1 Comamonadaceae bacterium | reverse complement strand
TTCATGAGTTCACAGCCGCGTACAACGAGAACGCTGCGCCCTTTGTGTGGCGCAAACGCGAAGTCAAAGGTGCACAGCTTCGAAATACTATCGTCAATTTAAGCAATTAAACACTAGCGCGCGACTGTGCCCGTCACGGTGACTGGTCCAGTGGCCGCTCAGTAAACCGCAGGCACGATCATGGACTGCGGCACCGGCTGGCGTTCGTAGTCTTCGTGGCGCACGCGCTCGGGCACGACCACTTGGGGGTGGGGCACCTCCTCGTAAGGCATTTGCTGCAGCAGGTGGTGTATGCAGTTCAGGCGCGCCTTTTTCTTGTCCACCGCTTGCACAATCCACCACGGCGCCTCGGGAATGTGGGTGCGCTCGAGCATGATTTCTTTGGCGCGGGTGTAGTCTTCCCAGCGGCTGCGCGACTCCAGGTCCATGGGGCTGAGCTTCCACTGCTTGAGCGGGTCGTGGATGCGGCCCAAAAAGCGCGAATACTGCTCGTCGTCCGAGATAGAAAACCAGTATTTGATGACCTGAATGCCCGAGCGCACCAGCATTTTTTCAAACTCGGGCACGGTGCGAAAGAACTCTTCGTATTGCTCATCATTGCAAAAGCCCATCACCCGTTCCACGCCTGCGCGGTTGTACCAGCTGCGGTCAAAAAGCACGATTTCACCAGCGGCTGGCAGGTGCGACACGTAGCGCTGGAAGTACCACTGGGTGCGTTCGCGGTCGTTGGGTGCGGGCAGTGCGGCCACCCGGCACACGCGGGGGTTGAGCCGCTGGGTAATGCGCTTGATGGCGCCGCCCTTGCCTGCGGCGTCGCGGCCCTCAAACAGCACCACGACCTTGTGGCCGGTGTGCATCACCCAGTCTTGCAGCTTGACCAGCTCGCCTTGCAGGCGAAACAGCTCGCGAAAGTACATTTTTCGGGCGTCGTGGTCGGCCTGTGTGGGTGCGTCCAGGCCGCCGGAGTGGCCGTCGTCAAGCTCCATTTCCAGCTCTTCATCAAAGCTGTCCAGCATGTCGCTGCGGATGCGGCGGATCAAGTCGTCGTTGGGTTTTTCCATGGCAATTCCTGTCAAATGGTTTTCGAGCGAAAGGCTAACCGCCGAGTATGTCAAAAATACCTCAACTTCATGACGCCGCCCCGAGCCGCGCTACGTAAGGCCCTTGTAGCGATTGACCGGCACACTGCCTCGGCTTGGCGCCCAGCGCCTCCCCGCAAAACCACTGATTTAAGGAAACACACCATGTCCCGTGAAGTTGTAGTCGTCAGCGCCGTGCGCACCGCCATTGGCACTTTTGGCGGCAGTTTGAAAGACATCGCCCCCACCGACTTGGCCGCGCTTGTGGTGCGCGAGTCGCTGGCGCGCGCCCAGGTAGAAGGCAAAGACGTGGGCCATGTGGTGTTTGGCCATGTGGTCAATACCGAACCCAAAGACATGTATTTGTCCCGCGTGGCGGCCATTCATGGCGGCTGCGCAGAGGGCACACCAGCCTTTAACGTCAACCGCCTGTGCGGCTCGGGCCTGCAAGCCATCATCAGCGCTGGCCAAAGCATTTTGCTGGGCGACGCCGATGTGGCCATTGGCGGCGGCGCGGAGAACATGAGCCGCGCGCCCTACGCCTCGCTCAATATGCGCTGGGGCGCCCGCATGGGCGACACCAAGATGGTGGACATGGTGGTGGGCGCCTTGCACGACCCCTTCCACACCATCCACATGGGCGTCACCGCTGAAAACATCGCCGCCAAGTGGGGCATTACCCGCGAGCAGCAAGACGCCCTGGCGGTGCAAAGCCACAACCGCGCCCAGCACGCCAGCGAATCGGGCTATTTCACCAGCCAGATCGTGCCCGTGACGCTCAAAAGCAAAAAAGGCGACGTGGCCTACGCCACCGACGAGCATTTCCGCCCCAACTGCAACCTGGCCGATATGGCCAAGCTCAAACCCGTGTTTCTCAAAGAAAACGGCACGGTGACTGCGGGCAACGCCTCGGGCATCAATGACGCGGCCGCTGCGGTAGTGCTGATGGAAGCCAGCGTGGCCCAAGCGCGCGGGCTTAAACCCTTGGCGCGCCTGGTGGCTTACGCCCACGCCGGTGTGGACCCGAAATACATGGGCATCGGCCCCGTACCCGCCACCAAGCTGGCGCTGCAAAAAGCGGGTTTGACGGTGAACGACCTGGACGTGATCGAGGCCAACGAGGCCTTTGCCGCCCAGGCCTGCGCCGTCACCCAAGACCTGGGCTTAGACCCCGCCAAGGTCAACCCCAACGGTTCGGGCATCTCGCTGGGCCACCCGATTGGCGCCACGGGCGCGCTGATTACCGTCAAAGCGCTGTACGAGTTGGAACGCATCAACGGCCGCTACGCGCTGGTCACCATGTGCATTGGCGGCGGCCAGGGAATTGCGGCGATTTTTGAGCGCCAGCGCTAAGGCCAGTTCGCTACATCGCCCAGGGTGGCTGCCGTCGCCCTGCACTTCTGCCGCGCAATACCCCGGGTTTTGCGCGGTTTTTGCGTTTTAGACGCCCTGAAAACCACCCGCGCGCAAAGTGAGCACCAGCGTGTCTCGGTGGCCGCCGCCCTCCAGGGGCTGGATGGGCGTGGACTCGTGGATGACGCGCGCGTCGTCTAGCAGCAGTACGGACCAGGGCTCCGTGAGCGTAAAGCGCTGGCCCTGGGGGCCGTGGGCGTCAAACACCCGCGTCTCGCCGCCCTTGATGGCGTGGCGCGCCACCAGGAACACGGCCACCAGGTCCACGCCGTCGCGGTGCGCGCCCTCGGGCGTGGGCCGGCCAATGCCGTCGGTGGTGTCGATGCGAAAGGGGTGGGCCTCCACAAACCAGGGCTGCGCGCCCTTCAAGTCCGTGCCCACCCGCCCCAGCCAGCGCAGCAGCGCGGGCCAGGCGGCGCTGTGCACCATGGACGGCGCCATGGGTTCGAAATGGCGCTGCATGCCGCCGTGCAAAGCGTTGTATTCCACCGGCTGCCAGTGCGGGCGGTGCGGCGCTTGCGTGACCGCGTCGTCGTCCACCACAAAGCAGGAATGGCGCCTGCGCCGGTAACGCCCGCCGTCACGCAGGTAGTTGTCGGGGGGCAAGTCGTTCCATAGCGGGGCCATGGCCTGTAGCTGGGCCAGGTCCACGCCGGCAAGGGAACAAACACCCGCAGCCTCCAGCACCGCAAAGCCTTGCGCGCGCAAGGTGGGGCCGAGTGCAGCGGGCGCGGTAGAGACGGGCGCCAGCACCTCAGGGGCGGCTAACGTGGAAGCACTTTCATGATTGGGGGTGCTGCGCGCCCCTAGGAAAGTTAAGGGCGTGGCTAAGGCGGGTGCAGAAGATGAAGATGGCATGAGGCAAGCAAAGAAGAGCGGGGACGGTGCCGGAGATGCGCCGTTGACAGAAGCTGGATTATCGACAGGCCAAGGCGCCGTGCCGCTGACGGCGCGCACCCCCTGCCACCGCCGCAGGGTTGAACGTGAAAGAACTTTCAAGGTTGGCGGTGCTGCGCACCTTCATGAAAGTTATCGTGAAAGAACTTCCATGATGGGCGGTGCTGCACCGCTAGATGAAAGTTGACCAGGCTTTGCGGGCGAATCTTTGTCACCTGCGCAACTGTGCAGCCACCCTTGGGGCGCTAGCATGCGCGGCCGGCGCACCCGGCAGCCTTCCACCGTGGGCTGGCCCGCTTAGCGCCTTCCTCTCCTCCCTTTTTTTCTGGAAACCACCATGACCCAATCGCTTTCGTCCCTCGTCAACCACCAAATCCGCTTGGCCGCGCGCCCCGTGGGCCTGCCCACCGACGCCAACTGGAGCCACACTGCGGAGGCCGTGGCCGAACCCGCTGAAGGCGCCGTCGTCTTGCAAACCCTGGCCTTGTCGCTGGACCCGGCCATGCGAGGCTGGATGAACGAGGCCAAGAGCTACATCCCACCCGTAGCCATTGGCGAGGTGATGCGCGCAGGTGGCGTGGGGCGTGTGATCGCGTCCAAAAACGCCAAATACGCCGTGGGCGACTACGTGAGCGCCAGCTTTGGCGTGCAGAACTACCTGACGCTAGAAGCTGCCGACATGCGCCGCAACGGCCTGGTGAAAATCGACCTGCGCGTGGGCACGCTCACCCAATGGCTCAATGTGCTGGGCATGCCGGGCATGACCGGCTACTTTGGCCTGATGGACGTAGGCCAGCCGCTGGCGGGCGAAACCCTGGTGGTCTCGGGCGCGGCCGGTGCCGTGGGCCAGACCGTGGGGCAAATGGCCAAAATTCGGGGTTGCCGCGTGGTGGGCATTGCCGGGGGCCAGGCCAAGTGCGACTGGGTGGTTAAGGAACTGGGCTTTGACGCCTGCATTGACTACAAAGCGGGAGCCAGCGCGGTGCGCGAGGGCCTCAAAGCGCATTGCCCCCAGGGCGTGGACATTTACTTTGACAACGTGGGCGGCGACATATTGGACGCGGTGCTGGCCCGCATCAACCGCAAAGCGCGCATCGTGATTTGCGGGGCCATCAGCCAGTACAACGCCACCACCGCCATTGCCGGCCCGAAAAACTACCTCAGCTTGCTGGTGAACCGCGCGCGCATGGAAGGCATTGTGGTGTTTGACTACGCCGACCGCTACCACCTGGCGGTGGCCGAGATGGCGGGTTACCTGAAGGACGGGCGCATGAAGAGCAAGGAAGACGTGGTCCACGGCCTGGAGAACTTCCCCAGCGCCTTGCTCAAGCTCTTCAATGGCGAGAACTTTGGCAAGCTGGTGCTTGAAGTCGCCAGCGCTTAAGCCGCCGCAAGCGGCCTACCCGACCTACCCGGCCTTCCCTGTAAGTGCCGCGTAGACCAGGTTGCGAAACAGGGGCCGGAAGTAGTCGCGCTGGTTGGGCGCCTGCGACATGAATATGGCAAACAAGTCGTTCGCCGGGTCCACCCAAAAAGTGGTGCCCGCAATGCCGCCCCAGGAATAGAGACCTACAGCGCCGGGCAAGGTTTCCATTCCTTCGGAGAGCCGCACCGAAAAGCCCAGCCCAAAACCGGTGCCACGCCCCAGCATGTCCCCCGAGCGTTCGGTGCTTTGCTGGCCTATGCCGCCCAGGTGGTCTGCCGTCATCAACCGCACCGAGGCGGGACTCAAGATGCGCTGGCCCAAGAGCGCGCCACCGTTGCACAAGCACTGCACAAAGCGGGCGTAGTCTTGCGCGGTGGATGCTAGGCCCATGCCCCCAGCTTCCATGCGCGGCACTTGGCGGATGTCGATCAGCGCCATGGGCGTGCCACCGTCCGGGTCGTGGGCAAAGGGCTCGGCGATGCGGTGCTGCTGATCGGGCGGCACGCTAAAGCCAGTGTCCACCATGCCCAAGGGCGAGATGATGTGCTCTTGCAGGTAGTCGCCCAGGGTCTGACCACTCACCACTTCCACCAGCGCACCCAGCAAATCGGTGGCGCGGCTGTAGGCCCAGGTGCTGCCGGGCTCAAACATCAGGGGCATTTCGGCCAGCGCGCGCGCAAACTCGCGGTTGCTGCGCGCACGCGAACCCAGCTTGGCTTGCGCGTACATGCGCTGGATGGGCGCGCTGCCAGTGATCTCGTAGGTCAGGCCGGCCGTGTGGCACAACAGATCTTGCACCGTGGGCGCGCGCCGGGGTGGCTGCAGGTGCATGGTCTCGCCCTCAAAGTGCGCCAGGGGCACGTTGGCAAACTCGGGCAGGTGCTTGGCTACCGGGTCGCTCAAGAGCAACTGGCCGCGCTCCATCAACTGCATCACCGCCACCGAGACCATGGGCTTGGTCATGGAATAAATGCGAAAAATCGCGTCCAGCCCCATGACTTTGCCCGCCTGCGGGTCTTGCTGGCCCAGCGCCTGGTGCAGCAGCACCTGCCCTTTGCGCGCGACCAGCACCACGGCGCCGGGCAGGCGGCCAATGTCCACTTCGCGCTTCAATACCGCACCGATGCTGCGGCAACGGTCGGCGTCAAAGCCCAGGGTCTGGGGCAGCGCGGTGGGCAGGGACTGGGGATAAGTCAAAGTGGTCATGGGAAAGGCATTCAGGTGGGTTGGGGGGCAGACGCTGGTGCAGCTTCTTGCTCTTGCAACAGGCGCCACATCACCTTGCCCGCACCGCTTTTGGGCAGTGCATCGACAAACTGCACCGCGCGCGGCACCTTGTAGACCGCCATGTTCTCGCGGCACCAGTCGATGATGTCTTGCGCGCTGACCGCGCTCCGATGGCTGGCGCGCAGCACCACCACCGCCTTGACCGACTCGCCCCGGTACGCGTCGTGGGTGGCGATGATGCAGGCCTCTTGGATGGCGGGGTGGCGAAACATTAGCGCCTCTACTTCCGCTGGCCACACCTTGAAGCCCGAAGCATTGATCATGCGCTTGAGCCGGTCGGTCATGAAAAAGTAGCCGTCCTCGTCCACCCGTCCCAAGTCGCCAGAGCGGAAGAAGCGCTGGCCGTCGATTTCCACAAAGGCCTGGGCCGTAGCGTCCGGGCGCTTCCAGTAGCCCTGGAAGATTTGCGGGCCGCGCATGACGATCTCGCCGGCCTCGCCCACCGGCATTTCCGCTAGGGTCTCGGGGTCTACCACCCGCGCGTCCACGCCGATGAAGGGCACGCCCAGGCACTGCTGCTTAGGCGCGTCCGGCGGGTTGCTGTGCGAGGGTGCTGCGGTTTCGGTCAGGCCGTAGCCTTCCACATAGCGCAGACCAAACTGCTCCCACAGGCGCTGGGCCACGGCCTGCGGCATGGCCGCGCCGCCGCCGCCAATCATCACCAAGCTGGAGAGGTCAAAGTGGGCAAAGTTGGGGCTGCCCATCAGGTCTATCACCATGGTCGGGATGTTGGTCCAGTGGGTGACGCGCCACTTGGCAATCAAGGCACCGGCGAGTTCGCGGTCCCAGCGCGGCATGAGCACCATGGTGGCGCCGCAGCCGATGTTGGTGTGCATCAGGCTGACCATGCCGGTGATATGGAACATGGGCACCACCATCAAGGTCACGTTTTCCATGCTGCCATTGCCCCATAGCGCGCTGGCCAGGGCGTTGTGCATGATGCTGGAATGCAAGTGCATGCAGCCCTTGGGCAGCCCGGTGGTGCCGCTGGTGTAGGGCAGCAAAGCCAGGTCGTCGGCACCCACGGTGTGCACGGGCGGCGCGGCTTGGCAGGCCAAAGCCTCGGTCCAGGCGTGCACTCGCCCTCCGCTCAGTTCTGGCGGAGCGTGGCGCGTCAGCAGCCAGTCGTGCCAGGCCGCAGGTGGCGCGTCGTCACCGGCTCCTGGGTCAAAAGCGTCGGTGAAATGGGTCACGACCATGTGGGCGAGTTGCTGGTCTTTGGGCAGCGCGTTGCTGGCCTTGGCCAACTCGGCGGCCAAGTCGGCGGTGGTCACGGCCACGCGGGCGTCGGGGTCGGTGATGTAGTGCTTGAGTTCTTCGGCGCGGTTCATGGGGTTGACCGGCACCACCACCGCGTTGGCGCGAAGAATGCCAAAGTGCGCAATCACCCATTGCGGGCAGTTTTGCATGCAAAGCACCACCCGGTCGCCTTTTTGCACACCCAATGCACCCAAATAGGCCGCAAAAGCCTCGGCCTGCTGCTTCAAATCCGCATAGCTAATCCGGCGCCCGAAGAACACCAGCGCCGTTTTCTGCGGAAAGCGCCGGGCGTTGGTCTCCAGGTTGTCCCATAGCGACGTGGCGGGCACGGTGATGCGGTGGGGCAGGCGCCGGGGCCAAAAGCGGAAATGCGCTTCGGGCGCGCGCTGTGCGGCTGCGCTAGCGGCCGAATCGGGGGTAGCGGTCATGGGGATTAATCACCTACGTAAAGCGAAAGAACGTTCATGGCTGGGGCGCTGCGCACCGTCATGAGAGGGGTGGTGTGTAGTCGGTGTTGCACTTGGGGCCCGCGCAGACCCGCACGATAGCCCCAGGGCACGCACCCTCGCACTTGGCCTGTCTCGGGCGCGACGAATTCCACGCGAGCCAGGGCCCTTTCAGGCCCTGGCTCGATTAATGCTTAGCATTTTGTTGAGAGTTCGCGTCCATGAAATGAAACGGTAAGGTTATTCGTTTAATGCATAGAGTTCACTCGTAAACCCGAAGTGACGCCAAGGGTAAACAAGGTAAAGTTCCGTCTGGTCGTCAAGTCGTGCAGCGAACAAAGCATCTGTTGCGGCGGCGCGAGGCACTGTTTATTTTTTCTCAACTGGAGTCATCCGATGAAATCAAGCTCTTTCAAGTTAGTGGCCGCATCCGTGGCTGCGATGGCAGCATTTGCCGCCCTGCCTGCCCATGCAGGTAAAACGCTGGACGCCATCAAGGCGCGCGGCCAGGTGATTTGCGGGGTACACACCGGCTTGGCCGGATTTAGCGCCGCTGACTCCAACGGCAAATGGGCCGGCATTGACGTGGATATGTGCCGCGCAGTGGCTGCCGCCACTCTGGGTGACGGTGAAAAAGTGAAATACGTGCCGCTCACCGCGCAAGCGCGCTTCACCGCCTTGCAGTCCGGCGAGATCGACATGCTGTCGCGCAACACCACCTTCACGCTGACGCGCGATGCGTCGTTGGGCCTGAGCCAGACCGCCGTGGTCTATTACGACGGCCAGGGTTTCATGGTGCCGGTCAAGAGCAAGATCAAGAGCGCCAAGCAGCTCAAAGGCCAAACCGTGTGCGTGCAGTCTGGCACCACGACCGAGAAAAACCTGACCGATTACTCCAAGGCCAACGGCCTGAACATCAAGCCCGTGGTGTTTGAAAAACTTGACGCCGTGGAAGGTGCTTACTTTTCGGGCCGTTGCATCTCTTACACCACCGACGCTTCGGGCTTGGCTTCGGTGCGCAACAAGTCGGCCAAAAACCCGGCGGACCACCTGATTCTTCCTGAGCTGATCTCCAAAGAACCCCTGGGCCCCTTGGTGCGCCGCGGTGACGACGAATGGGCGGCCATTGTTAAGTGGACGATTTTCGGCCTGCTAGAAGCCGAAGAGAACGGCATCACCCAGGCCACTGTGGACGAACTCAAATCCACCAGCAAAGACCCAGTGATCGGGCGCATTTTGGGCGCTACGGAAGACACCGGCAAGCTGCTGGGCCTGGACAAAGAATGGATGGCCAACGCGCTTAAAGCCACCGGCAACTATGGCGAGATTTTCGAGCGCAATGTCGGCCCCAAATCGGCCCTGCAACTGCCACGCGGCTTGAACAACCTGTGGAACAAAGGCGGCATCCAGTACGCACCACCCATCCGCTAAGCGGTGTGTACGCGGGGGCTGAGCGGCCCCCGCAGCCCCAAGGGCAGATGCAATCGCATTGCGCTGCCCTTTTTTTCATTCTGAGCGTTTGCGCCGCAGCCCTCCATCCACGCCCCAAACCCTATGTCTACCGAACGCATTGCACCGCCCAAAAAGCGCTGGTCCTGGCGCAGCCAGGCTTTTCGCGCACTGGTCTATCAGGTACTGGCCCTGGCCGTGATTGGTGGCCTGGTCTGGTACCTGGCGCACAACACCGCCACCAATATGCGCCAGCGCGGCATTCAAAGCGGCTTTGACTTCTTGTTGGGCACTGCGGGCTTTGATATTGGGGAGAGCCTGTTTGCTTTTGACTCGGGTGAGTCTTTGCTGCAGGCCTATTTGGTCGGGCTAAGCAATACGCTGCGCGTAGCGATTTTGGGCATTGTGCTCACCACGCTGCTCGGCACGCTGCTGGGCGTGGGGCGTTTTTCGCGCAACGCCTTGGTGCGCGGCCTGTGCCGGGTTTACGTGGAAGTGTTTCGCAACATCCCGCTGCTGCTGCAACTGCTGATGTGGTACCTGTTTTTCACCGAGGTACTGCCTGAGGCCGCGCAGGCCTGGCAGGTAGGGCCCTTGTTTTTGAGCAAGGGCGGGCTGAATTTTCCGATTCCTGTGTGGGCGCTGGGGCACCAACTTGCCGCCATGGGTCTGGTCGTCGGCTTTGGCGTAGCACTTGTTTGGCGCACACGGGCGCAGCGGCTGTTTGAAGCCGACGGGCAGGTGCGCAGCCTGTTTTGGACGCCCTTGGCGCTGATGCTGGCCTGCGGTGTGCTGGGCTGGCTGGTCGGTGGCGCACCCACGGCCACCAACCCACCCGTGCGCGGCGAGTTCGCCATAGAAAACGGTGGCGCGCTCACGCCCGAGTTTTTGGCGCTGCTGGTGGGCCTGACCACTTACACCGCTGCCTTTGTGGCCGAGGTGGTGCGCGGCGGCATCGGGTCCGTGTCGCAGGGACAGGCCGAGGCTGCCAGCGCGCTGGGTTTGTCGCAAGGGCAAAGCATGCGCCTGGTGATGCTGCCCCAGGCGTTGCGGGTCATCATTCCGCCCATGACCAACCAGTACCTCAACCTGACCAAAAACTCCTCACTGGCCGTGGCCATTGGCTACCCCGATGTGGTGTCCATTGCCAACACCGCCATCAACCAAACCGGCCGGGCCGTGGAATGCATTGCGCTCATCATGGTGGTGTACCTGAGCACATCGCTGTTTACCTCGCTGTTGATGAACTGGTACAACGCCCGCGCGGCCATTCAAGAGCGTTAAGGACGGATACCGACTATGTCTACATTTACCGCAATTGCCCCACGCCCGGCCCCCAACACCAGCAGCGGCGCATTGGCCTGGTGCCGCGCCAACCTGTTCCATGACTGGAAAACCACCCTAGGCACGCTTGTCATCGGCCTAGTGCTACTGGCCGTGGTGCCGCGCCTGTTGAATTGGGCCTTGGTGAACGCCGTATGGAACGGCGGCTACGAGACCTGCCAAGCGGCCAGCGGCGCCTGCTGGGCCGTGGTGCACGAGAAATTTCGCTTCATCTTGTTTGGCCGCTACCCGCATGAGGAGCACTGGCGTGCGCTGGTCTGCACCGTCATGCTGCTGGGCCTGATATTGGCCAGTTGCACCCGCGCTTTCTGGAAGCCTTGGCTGGCGCTGGTGTGGCTGGTGGTGCTGGCGGCCTACTTTGCGCTGATGCGTGGCGGCTTTGCCGGGCTGCGCCAAGTGGAAACCGATCTGTGGAGCGGCCTGCCCTTGACGATTTTGCTGGCCTCGCTGTCCATGGTGATGGCGTTTCCGATAGCCGTTTTCATCGCGCTGGGGCGGCGCTCGGGCATGCCGGCCATTCGCAGCCTGTGCACGGTGTATGTGGAGCTGATTCGCGGCGTGCCGCTGATCTCGGTGCTGTTCATGGCCTCGTTCATGTTTCCGCTGCTCATGCCCCAGGGCTTCAATATCGATGTGCTGGTGCGGGTACTGGCGGGGATCACCTTGTTTGCTGCGGCCTACATGGCCGAGGTCATTCGCGGCGGCTTGCAGGCCATCCCTAAGGGGCAAGTCGAGGCGGCGGCCACGCTGGGCCTGTCGTATTGGCAAATGCAGCGCAAGATTGTGCTGCCCCAAGCCCTGGCCATGGTGGTGCCGGGCTTGATGAACAACTTTATTTCTACTTTCAAAGACACTTCTCTGGTGGCCATTGTCAGCCTTTACGAGCTGACCGGCGCCATGGGCATGGCCATGAATTCGGACGCCAACTGGCGGCCGTTTCGCATTGAAGGCTACCTCTTCATTGCGGCCATTTATTTTGTGTTTTGCTACTCCATGTCGCGCTACAGCCAGTGGATAGAAGCCCAAGTCAACAAAAGCAAACAGCGCTAAGGAGCCGCCATGTCAACACCCATCATCCAATTCGACAAAGTCAACAAGTGGTACGGCAACAGCTTTCACGTGCTGCGCGACATTGAGCTCGACATCGCCCAGGGCGAACGCATCGTGGTCTGCGGCCCCTCGGGCTCGGGCAAGTCCACGCTGATTCGCTGCATCAACCGGCTCGAAGAACACCAGCAAGGCCACCTGATCGTGGACGGTGTCGAACTCAGCGACGATGTCAAGGCCATTGACGACGTGCGCAAAAAAGTGGGCATGGTGTTCCAGCAGTTCAACCTGTTCCCCCACCTCACGGTGCTGGAGAACCTGACCTTGTCGCCCATGTGGGTGGGCAAGCTGCCAAAAAAAGAGGCCGAAGAGCGCGCCATGGAACAGCTGCGCCGCGTGCGCATTGCCGAGCAGGCGCAAAAGTACCCGCTACAGCTCAGCGGTGGCCAGCAGCAGCGCGTGGCCATTGCGCGCGCCCTGTGCCTAACGCCCAAAATCATGCTGTTTGACGAGCCCACGTCGGCGCTGGACCCCGAGATGATCAAGGAGGTGCTCGACGTGATGATAGAGATGGCCGACCAGGGCATCACCATGGTCTGCGTCACCCACGAAATGGGCTTTGCCAAGGCGGTGGCCGACAGGGTTATATTCATGGACGAGGGGCAGATCGTGGAACAAAACAATCCCCACGACTTCTTCAACAACCCGCAAAGCGAGCGCAGCCGCGACTTTCTGTCAAAAATCTTGGGGCACTGATTGCCTTTTGCCTGCCGTAAGAAGTGAAACAGTAAGCATCGCTTCTTACGGCTCTCATGCCATGTGTTTCGACCTACCCACGCCCACCCCAATAGACTTTTTTCTTGCTCTTTAAGGTGCGTCTCACTTGTTACGTTTACGCGCGTTGAGGGCAATCAGCTCAAAAGTCTTGGAATTCAAGGGTAGAGGCCGCGCAGTTCACGAGCGCGCAGTATACGGGTGCAGCCGACGATAAAGGTTGCGGTGCGCAGCGTCACCTGGTGGTCGGTGGCGACTTGCCAGACGGCAGCAAAGGCTTCTTTCATGATGCGGGTCAGACGGGCGTTGATGTCGTCCTCGCTCCAGAAGAAGCTGGAGAAGTCCTGCACCCATTCAAAGTAGCTCACCGTCACACCCCCGGCGTTGGCTATCACGTCGGGCAGCACCAGCACATTGCGTTCTTTCAAAATGTCGTCCGCCTCTGGGGTGGTGGGGCCATTAGCCCCTTCAATCACCATGCGCGCCCGTATACGGTGGGCGTTCGCCGACGTGATTTGCTGCTCCAGCGCTGCCGGGATCAGAATGTCGCAGGCCACGTCCCAGAACGCTTCGTCGGGCAGTGCTTGGGCCTCTGGGAAGCCCGCTACGCTGCCGGTTTGGGCCACGTGTGCCAGTAGGGCCGGCACATCCAGCCCGGACTCTTTCATCACCGTGCCGCCATGGTCTTGCACCGCCACCACTTTGGCCCCTGCTTGGGCAAACAGCTTGGCGGCAATGCCACCCACATTGCCAAAACCCTGCACCGCTACGCGCGCACTTCCAATGTCTAAGCCGAGGTGGCGCGCCGCCTCGGTGCCCACCGTGAAGACGCCGCGCCCCGTGGCCTCGCGCCGCCCGAGCGAGCCACCCAGGTCGATGGGCTTGCCGGTGACTACGCCGGTGGCGGTGGCACCTTCGTTCATGGAATAGGTGTCCATCATCCAGGCCATGGTTTGCTCATTGGTGTTCACGTCGGGCGCCGGAATGTCCTTGTTCGGCCCGATGATGATGCCGATTTCGCTGGTGTAGCGCCGCGTCATGCGCTCGAGTTCGCCCAGGGACAAGCCCTTGGGATCCACGCGGATGCCGCCTTTGGCGCCGCCGTAGGGCACGTTGACGGCCGCGTTTTTGATCGACATCCAGCCGGCCAGCGCCATCACTTCGGACAGCGTCACATCCTGGTGAAAGCGCACCCCGCCTTTGCCGGGCCCGCGCGAGGTGTTGTGCTGCACCCGGTAGCCCTCAAAGTGGGCCACGGTGCCATTGTCCATGTGGATGGGCACGTCCACGATCAACGCCCGCTTCGGGCGCTTTAGCGTCTCAGCCCAGCGAGAAAGGTGGCCAAGATAAGGAACTACCCGGTCTACTTGCTGCAGATAAACGCCCCAAGGCCCCAGGTGGTCGGCTTGCAAATAGCTGGGAAGTGCATGTGGGATCCTGCCACCAGTTGGCAGGGATATTTCAGCGTGTGGCATCAGACGGCTCCTATGTGTTGATTAGGCTCAATTTAGCTTCATCACAAACACCTGTCCAATGCCAAGTTCGATACCAAATGATGTTCAATTTGAATAACATCAAGCAGTCTCAATTAGTTGACGCCTTTTCGATGCATCCAAGTCGCCCCCGTTAGCAACCGTGGTTCAGTGCGTATCTAGTGTTTAATTGCTTAAATTGACGATAGTATTTCGAAGCTGTGCACCTTTGACTTCGCGTTTGCGCCACACAAAGGGCGCAGCGTTCTCGTTGTACGCGGCTGTGAACTCATGAATCGCCTTGATGAGTTGATTGATGTTGCTGA
>CANEVH010000073.1 GCA_947442105.1 Comamonadaceae bacterium | reverse complement strand
CGCGGGAAATGCGGGAAAACGAGGCTCAAACCGATGAAATCAGCCTCGAAAAGCGTCGGGAGTTCACGATATGAAAGGGTTGCGTGGAAATCAAATGTCCCGAGCAAGGCGCCACACTTTTGCGTGGGGTATTTCAGCAGCCTGTTAGGGGTTGATCTGTTTAGCGGCGCCGTGCGGCTGTGGTGGCAGGTTGCAATCCCTGCACCTGAAACTTCATTAACCGGTCGTTTACCAGAGACCGCTATCGAGGAGTCGAAAGGTAGTGCTGCGATGGATTTCGGAGTGTTGATCGGACTCTGGCCCAGAGGCCCAGGCTCGGTTCCAGTCCTCTTGTCCAGAGCGGCGAAATTTGGTTCATTGAGCTTGCGACTAAAGTTGAATGTAACTACAATTTTGTAACTGCAAATCAGGGGTACTGTGTGTTTTCTTGGGACCACGCCAAAAATGACGCGAACAAGCACAAGCACGGTGTCAGCTTTGAAGCGGCCCAACTGGTATTCGATGACCCGCTGCACCTCTCTAGGCAAGACCGCATCGAACACGGCGAGCAGCGCTGGCAGACCATAGGTCAGGTGGGCGGTGCCGTCTTGCTTATGGTGGCACATACGTGGTACGAGAACGAGAGCGGCACCGAGCACATACGCATTATTTCTGCGCGACGCGCAAGCAAGTTAGAGAGGAAAATTTATGAGCAAGGTACCTAAATCCCTGAGCAAGGAATTGGAAACATTGGCCGCTAAGCCCGAGAGCGACATTGATTTCTCTGACCTGCCAGCAACCCAAGAAAAGGACTGGAATGGCGCTCAGCGGGCAAAGTTCTACCGGCCGATCAAACAGCAACTAACAGTGCGCATCGACGCCGACGTGCTGGAGTGGCTCAAGACCCAGGGCACAGGCTATCAAACGCGCCTGAACGAGATTTTGCGCGACGCCATGCTTAAGACTGCAAATCACGGGTGACTGGGCACTGAAATTGAGTTCAACAGTGCTTGGTGCTGGGGTAGTTCGGGTCCACGTGATGCCGCATTGTTTACCCCTCATTTTTTCAACAATGCGGGAAAAACTGCGGATCAACCGGTATCTTGAGTTTTGGAAAGCTGGGTCAGCTGGTCCGCTTTGCGCTAGTCCAGCTCAGTAGCTAATCGCTTGAAAAACATCGTCTGAAATGATGTTTAAGTTACGCATGTGTTCACGCAGCGCGCGCGCTCCGATGCCAAAACTCGCAGCCAACCTTTCGATCATTGCTCTATCAGGGCTTACATTTTCGCCCAATGCTCTTTCTAAGGCGTGAGGAGTGGCAAGAAACAAAGCGGCAAAGGCATTTGCGCGCTTTTCGACACGCCCTGATGTCCAAGGGCCACTGACGTGAGAAAGGCGTTTTGCATGTGAGCGGTCGAAAAAGATATGGCACAGTTCGTGCGCAAGTGTGAAGCGCCGCCCTCTGGCACTGCCATTGAACTTGTGGCTCAGATTGACTACTATGGCAGGGGAAAAGTCGTTACCTGCAATGGCAATGCCACGAATGCTATTGGTTTCTAGACGAACCTCCAAAACGTCAATCCTCAGGAGTTTCAAATACTTCTTGATATCAATAAAAGCCTTGTGGGGATCTATGTCTAATTCTTCCCTTATTTGATATGCGAGCTCATAGCCATGAGCGTAAGGTTGTAGATACTCGTAATTGGAAGGAGAAGATACAAGTGAGCTGAGTTTCTCATCCTCAACGCCTCTATGTTGCAGGACTAAAATATTGAATATTTGACGCACATCATTAGCACTAATATTCACGTTTAAGCCGCCAAACATTAGTACGGGCATGTCAAATTGAGTTACCACCGGAATATCGTTTGAAGCTTTTCGATCAGGTTTCCACTGGTTTTTTCCAGCCTCATCCATAAGAACGGTCAATACGTCTGCCGCCAAATGGGCCGCTTCTAGTTCTGAGATATTCGTACATTTAACGATAGCAAATTGCTCGCGCAATGCGTCCACTTGTGCCCAGTCTTCCTTCGTGACGCCTTGCGCCTCGTTCGTGGCCCATTCCAGAAATTTCCAAAGCGGTTGGGCGACTTCTTCAACGGCGAAAAGCGCTGAACCGGGGTTCAAGTTAAGCTCATAGCCGTCGGGGGCGAACTCCGGCTGTTTATCCAACCAAGACACCTCAATATTGTCTTCAAACCTACGGATGAAGATAGAGGGGTACAACGCGCTTGGATCAGCCGAGCGTAGAGCGTGTCGCATCCACCATGAACGAATTTCCTTATATACGTCTCTATCTTTTGGGTATTCCGATCCCATGTACCGCTCAAGATCGGCTTCTGCAGTGAACGCCGCTGAGTCTCCAGAAACGGTCGGCCAAGCGTAAGCTTCTTCGTGCATCAGCCATTTCCACTGACTCAGGAGCCAAGCCACCAAGGGCCCCAAATACCATTGGAGAGATTCCTTTGATTCGCCGTGGATGCGGTGTTCGGTGAGGGTTACTCCGCCAACTTTGATACATAACTCACCCATCGACCAACCATAGGCCTTCGGCAGCCGATTTCTATGCTCCTTGTCTTTAATCCATTGAGCCGAAATTTCAAAACGATTTGGATCGCCGAATGATTGCATGCCAGTCATTTCGTCTCACTATCTAAAGCCCACTTGATGTTGCTTCTAGGGTATTGCCTATGTTTCTTAATTTCACGATTAGTTACTAACTGATTACTGAGCCAGTGATCAACGACAGCGTCAGGTACGCTTTCCCAAGGAATGGGGTAACCATGCCAAAACCCATCATTAGATGGTTTCGCCTCGAAGGCGATTCCACTCTTTGTTGCGTAACGGCGTTGTCCGCCATCGGGATGAAGAAGTGACCTTGCAAAAAGCCTATGGGCTTCCGTTTGCGACCAGTCATGATCGAAAGGGTCGTGTCCAAGGCCGCGATCGGATGTCGAATGTGTCCATTCTGGGCAAAGAGTGCCCTTGGCGCCTTCCGTCGGCCGATTTTTGTGCTTCTCTGACCCGCGATAGTGGCTCATGATTTTGTGCATTGGTAAGTGGAAACCGACGAGTAAGGTGACGGAACTGAACCGAAACGGGCCATGCCGTTCACTTTAGCATCCCTTGCCTACTTCCAGAATGGAAGATCAGTCCGCAATTTGGGCTTCCGTCTGACCGACCGCTTCAAGTCCTTCAGAATCAAGTTTTGCCGAAGTCACTAAAACTCCTTACGCTGCATCATCGCCACCTAATGCAGCGCGACGGTTAGCGTTGGGCCAAAGACGATCAATGCCTCGAATTGACGAACAAACGTCGGTGATTCGCTCTCATCCGCCAATTCCCAACGATCAGTAGAACTTTGGCCGGTGAATTTCCAATTTGACGTCAACCCAACCGCAGCAATTGCTCCCGCACTTTGGCCAGCGTGTCACCAAACTCCGCCACCCGCTGGTGCGATTGCGCCAGCACTTCGGGCGGCGCCTTGGCAACAAACGATGCGTTGTCCAGCTTCGCCATGGCCTTGGCGATTTCGCCTTCCAGGCGGGCGATTTCTTTGGCCAGGCGCAGCTTTTCGGCCGCCACGTCGATTTCCATGAACAGGCACATGCGTGCGTCGCCCACCACGGCTACCGGGGCGGCTTGGGCGGCGGCTTGCCAGGCGGCTTCGTCGGTGAAGAGTTTTACCTCGACCAGCTTGGCTAGCGCTTGCAGCACGGGGGCGCTGCTATGCCAGAAGTCGGCGTCCGCCGCGCTGCCTGCTAGCACGTACAAGGGCAGGCGGGTGGAGGGCGGCACCTTCATCTCGCCACGCAGGTTGCGGCAGGCGTCCACCAGCAGCTTGAGGCGCGCCACGTGGGCTTCGGCCACCGGGTCAACGCGCTCTGGCTGGCTTAAGGGGTAGGCGGCAATCGCCACCGACGGGCCGCCGCGTCCGGCCACGGGCGCCACTTTTTGCCACAGTTCTTCTGTGATGAAGGGGATGACCGGGTGGGCGAGCCGCAGAATGGTTTCCAGCGCGCGAATCAGGGTGCGGCGGGTGGCGCGTTGTTGGGCATCCGAGCCGGTGTTGATTTGTACTTTGGCAATTTCCAGGTACCAGTCGCAAAACTCGTTCCAGACGAAGTCGTAAATCGTGTTGGCCACATTGTCCAGGCGGTATTCGGCAAAGCCTTTGGCCACATCGGCCTCCACGCGCTGGAGTTGCGAGGCAATCCAGCGGTCGGCCTGGCTGAAGACCAAATAGCCGTGCAGGGGTCCGGCGGCGGTGGCTGCGCCTGCGGCATCCAGACCGGGGGCGGCGCATTCCACCTTGGTGTGTTCGCGCAGGCCGCAGTCTTGGCCTTCGCAGTTCATCAGCGTAAAGCGGGTGGCGTTCCAGAGCTTGTTGCAGAAGTTGCGGTAGCCCTCGCAGCGCTTGCTATCAAAGTTGATGCTGCGGCCCAGGCTGGCCAGCGCGGCAAAGGTAAAGCGCAGCGCATCGGCGCCATAAGCCGGAATGCCGTCTGGAAACTCTTTTTGCGTGTTTTTGCGCACCTGGGGCGCGGTCTCGGGCTTGCGCAGGCCCTGGCTGCGTTTGTCCAGCAGGAGTTCGAGCGCGATGCCGTCGATCAAATCCACCGGGTCCAGCACATTGCCCTCGGACTTGCTCATTTTCTTGCCCTGCGCGTCGCGCACCAGGCCGTGGATGTAGACGTGCTTGAACGGCACCCGACCCGTGAAGTGCGTGGTCATCATGATCATCCGCGCAACCCAGAAGAAGATGATGTCGTAGCCCGTGACCAAGACGCTGCTGGTGAGGTAGAGATCGTAGTCTTGCGTCTTTTCGGGCCAGCCCATGGTGGAGAAGGGCACCAGGGCGCTGGAGTACCAGGTGTCGAGCACGTCTTCGTCGCGGCGCAAGGTGGGCAAACCCATCGCGCGAGCGATATCAGCGATATCTTCGATAGGAACAAGTCGCAACACATCAGCTTTCACTGGATCGAGTTGGTGGGCAAGTTGTAAGTACGCTTCTTTTTCGTCGCGCGCCACGTAGACGCGGCCGTCCTCGTCGTACCAGGCCGGAATTTGGTGACCCCACCAGAGCTGGCGGCTGATGCACCAGTCCTGGATGTTGTTCATCCACTGGTTGTAGGTGTTGACCCAGTTCTCAGGCACAAAAGTCACTTCGCCGGTTTGCACGGCGTCAATGGCTTTTTGGGCGATGGATCGCGTGTCAGTCAATGCCCCGGCGCCGGGCCGCCCCAAGCCGGGGACGGCCCCCTCGGGGGGCAGCGAACCACGCGCAGCGGGGAGCGTGGGGGCCTTATTCATGGCCACGAACCATTGGTCGGTCAGCATGGGTTCCACGACCTGGCCGGTGCGGGCGCAGATGGGCAACATGAGCTTGTGGGGTTTGACTTGCAGCAGCAGGCCGTCTTTTTCCAGGTCAGCCAGCAGCGCTTTGCGCGCCTCAAAACGGTCCATGCCTTGGTAGTGGACGGGGCCGTTGTGGTTGACCTTGGCGTCAAGCGTGAAGATGGTGATCAGCGGCAGGCCGTGGCGCTGGGCGCAGGCGTAGTCGTTGAAGTCGTGCGCGCCTGTGATCTTGACGCAGCCCGAGCCAAAGGCGCGGTCCACAAAGTCGTCGGCGATGATGGGGATTTTGCGGTTGCACAAGGGCAGGTCCACCATTTTTCCCAGCAGGTGGATATAGCGCTCGTCCTCCGGGTGCACGGCCAGCGCGCCGTCGGCCATCATGGTCTCGGGGCGGGTGGTGGCAATCGTCATGCCTTTGCTCAGCACGCCGTCAATCAGCTGCGGCCCGTCCGAAAAGGGGTACAGGACGTAGTGCATCTTGCCCTCGGACTCGGTGCTTTCCACTTCCAGGTCGCTCACCGCGCTTTGCAGCACCGGGTCCCAGTTGACCAGGCGCTTGCCTCGGTAAATCAGGCCTTGCTCGTAGAGCTGCACAAAGGTCTCGGTGACGGTGTTGGACAGCTTGGGGTCCATGGTGAAGTATTCGCGGCTCCAGTCCACGCTGTCGCCCATGCGCCGCATTTGGGTGGTGATGGTGTTGCCGGACTGTTCTTTCCACTCCCACACCTTGGCTACAAAGTTTTTGCGTGCCTCCGCAGGCGTAGGCCCCATGTCGTGGCGGCTGCGGCCCTGGGCCTGCAACTGGCGTTCCACCACGATTTGGGTGGCGATGCCCGCGTGGTCGGTGCCCGGAATCCAGGCGGTGTTAAAGCCCGCCATACGGTGGTAGCGGGTCAAGCTGTCCATGATGGTTTGGTTAAACGCATGGCCCATGTGCAGGGTGCCTGTCACATTGGGCGGGGGCAGTTGGATGGAAAAAGCCGGTTGGCCGGCCTGTGCCTCCGCCGTGCCCCTAAAGCCAGCCACGCCGTAGCCACGTTTCTCCCATTCCGGGCCCCAATGGGCTTCGAGCGCGGCGGGCTCGAACGATTTGGACAGGGACTGCAGACCGGGCTGGTCGGGGGCTTGCGCGGGGGGGGTGCTCATGGGGTGGGGGCTGGTGACTGCAAGCCTCTGGGCTTGCAGTGGGGATGGATAGTTGGAGGCGCGATTTTAACGAGGCGCCTGAGCGCAAGCCCCAAGGCAGTACAGATAAGATGGCACGATGAATACACCCCAACCCAGCCCGCGCGGCCCTCTCGGAATGGCCAAACTGCCCGCACGCTATGCGGCGGTGGTGATGCCGTTTTTTCTATCGGTCATCATGACTTTTGTGGTGTCTTTCATCAGCACCCTGCGGGGCGCTGGTTTTGGTGCCGGATTTTTTCCCCTTTGGTTGGGGTCCTGGGGCTTGTCGTGGTTGGTGGCGTTTCCAACCCTATTGCTGGTACTGCCCGTGGTCAGGCGCGCAACTGCCGCCGTAGTGCGCCTCGATTGAGCCTGGACTGATTTGGTGGCCGGCGCAGCGAACGCTTAGCGCGCTTATCTTGTTTGCGAATCCAGAGTCGGGTCAGCAAACCCCCCGCCATTTCCCACCCCAAGACGCGGTGTGGACCAGCACCCCACAGACGCCTGCGGCGCGTGGGGCGGCTTAAGCAAAGCGCTGCCCAGCCAGCATGGCACTTTGGCTGCAGCGCGTGTTGGCAAGGCGTTCAACACGCCTGTGGGGTCCGTCGCCAGTAGCGAAGCCGCCAGCAGCACCACTGGCAGCGCAAAGTGCCACATGAGGCCCGGATCGGAAAAATCTGCACCCTGCAATGCGGCTATCTGGCCACCATGCTTTTTGGCGCTTGCGGGTTTGGCCTTCGCTTCGAATCTGTGCACCGCCTTGGCCCATGTTCCAGCCAAGGTGCTGTTCAAGACGGCATGCGCTGGGGCTCTGGCGGCTCCAGTCTCTGCGCCAGCCAAGGGCTGCGCGCGTCTGAAATGCAGCGCTACAGCCGCCTGGCCTGGGCGACTGTCGGTGTCGCTTTTCACTGCCAAAGTGCGGGGCGCTGCTGCTTGAGCTTTTGCTCTTGGGTTTGCCAGCGCTTGGGGCTTTACGGCCTTGGGCCGTGTGGATTTTTTTCGCGGGTCATAGGGCTGGTCCATGCGCGCGCGGATTTCTGCGTTGGCAGCGCGCGTTTGCTCCATCTGCTTTCGGGTGCTCACCAGCGTTGCCCGCGCCTGCGCCTGCGCGAATGCAATTGCAGCGCCCGTGCGTGCCGACGCGCGGTTTCCCAAGCCGGGCTGCGCGCTCCGCTGGGATGAGGCCGTGCGCTCGCTGCGGGTGCTTTGGGTGCTGTGGCTGCGGGCTTGCGGGCGGCTGTGAATAAACGTGTTGTCGGGGTGGGGAGTGCGCTGGGACAGGCGGTGGGAGGCTCTTGCGGTGTCTACGGGCGCCGAGTTTGCCCGCATGTCAGCTGCGTCGCCCATCGCCCTGCTGATATGGATGGCCGAGCGCCCGTCAACTTGCACCACGTTGGACCGGCTGGCCTCGCTGCTGGCGGCTATGGACTGCGCGTAGCCCAGGGGCTTGCGCGCAAACTTGGAGCGCACGCTTTGGAGTATGGGCGTGCCGTTATGGTCGCGGGTTGCGGCGGACTTGGCACTTTTGGCCTTGAGCGCCAGCACAATGGGCTTGAACGCGTTTTCTGTAAACCCAAGCGCCGAACGCATGGCTTGGAAGATGGACTTCTTCTCCGGCGCCTCAAGCTCGCCTTCTTTGTGCATGGCCTCAAACACATTGGTCAGCACAAACAGTTTTTGGTCGCGGTTAAGGGTCTCTCCCAAGGTCTCAAAAAGCGCTTCAGGGCTGGCGGCTGGCGCCTGGTCCAAGCTAAATTCCAGCAGGCCTTCGTACTCGCCAAGCAGGTCGTTTAGCCTATCCACATCTTCTGTGCGCACCGACCCATCGGGGGCCATCACCGCTTGGACCAGCGCGGCACCCAGCCCCAAGTGGGGGCTGGGAGTTCGAATGTCGAGCTTGCTCGCGTCAAAGTCTCCAAGCGCTGCCTTGTTGTTTTTGGCAGTGATCGCTTCCAGGAATGTTTCCAAGGCCTGGGGTTTGATGCCGAAGGCGATGGTGAGCTGGTCAAATATCCGCTTTTCGGCCTCATGGATGTTGCCGTCAGAAATCATCCCGTCGCACACATTGACCAACACGCTCAAGCGTTCTTTTACCGTCAATAGGGCAGGGGCGTCTTGCAGAAAGCGTTCAAAGGGCACCGCGTGCACATAGGCCTTGGTGCTTTGGAGCAGGGGAGTCACAAACCCAGAAGATGCGGTCAAGCCGTCGGCGGCGCCAATTTCGCCTTCGGCCAGCATCAGGTACATCAGCGCGGACGCCAGCACCATGGGGGGCGTCAAGACGATGGCTTCGATTTTTTGCTCGTCGGTCAAAAACGCACGGTCGCGCACCAAGTGGTGCGTGCCGTGGTCAATGTCAGAGCTCATCATCACGATACCTTACACGAATAAGATAAATTATTTAATAAATATTGTGATAACGTTGATTTAAATGCGTTACAAAACTGTAATAAACACCCGAAAATTGACAAATTCGTGGGTGCTTGGCCCTCAAAAGGCCATTGGCGCCCGCAGAACCACGCGGACCGTGTTCTGGGCATCGGTCTCGAAGGTCAGTGTTCCTTGGTGCGCCCTGGCAATCTCAAGGCAAATGCTCAGTCCCAAGCCCAAACCGTCGACCAGGCGGTTGTGCGAGGCGTCGCCCCGGTAAAAGCGATCAAAAGCATGCGTGGCCAGTTCGCTCGATACCGGGCCGCTGGTGTTGACAATGCTGAATTCAAGCCATTTTTGTGCGCGCTTGAGTTCAAAACGGATGCGGCCACGGGGCACGTTGTACTTGACGGCATTGGTGTACAAATTGTGAACCAGTTGTTTTGCCAGCACCGTATCGCACTGCCAGAACACGTCTGCCTCGATACTCTTTTCAATAGTGATGTTTTTCTCGAATACCACGGCATCGTCGGCAAGTTGATCGACAAAGCCGCTCAAATCAAAGTCTTGGCGCTCTAAAGTCAGCACATTCGAATCAGCGCGGGACAAAAGCAATAACTGTTCGCTTATTTTTATAGTCTTTCTACCTCATCTGCCATGCCGCGCGCGAGAACCTGAACCGGTGTGCCTGCGGGAAGGTCGGCAATTAAGCGTTCGGCAGTTCCGCGCAAAATCGTCAGCGGCGTTTTAATTTCATGCGAGGCGTCTGCCGTAAAACTGCGCGCCCGACGAAAGCTTTGGTCAAGGCGGGTGCAAAGGTCTTTGTAGATATTGGTTATTTTTTCAAACTCTCGGTACTTTGTATTTACTATTTTTGCTTGCTCGAAATTATCAGGACCCAGGATGAGCAAAGAGGTTTCCAATGAAACAACCGGGGCCATAATCATGCGCATGGCGGCCAATATCACCAATACCAATAAGCCGATGATGATGGGTAGGGCGTATACCAGTTTGGTGTCACGCAAATGCCAAATTTGTGCCAAAACCGCTTCTATTTCGCTAGACGGCAGCAGTATCTGAGGACTGTTTACGCCCAGGCCCAGGCGCGCACCGGTCCAGGTGGCATGGGGCAAAAAGGGGTAGGCCCAGCGTGCCAGGGCGGTTTGGCTCTCAATCTCGTCGACCCACCGCACCGGGCTAGCGCCCAGTGCAAGGCAGGGATATGGGTACTGGGGCACTGCGTGTGCGCTGGACGGATTGCAGATGACGAAAAAGTCAGACACCTCACGGCTCAGGCTTTTTGGGTGGGCTGCCCGGTAGCAGGCCAGAAAATCTTGGCGCTCGTTCATTCGGTCCGCGCAAGCGGCCAAACCCCCTTGCATCTCATTTTCTATCTGGCTGTGGATTTCAAGTGAAATAAGGTAGGTGGCCACCGCGCGGTTGGCCGCCACAACGATGACGGTGCTGAGAAAAAGGTAGATGAACAGGTGGTACCGCAGAGAGCTTTTCATCAGGCCGGCTCGGTGCGAATCCTGTAGCCCACACCGCGCACCGACTCAATGGGCAGCAGGCTCACGTCATTGCTGCGGCTTAGTTTGCGCTTGAGGCGTTGAACGCACACATCGACCACATTCGTTTCTGGATCAAAGTCGATTCCCCACACATGCGACAGTATTTTCTTGCGCGAAAATATATGGCCTGGGGATTGCATTAAATACTCCAGCAAGCTGAATTCCCGAGGGCTAAGCGCAGCGCTCAAATCGTGCCACTGGGCCTTGCGGCTGACCAGGTTTAACGAAAGCTCACCCACCTGTAGCAATTGGCTTGGGTTGCTGGTGCGCCGCCCCAGCAAAGCTTTGATGCGTGCAATCAGCTCCTCCATGAAAAACGGCTTGGCCAAATAGTCGTCCGCCCCGGTTTCAAAGCCCAGCAGCCGGTAAGGCAGGTCCACTTTGGCGCTCAGGATGATGACGGGGGTTGCGATGCCCTCTTGGCGCAGTTGGCGCAGCACGTCAAAGCCATCCAGCTTGGGGAGCATGGCGTCTAGAACGATGGCTGCGTGGGTGCGCTCACGCGCCAGGGCCAGGCCGCGTTCGCCATCGCCCGCGTGCTGCACCATGAACCCCGCCGCCGCCAAGCCATGAACCACGAACTCTACGATGCGGGGCTCGTCTTCGATCAACAGAAGTTTCATTGCCATCCTTCATGAAAATTGGGTGCGCCAACGGTGTGAAGCAAGCGCGCCGGAGGCAGTTATCGTCCATGGTAACGAATAATGCGAATTATGTGCAAAGTTCATTATAAATACCGAATATGGTTTAAGTGTCTTACTCGCCTGTGACAGCACGGTGCCCGCCACTACAGGCCGCTACCGGGCAAGCGCCGGCTTCTTGAAGCGCTGCGCCAGGGGAACGCGAGGGCGCGGCGCACACAGAGGCGGGGCGTCGTGGAGCGGGTCGGGGCAGGCCGGCGCGTCAGGTTTCTTGCCCGGCCAGGCGTTCGGCCAGGCTTTCCGATTGGCGGTGGGAATCTGGATAATCCGGGCATGCTCCTCCTACTGTCCCCCGCCAAGTCCCTGGACTACGAGTCGCCTCTTGCGGCGCTGCCGCACACTGCGCCTCTTTTCGTGAAACAGTCCAAGGCGCTGATTGACGTGCTGCGCGGCTATTCGCCCCTCCAAATTTCCCAACTCATGGACCTGAGCGATGCGCTGTCGGGGCTGAACGTGGCCCGCTATCAGGCCTGGTCCACGCGCGCTACGGCCAAAAACGCCCGCCAGGCGATGCTGGCCTTTAACGGCGATGTGTATGACGGCCTGCAAGCGCGCAGCCTAGACGCCGATGCGCTGGCCTGGGCGCAAGACCATGTTTGCATCTTGAGCGGCCTGTACGGCGTGTTGCGCCCGCTGGACTTGATGCAGCCCTACCGCCTTGAAATGGGCACCGCGCTGCCCACGCCCCAGGGCAAAAACCTCTACCAATTTTGGGACGGGCAGATCAGCCAATACCTCAACACCCGCTTGCGCGCCGACGCCAGCCCCTGTGTCGTCAACCTGGCGTCGCAGGAATACTTCAAGGGAGTGCAGACCCAGGGCTTGCGGGCGCCGGTGGTCGAATGTGTGTTTCAAGAGGAGCGCAATGGGCAATTCAAAATCATCAGCTTTAGCGCTAAGCGCGCGCGCGGCATGATGGCGCGCTTTGCCATTGACCACCGGCTGACCGCGCCCGAACAACTGCGCGCCTTTGATCTGGACGGCTACACCTGGTGCGCTGCCGAGTCCAGCCCCACCCGCATGGTGTTTCGCCGCCCACACCCAGGAGGCGCAGCATGAGCAAGCATCCAGAACACTCGCCCTTGGGCAAAGCGGTCGGCTATGCGGACCAGTACGACGCCACGCTGCTTTTCCCAATTGCGCGCGCGCCCAAGCGTGCGGAGATTGGCTTGGTCAGCGCACCGCCGTTTTTTGGCGCGGACATGTGGACCGCGTTTGAGCTGAGCTGGCTCAACGCGCGCGGCAAGCCACAGGTGGCGATTGCGCACATCACCGTGCCCTGCGAGTCGCCCCACATCATTGAGAGCAAATCTTTCAAGCTCTACCTCAACAGCTTTAACAACACCCGCTTTGCCGACGCCGCCGAAGTGCTGGTGCGCTTGCGCGCCGACATCAACGAGGCGCTGTGGCGGGGTGCAACTGTGCAGGCATCCGCTGGTGTGCGGCTGCTGGGGCCGGACCTGTTTGACCGCGAGCCGGTGTATGAGCTGGACGGTCTGAACCTGGACCGCCTGGACGTGGAATGCAGCCGCTATACCCCCGCGCCCGATCTGCTGCGCACCCGCAGCCCCGCAGAAAACGAGGGACCGGTGTCTGAGGTGCTGGTAAGCAATTTGCTTAAAAGCAATTGCCTGGTCACCGGCCAGCCCGACTGGGCCAGCGTGCAAATCAGCTACACCGGCGCGCAGATAGAGCAAGAAGGCTTGTTGCAATACCTGGTGAGCTTTCGCAAGCACGACGAGTTTCATGAGCAATGCGTGGAGCGCATCTTTATGGACATCTGGCACCAATGCCGGCCGCTCAAGCTCACGGTCTATGCCCGCTACACCCGCCGTGGGGGCTTGGACATTAACCCCTTTCGCACCAGCCATCCCCAGCCACTGCCGGCCAACACGCGCACGGCGCGCCAATAGCAGGTCTTAGCAAGTCTTAGCAGGTCATTTTTAAGGGCAAATGCATGCGCACCCAACTGGCCACCGTCGATATCAGCAACTTGTTTGCCCCACACGCTGACGCTCAGGCCCGCGCCGCCTGCGGCGACGCCTTGCACCATGCCCTGCGCGACACCGGTTTTGCAGTGCTTCGCGGCGCCGGCGTGCCGCCTGAGACCCTGGCGCGCATGCGCTTGGCGGTCAAGGCGGTGTTTGACGCCCCGCGCGCGCGCTACCGCGACGCTACGGTGCAAAAAGACAACTACCGGGGCTATGTGCCGCTGGGTTATTTCACGCCCAATGCAGGCGGCGCGCGCGCCGACCAGTACGAGGCCTGGAAGCTGCATTGGGAGGCCAGCGCGACCGACCCGGTGTGTGCGGTATCCACACTCTACGGCCCCAACCGCTGGCCGCCCATTGGCTTTGACGTGAAGGGCGCGGTCCTGGCCTATTGGGCCGAGATGACGCGGGTGAACGACGCGGTGTTGGGGGCGCTGTGCGAGGCGCTGGGCCTGGATAAGGGACTCGTTCTGTCCATGATGGACAAGCCCTTGACCAATATGACTTTGCTCAACTACCCGCCCACACCCGCGCGTGACGATTTGTGGGGCATTCACCCGCACAAAGACTTCAACTTTTTGACCCTGCTGGCCCATGACCCGGTGGGCGGGTTAGAGGTGCGCACCCAAGACGGCCAGTGGATGGAGGCGCAGTGTGGCGCCCAAGACTATGTGCTCAATGTGGGAGACATGCTGGAGCTGCTTACCGGCGGGCGCTTGGTGTCCACCCCGCACCGGGTTGTCAACCGCAGCGCCTTGCAGCGCCAGTCGTTTCCCTATTTTTCGGTGCCCCGGTTTGACGTAGTGGTGGCGCCCCTGCTTGCGCCCGTGCCCGGCTTTGAGCGCAGCCCCTTGCAGTCGGGCGCGGCCAGCCACGCGATTTGGTATTCCAACTGGCCCGACGAGGCCGTTCAGGACGCCGCCATGGACCTGGGCCACTACGCCGCCGACTGACATGCGCCCGCCATCCCGCCTTTTTAGCCCCGCGCGCCAGCGCTAGGTGGCACGCCCATGGAAGCCCACCAGTTCGCCTACCTGAGCAAGACCGCGCTCGATTGGCCGCGCTGTTTGGCCCATTCTTTGGGCTATGTGCGCCAGTCGTGGGCGGCCCAATGGGTGGGATTGCCCTGCTTGTTGGAGCATTGCGCCGATTTCTTGCACCTCAACCAAGCCACCCTTACCCCCACCACGGCGTGCCTGCTGGCCGCAGCGCGGGAGCTGGCTATCCACATCGAGGCAGAAAGCGCTAGCACAAGCGCCGCAGCCGAGCCGCCGTACCACAACCGCCTGCATTTTGCAGACGTGCTGACCGCGATGACCGTGCAGGTAGCCATTGAGGGCGCGCATTGCAAGGCGCAGTG
>CANEVH010000072.1 GCA_947442105.1 Comamonadaceae bacterium | reverse complement strand
TTCAGCAACATCAATCAACTCATCAAGGCGATTCATGAGTTCACAGCCGCGTACAACGAGAACGCTGCGCCCTTTGTGTGGCGCAAACGCGAAGTCAAAGGTGCACAGCTTCGAAATACTATCGTCAATTTAAGCAATTAAACACTAGACATACTCCCTCGTCATCCGTATCCTTTTCTCTGGGCCGACTACGTAGAGTTGTTGTGCTTATGCAGCAAGAATGGACTGGTGTCACGCGGAAACCTTCAAGCACAGGTACAAGAGGCGCAGGACGTTCAAGTTGATGCAGACATCGACAGCGACGTGGACGACATCGCCGGGCATAACAATGAACCTGCCGTGCTGGACGACAAAGTATCAGCACGCTGGGACGATATTGTTTTGCGCTTGAACGCGCGAAAAGCCTCATACCCGGGATGGCCGTTCGAACTTGGCGGGGCCGTGCTTCGTAGCGTCTACGACATGCAGCGTGCCGACCACCGGCTCTATGTGGCTTTGCTTATCGCCTCGTCCCTCCGGTTGTGCTTGGCAACCCGTAGCAATGAAGTTACCAGCGCGTTCGAAGAAATTTCTTATCAATGGCTAAGTCGGTCTCTTCCCCAGTTTTGGAAAGTGAGGCCGTTCGGTGCACACGCAACCCTGCCTGATGCCTATGTTGGCAACCTCCGCGAGAAGTTCGAACTACTTGCCGCAGACATAAACGCCAAGCTTCAAATGGATGCTGACGAGTACGACCCAGCCAACACTGGGGACGGGGGGCTCGACCTCGTCGCCTGGCAGGAAATCGGTGATCAACGTGGCAACATTCCCGTGATATCTGGGCAGTGCGCGTGTTCGCCAACCGACTGGGAGCATAAGCAGTTGGATGTCACCCCCGCTGCGACTGAAGCCCATATCGCACCTCAACACCCCGGCGCAGCGTATTGCTTCGTTCCCCACGATCTGTCCCGAGGCGACGGGAAGTGGCAACGGACGGTTCACCGCAAACGCGTGGTCATTGTGGATAGGCTACGGCTTCTACACCTATTCAAGGCATCCAATTCCTGGGGTGCCTTGACCAACTGGCCATTTGTGGCCGACGCAATGTCAACGGAATACGAGGCGGCGGTTTAATCCCACACCGGGGGCAATGCCCTTGCGACCGCCTCGAATAGCGGAGGGGGAACAGCATTCCCAATAACCTTGTAGCGCATGTCCAGGCTCCCGAAAGGCGTGTCTGGAAACACTAGCCCGCGCGCGAACCCTTGAAGACGAGCCGCCTCCCGATAACTGAAACGGCGCGCGCGTCCTTCTGTGGAGAACTCCCAAACGTTGTGCTCGCGCTTATTCAGAGGAGGGCTCATTGGATGCAAGGGCATGTGGCGCGGATTGGCGACAATGGTTTTCGAAGCGTGCGCCCAGTCCTGCCGCCTATTGCGCGAAAGGTAATACCAATGAAATTCGCGTGTATAGAACTCGCCTTCGGGCCATTCCGGCATATCACCGATCGCATCGCGAATAGTTAGTCGTGGACTAGCCAACCCTTCGCCATGTGTAGGCGCCGGAAAGGTGTAGTCCGTGCCAAGGTCATCGCGGATTCCAACGATGAAGATGCGCCGACGCTCTTGCGCCACCCCATAGTCCGCCGCATTTAAGACTTGAGCCTTAACGCGGTATCCGGCTTCTGTGAAGACCTTAAGTTGGTCGTCCAGCAGGTGGCGGTAGTTTTTTCTCACCATTCCGGAGACGTTCTCTACGATGAAGGCCTTCGGTCGAATCTGTTGCAGGGCCCTCGCGAACTCAAGGTAAAGGGTGTTGATCTTGCGGCTGGGGTCTCTCACTCCACCCTGACTAAATCCTTGGCACGGATAGCAGCCAACGAGTAGTTGCGCGCGCGGAAACCGCTCAATTTTGGCAACATCCCCGAGAAAGTAGTCCGTGGCGGGGTGGTTGGATATGTACAAGTCGCGCGCGTAGGCGAGTTTGTCATTTGCCATCACCACTTCAAAGCCGGCGGAAATGACGCCCGCATCCGAACCGCCACAACCTGAAAATAGCGAAACTGCCTTCATTCCTATCATCCCGATCTGTTCGCTCGATTGTAGTGGTGCCGGGTTTACCGACTGCTGCTGACCAACTGCTGTGAGGGGGCGAGTTTCGCGACGCGAGTGATAGCAATTGCTGCATCACCGCCGCGCCAGTCAGCGCGAGAACCGACCGCATTGGGTCGGCAGCAGTGGGTAAAAACCCTACGAAAAAGGTCTGATAAAAACACCAGTACGTCAAGTCAGCAATCTCCAAGTGCACGGCATCAGGCCCGCTTGAACCACGCGAGTGGCCAGCGCGCTCCACTGCGCGCGGATTTGAAAAATGTGGTCAGCGCCCACATAGCGCCTGGCCCCCGACGTTCCTCAATCCTGCCAAACCCCACCCCTCGAAAGCCAATGCCCAGTTCAATTTCCATATCCACTGCGGCTTGGTATGGCATGGGGTTGTAGGCCTCGTGCAAATCGGGCAGCAGGCGCAGGCCGAAGCGTTGCACATAGGCATTGGCTTGTATGCCAGCGTTCTAAAAGTGGGTGAATCACGACACTACCCCTTGGCCAGCAATATTTTGTTCAGCGCCACATTGATGTAGTAACTGCTACGTCCCACTTTCTGCTTGCGCACAAAGCCGCCCTGCACCAAAGATTCCAGATACTTGGCAGCGGTGAGCCGGGACACCTGGAGGTCACGCTGAATGAAATCGATCTTGGTGTAGGGGTGCAAAAACAGGCTATTGATCAAATCTTGGCTATAGAACTTGTAGCCGTCGCGTATGCGGTGCTTGTAGTCAAACAGTGCGGCCTTGATGGCATGCATTGTTTCTATAGTTTGCTGGGCCGTTACCTCCACCGCGTGCAGCAGGTACAGCACCCATTCCTCCCAAGTGTCTTCAGTGCGCACGGCTTGCAGCAGCCGGTAGTAATCCCGCTTGGTTTGCACAATATGGCTGCTGAGGTACAGCACATTGAGGTAGTTCTTGGCAACGATGACATCCGTCTTGCGTACGCGGCCAGCCTTCCAAGCCGTGAGAGCCATATTGGGTTGCGTAGAGTCAGCGCGCTTGAAAATGATTTCTGCGGCGGTTTGCTGGGTGACGGCGTACAGCATCTTGTTTTGCACTTCGGCAAAGAATTGGCCCACCGTGTCGGCGCTGTCCTTGTAGTCCACCGACAAGGCGAAAAGGTCGCGCACTTTTTGGTAAAACCGCTTCTCTGATGTCCGTATCTCACGGATGCGCTGGAGCAGTTCATCAAAGTAGTCCCAGCCAACCGGGTCTTTCATGCGTTCGTCGTCCATGACGAAGCCTTTGACCAGGTATTCACGCAAGTGAGTGCTTGCCCACTGGCGAAACTGCGTGCCACGGGGAGATTTGACCCGGAAGCCCACGGCCAGAATCATGCCCAGGTTGTAGAGTTTGACTGGGCGCTTGACCTGCCGCTTACCCTCCCATCGAACTATTAAGTCTTCTTTAATACTTGCTTCAGGTTGCAGTTCACCTTCTTCCAGCACATTTTTGATGTGAATGTTGACGTTGGGTATCGAGGTTTGGAACAGTTCAGCCAGTTCCATCTGAGTCAGCCAAACCGTTCCGTCTTGCGCCCGAAGGAAGAAGGTGGCGCTGCCGTCTTCAGACGCGTATATGACCAGCTCTCCCTGGCCCGTGGTTTGCCCGGTCGGCTCGGTGGTGTCACTCATAGCCTAGCTCCTTCGGGTACACGGACATTTGTGCTTCCAAGCCTGTCCTTGGCCTCTTGCAAGCCCAGGGTGTTGATCAAAATCGCCTGATTGGGAATGGAGGCCGCCAAGCCTTTCAGTTCTGCCAAACGTCGGCTGCTGCTGGCCAGGCGCTTGAGAATAGGCGCTGTGTCAAACCGGGCGGGGTCTGAGCTTTCGAGCGGCTTCATGGCAGGGGGTGGAAATGCGGTGAATCGGCTACTTGTTCAGCAATTCAAAATTGCTTTACATGTTAGCTCTGATGTGTACAAAAAATCGGATTTTCTATACACATAAAGTGGATTGTGTACAGAAAATGGCTTCACCATCGACTCCATCTTTCGATAGTTCGACTGCATACACATGGTGGTGGCCGGAGGGTTTGGTGGGTTTGGTGGGTTTGGTGGGTTTGATGCGTTGAGGCATGGGCACACATTAGCCGATGGGCGGTGCGGTTTGCCTGGCCGAGTTTGCAGGAATACCGGTCTTGGACGGTCAGCGCACATTCAGGGATACGCAGCTATCGGTTCAATCCAATAATTCGCGATATTCCCTCTTCGATCTTTCCCATATCTGTCTCTGATATAGAACCCATTTTGTCCGCAAGCCGGGTTTTGTCGATAGAGCGGACGTGTTCGCACCGCGCAACCGATCCACCTTTCAAGCCGACATTTAAATACTCGATGGCTGGTGCGGCGGTTGAGAGGGGGACGACGACGACTGTTTTTCGCGCCTTGTTGAGCGGGTTGATTGAGAGGACGACCACCGGGCGGGTTTTTTGAATTTCAGATCCGACAGTTGGGTCCAGTCGCGCCCAAAACACGTCGCCCCGCGCAATGGCCGGCGTTATTTTTGGCATAGCGCGGAAAGCTTGGCGGTGTCAAAAATCTCGTTGGCATCGAGCCCGTCCATGAGGGTTGATTCCAGTTCGTTCGTTTCTTCGGGGTTGGCACTGTCAAACGCCTGCGCCTGGAGGGCGAGTTCGTGCATGTGCTCATCCATATTCGGGAGGTTTTGCTCAAGCAGCTTGCGAACAAACTCGCTGCGCTGGCGGGCGGGGACAGCGTCACGAAAACGCCGTGCAACTTCGGTGGGGAGACGTATGAGAATTTGGGTGGTCATAGTGGTGAACGCTAGCTATTGATATCAATAGCATTGTAGGCACGCAACAAGCAATTTCAGGTGTCCACCGTTAACGGCCTGACAGGTGTAAGCACCTCGTCCCGGCCCCAGTTCAATCCGGGGTCTGGACCTTCAAGCCGTCAAAGTAGTGGCTGTAAAACCCCGCATCAGAGGTAAGCAAGGCGTCGGCCTGCCGCATGGCGTGGGCGCCAATCAAAAAGTCGGGCGCCACGCGTTCGCGCGGTCCGTTGTTGCGGGCATAGCCGCGCATGATGCGTGCGGCCTCCAGCGCGGTTTCCATGTTGATGGAGTCATGGTCAATCTGGCAGTCACGCAAAAAATCCCGCAGGTCTTGCTCGTTGGCAAAGTAGCGCCCCAGCTCCGCGACTACCACCGCGCACACGCAAGCGCTCCCCTGCGAGAGCGCAGCTTCCAAGGCCTTTTGGGCGGCACCTGCGCCGGGCGCGCCTTTGACGATGTCAAACAGCACGCTGGAATCGACCGCCGTCTTCATGCGTCGCTGTCCTTGGCACTGGGTTCCGGCTGCCAAGGGACGGCGCGGCCGCGCAGTTCGGCCAAGGCCTGGTCGCGCGTCAGCCCGTCGTCAACCGCCTTGCCCACCCAGCGGCTTAAGTCCAAGGCCACCTTTTTTTCGATGACCAGGCAATTGCCTTCAATGCGGATTTGCAGCTTGCTGCCCGCTTTAAGGCCTAGCGCATCGCGAGCTTCTTTGGGAATGACGATTTGGCCGCGCTCGGCCAGGGTGAGGTCTAGGGTTTCCATATTGCACCGGTTTAGGTTGAGTGCGTCAGTATGCTTTACTAGGTATGAATACTCAAGTACGTTTTAGGGCGTCATCATTTTGATTCCGCACTGGCCGGGTTGCCTTTGCTCGACTTGCGTAGTGCTTTTTACCCACCTCAAACCCCAGATTTGGCCCTGCCACCATGGCACATTGATTCACCCCCCACACCTGACCATGAAAACATCCCTCCGCATTGCAGCCCTGGCAGCCGCCACCGCCACCCTCCTCGCCCTCAGCACCGCCGCACTAGCCGACGCCACCACAGACGCCGCAGCCAAAGAGCCCGGCGCAGTGGTTACCGCCACCGGACTGGTCTACCGCGCTTTGAAGGAAGGCAGCGGCGCCAGCCCGACCGCAGCTGACAGCGTCAAAGTGCATTACAAAGGCACCTTCCCGGACGGGCGCGAATTTGACAGCTCGTACAAACGCAACGAGCCGATTGACTTTCCGCTGCGCAACGTGATTGCGTGCTGGACCGAGGGTGTGCAAAAAATGAAGGTGGGCGGCAAGGCCAAGCTGACTTGCCCTGCGGCCATTGCCTACGGCGCGCGCGGCGCGGGTGGCGTGATTCCGCCCAATGCCACGCTGCTGTTTGAAGTGGAACTGCTGGCGATCAACAAATAGGCGCAAGCCGCCACGGCCCCTGCCACTGGGGCCGTCAGCAGTCCACACCGTGCGCTCGATAATGGGTGCATGACTGCTACAACTAAAAACGCCCCTGCGACAAGCGCCTTTTCTTCTCTGCCGCTGGCCCCGGCCACGCTGGCCAACCTGGAGCAACTGGGCTACCTGGAAATGACGCCCATCCAGGCCGCCAGCCTGCCCGCCGCGCTGGCCGGGCAAGACCTGATCGCCCAGGCCAAAACCGGCAGCGGCAAGACCGCTGCCTTTGCCCTGGCGCTGCTCGCCAAACTCAACCCGCGCTGGTTTGCGGTGCAAGCTATGGTGTTGTGCCCCACGCGCGAGCTGGCCGACCAGGTGACGGTGGAAATCCGCCGCCTGGCGCGCGCGCAAGACAACGTGAAGGTGGTCACCCTGTGCGGCGGCATTCCGCTGCGCGGCCAGCGTGCCTCGCTGGAAAACGGCGCGCACATTGTGGTGGGCACGCCCGGGCGCATCATGGACCACTTGGAGCGTGGCTACCTGGCGCTTGGCGGCCTGAACACCCTGGTGCTCGACGAGGCCGACCGCATGCTGGACATGGGCTTTTTTGAGGATATCCGCAAGGTCGTGCTGCAAACGCCAAAAGAGCGGCAAACCCTGTTGTTCTCCGCCACCTACCCCGAGGGCATTGAGAAGCTGGCGCAGTCTTTTTTGAAGGCGCCGCTGCACATCAAAATCGAAGCCCCGCAGGCGCAAAGCCAGATTGAGCAGCGCTTTTACGAGGTCACCCGCGCCAACCGCTTTGAGGCGGTGGGCCAGTTGCTGATGCACTTTCGCCCGGTCAGCACGCTGGCCTTTTGCAACACCAAGCAGCAATGCAAAGACCTGGTGGACTGGCTGCAAGGCCACGGCTTTAACGCCCTGGCGCTGTACGGCGAGCTGGAGCAGCGCGAGCGCGACCAGGTGCTGGCGCAGTTTGCCAACCGCAGTTGCTCGGTGCTGGTGGCGACCGATGTGGCCTCGCGCGGGCTGGACATCAACCAGTTAGAGGCCGTCATCAACGTCGACATCACGCCCGACCCCGAGGTGCATGTGCACCGCGTGGGCCGCACCGGGCGCGCAGGGGAGTCTGGCCTGGCGCTCAGCCTGGCCAGCATGAACGAGATGGGCGCGGTGGGCAAGATTGAGCAGTACCAGCACTTCAGCAGCACCTGGTTTGGCCTGGACACGCTGAAGGCCGCCAGCACCGCGCCGCTGCTGCCGCCCATGGTGACGCTGCAAATTTTGGGCGGCCGCAAAGAAAAAATCCGCCCCGGCGACGTGCTGGGCGCGCTGACCAACGAGGAAGGCGGCCCGGCCTACACGCGCGAGCAGATCGGCAAAATCCAGGTCACCGAGTTCTGCACCTTCGTGGCCGTGGCCCGCGCCATTGCGCCCGCAGCCTGCGCCAAGCTCAACGCCGGGCGCATCAAGGGCAAGTCGGTCAAAGTGCGGCTGATGTAAAACTCGGCTCCACGCCACCTGCTTAAGGATTTCGCCCATGACCGCAACCCCGCCCGCCGCGCCCACCCTGTACCGCGAATTCAGCACCCAGGCGCAGATTGACGCGCAGTACAACCCGTCGATTGCGCTGGCAGACCCGACGGCGCCCGGCAAGCACTTTGTGGCGCAAAGCACCCTGGCCCGCGCCACTCTGAAGCACCACCTGGACGTCCCCTTTGGCGCCACGGTGCACGAGACGCTAGACATCTTTCCGGCCGACACACCAAACGCCCCGGTGTTCGTGTTTATCCACGGCGGCTACTGGCGGGCGCTCTCCAGCAAAGAATTCAGCGGCGTGGCGCTGGGCTTGCAGCGCCGGGGCATTACCACCGTGGTGGTGAACTACGCGCTGTGCCCCTGGGTGACGATCGACGAGATCACCCGCCAGGTACGTGCGGCAGTAGCCTGGACGGTGCGCAACATCGCCCAATACGGCGGCGACCCGGCGCGCGTGGCGGTGGGCGGGCATTCGGCGGGCGGGCACCTCACGGCCATGTGCCTGCAAACCGAATGGGCGCGTGACTATGGCTTAGCGAGCGACCCAATCAATGCCGCCCTATGCATCAGCGGCATTTACGACATTGCGCCGCTGCGCTACAGCTACTTGCAGCCCATGATTCAGCTCGATGACGGCGTGATCCGGCGCAATTCGCCCGCCTTTACCGCGCGCGCTTGCACCACGCCCACTTGGTTCACCTGGGGCGGCGCCGAGACCAGCGAATTTGCGCGCCAGGCGCAGTCCATGCACGCCGCCTGGGGCGCGCTGGGCAACCACTCCGAGCTGCGCGCCATCGCCGGGGCCGACCATTTCACGGTGCTGGCCGGCTTTGAGCGGCCAGAGGGCGAGCTGTGCGCGTGGTTGGCCACGCAACTCGGCGTGTGAGCCAGCGCAGCGGGCGCGTGTAACCGCAGTGACTTTGCGGGGGTTAACCCGCTACGCGGCGGAGCGCCTGCGCCGGAAAATTGTTTGCAAGCGCACAAAGGCTCGACGGCGCGGGTTTATCGGCCCGTAAAAAGTGGTTTGCCGTACGTTAGCCGCTTTCGCCCCCCAATTTGGAGCCACCACTATGCCCCACACCGCCGCACTTGCCCCTTTTCCCCCGCCGCCCTACCGGGACCGCAAGCGCTACGCCTGGCTGCTGTCTTTGTTGATTCCCACCACCGTGCTGGTCGGCCCGGCGCTCATGCTGTTGACCGGCCAGGCATGGACGCTTTGGCTGCCGGTGGTGTTTTTCTACACCGTGGTGCCGCTGCTGGACTATGTGCTGGGCGAAGACCGCAGCAACCCGCCTGAATCTGCCGTCCCGGCGCTGGACGCCGATACCTACTACCGCTGGATTACCTATTTGCTCGCGCCTGTGCTGTGGCTGTCTTTCATCTTCAGCGCTTGGTTTGCCACGCACACCCCCCTGCCGCTGCATGGCTGGGTGGCGCTGGTGTTGATTTGCGGCTCGGTGGGCGGCTTTTGCATCAACCTGGGCCATGAGCTAGGCCACAAAAACACGGCGCTTGAGCGTGCGCTGGCCAAGATCGTGCTGGCGCCCTCGGGCTACGGCCATTTTTATGTGGAGCACAACCGGGGCCACCACCGCGACGTGGCCACACCGGCCGACCCGGCGTCATCGCGCATGGGCGAGTCGATTTACCGCTTTGTGCTGCGCGAAATGCCAGGCGCCGCGCGCCGCGCCTGGGTGCTGGAGCGCTCGCGCCTGCAACAGGCGGGCCTGCCGGTGCTATCCTGGCACAACCACATCGTGCAACCGGCGGTGCTGACGCTGGCGCTGTGGAGCGGCCTGGTGCTGTGGCTGGGCTGGACGGTGCTGCCGTTCTTGCTGGTGGCGTCCTTCTGGGCCAACTTTCAGCTGACATCGGCCAATTACATTGAGCACTACGGCCTGCTGCGCCAGCAGCGCGCCAATGGCAGCTACGAGCCCTGCCAACCGCACCATTCCTGGAACAGCAACCACATCTTCTCCAACTGGATCGTGTTTCACCTGCAGCGCCACTCGGACCACCACGCCCACCCGCTGCGCCGCTACCAGTCGCTGCGCCATTTTGAGAACCTGCCCACACTGCCCAGCGGCTACTTCGGCATGTTTTTGGTGGCCTATGTGCCGCCGCTGTGGCGCTATGTGATGGACGAGCGCCTGCTGGGCGTGGTGGGCCGCGATGCGAACCGTCTCAACCTCGACCCGCGCCAGCGCGAGGCGCTGATTGCGCGCTATGGCTTGACCACCACCGCTTGAGACCGCCCATTTCACTGTCTGAACCCTGCTGTCGCGCCAACGCGCACGCCCCGCCTTGAACCACCCATGAGCAACACCACCACTACCCACCACCGTATTTGCCCCTTGTGCGAGGCCTGCTGCGGCCTGGAGATCAAGGTGCAAGACCACAAGGTCATCAGCATTCGCGGCCATGAGGCCGATGTGTTCAGCGCCGGCTACATCTGCCCCAAAGCGGTGGCGCTGAAAGATCTGCACGAAGACCCAGACCGCCTGCGCAGCCCCCTAATCAAGCGCAATGGCGTGCACGTGGCGGTAACTTGGGACGAGGCTTTTGCAGAGATTGAGCGCCGCCTGCTGCCCATCGTGGCCGCGCATGGGCGCGACGCGGTAGGCCTGGTCACCGGCAACCCGTCGGCGCACAAGATCGGCCTGCTGACCTACTTCCCCAAACTGGCGCGCGCGCTGGGCACGAAAAACATTTTCAGCGCCTCCAGTGTGGACCAAGTGCCCAAGCAACTCGCCAGCGGCCTGATGTTTGGCACCTGGCTGTCCATCGCCATTCCCGACATTGCGCGCACCGATTTGCTGCTGGTCATTGGCGCCAACCCGCTGGCCAGCAACGGCAGCATGTGGACCGTGCCAGACTTCAAAGGCAAGGCCAAAGCCCTGCAAGCGCGCGGCGGCAAGTTGATCGTCATTGACCCGCGCCGCACCGAGACGGCGGCGGTGGCCGACGCGCACCACTTCATCCGCCCCGGCGCCGACGTGTTTTTGCTCGCCGCCATGGTGCACACCCTGTTTGCCGAAAACCTGGTGAGCCTGGGCGCGGTGAAAGACTGGGTGACGGGCGTGGACGAGGTGCGCGCCGCCGTGGCCGCTTTCACGCCCGAGGCGGTAGCCGCGCGCTGCGCCCTAGACGCCGACACCATTCGCGCCCTGGCGCGCCAACTGGCCAGCACGCCACGCGCCGCCGTGTACGCGCGCATTGGCACCTGCACCCAAGAATACGGCACGCTGGCAAGCTGGCTGGTGGATGTGCTCAACGTGCTGACCGGCCACTTGGACGCGCCCGGCGGCGCCATGTTTGCCAAGTCCGCCACCTTTGCCGCCAACACCGTGGGCGCCAGCGGGCGCGGCAAGGGCATTGCCACCGGGCGGCGCCACGCCCGGGTGAGCGGCGCGCCCGAGGTGATGGGCGAATTCCCCATCAACTGCATTGCCGAAGAAATTGACACGCCCGGCGAGGGCCGCATGCGCGCCCTCATCACCCTGGCCACCAACCCGGTGCTCTCGGTGCCCAATGGGCCACGCCTGGCCAAGGCGCTCGACAGCCTGGATTTCATGGTCAGCCTGGACATTTACCTCAACGAGACCACGCGCCACGCCGACGTGATCTTGCCCGGCCCCTCGCCGCTGGAAGACCTGCACTTTGACGTCGCCTTTCCCCAAATGTCTTGGCGCAACCACGCGCGCTACAGCCCGCCGGTGCTGCCCCGCGCTGCAGACCAGCCCGAGGAATGGGAAAACCCGCTGCGCCTAGCAGCCATCGCCCAGGGCCGGGGCGCGGGCGTGGACGTGAGCGCGCTAGACGACGCGCAGTTTGCCGAAGAAGCCCAGCGCAGCTTTGGCGCGCACGCGGACGCGGTGATTGCCGCCACCCAAGGCCTGCACGGCCCGCTGCGGGGCCTGGACGTGGCGCTGCGCGCTGGCCCCTATGGCGACGGCTTTGGCCAAAACCCCGAGGGCCTGAACCTGGTCAAGCTCATGGCCGCCAACCCCAGCGGCGGCATTGACCTGGGCGAACTGCAGCCGCGCATCCCAGAATCACTGCGCACCCCCAGCGGCAAGGTGGAACTCGCGCCGCCCCTGTTGATCGCCGACCTGCCCCGCGCCTTGGCCGACCTGCAAGGCCCCGCGCCCGACTTGGTGGTGATCGGCCGACGCGACGTGCGCACCAACAACAGCTGGATGCACAACCTGCCCACGCTAGCCAAAGGCCCGTTCCGCTGCACCGCGCTGGTTCACCCCACAGACGCCGCGCGCCTGGGCCTGACGGACGGAGCCATGGCCCACATGGAAAACGCCCAAGGCCGCCTGGAAGTGCAAGTACAGCTCAGCGCCGACATGATGCCCGGCGTAGTCAGCCTGCCCCACGGCTGGGGCCACGACCTGCCCGGCGCGCAACTGTCGGTTGCAGCCCAGCGACCCGGCGTCAATTTGAACGCGCTGCTGGACGAGAAGCTGCGCGACCCGCTGTCAGGGAATGCGGTGTTGAGCGGGGTGGGGGTGAGGATGTGGGCGGTGGAGGTGCATGCTCGATCACCTTCGGCTGCCCAGTTATCGAACTGCTAGGCACCAATCGCCGGATGATCTGGGTAAAGGCGCACAAACTCAGATGCAATCAAGCGCACACCTGCTGCCCAGTTTGGGCCTTTGACAACACGATTACCGTCCAGAAACTGCGTCAAGTGCGCTCGGGTGATGTGCGGGTTATTTAGGGTGGCTCCTCGCTCGGCAATATATTTGGAGCGCAGCCGCAGTATTTCCAGCATTTTCAATTGCGAAAAACCTCGCTGCCCATCTACTACTGTGTCTTGAGCTTGTACATATTGATCGCGAGTCCATTGTTGCCTGTACAAACGTTTCGCATCGTTGAGCGAATATGTGGCATGTTCACCGCAAATTTCAAAAAGATCGCTTAATTCCAACCTCCTAGATGCAATTAACGCCAGTTTGAAATCAATCAGAATCTTTTGTTCAATCACCGCAATCCATGGTTCCATGTCCAATGGTGTAAGACATAAGCAATGCTGCAATTCCGGTCGCCGCGCATCTCTTGAGTAGAACCCAATCACAAACAGCTTTCTTCGCCACTTCTGAATATGATCCATGCCGACGTCTCGTGCCGTCGAAACCGTCTCGCCGGTTGAAGATTTAACCTCAACTTCAAATCGACACGACCGGCCATCAACATCAATATCCAGCATCGCGTCCACACCACCGCGTTGGTGCGCTGGATCCCAATCCAAGTTAAACATACGCACGAGTTCACGCTCACGCTCATCATCCTGAACAGGCATCACTCACCCCTTAACGCACGCGCTACTTGGCGGGCGACCACATAGGCAACAGGAGGGCAAACACTGTTACCAATCTGTCCGAGGACTTGGTACACCGCGCCGCTGAAGTGCCAATCTGCGGGAAAGCCCTGCAGAAGTGCGCAATCATCCACCGACATGCGGAAATGACCATTCTCCGTTGTGTAGGCTGCCGCCTTTGACCGTGTTGACTGCACGCCATTGGGCCAGACATTCAATTGATTCCAAACTTTTAATGCAGCCTTGCTATTTAGTACGCCGGTCGTATTGCGAGGGCCAGTAAAGCCAGATCTCAATGTGGGCGCGAGCTCGTCATAACCAATATCAGGCAGTCCGAGGCTACGCCGGGTTAGGTTTCTGGGTAACAGTGGCCCAAACAATGTCGCTACGTCCCCATGCGTGGGCGTAGGCGGCACCCACCGTTGCGCATCACGCATAGCCCTAAAACCTACAAAAAAAACGCGGCGCCGAGCTTGTGGTACCCCAAAGTCATGTGCCGCAAGCTTGAACTTGAAAATCGTATACCGGTCATGCAACGGTGAAACTATATTTTCACGAACAAATGATTCAAACTTACTGTCAAGAAGCCCTGGCACATTTTCAGCTATGAAGGCACGCGGATTGGTCTGCAATACACAGCGAATGAACTCCGGCCACATATTGCGCGGATCAGCGGCGCCAGCCTGCTTTCCAGCAATTGAAAATGGCTGGCATGGGGGACCTCCGTGGACCACATCCACACCACGAAACGGCGTAAACGGAACGTTACAAACATCGCCGCTCTGCGCTCCTGCTCGGACACTCCAGTTCGGTCGGTTAATCCTGAGAGTTTCACCACAAATATCCAATATTTCGAAGGACGCACTATGTCCAAATCCAGCACGCTCAAACCCAAGATCGAGTCCTCCACCACCAGTAAAAAGCGACAAAGTGGTAAGGTCGTTGGCGTCAAGAGGTGGCATCAAGTCGTTTGGATCAAAGCGTTCGGCCAGCTGGACTCCCTGCATTGGGGCGTCTTCGCGGTGGCCGAATAGCAATTGCTGCTTCCTCGCCGAGGAACGCATGGAAGTGACGCGATACCGTTCCCGTTGCTCAGCTGTTAATTGGTAAGACATAAGAAGATTCCCTGTTGAAGCCGCTCAACTGTAAACGTCATCTACACCCATCAAAGCTCAACGTCAGCATTTTTTTGGTTACCCATCGCCATTCACGACATGCTTCGGGCGATGGCCTAATTTAAGAGAGGTAGCTCGATGCCGGTTTCTATGCCCATTTTGAAAGCCGCCCTATGAGCGTACCGGCATTAACAGGCTGCTGAAATACCTTCCGCCCTGTCCACGTCGGCAGCCTCTGAAGCGTTCTAGGTAAATACCGAATCACTGACCCATCCAGAGCCCACCATGCGCGGATCCGACACCTTCACCGAGAGTCTGTTCACCCTGCGCAAGCTG
>CANEVH010000071.1 GCA_947442105.1 Comamonadaceae bacterium | reverse complement strand
GCGCAGGGTGAACAGACTCTCGGTGAAGGTGTCGGATCCGCGCATAGTGGGCTCTGGATGGGTCAGTGGTAGTGATAGGGTACTAAGCTAGAACGCTTCAGGGGCTGTCGGCGTGTACAGGGGGGAAGGTATTTCAGCAGCCTGTTAAAGAGCAATTTATTTTAGTCTTTTGATGTGTTGCTTGATATCCGTAACCTTACGGGATTTAAGTGGGACAACTGTCTAACTTTTTTTGTGGAGTCAGTCGCATCAACTGATTGCCAAAAAGGAAATAAACGTCCTCATAAGGTCAAATAACAAACCGCTCAATCAGCGCCGCCAGCACCTCCGGTTGGTCGTGGTGCATCATGTGGCCAGCGTCTTCGATGCGGGCGATTTCCAAGTTTGGCACGGCCTTGATGCGTTCATGGTATTGGGCCAGGGTGAATTTGCCCTTCCACCAGAAGTCCAGGCTGTTGTCCGAGGCTTCTACCGCCAGCACCGGCATGCTCAGGCGCTGGTACAGGGCGCGCACTTCTTCCACCCGGTAGATGTTGGCGTTGCTCAGCTTATGCGCGGGCTCGCCCAGAATGTTCCATTCCCCTTGCACGTTTTCCTGCGCCCAGTGGCGCGCCAGCCATTCGGCCTTGTCGGCGCTCAGGCGGGGGTTGGTTTTCATCAGCCGACGGGCCACGCCCGCCGGGGCGCTGTAAGAGCGCAGGTCCATGTCGCCCTTGTGCAGTTTTTTCAGCTCGTCCATCCACTTGGCGTAGCGCCCGGGTGCCTGGTCGGGCGTGGTGGCGGGCATGCCAAAGCCCTCTAGGTTGACCAGGCGGCGGATGCGCTCGGGCCGCACACCGGCGTAATGCATCACCACATTGCCGCCCATGCTGTGGCCCACCAGGTTGACGGTCTGGTCTGGCGCGTAGTGGTCTAGCAAAAAGTCCAGGTCGGCCAGGTAGTCTGGAAACCAGAAGTTGTCCGCCCCGCCCGAGGACGTTTTGCCGTAACCGCGCCAGTCCGGGGCAATCACATAGTGGTCGTGGCCCAGGGCGTCCACCACAAACTGGTAGGACGCGGCCACGTCCATCCAGCCGTGCACCATCACCAATGGGGTCTTGCCGGGTGCGGGCGCGCCCCAGATTTGCACGTGGTAACTCAGGTTTCGGATGGGGACGAATTCGCTGCGAGGGGGTCTTTGAACTTGGTACATTGCGCCGATGATAAAGAGCCGCACCCCGTCCCCCCGTCCCAAGCCCGAGCCCGCCAGTAAGAACCGGGACACGCGCGTCGGGTCTAAGTCGTCTGCTGCCCCCCAGTTCCCGCCGGGCTACACCGCCTTGCACCAACCGTTTGGCTGGGTGGTGCCCCGCTATTTCAATATGGCGCACTGGTGTTGCGCGCGCTGGGCTGCCGCTCCCGATGCGGCGCAGCGCGTGGCGATCCGAGTGCACGCGGGGAACGCTGACGCTACAACCGCTGGCCCAGCCCACCACAGCTACGCCGAACTCCAGGCCCAAGCCAACCGCCTCTCGCAGGTGCTGGGCGGGCAGGGCGTGCGCCAGGGTGACCGGGTTGCGATTGCCATGCCGCAGTGTTTCGAGACCGCAGTGGCCTACATCGCGGTGCTGCAAATGGGCGCGGTGGCCGTGCCCTTGTCCATGCTGTTCGGCCCCGAAGCCCTGGCGTTCCGCCTGCAAGACAGCGATGCGGCGGTCGCCATTTGCCACGCCAGCGCCGTTGACGGCCTGAGCGACAGCGCCGCCCAATGCCCTTTGCTGCGCAGGGTGCTGGTGGTGGGCGGCGCTGGCGCTGGGCTTCGTGAGGCCACAGGCGGATTTGTGCAGCTGGACTACGCCAAAGCACTGGCGCATGCGCCCCAGCGCTTCAAGCCGGTCAACACCCTGGCCGCAGACCCGGCGGTGCTGATCTACACCAGCGGCACCACCGGCAACCCCAAGGGCGCTTTGATTCCCCACCGCGCGCTCATCGGCAACCTGAGCGGCTTTGTGTGCAGCCAAAACTGGTTTGGCTTTGACCCGGCGGCGCCTCAACCGGGTTTGAACGACTTGCCCACGGGTTCGAACGCGGTGTTTTGGAGCCCGGCCGACTGGGCCTGGACCGGCGGGCTGATGGACGCGCTGCTGCCTACGCTGTACTTTGGCCGGGAGATCGTCGCATTTGGCGGGCGTTTCAGCCCCGAAGCGGCTTTTTCGCTGATGCGCGACTGCGGTGTCACCCACACGTTTTTGTTTCCCACGGCGCTCAAGGCCATGATGAAAGCCTTTCCCGGCCAAGGTAAGCGCACGGTGCGCCAGCAGTTCGGCCTGCGCCTGGAAGCCATCATGAGCGCGGGCGAGGCGGTGGGCGACGCGGTGTTTGGCTATTGCCAGCAGCAACTTGGCGTCACCGTCAACGAAATGTTCGGCCAAACCGAGATCAACTACATCGTCGGCAACTCCAGCACCTTCTGGCCACCCAAACCCGGCAGTATGGGCATGGGCTACCCCGGCCACCGGGTGGCGGTGATTGACGACGCGGGCCAAGAATGCCCGGTGGGCGAGCCCGGCGATGTGGCCTTGCACCGCCTGGACGTGCACGGCAAGCCCGACCCCATCTTCTTTTTAGGCTACTGGAAAAATGAGTCCGCCACCCGCGCCAAGTTCACCGGCGACTGGTGCCGTACTGGCGATCTGGCGGTGCGCGATGCCGAGGGCTACCTCTGGTACCAAGGCCGCAGCGACGATGTGTTCAAGTCCGCAGGCTACCGCATTGGGCCGGGCGAGATCGAGAACTGCCTGGTCAAGCACCCGGCGGTGGCCAACGCGGCAGTGGTGCCCAAGCCCGACGCGGACCGGGGCGCGCTGGTCAAGGCCTATGTGGTTTTGTCGCCCGACGCGCTGGCCGCGCAGCAGGCCTTGGGCGCCAAAGGCGTGCAGAAATTCCAGGCGCGCCTGGTGACCGAGTTGCAAGCCCACGTCAAAGGCCTGCTCGCACCCTACGAATACCCCAAAGAGATTGAGTTTGTCGACGCCTTGCCCATGACCACCACGGGTAAAGTGCAGCGTCGCCTGCTGCGCCTGCAAGAAGAGGCGCGGGCCGCCCAGGCCAAACCATGACGCACGGCCGCGACTGACTTGCCCGTTTTATCCTCCCTCCCGCCCTAACTGCAACCTCAAACCCGTCCCGAAAACACCATGAAAACTATCCAACTCGGCAGCAGCGACCTGCACGTTACCCCCATTTGCCTGGGCACCATGACCTTTGGCGAACAAGTGGACGAGCCCACCAGCCATGCCATCCTCAGCCACGCGGTCGAGCGTGGAATCACGTTTTGGGACACGGCCGAGTTGTATGCGGTGCCGCCGCGCGCCGACACCTTTCAGCTTACCGAGGCCATCATTGGCAGATGGATCGCTCAAAACCCGCAGCTGCGGCACAAAATCACCTTGGCTACCAAGGTCTGTGGCCCCTCTCGTGGCATGCCTTGGATTCGGGGTGGCGCGTCGGACGCGACGGCTTCCACCATCGTGCAGGCCTGCGAAGACAGCCTGCGCCGCCTGAAAACCGATGTGATTGACCTCTACCAGCTGCACTGGCCGACCCGCAATGTGCCCATGTTTGGCACCCAGTATTACGACCCCAGCAAAGATCGGGCAGTGACCAGCATGCACGCCCAGCTCGAAGCCCTGGGGCAGTTGGTCACAGCTGGCAAAGTGCGCGCAGTGGGTTTGTCCAACGAAACGCCTTACGGAGTGTGCGAGTTCGTGCGCCTCGCCGAGCAGCACGGATTGCCGCGCGTGGCAACGGTGCAAAACGCCTACGGCCTGCTCAACCGCACCCATGAAAACGGTCTTGATGAGGCCATGCACCACCTGGGCGTGTCGCTTTTGGCGTATTCACCTCTTGCTTTTGGTTTGCTCACGGGTAAGTACGACAGCTCCGGACTGACCGGTCCGGGCGCACCCGAAACAGGCCGCCTGGCGATGTTCGAGTCCACCCGCAAGCAGCGCTGGGGCCGCCCTGAGGCCCTTACCGCTGCGCGCCGCTACAACGCGTTGGCCCAGGCCCACGGCCTGACACCCACCCGCATGGCGCTGGCTTTTTGCTACACCAAGTGGCAGGTCGCCAGCACCATCATTGGGGTAACCAGCCAAGCCCAGCTGGACGAAGATATTGCGGCATGGGACACCACGCTGCCTACAGAGTTGCTGGCGGCAATTGATGCTATTCGCTGGGAGATACGCGACCCGGCGCTGTAAGCCCGGCTCCATGCGCACCGCACATAGGCTGCAATTTAAAACGTGGCAAAAATCTCGGCGGCAGCTTCCACCGTGTGCGCAATATCGGCTTCGGTGTGGGATGCGCTGACAAAACCGGCCTCGTACAAGGCGGGCGCAAAGTACACCCCCCGGTCCAGCATGCCGTGGAACAGCGCGTTAAAGCGCTTGGCGTCGGTGGTCATCACCTTGGCATAGTTTTGCGGCAACTCGGGGAACAGGAAGAAGCCAAACATGCCGCCTTCGCTGTCACCGCTGAAGGGCACGCCCGCCGCGTCGGCTGCGCCTTTCAGACCTGCCACCAGCTTCTGGGTTTGGACCGCCAAGGCCTCATAGAAGCCAGGCTTGCTGATTTCGTGCAGCGTGGCCAGGCCGCAGGCCGTGGCAATCGGATTGCCCGATAAGGTGCCTGCTTGGTAAACCGCGCCCAGAGGGGCCATCTGTTCCATGATGGCGCGTTTGCCACCAAACGCCGCCAGCGGCATGCCCCCGCCAATTACCTTGCCCATGACGGTGATGTCGGGAGCAAAACCCGGAATGCTCTTGGCGTACACGCTTTGCGCGCCACCCAGGGCCACGCGAAAGCCGGTCATTACCTCGTCGAGCACCAAAAGCGCCCCGTACTCGGTGCACAGTTCACGGGCGCGGCGCATAAAGGGCACAGCAGTGCGCACAAAGTTCATATTGCCCGCAATCGGCTCAATCATCAGGCAGGCCAACTCTTTGCCGTGCAGCACAAAGGCTTCTTCAAGCTGGGTCAGGTTGTTGAATTCCAGCACTAACGTGTGTTGCACCACCTCAGGCGGCACGCCGGCGCTGGTGGGGTTGCCAAAAGTTGCCAAACCCGAACCGGCTTTGACCAAAAGCGCATCAGCATGGCCGTGGTAGCAGCCTTCAAATTTAATGATCTTGCTGCGCCCGGTGGCGCCGCGCGCCAGGCGGATGGCGCTCATAGCGGCTTCGGTGCCCGAGCTCACCAAGCGCACCATGTCCAAGCTGGGCACGTTTTTGATGATTTCTTCGGCCAGCTCCACCTCGCGCTCCGTGGGTGCACCAAAAGAAAAGCCCTCAGAAAGCGCTTTTTGCACCGCCTCCACCACAGCCGGGTGGCCGTGGCCCAAAATCATGGGTCCCCAGGAACCGATGTAGTCGGTGTAGCGCTGACCGTTCGCGTCCCACATATAGGCGCCTTGTGCGCGGCTGATAAAGCGTGGTGTGCCTCCCACGGCCTTGAAGGCGCGCACCGGGGAGTTAACGCCGCCTGGGATGACGCCAGCGGCGCGATGGAACAGTTCGAGGTTGCGGTCAGTGGCGGGTTTCATTGGGGCCTAGGTCAAAGGGAAAGGGTTCGTCGGAGTCTTCAAAGTCCAGTTCGTCGTCGTCACCATGGGCCCAGAACAGCCGGTCGGGCTGCATATGGCCCATGCCGGGGCGAAAGCCGCCCTCCAGGCTGCGGTCTAGGTAGCTCAGCGCCTCGGTCACCGCCTCGGTGAGTTCGGTGCCTGCGGCAATCAGTGCCGCCAGCGTGGCCGACAAGGTGTCGCCCGCACCCACAAAGGTGGCTTCCAGGCGCTCAAACTTTTCGCTGCACAGCACGGCGGTGGCCGAACACAGGGCGTTGTCGATGAACTGCTCGGGCAGGTTGATGCCGGTGACCAAGGTGTAGGGCACGCCGTATTCCTGCGCGGCGCGCGCTATGTCTATCGCGCTGGGGTCGTGGGCGTTGCTCCATTCGGGCAGCAGCCAGCGCGACAAGGTGCTGTGGTTGCCCACCAGCACCGTGGTTTGGTGCAGCATCAGCTCGGCGCAGGCGTCTTGGTACTGGTCTATCAGGTCGTCCTGCCACCAGGCCAGGTCGGGCATGTAGGTGACCACCGGCACATCGGCCCAGTCCGAGAGCATGGACGCAATGGCCCCCAGATTGTGGGGAGTGCCCACAAAACCAACCTTGAATACCTCAGGCGGCACGTCTTCGGCAATGGTGCTGGCCTGGCTGAGCACGGCCTCGTCGTCAAAGGCGAAGTGGTCCACAATTTCACTGGTGTCGCGCACATAGGCGCCGGTCACCACCGGCATGCTGTGCACACCCACCGAGGCCATGGCCACGCTGTCGGCGGCCAGTCCACCGGCGCCGCTGGCGTCGTTGGCGTTAAAGACCATGACGCTGGCCAGTGGCGCGTCCGAGCCCTCGTCGTCGAAGTCTTCCAGCACCTCGATCAGGGCGGGCATCGCAATGTTGTCTTTATTTGAGCTTTTCATGGTTTTGGCAGAGAGAAGGGGCAACAATCAACCTTAGCCCAAAAGTGCCGCCAAACCCTTGCGCTGGCGCGTGCTTATTACAATTTGAAGATTCTATTCTCAAGGTTTATGACGCTGTGACCGATACCAAAACATGGATGTGCCTGATTTGCGGCTGGATTTACGACGAAGCGCTGGGCGCACCCGATGACGGCATCGCCCCCGGCACCCCGTGGGCCGACGTGCCCATGAACTGGGTCTGCCCCGAATGCGGCGCGCGCAAGGAAGACTTTGAGTTGGTGCGGATTTAAGGCGAAAGAACGTTCATGCTTTGGGGTGCTGCGCACCTTTGTGAAAGTATGAAAGTTAGGGCCAGCCTCAACCATTGAGGCTGCATGCGCCGCCTACCACGGCGCGGCGCATTGACCACCCCAAGCTGGCAGCTCAGGTCTTGCGAAATGGGCTTACTGGTTTGCGTTTGGGCGGTGCTGTCTGGTACAGGCTGGCGTCAAACGTGAGCCGCTGGTGCGCCAGCGCTTGGCCGTCCAGGCGTTCGGCCAGGTTCTCTACATCGCTGGTTGATACCCCTACAGACGCAAAGTGGGCGCGCCAGGTGTTGACCACGGCAATGACTTGCAGCACTTGCGCTGCTGCCTGCGCGGGCGCAAGCCCAAAGGCGTCGCATTGGGACATTGCGTTGGCCAGCGTGGAATCTTGCCCTTGCGCCCCGCAGATGAACTCTTGGTAGCCCTGGCCGGAGTTGGTGGGCAGCACGTCGTAGGCGGGGGCGAGTCGGAGCCGGCCGTTGGCGGTGGGGTTCACGACCAAAAGCGAGTGGTTTTTCTCATGGTCGTCGGTGTTGTCGATCAAGATGTTAAAGACCATTCGGCGAAACAGCTCCTGGGCATCCGCCAGATGCACATCGCCCTGGCTTACGCCCACTCTGCGCAGGATGCGGGCGAGTTGCGGATAGCCCATTTGCGGTTCGGTGCCTGCGGGCGTGGCCGCGCGGATGGCGGTGCCCGCCGAGATGCTGTGAATCCGCCGTCCGCCCGCGCGGTCAAACCGCTGGATGGCAATGGCGTTGGCCGCTTGCAGGCGGATGACCTGGGTTGGCGCCACACGAATGCCGGCCTGCGCTGCCAAGGTCATGCTTGCGTGCTCAATAAGCGGTGTGTCGACGTATTCGTTGTTGAAGAATTTGATGACCCACTGCTCGCCTTCCAAGTCGATCAGCGCCTTGGGCTTGGCGCCGCCCAAAGGGCTGCCGCCGCCTTCGATGATTTTGGCCTCCAGCGCAGTCAAAGCCTCACCGGCTTCAATCTTGGCCACCACTTCGCTCAGTTCTTGGGCTTGCGACAAGCGTGGTAGGGGGCCGCCTTGGCGTGGCAGGTAGGTGGCCGATGAGGTGGACACACCCAAGGCGCCGAAGCGGTCGTCGCCCGCGTAGTACAGCAGCTCCATCAAAGACGTGCGTTGGGGCTTGTCGATGAATCGGATCACTTTTTCGCCCCAACGGTCTGGCCGTGCGTCATCCACGGCACCCACTGCGCGGGGCGCGTCGCCGCTCAGTCGCCCGGGCGGGGAAAAGGCCATGTCCACCAGGGGCAAGTCCTCGCTCAGCGCAAAACCATGGGCCAGCCAGTCTGCGCCGTAGTGCAGCGATACGCCTTTACCGGCGGCAAGCAGCTTTAATGCGCCTACATAGCGCGGCACCGGGTCTCCGAGGTACCAGAGGTACAGCTCATCCAAGCGCATATCAGCCCTGTCCGCCCATGCGCGCCGCTAGGCGCAGGCGGCTCTCAGCGGAGGCCTGTGCGCGTGCCCGGCCCAGTTCCACTGCCTGGCGAATATCTTGGTCTAGCGCGCCTTGGTCATGTTCTGGTGCTGCCAAGTGGCCTAGCTCCCCATCTCGACTGATCAGCCACAAGGCAGCCGCAAGCACGCCCATGCTCACACTTGCATCACCGGCTTCCAGTCGCTGGAGTGTGGACAGACTCACCCCCAGGCGCTTTGCCCAGGTGCGCAGCGACTCCTTTCTGCGCAGGCGGGCCACCGCCAGATCGGCACCCAGTTTCTGCAGTGCGCCCACGGTGGCTGGGGGCAGTTGGTGGATGGCTTTGGTGGCTCGGGACATACCGATATTATGGAACAAAATAGCCTATTTTGTATTCATATATCGGTACGTGCCGAGATTCCAGGCACTTTGGGCGGGCGCTTGGTTTTGCACCGCTGCCGCTGCGCCTAGGGTTGCACCGTCGGTTCCACTTTCTTCACCACCGCATAGCGCTGCAAGGTGCGCGCCCGGGCCGTGGCATGGTCTACCACCGGGGCCGGGTAGTCGCGCCCCAGTTCGACACCGGCCGCTTGCAGCACCAGCGGCTTGGCCAGCCAGGGGGCGTGAATGCTTTTGGCGTCCAGTTTGGCGAGTGCGGGCAGGTAGCGGCGGATGAATTTGCCTGACGCATCAAACTTTTCGCTTTGCGTGACGGGGTTGAAGATGCGAAAGTAGGGCTGCGCGTCGCAGCCGCTGGACGCCACCCACTGCCAGCCGCCGTTGTTGGCGGACAGGTCAAAGTCGTTCAGGTGGCGCGCAAAGTAGGCCTCACCCCAGCGCCAGTCCAGCCCCAAGTGCTTGACCAGAAAACTCCCGGCCACCATGCGCAGGCGGTTGTGCATATAGCCGCTTTGGTTGAGCTGCGCCATGGCCGCGTCCACCAGCGGGTAGCCGGTGCGGCCTTGGCACCAGGCCTCAAACAATTGTTGTGCCGCGTCGCCTTGTTCCCAGACGATGGCGTCGTATTCGGGCTTGAAGGCGCCTGTGGCCACCTGGGGAAAGTTGGCCAAAATCTGAAAGTAAAAATCGCGCCAGCCCAGTTCGGCCAGCCAGACGCTGGCGCCTTTGTTGCCGTCCTGGTGGCGGGGCAGGGCCAGCGCCACCAACTGGCGCACGGACACAGTGCCAAAGCGCAGGTGCACGCCCAGGTAGCTGGGGCCTTTGACGGCGGGGAAGTTGCGCGTCTCGTCGTAGGCGTCCATGCGGGGCAAAAAATCTTCCAGCATGGCTTGTGCGCCCGAGGCGCCCGGCGCGATGCCCAAAGCGCGTAAATTGGTGCTTTCAAAGCCGATGTCGGCCAGGCTGGGAACGGGCGCGTCCAAGACGAGTGGGCGCGCTGCTAGGCGCTCGCCGTGGCTTTGGCTGTCGTGGCGCGCTGGGCCTTGGGAGCCCATAGCGGCCAGCCAGGCGCGCAGGTAGGGCGTGAACACGCCATAGGGCTTGCCGGTTTGGGTCAGCACTTCGCGCCGCTCAAAAATCACATGGTCTTTCACGCCTACCCAGGCTACGCCTTGGGTGCTCAGCGCGGCTTGCACGTGCGCGTCGCGCGCCAGGGCGGAGGGCTCGTAGTCGTGGGCGGCGAACACCGCGTTTGCTTTCAGGCTGGCGGCAATGCGCGGAATTTCGTCGGCGGCTACCGCGTGGCACACGATCAGGCCACCTGCGGCTTGGCCCGAGAGCGCCCGTAGTTCGGCGTCCAGTTCGACCAGACTGGCCTGGATGAATTCCACCCGCCGGTCGGCGCGGGGCAGGGCGTCCAAGATGCTGCGGTCGAACACAAACACGCAGTGCACCTGGGTGCAAGATTGCAAGGCGAGCGCGAGCGCAGGGTTGTCGGTGGTGCGCAAATCGCGCCGAAACCAGACCAGTCCGGTGGAATAAGAAGATTGCATGCCTGCCGTTAAACTCCAAAGATGACCGGCGATTCTGCACCCACCAACCTCACGCACCACTTTTTGATCGCGATGCCGGGCTTGGAAGACGGGCTGTTCTCCAAGAGCGTGGTCTATCTGTGCGAGCACAGCCCGCGCGGCGCCCTGGGCCTGATCATCAACAAGCCAGCCGACATCAATATGGCGGCGCTTTTTGGCAAAGTGGACCTAGATTTGCAGCGCCACGATCTGGCGAACCAGGCGGTGTTTCAGGGCGGGCCGGTGCACGAAGAGCGCGGTTTCGTGCTGCATGAGAGTGTTTTTTCCGACCGCAAAAGCCGTCAAGAGTCGCTGTATGCGTCCACCATGGTCATACCCGGCGGGCTGGAGATGACCACGTCCCGCGACGTGCTCGAAGCCATTGCTGCGGGCGCGGGGCCGCGCAAGGTGCTGGTGTCTTTAGGCTATTCGTCTTGGGGCGAGGGCCAGTTGGAGAGCGAAATCAAGGACAACAGCTGGCTCACGGTGGACGCCAAAAACAGCATTATTTTCGACACCCCGGTGGCGCAGCGCTATGACAAAGCGCTGGCACTCTTGGGCGTGCAGGCCTGGATGATTTCCCCGCACGCGGGTAGCGCATGAGCGCAGAATCGGCATCGCACGCCGTCAGCGGCACGCCCACTGAGGGCGGCGCACCGCTGGCTTCGCAAGCCTTGCCCGCCCTGGCCCCGCATCTCTCCACCTTCATGGCCTTTGACTTTGGCACCCAGCGCACCGGTGTGGCCGTGGGCAACCGGCTGCTGGGTACGGCGCAGCCGCAGGCCACGATTGCCGCCAGCGGCGACGCGCGCTTTGCGCAGATTGCCCTGCGCCTCAAGGAATGGCAACCCGACGCCATCGTCATCGGCGTGCCCTACCACCCCGACGGCGCAGCGCACGAAAACACCGCCCGCGCACAAAAATTTGGCCGCCAGTTGCGCGGTCGCTTTGGCTTGCCGGTGTTTGAGGTGGACGAGCGCTACAGCACCACCGAGGCGCTGGCGTCAGGCGCCAAAGACGCGGATGCGGCGTCGGCCTGCATCATTCTTGAACAATTTCTGAGGAGCCTTTGATGCCAGAAGCCATGAGCGCCGCCGGGCCGTCCCAAGGCGCGAACGCCCCCTCGGGGGGAAGCGAAGTACGCGCAGCGACGAGCGTGGGGGCTGCCAGTGTCGCCGCCGGGCCGTCCCAAGGCGCGAACGCCCCCTCGGGGGGCAGCGAAGTACGCGCAGCGACGAGCGTGGGGGCTTTAATTTTGAATGCAGAGGCGCTTTACCTCGAACTGCTGCGCGGCGTGCGCGGCCTGTGCGGGCCGGACACGCGCTTGGTCGGCATTACCTCGGGCGGCGCTTGGTTGGCCGAGCGCTTGCAAAAAGACCTGGGGCTTGCAGGCAGCCACGGCACCATTTCTTCGGCCATGCACCGCGATGACTTTGCGCAGCGCGGGCTGGCATCGGGCGGGCAGACCAAGCTGCCGTTTGCGGTTCAGGGCGCGCACATTGTGGTGCTGGACGATGTGCTGTTCACCGGGCGCACCATCCGCGCGGTGACCAACGAGCTGTTTGACTACGGCCGCCCGGCCAGCGTGAAGCTGGCGGTATTGGTGGACCGGGGTGGGCGCGAGCTACCCGTCCAGGCCGACTTTGCTGCAGCCCGCGTTAGCTTGGCGCCCACGCAGTCGTTGGCGCTGGCGCGGGGCGCGGACGGCCGCTTTAGCTTTGACGTGAAAGGCGCCTGAAATGCTGGCCCGACGCAACCCCCAACTCAATAAGAATGGCGAGCTGATTCACCTGCTGTCCACCGAGGGCCTGTCCAGGGACATCCTCACGCACATTTTGGACACGGCGGCGCAGTTTGTGTCGGTGAGCGACCGTGAGGTCAAAAAAGTGCCGCTTTTGCGCGGAAAAAGCGTGTTCAACCTGTTTTTTGAGAACAGCACCCGCACCCGCACCACCTTTGACATAGCCGCCACGCGGCTCTCCGCTGACGTGATTAATTTGGACATTGCGCGATCCAGCGCGTCCAAGGGCGAGTCGCTGCTCGACACGATTGCCAACCTGAGCGCGATGGCGGCAGATATTTTTGTGGTGCGCCACAGCGAATCCGGCGCGCCCTACCTGATCGCCCAGCACGTGGCGCCGCATGTGCACGTGGTTAACGCAGGGGACGGTCGCCACGCGCACCCTACCCAGGGTTTGCTGGACATGTACACCATTCGCCATTACAAAAAAGACTTCGCCAACCTGACGGTGGCCATCGTGGGTGACGTGCTGCATTCGCGCGTGGCGCGCTCGGACATTCATGCCTTGACCACCTTGGGCTGCGCCGAAGTGCGCGTGGTGGGGCCACGCACGCTGGTTCCGTCTGACATGGCGGCCATGGGCGTGCGGGTGTGCAATACGCTTGAAGAAGGCATTAAGGGCTGCGACGTGGTCATCATGCTGCGCCTGCAAAACGAGCGCATGAACGGCGCGCTGTTGCCGTCCAGCCAAGAATATTTCAAAAGCTTTGGCCTGACGCCCGAAAAACTCACCCTGGCCAAGAGTGACGCCATCGTCATGCACCCCGGCCCCATCAACCGGGGCGTGGAGATTGACTCGGCGGTGGTGGACGGGCGCCAGAGCGTGATCTTGCCGCAGGTGACCTTTGGCATTGCGGTGCGCATGGCGGTGATGGGCATCGTGGCGGGCAATGAAGCCTGAAGGACCCGCAGCATGAAAATTCTGATTCAAAACGGCCGTGTGATCGACCCCGCCAGCGGCTTTGACGCGCGGGCCGATGTGGCCATTGCGGCCGGGCACGTGGTGGCTGTGGGCGCTGCGCCTGCCGACTTTGCGCCGAACCAGACGATGGACGCCAGAGGCTGCCTGGTGCTTCCCGGTCTGGTGGACCTGGCCGCGCGCCTGCGCGAACCGGGCCACGAACACGAAGGCATGCTGGCCTCTGAGCTGGCCGCAGCCGTGGCCGGTGGCGTGACCAGCCTGGTCTGTCCGCCCGACACCGACCCGGTGCTGGACGAGCCTGGACTGGTGGAGATGCTGCGCTTTCGCGCCGAAAAACTGCACCAGGCGCGCGTGCTGCCGCTGGGCGCCTTGACGCGCGGCCTGCAAGGCGAGGTGCTGACCGAGATGCTGCAACTCACCGAAGCCGGTTGCATCGGCTTTGGCCAGGCCGAGGTGGCGCTGGCCAACACCCAGGTCATGCAGCGCGCCTTGCAATACGCACGCTCTTTTGGCTACACCGTATGGTTGCGCCCGCAAGAGCTGTATTTGGGCAAGGGCGTGGCCGCCAGCGGGGCGCTGGCTACGCGCATGGGCCTGTCCGGCGTGCCGGTGGCGGCGGAGACGATTGCTTTGCACACGATTTTTGAGCTGGTGCGTGCCACCGGCGCGCGCGTGCACCTGTGCCGCATCAGCAGCGCCGCCGGGGTGGAACTGGTGCGCCAGGCCAAGGCGCAGGGCCTGCCGGTGAGTGCGGATGTGAGCATCAATTCCCTGCACCTGACCGACCTGGACATTGCCTACTTTGACAGCCGCACCCGCCTTACGCCGCCGCTGCGCCAGCAAAATGACCGCGCTGCGCTGCGCGTTGCGCTTGCCGACGGCACGCTTGACGCACTGGTGTCCGACCACACGCCGGTGGGTTCGGACGAAAAAGACCTGCCTTTTGCCGAAAGCGAGCCCGGCGCTACGGGCTTGGAACTGCTCTTGGCCCTGACCTGCAAATGGGCGCAAGACGACGCCGTGCCGCTGGCGCAGGCCTTGGCTTGTGTGACCCACCGTTCGGCGCAGGTCTTGGGCGCGTCGGTAGGGCCGCTGGCGGGCAGCCTAGGCCGTTTGCAGGTGGGCGCAATTGCAGATGTTTGTGTGCTCGACCCCCAAGACGCCTGGCGGGTGCAGGCCAGCGCCTTGCGCAGCCAGAGCAAACACACGCCTTTTGATGGCTATGAGCTGCCCGCACGGGTGCGCGCCACGCTGGTCGGTGGCCGTGTGGCCTTTCTGCGCAACCCTGGCGCCTGAGCATGCGCGCCCTCAAGCGCCTGCTGCGCATGCTGGTGCATTTGGGCGTTGGCCTGTGGATCATCCAGTTTCGCTTTCCGCGCATGTCTCAAGTAGCGCGAGACGCCGCCGTGCAGGCCTGGGCGCACACCATGCTGGCCTGCCTGGGCGTGCAACTGCGGGTACTGGGCGAGGTACCCAAGACCGGGCCGGTGCTGCTGGTGGCCAACCACATCTCTTGGCTGGACATTGTGGTCATGCACGCGGCGCGGCACTGCCGCTTTATTTCCAAGTCCGACATCCAGCACTGGCCGCTGGTGGGCACGCTGGCCACGGCGGCGGGCACGCTTTACATTGCCCGCGAGTCGCGCCGCGACGCGCTGCGGGTGGTGCACCGCATGGC
>CANEVH010000070.1 GCA_947442105.1 Comamonadaceae bacterium | reverse complement strand
TGCAGGCGCCACAGGCGGCCACGCCGCAGCCAAATTTGGTGCCGGTGAGTTGGAGTTGGTCGCGCAATACCCACAAAAGGGGCATATCGGCAGGCGTGTCGGTTTGCACCGCTTGGCCGTTGATGGTCAGGTTCATGGGCTTTTTCCTCAATTGGACGGTGCCCGCATGGTAATAGAAGCCGCTTCACCGCATGCTTTCAGTCGACGACCAAATAGAGCATCAAATCGCGCACCAAATCGTGCACCGAATCGACCATCTTTCAAGGTGGCACCGCAAGCCCTGCCTGCCGTGGTGCGCACCGCAGGCGCGGGGCCTACTTGACCAGCACCACGGGCTGTTTGGACAGCGCACACACGCGCTGGGCGACCGATCCGAGCACCAGGTCGCCAAAGCCGGAGCGGCCTTTGCTGCCCAGCACGATGACGTCGAACTTGCCCGCGCTGGCGGTGCCCAGTATTTCTTCCACCACGTTGCCGAACTTGATGACCATGTCGTGCGCCAAGTGGGCTTTGTCCAGCAGTTTGCGCGCGGGCTTGAGGTCACGCTCGCTCACCTGGCGGAAGTAGTCGTCCAAGCCGTCCTTGGGCAGGTGTTTGGCCAGATGGCGCAGCCCGGTTTCGTCGTGCACCGTTACCAGGGTGATGTGGGGCGCTTGGGCCAACGCGCCGCCAAGCCCTATGGCGTACTTCACCGCCTGCAGTGCAGATTTAGAGCCATCAATCGCGATCAGAATTTTCATGCCAGTTTCCGTGTAGGTTGTTGGATTCAGGGTGGGTTGAGCGGCATTCATTGTTTGGCTCTATTTGCACCCGCCTTGTCCTGGGTCTATGGTCGTTGACGGTGTGCGGGCGTATATTGATTCTTGTCAACTAACCCATACAAACCATAAAACAAAGTGCTGGCACCTAACGACATGGGCTTGTGGATCAACCTGAGTGTGGCTTTGGGCATAGGGCTGCTGGTGGGCGCTGAGCGCGAACGACGCAAGGGCCCGGACCAACAGCGTAGCGCTGCGGGCATTCGCACCTTTGCGATCAGCGCGCTGTCTGGCGGCGTGGCCACTGCGCTGGACCAAGCTTTTGTATTGCTGGGGGTCTTGCTCATTGTGGGCGGCCTGTCTGTGGTCGCTTACCAGCGCAGCCACGCGCGCGATGCGGGGCTGACTTCTGAGGTGGCGCTGCTGCTGACCTGCTTGCTGGGCGCCTTGTGTGTGACTCGCCCGGCCATGGGCGCAGGCATTGGCGTCACGCTGGCGGCCTTGCTGGCCGGGCGCGACCAAATGCACCAGTTTGTTCGCCGGGCGCTCACCCAGGCTGAGCTGCACGATGTCATCTTGTTTTTGGGCATGGCCTTGATTGCGCTGCCGCTGGCGCCCGACCGCTATATAGGCCCGTGGCAGGCCATCAACCCCCATGCCGTGGTGCGCTTTGTGGTGATGATCATGGCCGTGGGTGCCATAGGCCATATGGGGCGGCGGCTGCTGGGCTCGCAATACGGTCTGTCGGTGAGCGGTCTGGCGGGGGGCTTTGTCTCCAGCACCGCCACTATTTATGCCATGGCCAAGCTCTCCAAGCAGGACGCTGCGCAACTGCGCGGTGCAGCGGCTGGCGCCGTGTTGTCCACGGTGGCGACCATGGTGCAGCTGTCCCTGGCGCTGTGGTTGCTGCTGCCCGGTTTGTTTGTGATTTTGCTGTGGCCCCTGCTTGCTGGGGCAGCAGCGGCTGCGCTGTACGCGCTGGCGCTCATGGTGAGCGGTCGCCCCGCGCGGCCATCGGACTGGGGCGGGGTGGTTCAGGGCCATGCTTTTGAGCTGCAAGCCACCTTCACCCTGGCTGGCTTTGTGCTGATCGTTACTTTGGTGGCGGCCGCGCTCAATGCCTGGCTGGGGCCGCGCGCGCTGGTCTACGGTGCGGCGGCTACCGGCTTGGTCGACGCCCACTCGGTGGTGGCCTCGGTGAGTGCCTTGGTGGGCAGCAGCAAGCTGGCGCTGGCCGATACACCCTGGGCCGTGCTGACCGCTTTGTCGACCAACACCTTTACCAAGGCAGTGATCGTGGTGTACACCGGCAGCCCGGGCTACCGCTTGCGCGTGCTGCCCGGTCTGATTTTGCTGATGGCGGCGGTGTGGGTGGCTGCCGTGCTTGCCTTGGGCTCGCACTCACTTTGATGAAGGTGCGCAGCACCCCCAAATGAAGCTGCGCAACCCCCAATCATGAGAGTGTCTTCACCTTTTAGGCTTCACGGCGCAGGGCGCTTTCGGACACGCAGGCGTTGGCTGCAGCCAAGCCGCGCAGCACATCGCCCACCACAATCACGCTGGGGCTGCCCAGCCCTTCGCGGCAAAGCGTGGCGTGCAGCGTGGCCAGCGTGGCGGTGGCGTGGCGCTGGGTGGGCAGGCTGGCGTTTTGGATGATGGCCACCGGCGTGTCGCCGCCCAGGCCTTGCAGCAGCGCCTGTTCGATGGCGGCGGCGCCGCTCACACCCATGTAAATCACCAGGGTGAGCTTGGCCTGGCGCGCGGTGTGCGACAGCGCCACCCAGTCAGTGCCACTGTCGCCCGGCTTCGCATGGCCGGTGACGAATACCACGCCGTGGGCGTGTTCGCGGTGGGTGAGCGGCACGTTCAGGCTGGTGAGCGCCGCCAGACCCGAGGTAATACCGTTGACGACTTGCACCGCAATGCCTGCGGCTTGCAGCGCTTCCACCTCTTCGCCGCCCCGGCCAAAAACAAAAGGGTCACCACCCTTGAGCCGCACCACCTGCTCGCCGCGCTGCGCCTCGCTGACCATGAGCTTTTCAATAAACGCCTGCGGCGTGCTGGCGCAGCCGCCGCGTTTGCCCACGTAGACCACGCGGGCGCCGGGCGCGGCGTGGGCCAGCACCGCGTCGTTCACCAAGTCGTCCACCAGCAGCACCGTGGCGCTGGCAATGGCTTTGACCGCTTTGAGCGTGAGCAGCTCGGGGTCGCCGGGGCCAGCGCCCACCAGGGTGACGCTGCCAGGGGTTTTGCTAAAAAAATCAGGCATAGGGGTGAATCACAAAGCAGCGGCCAGATGCAAGACATGGGCCACTTGTTGGGCAATGGGGGCGGGAACCGGTAGCTGGCCGTTCAGCACCGCGCGGATGTAGGCGGCGGTGGACGCAGCGTCGATGGCCGTGGGCAAGCTTGGCAGCTCGCTCAGGCTGCCGGTTTGCGGCGTTTGCAGCAGCACGGGCGCGCCGTGCACAAAGGCCTGCATTTTGGGCGTGCGCCGGGGGTCGGCCACGGCCTCGCCCTCGGTGCCGCGCAGCAGCAGCGCGTTGGCTTGAACGAGCGCCAGTGTGGCGGCCATGGACGTGGCGTATTCGGGGTGGGTGTAGCTGGTCACCAGCAGGCTGGGGCCTTGGCTGGGGTTCATGAGCTTGACCAGGCTGTGCGCCGAGTTGCGCAAGTTGACCACCCGGCGCACGTCCAGCAGCTTTTGCAGGCCTGGGTGCAACAGCGCCGTGGGCACAAAGGCCACACGCCCCGGCGCAATCGCGTTGATGGTGCTTTCTGGGGCAATTCCCAGCGCTGCCAGCACCTCGGCGGTGAACACGCGCCGGCTCTCAGACGCCGCGCCGTGCACCAGCACCGGCCAGCCTTCGCGCGCTAGCAGCAGCGCCAGCAAGGGCGTGAGCACCGGCAGCTTGCGCGCCCCGTTGTAGCTGGGAATGGCGATGAGTGGCTTGTCGCCCGCAGGCACGTGGTGCAGACGCGCGGCGGTGGCGTCCAGAAAACCGGCCATCTCCTGGGGCGTTTCGCCCTTGATGCGCATGGCCAGGCAAAAGGCGCCCACCTCCAAGTCGGTCACGCTGCCGTCGAGCAACTGGCCCCACAAGTCGGTGGCCTGTTCGCGGCTGAGTGCGCGCGCGCCGTCTTTGCCACGCCCGATTTCCTTGAGGTAGATGCCTATGCCCATGGGCGGATTGTCGGTGACGGCTCGGGGCGCTAGCGCTATGAGCTTATGGAGCTCCGAGTCTGAACTAACAACGGCGTAGCTCGTCTTGCGCGCGGGGTGCATGCTTTACAGCCCGCCAATAGTGATACTGCCACGCCGTCACAAACCCCGCCTTGCGATAAAGCCCTTGCGCCACCGTGTTGTCGTCCTCCACCTGCAAAAACACGCGGTGCACCCCTTGCGCTGCCGCATGCGCAGCCAGGCCGGCCAGGATGCGCGATGCCAACCCACGGCCTTGGGCGCTGGGCGCGGTGCGCATGCCGTGGATGCTGAGCCAGCCTTGGCTGATCGACCCCGTGCCTGCCGCCAGCGCCTGGCCGCCTTCGCTCACATGGGCATACACCACGTGGCGGCTGCGGCTGAGCAGTTGCACGCGGTGGGCGCCGTCTACCGGGTCATGGCCGTCTGCGGTGTAGACCGAGGCCCACTGCGCGCTGGGTGCCGCGCTTAGCGTGGCGGCGTCGGGTGGCGCCAGGCGCAGCAGACCAGCGAGTTCGGCCACTTGCACCAGCACGCCATGCGCGCCGGTATAGCCCATGTCGTACAGCGCGCTAGCTGTATCGGTGCTGATCAAACCCTCAGGCAGTCGAAACACGGTGGGCCGGTGCCGCTGCTGGTAGTGCGCTTCAATCTGCTGCAACTCGGGCAATGAAAGCGGCGTATGCGCCAGCGGCACTGCGCTTTGTGCACGGCCAACTGGCAGGGGGTCGTAAGGCAGCAGCCAGCCGGGAAACTCGTGCACTTCAGCCGGGCACACGGCGTCCAGCGTGGCGCGTTCTATGGATTCGACGTCGGGAAAGGGGTGCATGCCGGGAATTGTGCCCCACCCACTGCCCTAAACTCCCCCGCCTGTATGACCCACGCTATCTCCCCAGCCGCCGCGCACCCGCCCGAAAACACGGGCGAACCCACCCTGGTGCTGGGGTTCGAGTCCTCGTGCGACGAAACCGGCGTGGCACTGGTTGCCATGCGGGGGAGCGCGGTGCCAGTGCTGCTGGCCCACGCCTTGTACAGCCAAGTAGAAATGCACCAGGCCTTTGGCGGCGTGGTGCCTGAGCTGGCCAGCCGCGACCACATACGCCGCGTGCTGCCGCTGACCACCGAGGTGTTGGACAAGTCGGGCCACCAGCTGGCCGAAGTGGACGTGGTGGCTTACACGCGCGGCCCCGGTTTGGCCGGTGCTTTGCTGGTGGGTGCAGGCGTGGCCTGCGCGCTGGCGGCCGCCCTGGACAAACCGGTGCTGGGCGTGCACCACCTGGAAGGGCATTTGCTGTCGCCGTTTTTAAGCGCCGACCCTCCAGAGTTTCCGTTTGTCGCGCTGCTGGTATCCGGCGGTCATACCCAGCTCATGCGGGTGGACGGCGTGGGCCGCTATGCGCTGCTGGGGGAAACCATTGACGACGCCGCAGGCGAGGCCTTTGACAAGTCCGCCAAGCTGATGGGCTTGGGTTACCCCGGCGGCCCCGCGCTGGCAGCGTTGGCCGAGCAGGGCGACCCGCAGGCGTTTGCATTGCCGCGCCCGTTATTGCACAGCGGCAACCTGGATTTTTCTTTCGCTGGGCTGAAAACTGCCGTGCTGGTGCAGTCGCAAAAAATGGTCGCAGCCCAAGAGGCGCTGGCGTGGGACGGCGCGCAGGCCGGCGCCAAGCTGGCCTCGGGTGCCACGCCGGGCTTTGAGAAGCTGCCGCTGCAATCGCGCGCCAACCTGGCAGCGTCCACCCAAGCGGCCATTGCCGATGTGCTGGTCAAAAAATCACTTACGGCGCTCAAAACCACGGGCCTCAAACGCCTTGTGGTGGCCGGGGGCGTGGGGGCCAACAAAAGCCTGCGCGCCCAACTCAACGCCGAATGCGCCAAGCGCGGCGTGCGCGTGCACTACCCCGAGCTGCACCTGTGCACCGACAACGGCGCCATGATCGCCATGGCTGCCGCCATGCGCCTGCAAAGCGGCTTGCAGGCGGCGCGCAAAGACTACGCTTTTGACGTCAAACCGCGCTGGCCGCTGCATGCTTTGTAGACGCACGGCATAGCCCCGGCGTGCGCCGGGGCTAAAGCGATTTAGCCAATCGCCAGTTCGGTCGCCTTGCTCACCGGCACCAGCTTGGACAGCGTCAGGCTCAGCACGCCGTTTTCCAGCTTGGCGCTGCTGGCGGCGGTGTCAATCTCTTGGCCGAACTCATAGGCTGCGCGGTAGCGCCGGGGCGCGTCGTTTTTGGACTCAATGCGCACAATTGCGCCTTCGATGCGGATGGTCAACTGGTCTTTGGCGATGCCGGGCACGTCCAGCGTGAGGGTGAACTGCTTGTCATCCTGGGCGATCTCGGCGTCTTGCGCACTGGCGCTGCGGGTGGTGGCAAGGGTTTTTTCCAAAAACTGTGCGGCCGCGTTGCCCGTTTGGGCGTACATGCGCCGACGCAGCGGGTGGTCAAAAGCCGTGCCAAAACCAGAGGCCAAGGGGGAGGGGGAAGTCGCAAAAAACATAGAGGCTCCAAGTACACTGCGCGGCCCCCACAGTGGGCGCCGCATGGACCAGAGGTGTGCGCGTTCCCCGGCAATTCAAGCGTTTTTCTGCATGTTTATTCTTCTCCCCCAGGCCTTGAAATCGCTTGCTACGGCGCTATTTGCGCTCGTTTTTCTCAGCGTAGGCGGCATCTTTGTGGCCCAGGCGCAGACGCCGCCCACCATCAAACTCGCCTTGATCGAAGGCCTGAGTGGCGCCAACGGCAACGGTGGCGAGGCGGTGTTTCGCAACCTGGTGTGGGCGGTAGAGCGGGTCAACGCGCGGGGTGGCGTAGCCATTGCGGGACCTGCCGCGCCCAAGCAACTGCTGGCGCTGGAGCGCTTTGACAGCAAGGGCCAGACCGAGGAGGCGCTGTCCAACCTGCGCCTGGCCATCGACAGTGGCGCGCGGGTGGTGCTGCAAGGCAATTCGTCGGCTACGGCGGCGGCGCTGATGGACGCCATTAACAAACACAACGAACGCGAGCCTGATAAGCGCGTGCTTTTTTTGAACTATTCGGCGGTAGACCCAGCGCTGACCAATGAGAAGTGCAGCTTCTGGCACTTCCGCTTTGACGCCCACGCCGACATGCGCATGGCCGCGCTCATGCAGGTGCTGCGCGAAGACCAGGCCTTGAAAAGCGTTTACTTGATCGGCCAGGACTACAGCTTTGGCCAAAGCGTGCTGCGCGAGGCCAAGCGCCAGCTTGGCGTGCAGCGCCCGGACATTCGCATTGCCGGGGAAGAGCTGCACCCCATGCTGCGCATCAAAGACTTTGCCCCCTACATGGCCAAGATCAAGGCCACCGGCGCGCAGGCGGTGATTACCGGCAACTTCAGCGCCGACCTGACTTTGCTGGTCAAGGCCGCTAAAGAGGCTGGGTTTGAGGGCAAGTTTTACACCTTCTACGGCAACGCCCTGGGTGCGCCTACCGCCATTGGCGAGGCCGGTGTGGGCCGCGTGCTGGCCGTGGTCGACTGGCTGCCCAATGTGCAAACCAAGGGCGCCGAGGCCTTTTACAAGTCCTTTCGTGCCCGTTTCCCCCAGCCCGAGGACGATTACGTGCACATGCGCATGCAGCTCATGGTCGAAGCCTTGGCCCAGGCACTGGACGCGTCAGGCCGCACCGCCAAGCCCGGCGCAGCGCTGGACGTAGTGGCTGTGGCCCACGCGCTAGAACGCGCCCAGGTGTCGCTGGGCGGCCAAAGTGGCAGCATGCGCAGCGCTGACCACCAGTTCCAGCAGCCGCTGGTGGTGGGCCTGATGGAGCGCCAAGGCGCGCCCGGCGTGCAGTTTGACGTGGAAGGCTCGGGCTACGGCTTCAAAGTCGTCAAAACCCTGTCTGCCCAAGCCGCCGCGCTACCGCACACCTGCGCCATGCAGCGCTTCTAAAGCCCGAAATCCGTTCAACCTAACCCAGACGCCTTCGCACCATGGAACTCATCAGCACCGTTTTTGACTTTGTTTTGCATGTGGACAAATACCTGGAAATGTTCGTCACCCACTATGGCGCCTGGGTGTATGCGCTCTTGTTCATCATCATTTTTGTGGAGACTGGCGTGGTCGTCATGCCGTTCTTGCCTGGCGACTCGCTCTTGTTTGTGGTGGGCGCCATGTGCGGCGTGGGGCTCATGAACTATCCGCTGGTGGTGGGCCTGCTGTTTGCTGCCGCCGTGTTGGGCAACCAAACCAATTACACCGTGGGCCGCGCCATCGGCCCCAAAGTGTTTCAGTGGGAAAACTCGCGCTGGTTCAACAAGGCCGCGTTTGACCAAGCGCACGCGTTTTATGAGCGCTATGGCGGCATCACCATCATCGCCGCGCGCTTCGTGCCTTTTCTGCGCACCTTTGCGCCTTTTGTGGCCGGTGTGGCGCAAATGACGCGCGCCAAGTTCAGCTTTTTTGACGTGGTGGGCGGCGCGCTCTGGGTGGGCGGCATCGTTACCGTGGGCTACTTCTTCGGCAACATTCCATGGGTCAAACTGCACTTGGACAAAATCATCTGGGCGATGATTTTTGTGCCGGGCTTGCTGGTGCTTCTGGGGGCTTGGCGGGCGCGGCGCAAGGCGGCGGGCTAGCCTTGTTGCGTTGGCCGCAATGCAAACGAAGCCCTACAAGCCCTCAAACGGGTTAAAAACCTTCATCCCCAGCGCCTTGAAATCTGCCACATTTCGGGTGGCCACGGTCAGGCCATGCACTTGGGCGGTGGCGGCGATCATGGCGTCTTCATACAGCGTGTCTGACTTGCGGTGCATCAGCCTCGCCCAGGCCCTGAAGGCGGCGGCGTCCATGGGCACCACGTTGTAGGCCTCGGCCACCAAGGCCAGCCAGGTTTCGATTTCGTCGGCTTTGCTGGGGTCTTGCTCGCGCGTGAGTTCAATGCCGGCCTGTATTTCGCCCAGGGTCACGGCAGACAGGTGCAAGTCAGCGTCGTCTTGCGAGTTCAGCCATGCCAGCACCGCGCCGTGGGGGCGCTGCTTGCGCAGCTCAGACACCACATTCGTGTCGAGCAAATAGGCGCCGCTCATGCCATGGGCGGCGCCATGCGGCGCTTGGCTTGGCCGCGGGCAGGAAGGGTCAGGTCTGCGCGGGCCTGGTCTGAGAGCAGCAACTGCTTCAAGGAAAGCCGCGCCGCGGACTGCAAGCGGCGCCACTCTTGCACTGGCACCAGCACGGCGGCCTCAGCACCCCGGCGGGTCACCATTTGCGGCCCCTCCACCAGGCAAGCGTCCAAAAACTCGCTGAACCGCGCTTTCGCATCTTGAACGGGCCACGTGTGCATGAAAATCTCCTTGGAACTGGTCATCTAACTAGTCTGTCAGGATTTTCTGTCCCCGTCAAACCCTAAGTGCCACCCGCTCAACGGTTGGCGTGTGAACGCGCACGTAGTCCCCTATCCCACCGTCCGGCTGCGCGCCAGCGGCGGGTTCTTGCCAAAGTAGCCCAGCAGCCCGCGCATCAGCGCGTCGGCCAGTTGGTTTTGAAAGTCTTCGCTGTTGAGCTTGCGTTCTTCCGCCGGGTTGCTGATAAACGCTGCTTCGACCAACACGCTGGGGATGTCGGGCGCCTTGAGCACGGCAAACGAGGCCTGTTCCACCTGCCCTTTGTGCAGCTTGCCCACCCGCCCCACCTCGCTCAGGAGCGTGCCGCCGAGCTTGAGGCTGTCCACGATTTGCGCGGTAGTGCTCATGTCCAGCAGCGTGCTTTGTAGCTCGACGCCACGGGCTTTGACGTTGAGGCCGCCTATCAAATCGGCCTTGTTTTCCTTGGCCGCCATCCAGCGCGCCGCGCTGCTGGACGCCCCGCCTTGGCTGAGCGCAAACACGCTGGCACCCTGGGGTGCGGGCGTGTAAAACGCGTCGGCGTGCAGGCTGACGAACAAGTCGGCCTGCACCCGTCGCGCTTTTTGCACCCGCGCGTGCAGGGGCACAAAGTAGTCGGCGTCGCGCGTCAAAAAGGCGCGCATGGGCGTGCCGTTGACGGTGGCGGCGTTGATGCGGTCGCGCAGCAAATAGGCCAGCTTGAGCACCACGTTTTTTTCTTGCGTGCCGCCTGGGCCAATGGCGCCAGGGTCTTCGCCGCCGTGGCCAGGGTCCAGGGCCACGATGATGAGGCGGTCGGTGGCCAGGTAGGACGGGCCTTGCGTCAGGTTGGCGCCGGGGCTGCCAGGGCGCAAAGGCGGCACTGGGGGAGCGGCGGCTGTGGCGGTGCTGCTCGCGCTGGGGGTGCCGTTGATGGGGGCGCCGGTAACGGGGGTGCCGTTGACGGTGGTGCTATTTGCGGGTGCCGCAGACTGCGCCGATTGACCCAGGCGCTGCGCCATCAGCTCGCCCAGCGGGTCGCTGGCTGCCGGTGCAGAGGCGGCAGGCGCGGGCTTGGCTTGCGCGATTTGCGCCACCAGCGCGTCTAGCGGGTCAAGGCTGCGCAGCGGGTACAGGTCCAGCACCAGGCGGTGCTGGTAGGCAGCGACTGGCGACAGCGTGAACATTTGCGGGCGCACGCCTTGTTTGAGGTCAATCACCAGGCGCACCACGTCAGCCGAATACTGGCCCACGCGAATGCCGTCAATATTGGGGTCGTCGGCTTTGACCTTGGCCACCAGCTCTTTGAGCGCCGGGTTCAGCGTTACCCCAGCAATGTCCACTGCCAGGCGCGGCGGGCTGCCCACTTGCGTTTGGGTGGCGCTCAGGGCCGCGTCGGACTCTATGGTGACGCGCGAATACTCGGGCGCCGGCCAGACGCGCACGGTCAGGATGGTGGCGTTTTGGCCTGCCAGGGCACTGCGCTGCAGCAGGCCCAGAGTGAGCACCAGCGCGCCCTGCTGCACTAGGCTGCGCCGCTTCATGGCGCTGCGCCCCCAAGTTCCAGCCCGCGCAGCAAAGCGGCGCCGGTGGTCGTGTGGGCCACCAGCGTTACTCGGCGTGCGCCCTCAGGCAGGGCGCTTAAGGTGATGTCCAGGTCTATCACCGGCAGCACTTGCGCGGCTTTTTCTGGCCACTCTGCGAGTTTCAGGCCGGGGCTGGCGAAGATGTCTCTGAATCCGGCGTCCTCCCACTCGCGGGCGTCGCCAAAGCGGTAAAAGTCAAAGTGCCAAATGTTCAGGCCCGGCAGTTCGTAGGGCTCTACCACCGCGTAGGTAGGGCTTTTTACCCGGCCTTGCACGCCCAGTGCGCGCAGCAAGTGGCGCACCAGCGTGGTTTTGCCCGCGCCCAAGTCGCCATGCAGGGCGATAAAGGCGTGGGCCAGCTTCGGCTGGCGCGCCAGTGCTTGGGCAAATGCCTCGGTCGCAGCCTCGTCGGGCCAGATCAGGCCCAGAGGCGGGGTTTTTACAATCGCGGGGTGAATATCCATAAGGCGCAGACTAGCACTCCAAAAGACGGCCTGGCGAAAACCCCGGAACAGGCTGCCGCGTTGCTCGCGCTCTTGCGCTTGTGGGGCCAGGCCCTGGGATTCTCCCAAATTGGTGTGGCCGGCGTCGATCTGTCGAGCGCTGAACCCGGCCTGCTGGACTGGTTGGCGCAAGGCTTTCATGGCGACATGGACTATATGCAGCGCCACGGCCTCAAGCGCGCGCGTCCGACCGAGCTGCTGCCCGGCACCTTAAGCGTCATCACTGCCCGCATGGACTACCTGCCCCGCAACACGCCCGAGGGCTGGCAAGCCATTGAATTTGACCGCCTGAACCACGCGGACACCGGCACCATATCGCTCTACGCACGGGGGCGGGACTACCACAAGGTGGTGCGCAAGCGCTTGCAGCAGCTTGCCGACAAGCTGGCCGCGCACCTGGGGCCACTGGGCCACCGCGCGTTTACCGATTCGGCCCCGGTCTTGGAGGCCGAGCTCGCCACCCGCAGCGGCCAGGGCTGGCGCGGCAAGCACACGCTGGTGCTGAACCGTGAAGCCGGGTCGATGTTCTTTTTGGGCGAGATTTATGTGGATGTGGCGCTGCCGCCCACAGCGCCAGTGGAGGCGCACTGCGGCACGTGCAACGCGTGCATTACCGCCTGCCCCACGCAGGCCATCGTGGCGCCCTACTTGCTGGACGCGCGGCGCTGCATCTCCTACCTGACGATTGAGCATGCCGGAGCGATTGCGCCCGAACTGCGCCCCTTGATGGGCAACCGCATTTACGGCTGCGACGACTGCCAGCTGGCTTGCCCCTGGAACAAGTTTGCGCAGGTTAGCCGCTTGGCGGACTTTGACGAACGCGCGGGCCAGAACGGCCAAACCCTGGCCACGCTTTTGGATTGGACTGAAGCGGAATTTTTACAGCGCACCGAGGGCAGCCCCATACGGCGCATCGGCCACGGGCGCTGGCTGCGCAATGTGGCGGTGGCCGCGGGCAACGCGCTGGCGGCGGGGCAGGGGGGTGATGTGTTGCGCGCGGCTTTGGAGCGCCGCCTGAGCGGGGAGAGTGCGCTGGTGCAAGAGCACGTCGCCTGGGCCTTGGCCCAGGAAAGGGCTTAGAACAAAAACCCGGTGGACAGCACTTGTTCCCACATCCAGATGGTCTGGTCGGCCGAACCTTTGTAGACCGGCACGCCGCGCAGCACGCCGTAGGCTACTTTGGAGGTCAGTTCCAAGTAAATGGCTTTGTAGACCCGGTAGCGCAGGCCTACTTCGACGCCGGCCGTCCAGCCATTGATTTGCCACCAGTCGTTTTTGGAGAAGCAGCACACGTTTTCATTTTTCGGTCCCACCTCATTGGGATTGTCCAAAATCGTGTTGTCGGCATGGGGCAACAAAATGCCGGCCCCGGCGCGGCTGATGAGTTGCAGTTGCCCGGCTTGGTTTTCTGGCCCGCGCAAGTGCTTGAGCCACACCGCGTTCACCATCAGGTGGTTCAGGCCGTTGTGCAGCGCGTAGTTGAAGTTTTGCGCGTCCAGCGTCATGGGGCTGCTGGCCGGGGCGTTGTTGATGGTGCCTGATACGTCCACGCTCTGGCCCGGATCGACGTTGTATTTGCTGTGGTCCAGAGAAAACTCGATGGCAAAAGTTTTCTCCGGGTTCATGAACTTGCCGATGCGCACGTTTTCTTGGGGGTTGGTGAAGTCCAGCTCTAGCAGCGATTTAAAGGTGTCTTGTGGGCTGGACGCAAAGTCGCTGGCCTTGGCCTGGTGCACCGTAAAGTCGTTGCCCAAGCTGGGTTGGGAGATGTGGATGTCCGACGGCGCGTAAAACTGGCGGCTGTAGCCCCATGAGAAGTACCAGTTGCCTTCTTGCTGTAGCGCCTGGTCAAAGCTGCCCTTGACGGAGGTTTCGGTCGCTGGAGCTGGAGCTGGGGTTAGGGCTGGGGCTGACCCGCTGGAGCTGTCTTGCGCAAACGCTGTGCCCCATTGCAAGAGCGCAAACACGGCAGCCAGTACCAGGAGTTGTGTGGGTGTTTTGGTCATGGGGCGCTTGGTAAGCCTGGTGGGGGTGCCCAAAGGGGCAAACGGGCATCATATCCGCGCACCCATCATGGCAGCCCATGCACGGTGGCGCAGGTCAAGGCGAGGCGGGTGGGGTCGGGGTCGGTGCGCTATACCCCGTAAAGTGGTCGCAGCACGCCCAGTGCAAAACCCAGGCTGAGCATGCCTAACAGCGTGGACAGCGACACCAGCCCGGCCACATAAGACCCCTCAAACCCCATTTTGCTGGCCAGCACGTAGCAGCTCGCCGCCGTGGGCAAGGCGGCGTAGGCCAGCAGAATAGTGGCCTGCGAGTGGCTGAGGCCAAAGGCATAAGCCGCAGCCAGCGCCACCAGCGGCAGCACCAGGTGGCGAATCGCCAGCACCGACACGGCCAGCGTCTTGGCCCGCGCCAGGGCACCCATCTGTATGCCCGCGCCCGCAGCCATCAAGCCCAGCGCCAGGGCCGAGGCGCCCACGCGGGTGAAGGTGGGTTCCAGCCACTGCGGCAGGCTCAGGCCCGCCAAGTTGGCCAGCAGGCCGGTGGTGGTGGCCAATAGCAAGGGGTTTTGCGACAGTTCGCGGGCCAGCGAGCGAGACCCGCCGCGCGCCATCGGCCAAACTGCGGCAATATTGACCAGCGGCACGCACACCCCAATGAGCACCGCTATCTCTTGCGAACCGGCCGGCCCCGCCAGGCGATCGGCCAGCGCCAGCCCAATGAAGGAGTTAAAGCGAAACGCCACCTGCGCGGACGCCGCGTGGTCTCGCGCGGGCATGTGGCGTTTGAGCCAGGGCAGCACGGGTAACGCATAGGCCAGCGCAATGCCGGTGGCCATCACGCTCCAGCCTGCGCCCACTAATTTTGAGGCGGCGCCCAAGTCCAGCGGGCTTTTGATGATGGAGTGAAACAGCAGGGTGGGAAACAACAGGTAATAGACGAGTGCGTCCACCTGGTTCCAGACGCTGCGGTTCAAAGCGGTGAATTTGCAGACCAGATAGCCCAGCAAAATCAAGGAAAACTCAGGAACCAATAGAGAGGCGTAATTCACTGCCGCAGGATAACAGCCGCCTGCTGCAATGGACCTGCTAGCCGAACCAATTCACTCTGGGACCGCCCACTGCGCGCTGCACTGCCCAACGGCCCCTCAGATACGTCTCGCTAGCGCGGGCATACAGGCGGCAAAAATAGGAGTTGCTGTGACGTTGAAGGCTATGGCGCACGCTGACGACCCTGGCGACGCTTAGTAGTTGACACCGCCCACTGGGCAGATGCACCGGCATCACCGCCAAAGTCAGGTCGGTTTTCTTGGTCAATGAAGCTTGGGCGCAAGCCTAAAGTCATCCAAGAACTCTGATGCAGGCGC
>CANEVH010000069.1 GCA_947442105.1 Comamonadaceae bacterium | reverse complement strand
TCAACAAGCCCGTCACTAGAAATGCAGTCTGTCTGATTCAGTCGCCACAGCACGCAAACGCCCACATCTCGTTCAGAGCCGATGCACGGTCAACTCGATAACCCTTCTGCGACAGCACTATCTCGCCGAGCGAATGGAGCCCGAGCATCGGCTCATCTTCAATTTTGTATGCAAGGCTCAAGAAAGAAAAATATAAACACTGCTACTTGACGAAACGGGAAGTCCCACTAAAGGGGTTAGGCGTCACCGCACGTTAAGCCGCACGATCTTCTTATTGCGGTTCATAGTTGACGACCAGCCCACGAGTAATAGTTCGATTGTGTGCATCTTGGAACTTCAATAACCATTCGCAGACTCCTTTTAGGTCACTAGAGTCAATCGGAATGAAGGAAATTCGCAACGTATCGTTGGATTGATGCATCACATTCCGCTGCCAGCCTGATGTCCTAAAGGAACGGAACCCAAAGAAAGGCCGACATGTAGCGGCTGTCTCTGGAGTACTTGTCGCGATCAATATTAAGTTTTTAATTGAATCTAAATTAACACCTGAAAATGTTATCTCAATTCGTTTCATAGGCTGCGATACGGTGAACTGATTTGCGGACTGGCTAGTAATCTCAAATGGAGGCGGTGGTGATGATTCAGGCGGCAAAGGCGAAATGGCTGGCGCTGAACTTGAGAGCGGCGGCGAGGCAGCAGGTATTAGGATCGGCGACGGCGTGATTGTTGGTGTCGCCGGTGCAGCGACCTGCGCTTGGTTTTGAGTCGAATTCGTCGGGCCTTTGCTCTGCGAACTGGTTGTGGCTAGAGCCTGCTGAGCTGTTTTGGCTTCAATGTAAATGCGCTCCAGTGAAACTAGCTTCGCAGGAGATCCCTCAAGCCGGTATAGCGCCTTCAGTGCACTTGAAATTGCTAGGACATCGTCGTAACTGACTGCTGCCGTGGATTTCGCCATGGCTGCGAGCATCGACGATTCGGCGCCCTCAAAATTTCCTTTGGCTAGGTTGATTTCAACAGCGGATGCGACATCCTTTGAGCCTTTCACAATGGCAAGAGCGGAGCGCAATTGTTGGAGTTCAAACCTCACTTGATTACGGCTGATTTCGCTATCCTTGAACCCAGCTCGCTTTTCCTTAAGCGCCGCAATGATTGCATCAAGGACATTCTCGGAAGAGGTGCTAACCCTCTCTGGCATATGCGAATCGACCGCAGTCACAGGAAGAGGCTGGCTTGGCTTTACCGCGTCATAGACGAAGTTCCCAATGACTCCAGTGACGATCGCAAAGACGGCGATGCCAAGGATGTTGTTGCGCAAAAATTCGGCGACTCGGGAAATCATTGATGTGGGGCCTCTTAAGAAACTTCAAGATATTCATACAAATCAACGATCTAAAAACCAAGTTTCTTCGGCACGGAGTCCGGGCTTGGCCGGTTGGATCGCTAACCTTGATGTAGCCCGCAAACCACCGGATATCTCCGGCGCATAAGCAGACAACACGTTTGCAAAAACCTCAAAAAATCTTTTGACATCAAAGACTTAGTCCAATGAACTGTATGAACTGTATGAACTGTATGAACGTGCCGGTATAACAAATCTGACAAAGTCTGCAGGCCAGCGTTGGCCTCAACGCGTCTGCTGGTTCAAGTGCGCGAGCGCATACCTTGCTTGCACTATAGCTTTCAAATTAAAAAAGATTCCGGTATCAGAAAAAGTTTTTCATCCGTTGGCATGGCCCCAGCGGCTCTATGCGCCACCTCAAGGATATGGGTAAGCCAGATCTATACCCATGTTTTAAAGGTGGCAGCGGACGGCGCCAAAAGTCCACTGGTTTCGCGCACTGGGCTGACAAGTTAAAAGACCGCTATCGCTGCATCACCGCTACTCACGGCAGCGCAGCGACAGTCCGCAATGGGTCGGTAGCCGCCTTCCCTTGCTTCACTTTCGGGCAGTCGGCAACCCCAGGCGTCTTGCAACCCCCTGGACCGCGCTCAATCCTTGAGGCTCACTCTCAGCGCATCCAGCTTCTGTGCATACGAGTCCCTGCGTTTTGCGGCCTTGGTCGCTGTTTCGGTGGCCGCCAGGACTGCCTTGGGCCCCTTTTGCGCAGCTGCTTTGATCAGTCCGAATTTGTGCGCAGCATCCGCTTGCGCCCGCTTGAAAGCGGCGATCAATTCGGCATGGGCGAGAACTGCAGCGGCGCCACTGGACGGCCATCCACCACCTCCACCCGCCGACACCGCACCCAATGCCCCGGCGCAACTTCGCGCAGCGGCGGCTGCTCGGCGCCGCAGGCAGCTTCGGCCACCGGGCAGCGGCTGGCAAAGCGGCAGCCGGGCGGTGGGTTGATGGGGCTGGGCGGGTCGCCTACCAGGCGGATGCGCTGCGCCGCGCGGGCGCGCCCGCCGTGCACCGTGGGCACGGCCGACATCAGCGCCACGCTGTAGGGGTGCAGCGGCCGGGCAAAAAAGGCCTGGCGCGGGGCGCGCTCCACGATTTGGCCCAGGTACATCACCGCGATTTCGTCGCAAATGTGTTCCACCACCGCCATGTCGTGCGAGATAAACAGATAGGTCAGGCCGCGCTCTTTTTGCAGGCGCACCAGCAGGTTGAGCACCTGGGCGCGAATGGCAATGTCCAGCGCCGACACCGGCTCGTCGCACACCACCAGTTCAGGGTTGGTGGCCAGGGCGCGTGCGATGTTGATGCGCTGGCGCTGGCCGCCCGAGAACTGGTGCGGAAACAACTGCTGCTGCTCGGGGCGCAGGCCCACGGCCTGGAACAGCTCGGCCACGCGCGCCTGGCGTTCTTGGGGCGTGCCGATGTGCATCAGGTCCAGCGGCGCGCGCACCGTAGCCCCGGCGCGCTCGCGCGGGTTGAGCGATGAAAACGGGTCTTGAAAAATAATTTGAAACCGGCGCCGCGCCGCCCGCAAGGCCTCGCCCTGCAAGCCGCTGAGCAGCGTGTCACCCAGTTGCACCTGGCCTGCGGTGATGGCGGCCAGGCGCATCACCGCCAGCGCGGTGGTGGTTTTGCCCGAGCCGGACTCGCCCACCAGCGCCAGCGTGGTGCCGCGCGGGATGGAAAAGCTCACGCCGTCGACCGCGCGCACCACCTCGGGCTTTTGCAGCCAGCCCGCGCGGGGGCGGGCAAAGTGCACTTGCAGGTCGTCCACTTGCAGCAAGGGCTGGCCTACCGGGTTTGTGGGTGGCGTGGGCGTGGTCATGCGGCGCTCGCTTGGTGCAGCCAGCAGGCGCTGCGGTGTGGCGCCGCAGCGCTGCTGTCGGGCAGGGCAAACATGGGCGGCAACTCGTGGGCGCATCGCTCTTGCGCCTGCGGGCAGCGCGCCCGAAAAGCGCAGCCTGCGTCCAGCTCCCAAATAGACGGCACCATGCCGGCAATCTCGGCCAGCGCCTGGCGCTCGCTCTGTTGGCTGCTGCCGAGTTCGGGCAGGCAGTCGATCAGGCCGCGCGTGTAAGGGTGGCCGGGCTGGCCCAGCACCTGGTCGCACAGGCCCTCTTCCACCACGCGCCCGGCGTACATCACCACCACCCGGTCGGCCATTTCGGCCACGGCGCCCATGTCGTGGGTGATGAGCACAATGGCCGTGCCCTTGTCGCGCTGCAGCGCGCGCAGCAGGTCAAAAATCTGGGCTTGCACCGTCACGTCCAGCGCGGTGGTGGGCTCGTCGGCGATCAAGATGTCCGGGCGGCAGGCCAGCGCCATGGCAATCATCACCCGCTGGCGCATGCCGCCCGAGAGCTGGTGCGGGTATTCGTCCACCCGCCGTTCAGGCGCTGCAATGCCCACCTGGCGCAGCATGTCAATGGCTTGCGTGCGCGCCGCGTCGGCGCCCAGCCCGGCGTGCAGGCGCAGCGACTCGCCAATCTGGTCGCCCACGGTAAACACCGGGTTGAGCGAGGTCATGGGCTCCTGAAAAATCATGGAGATGCGGTTGCCGCGCACCTCGCGCATGCGCGCGTCACTGGCTTGCAGCAGGTCTTCGCCGTCCAACAGCACTTGGCCCGCGCTGATGCGCCCGGGCGGCGACGGCACCAGGCGCAAGAGCGCCAGTGCGGTCATGCTTTTGCCGCAGCCCGATTCGCCCACCACGCACAGGGTTTCGCCGTGGCGCACCTCCAGGTCCACGCCGCCCAGCACCAGGGCGGTGCCGCGCCGGGTTTTGAATTCGACCCGCAAATCGTGCACTGTGAGCAGGGCGTCTGGCGCTGGGGTGTGCATCAGCGCTCTCGCAGCTTGGGGTTGAGCGCGTCGTTCAGACCGTCGCCAATCAGGCTGACCGCCAGCACGGTGACAAAGATGGCCGCGCCCGGAAAGGCCACCGCCCACCAGCAGCTCAGCACGTACTGGCGGCTCGCGCCAATCATCAGTCCCCAACTCATGCGGTTCTGGTCGCCCAGGCCCAAGAACGACAAGCCGGCCTCAAACAATATTGCCGAACCAATGGCCAGCGTGGCCGACACAATGAGCGGCGGCAAGGCGTTGGGCAAGATCACTTTCCAAATGATGCGCGCATGGCTGGCGCCAATGGCCTGCTCGGCGCGCACAAATTCGAGGTTGCGGAACTTCATGAACTCGGCGCGTGTCAGGCGCGCAGTGCCCGTCCAGCTGACCACGCCAATGGCCAGTGTGGTGGTCAGCAGCGTGGGGGAAAACAGCGTCACCACCACCATGGCAAACAAAAGCGCAGGCAGCACCTGAAAGAACTCGGTCACCCGCATGAGCATGGCGTCTACTTTGCCCCCGTAGTACCCAGCCATGGCGCCCAGCGTGATGCCAATGGTTACCGACAGCAGCGCCGCCACCGCGCCCACCAGCAAGGTGGCGCGCCCGCCATAGACCAGCGTGGCCAGCACATCGCGGCCCAGGTAGTCGGTGCCCAAGAGGGCGTCTTCAGAAAAAGGCGGCGTCATGGGCGCGGCGGAGATCTCAAACGGGTCTGCCCCCATCACCCAAGGCCCGCCCAGCGCCACCAGCAGCACCGCGCCCAAGAGCAGCATGCCCGCAATGGCCGAGGGGTTGCGCGCAAACATGCGCAGCGCCTCCTTCCACGGGCCGTCTGGGTGTGCCTGGGTGCTCATGCGGCCTTGATCCGGGGGTCGATGAGGCGGTAGCACAGGTCGGTGAGCTGGTTCATCACCACCACCACCACGGACGAGAACAAGAGCACGCCCAAAATGGTCGGGTAGTCGCGCCGCAGTACCGACTCATAGGCCAGCCGCCCCAGGCCCGGCCAGTTGAACACTGTCTCCACCACAATCGCACCGGCCAGCACGTTGCCAAACTGCAGGCCCAGCACCGTCACTACGGGCAGCACCGCATTGCGCAGCGCGTGCTTGTAGAGCACCACGCGCTCGCTCAAGCCTTTGGCACGCGCCGTGCGAATGTAGTCCGCGCCCAGCACGTCCAGCATGGCCGCGCGCGACAGGCGGCTGTACTGCGCCAGGTACACCAGCCCCAGGGTGAAGGCGGGCAGCACCAGGTGGTGCAGCACATCCAGCACATCGCGCAAGCCCCGGCCATCGGACTCTATGCCGCGCATGCCTGAGACCGGAAACACCGGGAACACGCTGGCCAGCAAGATCACCAGCAGCATGCCCAGCCAGAACACCGGCGCGGCAAAGCCCACCAGGGAGAGCACGTTAATGGTCTGCGACAGCCAGCCATTGGGCTTGCGCGAAGACAACACCCCCAGCGTGGTGCCCATCACAAACGCCGCCAGCACCGCCGTCAGCACCAAGGCCAGTGTGGCGGGCACCCGTTCGGCAATCAGGCCCGACACCGGCAGATTGAAAAAGTAGGAATAGCCCAGGTCGCCGCGCAGCACTTTGCCCAGGTAAATGCCCAGTTGCACCGGCAGCGGCCGGTCTAAACCATATTGGGCGCGCAGCTCGGCTTGCAGCTTCTCGTCCATGCCGCCGCTGGCCCCGGCAATGGTTTCTACCGGGTCGCCGGGTGCGGCGTGCACCAGCACAAAGTTGAGAACCACCACGGCCAGCACCAGGGCCAAGCCCTGGGCCAGTCGAGAAACCAGCCGTTTCAGCGCGCGCATGCAGCTAGGGCGAGTGCAGACTTACTTGAGGTAGACCTCATCAAAAGGCGAAGCCGGGCCCCAGATGGTGGTGGGTACGTTCATCACCTTTTTGCTGCTGGCCGTGTGGTAGGGCGTGTTGTTGATGAAGTGGATGGGCAGCTCGTCGGTCACGATCTTCTGGAAGGTGGCGTAGTAGGCCTTGCGCTTGGTGGGGTCTAGAAGGCTCCCGGCGGTGTTGAGCAGCTCGTCGACCTTGGGGTTGTTGTAGGACTGGGTGTTGGTCCAGACAATGGGGCGGATGTTGGTGGACAGGTAGGTGCGGTGCACGCCGATGATGGGGTCGCCCCAGTTGAACACCACGTCCATGGACATATCAAAGTCACGCGTGGCCATGCGCTTGGCCCAGGACGGGAAGTCGGCCGAGGCCCGCACATCCACCATCACGCCCACTTTTTTCAGCTGCGCGCGGATGTATTCGGCCACGTTCTTTTGCTGCTCGTCTTGGCCGGGCAGGTAGTCGATGGTGAGCTTGAAGCGCTCGCCGTTTGCGCCAGCCTTGTAACCGGCAGCGTCCAGCATCTCAGCGGCTTTTTTCAGGTCCAGCGGGTAGGTGATCAGGTCAGGAATAGCAAACGGGCTGCTGGCCACGATGGGGCCGTCGGCCGGCTGCGAAAAGCCGCCGTGCAGCGCCTTGCTGATGAACTTCTTGTCAATCGCCATGGCAATGGCTTTGCGCACATTGACATCGTTGAGCGGCTTTTTGGCGGTGTTGAAGGCCAGCCAGTTCAGGGCGCCAATGCCTTCAAAGCCTTTGTTGGTCAGGTTGAGCGCCGGGTTGGCGGCCACGCGCTTGAGCTCGGTGGAATTGGTGGCATAGGGAATCATCTGAATCTCGCCGCGTTCCAGACCCAGCAACAGGCTGTTGGAGTCGGGGTTGATATTGACAATGATTTTGTCCAGGTAGGGCTTGCCCGCCAGGAAGAACTTGTCAAAGCGCTCCAGCACGACGCGCTGCCCGGCCTTGAACTCAGTCAGGCGAAATGGGCCGGAGCCCACCACGTCGGTGGTATTGCGCGGGTGCACTTTGAGGTCGGTGCCGTCGCCATAAATGTGCTTGGGCAATATCGGGCACAGCGCGGGCGACATGGCCAGCACGATGGCCGGGTGCGGCGTGGCCATGCGGATGATGGCGGTGTGGGGGTCGGGGGTTTCCACCTTCTCCACTGGGCCCATCATGGTGGTGAACGGGTGGTTGGCCTTGATGGCCATGATGGAAAAGGCCACGTCCTCCGAGGTAATCGGCCGCCCGTCATGGAACACCGCGCCCTTGCGCAGGTTCAGGGTGAGCGATTTGCCGTCAGCGGCCAGCGACCATTTTTCTGCCAAGTAGGGCTGGGCGTTCCATTTGTCGTCAAAGCGCAGCGGACTGGCAAAAATTTGCGTGCTGGGCACCGCCGTGGCGATGCCGGACTGCACCGCGCCGTTCACATGGCGCAAAGCCTGCGTCGAGCCAATCACCAATGTGCCGCCGCGCGTGGGCGCATCCGTGGCTGCCAAAGTGGTCAAGTGGGGGAGCGCCGCCAAGGCGCCCAGGGCCAGCGCCGAACGGCGGGAGATGTCTAGAAGGTTCATGGAGCGGTCTTTCCTTGAAGAGGTAATGAGCCCGAATACTAACCACGAAAGGCCGATGCGCCCGCCATCCGTGCCAGGGACTTACAACTCGTCCTGCATCCAGTACCACTTGTACAAAAAGTACTGGCCGAAGCGGCGAAACGGCGCAAACGCTGGCGAGCGCACTAGGTTGAACAGATTGGGGTATTCCAGCGGCGAGTGGTAGATGGGCAGATTGAACACCACCTCCCCCCCGTCCTTGCCCGCCACCCGCTGCGCCAGGCGCTTGCCCGCCCAAGTAGAAAACGACACGCCATTGCCGCCATAGCCAAGCGCGTGCCACACGGTTTGCGCCGGGTCGGGGCGGGTGATGCGCGGCATCATGTCGTGGCTCACGTCCACCCAGCCCCACCAAGAGTGCTCGATTTCAATGCCTGCGAGGGGCGGAAACTTGCGCGCAATCGCATCGGTGAGCAGTTTGAGGTGGCCGGGGTCTTGCGCATCGGCGCCGGTGATGGAACTGCGACTGCCGAGCTGGAGCCTGTTGTCAGGCAGCAGGCGATAGTAAAAGCGCAGCGTGCGCGTGTCGGTCAAAAAGGTTTGCGAGCGGAAGTTGGTGGCTGCCAGTTCGGCCGCAGTCAGCACCCGCGTGGTCACCGAGTTGGACAGGATGGGCAGTATCTTGTTTTTCAGCAGCGGGTTCAGCCCCTGGCTGGTGTAGCCACCGGTGCACACCGCCACCTGTTTGGCGCGCACCACGCCGCCGGGGGTTTGCAGGTGGTGCACACCGTTAATCGTTTGCCAGCCTTGCACCGGGCTGGCAGTGTGCACCTTCACACCCAGCGCCCGCGCCTTGCGCATCAGACCAAAGGTGAACTTGAGCGGGTGCACGCCCACGCCATCGGGCTCCCACATGGCGGCGTGGGCGTCACGCTCGTCGCAGTACTGTTCGCGCAGCTCTTGGGCGCTCAGCATCTTGGCCTGGTAGCCAAAAATGTCGCGCCGCACCCGGGTTTGTTCTTCCAGGTAGGCCACTTTCTCTTTGCGGTGCGCCACGTACAAATGGCCGCCGTCGAAGGCGTCGCAGTCAATCTCGCGGGTGAGCGCCTTGAAGTTTTCAAAGCCGGTGCGGATTTCGGTGTCCAGCGCTTTGGCGGTGTCCAGGCCCCAGCGCGCTATCCATTGCGAGCGAGTGAGCCGGCCGCTGGCGTTTTGGCCCTGGCCGCCGCTGCGGCTCGAACATCCCCAGGCGGTCTGGTTGGCTTCTAGCACCACGGCGGAAATTCCATGGTCTTGCGCCAGGTACAGCGCGGTGGACATGCCGGTTGAGCCGGAGCCTATGACCGCCACATCCACGTCAAAGTCCTGCGTCACCGGGCCGTCGTCAGGCGGTGGCGTGCCCGCGCTGGCCACCCAGTAGCTGGGCGCGTAGGCGCGTCCGGCGCCGGGGTTAGCGGCCACCAAGGGGTCGTATTGCGGGTCGTAGCGGGTGTCGCCACCCAAGGCGTGTGCGGTGGTCGTCATGGCAGGCTCCGGGGCTATTTGGCAGCGGGCAGGTTGGGCCGCGCTTTGCGAAACGCGTTTTTCACGGCAATCTTGCCGTCCTTGAAGGTGAAGATGTCCACGCCATCGGTCTCCACCCGGCTGCCATCGGCGGCAGTGCCGGTAAACGTCCATTGCGAGACGCCAAAGTCGCCCTGCACAAAGTGCACGCCATTGCTCCAATGCGCGTCCGGCAAAGCGGACCACGCGCCCGCAAACGCTTTGGCTACCGCCTCGCGGCCCACGTGGCGCGCGCCACAGGCCTCGGGGCCGCCCGCGGTCATGAACACGCAGTCGTCGCTCATAAAAGACATCAGGCCCTCTACGTCGTGGCGGTTCCAGGCCTCGCTAAAGGCGGCCAGGGTGGATTCGGTAACGGTGGCGGTGGTCAAAAGGCGCTCCAAAAAGTAGTTGCAGACAAGCGCCGCAGGATAGGCCGCTTGGCACCCCAGTGCTAGTGCCAGATGGGCAGATTCGGCCAAGCCAGCGCCCAGGCCGGCGTGGCCCCACGGGCCCTGCAACACTGGCACTGCACCACTGGTACTTTATGGCCCTGCGTATACTGGTTTGGCCCCCCATCCACCCGACCATGGCCCCGCTCCACCGCACCAAAGACGCCCAGTGGGAAAGCCTGTTTGCTTTGCCCGACAAACCGGCGCTGCCCTTGCAGCAGCGCCTGCGCCTGTCGGTGGTGCAAGCCATTTTGGACGGGCGCTTGCCGGTGGGGGCCTTGTTGCCCTCTTCGCGCGAACTGGCCCAGGCGCTGGGTTTGAGCCGCAACACCGTCACCGCCGCCTACCAGCACCTGATGGACGACGGGTTTATCGAATCGCGCCCGCGCAGCGGCGTGTTTGTTACCAGCCAAGCGCACGCCGTGCCCGCCCGCCCCAGCCCACGCACGGATGCGCCCTTGCCCGCCAGCCCGGCCAGCGGCGCTGGCGCCAAGGCCCCGCCCGACTGGTCGGCGCGCGTGCTGCGCTCGCTCTCGGACCAGCGCACCCTGGCCAAGCCCGACCAGTGGCGCCGCTACGCCTACCCCTTTGTTTACGGCACCTACGACCCGCAGCTGTTTCCGTCCGAAGCCTTTCGCGAATGCTGCGTGCACAGCCTGGCGCGCGCCCACCTGCCGCACTGGACGCCCGACTTTGAACTGGGCGATGTGCCCGAGCTGATTGAGCAAATCCGCCTGCGCCTGCTGCCCAAACGCGGTGTGTTTGCCCTACCTGAAGAGATATTGATCACCGTGGGCGCCCAGCACGCCTACTACCTGCTGGCCGAAGGCCTGTTTGACGCCAGCCAGCGCGTGGGCCTAGAAGAACCCGGCCACCCGCACGCGCGCAACAGCTTTGCCCTGCGCCAGCCGCAGTGCGTGCCGCTGCCGGTGGACGCGCAAGGTCTGGTGGTGGACCAGTTGCCGACGCTGGACTATGTGTTTGTCACCCCCTCGCACCAAAGCCCCACCACCGCCACCCTGGGCCTGGAGCGGCGCCGGCGCCTGTTGCAGCAAGCCGAAAGCCAGAACTTTGTGGTGATTGAGGACGACTACGAGGCCGAAAACCTGTTTGACGGCGACCCCATGCCCGCGCTCAAAAGCCTGGACACGGTGGGGCGCGTCATCTACGTGGGCTCGGTGTCCAAAAGCCTGTCGCCGTCTTTGCGCCTGGGCTATATCGTGGCGCCGCGCGCCTTGATTGCCGAACTGCGCGGCCTGCGCCACGCCATGGTGCGCCACCCCAGCGCGTTTTTGCAGCACACCTTTGCCCTGTTTTTGTCCCTGGGCCACCACGACGCCCACGCCCGCCGGGTGAACCAGGCCATGCAAGAACGCATGGCCCTGGTGGCGCGCGCGCTGCGCACCCACTTGCCGGAGTTCGATTTCACCCTGCCCTCGGGCGGCGCCTCGGTCTGGGTGCGTGCGCCGGCCTGGATGGATTCGTCCGAACTGGCGCTTATTGCCCGCAACCACGGTGTGCTAATCGAGGCCGGCGAAGTCTTTTTCATGCACCCGCCCTACCCGTGCCCCTACTTTCGGCTGCGCCTGTCGTCCATCGCCGCCGAACAAATCGCCCCCGGTATCAAAGCCCTGGGCCTGGCAGTGGACGAACTGGCCCGCGCGCGCGGCGCACCGCGCCGGGTGAACTTGCGCCTGGCATGACGAGCGCCCACATTCGCACAGCCACGCTGGCCGACCTGGCGCCGGTGGCGCAGTTGTTTGACGCCTACCGGCAGTTTTACCAATACCCTCCTGATCTGGCCCTGGCCAGCGCCTTTATGGCGCAGCGCATGCAAAACGGCGAGTCGGTGGTCTTGCTGGCTTGTGACGCCGCAGGCGCCGCCCTGGGCTTTTGCCAGCTGTATCCCACGTTTTGCTCGCTGGAGGCCAAGCCCATTTACGCGCTGTACGACCTGTATGTGGCGCCAGCGGCCCGTGGCGCGGGCATGGGCAACCAGCTCTTGCTGGCCGCTGAGCAAACCGCCCGCGACCACGGCATGTGCCGCCTGGACCTGACCACCGCCAAGACCAACCTCCCCGCCCAAGCCGCCTACGAAGCCCTGGGCTGGGTGCGCGACGAGGTGTATTTCGCCTACAGCAAAGCGATGACCGCGCCCATTTAGCGCGCTTACCCACCGCACATTCTTCGGTTTTGCGCAGGCCCATCGCGGCGCAAAGGACGGCGAGTCTTCAAACCCGCTACAGTCTTTTTGCCATTCCCCGCCACCCCTTGAAGAAAGACACCTTATGACCCTCGCCCGCCTATGTTTCGCCGCCTGCCTGCTTGCCAGCAGCCTTGCCTTTGCCGCCGACACCAGCCCACCCACCCCGCGCGACACCGAACTCGAAAAAGCCAAAACCGCCATTGCCCGCAAAGACTGGGCCGCAGCCCAGGCCGTGCTCGAGCCCTACACCGCCACCAACCCGCGCAGCGCCGACGGCTTCAACCTGCTGGGCTATAGCTTGCGCAACCTCAAGAAGTACGACGAATCGCTGGTCGCCTACAAGCAGGCACTCACCCTGGACCCCAAACACAAAGGCGCGCACGAATACATAGGCATCGCCTACGTCCAGATGGGCCAGCTCGACAAAGCCAAAGAACACCTCGCCAGCCTGGACAAAATTTGCCCCTTATCGTGCGAGGAATACCGGGACTTGAAGAAGGCGATTGCGCAGGCGCAGTAGGTGACTTGCAATGCTGTAGCGCCATGACGACAAAAGGCACACATTGGCATAATGGCGCCGATGAAACCTTTTCGGTGGAACCTGGTCAAGAACGAAGCCCTCAAGCGAGACCGAGGCGTGTCGTTCGAGCACATGGTGGTAGCCGTTGAGGCTGGCGGGCTGTTGGACATCCTGGCCCACCCCAACCCGCAAAGGTATCCAGGGCAAAGAATCTTGGTCGTGTCTTTTGACAATTACGCCTATTTGGTGCCTTTTGTGGAGGACAAAGACCATTACTTTCTCAAAACAGCCATTCCCAGCCGCAAGGCAACAAAAGACTATTTGAAACAGGGGGCAGCCGATGCCAGCGATTGATCCATTTGAGAGCGAACTACTAGAGGCCTTTGACAAGGGTCAGCTCGTGTCCATTGCCACCAAGAGCGAGCTGGCCCAATTCAAAGCCGCCGCGCGCGCTACCGGTGTCAAGGACAAGCGCGTCAACATCCGCTTGTCAGCGGGGGACTTGAGCGATATCCAAGTCAAGGCCCTGGAGCAGGGCATGCCTTATCAAACCTTGATCGCCAGTGTTTTGCACAAATATGTCACCGGTGCACTGTCAGAGCAAAGGTAGCCCAGCGCAGTCCCGCCACGCGGGGCCCCAACCAAAATGCACACCGCCGCACCGGGCTACAGCACAGAAGAATACGCCTACGTCACCGAGCACAACACCCTCTTGGCGGCCAACTTTGCGCACCTGCCCCGCAGGCCCGATGGCAAATTGCGGGCTTACCCGGCGTCTGTCGAGCGTGTGTTTAAACCCCAAGGCTGCGCTGCGATTCAGTAGTGGTAGCGCAGTTGCGCAATCAGCAAGGCGCCATCCTCTGGCCGATACACCATGCGATGCTCGTCGGTAATACGGCGTGACCAGAACCCCGCAAGCGCATGCTTGAGCGGCTCGGGCTTGCCGATGCCCTCAAAGGGCGAGCGCGCCGTCTCGGCAATCAGTTTGTTGATGCGCTCCACCATGCGGCGGTCTTGTTTTTGCCAGTAGAGGTAGTCGTCCCAAGCCTCGTCGGCAAAGACGAGCTTCACGCGGCCAGCTCCCGCGCCACGCCTTTCCCAGCAGCCAATTGGCTCGCGGCCGAGAGCAGGCGCTTGGCGTTGGCAGGGTTGCGCAAGAGGTAGGCGGTTTCTTCCAGCGCTTGAAAGTCCTCTAGAGACAGCATCACCACCGATTGCTTGCCGTTGCGGGTGATGATCAAGGTTTCGTGGTCATTGCACACGCGGTCCATGGTCGAAGCCAGATTGGCCCGTGCGGCGGAATAGGTGATGGCGTCCATGGCGTTCTTTCAAAGTTGTACGTTTTATTGTACAAAATTGGGGGCCTAAGCAATGGCCAACGCACCGGCTTTTGTGCTCGTGCAAGCCCAAACCCTGTTCCAATACCAGCGCCCCATCCACCCCACTCAGGAGAAAAAACCCCATGTGGAACGAACGCTACAGCACAGAAGAATACGCCTACGGCACCGAGCCCAACACCTTTTTGGCGGCCCACTTTGCGCAGCTGCCCAAAGGCCGTGTCTTGAGCCTGGCCGAGGGCGAAGGGCGCAATGCGGTGTTCCTGGCCCAGCACGGCTACAAAGTGACTGCCGTGGACGGCTCCCAAGTGGGCCTGGACAAGGCCCAAGCGCTGGCCGAGGCCAAGGGCGTGGCGATTGAGCTGGTCTGCGCCGATCTGGCGGACTTTGAACTGGGCGTAAAAGCTTGGGACGCCATCGTCTCCATCTTCTGCCCCCTGCCGCCCGCCGTCCGCCAAGCGCTGTACCACAAGGTGCTGGCCGCGCTCAAGCCCAGCGGCGTGTTTTTGCTAGAGGCCTACACGCCCGCACAAATCCAGCACGGCACCGGCGGCGGCAAATCGGTGGAGCTAATGCAAACCGCCGCCTCGCTGCGCGCCGAGCTGCCCGGCCTGGACTTTGTGCACCTGATGGAGCTGGAGCGCGAGGTGGTGGAAGGCACGTTTCACACCGGGCTGGGGGCGGTGGTGCAGGCGATTGGGGTGAGGCGGGGCGGTTAAATAAAAATCTGCGGTCGGGCCCTGCAATGGGAAAAGCGTTTTCATGTGAAAAATAGTAATCAATAGCGTAATTCGTTGCTTTTTGAGGTGTAAAGTTCCGATCAATGTGCGTCGAAGAGCGGAACATAAAGGGAACCTTTTCCCCTTTGGGATGTGGGCGATTTGGTGATGCCTACGGCTTCACTACCCCCCATGCCAACTCTCCTTGCGCAGCGACTTAACCGCCCTCACATAACCACCCAGGAGCTTTCCAATGGACTTCATCGATCAACTGCGCGTTCTATCGACGCGGATTTTGAATACAAAGAACATGATTCAGACGGAGGAAGCAACGAAGAACGCGATGATCATGCCGTTTATTCAGATTCTCGGCTACAACGTTTTCGACCCACTTGAGGTGACACCAGAATTAGTCGCTGACATTGGAACCAAGAAGGGTGAAAAGGTCGATTACGCGATTCTCAGTAATGGTCAACCGATCATGCTATTTGAATGTAAGAAGGCTGGCGCAGATCTCCACATAAATCATGCTAGCCAGCTCTTTCGATACTTTCACGTCACGGCTGCACGCTTCGGTATCTTGACGAACGGGCTGGTCTATCGGTTCTTTACTGATCTCGAGCAACCCAACAAAATGGACGAGAAGCCATTCTTTGAATTTAATGTCCTTGATTTCAAAGAGCGTGATGTCGAAGAGCTCAAAAAATTCACAAAATCTGTGTTTGACCTTGAGTCGATTCTGACGACCGCCAACCAGTTGAAGTACACCCGTGCTATACAGACGAAATTGGCAGAATGGATAGCTGCTCCAAGTGAGGAATTCGTGCGACTGGTCTCGGCAGAACTACTTGGTAGCAAACGCTTCACTCCGCAAATCAAGGAACAATTTATTGGGATCACTAGGCGAGCGTTCGAGCAACTCATCGGTGAAAAAATTAATGATCGTCTTAAGGGCGCGATGACGCCAGAATCGATCACAGTTGCGGAACCGTTGCCACTCAATTCAACTGTTACTGAGGTATCAACGGTTTCTGCCGAACCGGCAACACAAATCACTCCCGAGGAGGTAGAAGGCTTCCACACCATACGGGGAATCGTGCGAAGCATCGTTCCGTCGAAACGAGTAACTATGCGAGACGCACAGACCTACTGCGCGATACTACTGGATGACAACAATCGAAAACCAATTTGCCGCCTCCGGTTCAATAACGTCCAAAAGCTACGCATTGGGATATTCAACAATAAAAAAGAAGAAGAGCAATTTTCACTCGACTCAGTTGACGATATTTACATCTACGCAGAACAATTGAGGGACACGGTTTCCATCTATCTTGACGCTCAAGAAAAGGAGTGACGTAGCTTATTAATCAATTGAGGGGAATCGGGTTGAAGATTCCTCACGGTAAGGTCGTACGTTTTAAATTGAAACTACCAAAAAAACAGATCCCCGACCCAGCGCCGTATCCTGAATCTTTATCCGCGCTTCCAGCAGACCTGCAACATAACTTCAAAGCTGCCGCTGGCAATCGCTTAACCCCGGAGCCGACCCGCCAGTATCAAGGACGCGCGTAGCGTGTCCTTGATACTGGTTTGCCTGCCATCGCCGCTGGTACGCAGCGCGTGCAACACCGCGGCGTTCAGCAGAATCCTCAAGGATTCTTTTGTCGATTCTGATTTGGGCCGTACTTGCCGTGTGAGCGTCGCCCCTTTAACAGGCTGCTGAAATACCTTCCGCCCTGTCCACGTCGGCAGCCTCTGAAGCGTTCTAGGTAAATACCGAATCACTGACCCATCCAGAGCCCACCATGCGCGGATCCGACACCTTCACCGAGAGTCTGTTCACCCTGCGCAAGCTG
>CANEVH010000068.1 GCA_947442105.1 Comamonadaceae bacterium | reverse complement strand
TGCAGACAGTGTGAGGCGCGGGAAATGCGGGAAAACGAGGCTCAAACCGATGAAATCAGCCTCGAAAAGCGTCGGGAGTTCACGATATGAAAGGGTTGCGTGGAAATCAAATGTCCCGAGCAAGGCGCCACACTTTTGCGTGGGGTATTTCAGCTGCTAAGTGCTATTGGTCTGACTGGAGGGGGCATCCAAACAATATGAAAATGCTTGATTTTTATAAAATAGGAATTAAGCTTTTGAATCTTGGATTGATTCGATCATTTTCCATATTTGGTAGAACAAAAATTCTAAATTCGAGTGATGAATGCATTGTTCCGCTTAGTACTCCGACTGACCGAGGTCGGTACGAAGTATCATTTGGCGAGAAGAGTAGTGTTATTTTCCAATATCCAGTATTTAAAGAGACTGTTATGGAGATCCAGATTGCGAACAATGATGCATCCGGCAGTGGCGAAAAGTTGCGGCGAAGCCTCACTGCAAAGGGTGAGATGCATCTAATTTTTAAGTCTCATTAGCAGTGGCAGATCCTCCATTGTTTTAAATAGTCTGTCCGCTTAGTGATTTTGCTGTGCCCTTAGTATTTATGCCTCGACTGGTTTACTCCATCCATAGGGTCAGTCACAAGCTCTTAAGGCCCTCTAGAGCCACAACCGGAACCTTGCCTTTGGCATAAGTCTCCCGCTTCATCGGGCTCATGCGCGCCACCAGGGGAGTGTCCAAAAAGGGCACTATCGCCACATCAAACTGCACCACCACCGCCTCCGCCTCGTCTTGGCGCAGCGTGCCCCAAAACTTGCAGTTTGGCTGGTTGCGCGCCTTGGCATAAAAGTCTGATCCATGGGTTTGCCCGACAAACCAGAAGTCTTTGTCTAAGTTCTCGGCTATGGCTTTGAGCAGTGCTTCGCTGTCCATGCGCTCACGCATATTGCCCACAAAACCCACCACCAGGCGTTTTTTGCCTGTCTTGCCGCCTTGACCGCCCTTGCTATCGCGCGGTGCCGCTACTTTGGTTTTGGCAGGCGCAGTGCTAAGTGCCTCGTTCGGCAAGTACGCAATGCCATGGTGGGCAAACTCCTCGCTGAAGGCTTCAATAAGCTCAAGCGAGTTCGATAGCACCATATCCGACAAACCCAGCCACGTTTGGTACTGCGCCGTAATGGTCGGCACCATCTGCGCGTTGGCCGGAAACAGGCGCTGGTCGTCCACCAGGTCGGTAATGATGTGTTGCGGCCTCATCGCCTGAACCAGCGCTGCGTTGGCATAGCAGGCCGGCCACAGCACCACCGTGGGCAAATTAATGCCCTGCTCCCGAACCTGCTGCAGGACCCAGCGGAGGTAGTCTTGGTTGTCCGCAGGTTTGTCTGTTGGCGTGAGATAGGTTTTGTAGCTGGTTTTTGCGGTGTCGCATTGCCCTTGTAACTTGGCTACGGCTTGGTCCAGCAGAAGCCGGTATTCGCTGCCGCTGGTGGCATCTAGCGTGACCGCGCGCTTGAGCCATTCCTCTAACGCCATCTGGCTCAAGGGCGGTTCAAACACCAGCACCTTTTCAATCTCAGGATCTTTTTCCCACAAGGCTATCCAGCGGTCAGGGCGTCGGCCAAAAAGCCCCAGGTCGTTTTGCTTCCAAAAGCAGACGATATGCTTGCCCTTGACCAGGCCGTGCGGCGAAATTTCTTTGGGCTTCTTGGGTGCGGATTTGCGCGGAGCTTTGGTGGCGACGGTTGGTGCGGCTTTGACCGCTGCGGTCCCCGCTTGCAATCTGGAGCCTCCTGACCGCTTGGCGGAGGGCTTAGATGGACTTCGTGTGGAGGGTTTGGCTGCCATGTTCTCGTTCTATTGGTGGGCATTTTCAATGCGTGTTGCTGCTTATTTTGGCTGATCGTGACCTGGTTGGCAAAGTGCTGTGGCTGCGTGCCACCGGTGGCGCAGTTGCGCTATGGGGCGATTTCCGCCGCGTCGCCGCCCACGGCAGAGGACCCAAACGGGTAAACACAAACCCGTAGTGATCGTCGGGCCGTGCGGCACGGGAAAGAGTCAGCTGGTGCGAGCACTGGGGCGCTGTGCGGTGCGCCCGGGCGTGGACCTAGCATCCGCCGCCCGTGCGTTTTTACGTGCAAGAGCCTTCTTGATTGGGCTGCTGCGCAGTTTCATGACAGTCAGCTGGACCCGTTGCCCGTGCTCGTGCAGCCATTCTTGAAGTTGTGGGGTGTAGGCCATGCCCGCAAAAGTCAATTGCAAGCGAAACCCGATGGGGAACTGCGCCAGTGACTGCTGTGCAATGGCGCATTTGTCGGCGTCGGTGGGCGGCTTGGGCCGCACCAGCCACCACAGCGCGCCGCGCGGATCACGCGCCGATGGCAGATGTGCGCCAGGCTGCTTGGGCATATGGGTGGCGGCTTGCAGAAGCGGGCATTTATGTTTTGCGTCGCTGGGCGCAACGGTCAAGACCCCAGGCACTGGCAGGTAGCGGAGAAAAGTCTTGCAAAATGAATATTGAGGCGCAAAGCGCTAATTGAATTGCACTATTGGCCTTTGACACACCCAAGAAGGCGCACAAAGTGACACCCACCATCACCCCCGAAAGCCTGCAAACGCTGGTCCACCTGGCCGACCAGGCGGGGCAGGCCATCATGGAGATCTACCAGCGCAACAGCCCCATGCAGCAAGCGCGCAAAAGCGACAGCAGCCCCCTGACCGAGGCCGACCTGGCGGCCAACGCCATTCTGGTGGCGGGTTTGATTGCGCAGTGGCCCCATATTCCGGTGCTGTCCGAAGAAAACCTGAACCAGTTTGCCCTCGGCGAGCGGCCCCCTTTGTACTGGGCGGTGGATCCGTTGGACGGCACCAAAGAGTTCATCAAGCGCAACGGCGAATTCACCGTCAACCTGGCGCTGGTGGTGGACGGCGAGCCGCAGATCGGCGTGGTGGGCGCACCGGCCCAGGGCTTGATGTACCTGGGCTGCGCCGGGTCTTCTTGGCGCGGTGCACCGATAGCCCGCAAGCGCAGCGCTGCGGGCTGGGAAGACATTCGCGTCTCGGGCTACATCCCCGGCGCGCACGCACCGCGCCCCCTGCGGGTGGCCATGAGCCGCTCCCACCCCTCACCCGAACTGGCCGCGTGGCTGGCCCCCTGGGGCGCGCTGGAGGCGCGCGATGTCGGCAGTTCACTCAAGTTTTGCCTGGTGGCCGAGGGCGCGGTAGACGTTTACCCCCGTCTGGGGCCGACCTGCATCTGGGACACCGCCGCCGGCCACGCGCTGGTGGCAGCAGCGGGCGGGCGGGTTTGCCACCTGAACGGTGAGGATTTGCGCTACCCCACACCGGCACACACCTTGAACCCGTTTTTTGTGGTGTGGGGAGAGCGCGCGGCCCCCTGCGTGTGAGCGGTTTAAAGGGTTTTGAGTGCGCTGAGTGCTACCGTGGGCACCGCAGCGTGTGCAGATGTACCGGGGCCCATGCCTGCGACCGAAGGCTCCTGCACAAAGGGCGTGATCGCCATGTCAAATTGCGCGACCAGATGCTGTGCCTCTGAGTGGCGCATGGTTCCCCAAAACTTGCCGTTGGGCTGCGTTCGGGCTTTGGCGTAGAAGGCCGATCCATGCGTCTGGCCGATGAACCAAAAGTCCTTGTCCGGATTCTCTGCCATAGCATTTAGCAGCGCCTCGGTGTCAATACGGTCGCGCAGATTGCCGACATAGCCCACCACCAGGCGTTTTTTGCGCGACAGCGCACTTCGGCGTACTTTTACCGCGACCGGCGCGGTTTCCAGCGATTGATTGGGTAGGTAGTCAATGTCGGATCGCCTAAATTCTTGGCCCAAAGCGGCAATCAGGCCCAGGGAGTTCGACACTACCGTATCCGACAGCCCCAGCCACATTTGGTACTGTGCGGTGATGGTGGGCACCAAGAGAGCATTAGCGGCGAACAGGCGCTGATCGTCCACCAAGTCGGTAATGGTTTGGCATGGCTTCATGGCCTGTACCAGGGCTGCGTTGGCAAAGCAGGCTGGCCACACCATCACCGTGGGGTTCTCTATGCCGTGTTCTTTGACCTGCTGCAGCACCCAGCGCAGGTAGTCTTGGTTGTTCGCTGGTTTGTCGCTGGGCGCGAGGTAAGACCGGTAGCTGGTTTTTCCGGTGTCGCATTGGCCTTGTTGTTTGGCCAGCGCCTGGTCGAGCAAGAGGCGGTATTCGCTGGCACTTGGGGCATCCAGCGTCAGGGCGCGTTGCATCCAATCTTCCAAGGCCGCACGACTCAGCGGGGTTTCAAACACTAGCACTTTTTCAATGCTGGCGTCTTGCTCCCACAGAGCGAGCCAGCGGTCTGGCCGACGGCCAAACAGACCCAGGTCGTTTTGCTTCCAAAAGCACACGATGTGTTTGCCCTTGACCAAGCCTTGCGGGGAAAGCACCTTGGGTGTCTTGACTTTTTTGACCGCTGGAGACGCTGCCTGTGATTTTGTTTTTTTAACCGTCTTGGCAGTTGCCTTGGTGCCCGCTGTGGGTGGTGAAACGGGCGCCTCTTTGGGCGCAAGTGCTACCCTGGTCTTGCTGCGCTTGGCTGGCACGCGGGTGGGTGCCTGGGTCTGCTCCACTTGCCGGGCGGTGGCGCGCTTTTTTTTCACGACCACTGCTGCGGGTGGCTGGGTAGCGGCGGTGCTCGATGCGCCTTGCGGCTTGGCTTTGGCCAGGGGCACCGCTTTGGCCGCCGCTGTGGTCGAAGCTTTTGTGGGTTTGGAGGTTGCCATGGTCGGATTGATTGTGGTTGGGGCTTGAGGGGCGAATGCTTTTCGGTACAAAAAATACTTGGATCGCCCTGCACCAGCGAGTGCGCTTCCACGCGCCTGCAAGGCGGCGCTAGACTCACGCGGCAGGCTGCCGTTGGTCCGTCCCAATGGTGCCTTGCCAAGCTGGAGACTTTTTGCATGACATCTCACGCCGGCTCCAGGGCCGGTTCACCACATCGTACGTCTGCCAGGGCCGTGCCGCCGGTGACCTGCCGCTGGCCAGCGTGCTGCACGCCCTGTGGGGGCTGTGGTGGATAGGCCCCTGATGCAAGTGCGCTTTGTGCGCGTATCAGACCTGCGCGCCAGCGCAACGCTTGGCTGCGACGGCCCCATCATGGTGATGCCGTTTACCGATAAAGCCCAAGCCACGCGCGCGGCGCGTTTGGCCGCGTCCCGCGCGGGTGTGGCCTCACTGCTGCTGGCCCTGCATGACGAGGGGCGCCAAGGTTTTATTGCCACCGTGAACCAGGCCTTCGCCCTCACGCGCAGCCCCTGGTTTGGCTATATGGCGCAAGACGCTTTTGCCGGGCGCGGCTGGCTGGCGCTGGCGGTGCGCGCGTTGCAGGCAAAAAACGCCGGTCTCTTGGGCTTTAACGACGGCAAATGGCAGGGCCAATTGGCCGCTTTTGGCCTGGCCGAGCGCGCTTGGGCGCAGTCGGTGTACGGCGGCGCATTTTTTCACGGCGGCTACCGCAGCCATTACGCCGATACCGAACTCACGCTCATCGCACGTGACCAAGGCCGCTATGTGTACGAGCCCAATAGTGTGCTGGTGGAAGCGGACTGGGACAAAGAGAGCGCAGGGGTCAGCGCCAGCGACCGGGCGCTGTTCAAGGCCCGCGCTGCCGCTGGTTTTGACGCGCGGGTGCACAACCCGCAGCTCTTGCAATTGTTTGGCTAAAGCGCAACTCGCCAATGCTTGAGCGCCCTACCGACCTGCAAGCCTGGCTGGACCGCGCCGAGCGCGCGCTCCATGCCGGCCAATGGGCGCAGGCGCGTGATCTGCTGCTCAGCGCGGCGCAATGGCTGCCCGGCGTGGCGCAAGTGCACCACCATTTGGGCGCGTCCCATCTTGCGCTGGGCCAGGCGCAGCTTGCCGTAGAAAGCGCCAAGCGCGCCCTCGCTCTGGCGCCCGCGCAGTGGCAAAGCCAGCTTCTTCTGGGCAAGGCCTGCAAAGCCCTTGGCCACATGGAAGCGGCCGACGCCAGCTTCGACGCTGCATTGCAACTGCAACCGGGCCAGGGCGAGGCAATCATCGCCAAGGCCGACCTGGCGATGAATGTTTTTGGCCTGCCCCTGCAAGCCATCACGCTGGTGCAACCCTTGTTAACCCACGCGCAGCATGTGGTAGACGCCGAGCTGACCACGCTGATGGCCAGCCTGTACGACCGCGATACGTCGGCCACCGCGCTCACAAAGCGGGTGATGCAATTCTCCGCTCGCCACATGCGCCTGCCACAGCTGCAACTACAGCCCTTGTCGCCACGCAAATCGGCGGCTGCGCGCCCGCGTGTGGGCATTATTTCGCCCCTGTTTTGCAATTCGCCGGTGTACTTTTTGACCATCGCCGGTTGGCAGCACGTGGCCAAGGGCTCGGACATCGTGGTCTTTAGCCGGGGCTACAAGTCCGACTGGGCTAGCGCAGTGTTTCGCGCTTTGTCCGCGCAGTGGCTCGATGTGCAAGCCCTGTCGGCCGAGGCGCTGGCGCGGTCCATCCATGGCCAAGACCTGGACGTGCTGTACGACCTGGGCGGCTGGATGGACCCGGTGGCGCTCAAAGCCCTGTCGCTCAAGCCAGCGCGCGCCATGTACAAGTGGGTGGGCGGCCAAAGCATGACCACCGGGCTGGAGAACTTTGACGGCTGGATTGGCGACGCATGGCAGTCACCCCTGCACTTGCAGCATTTGTATTCCGAGCCACTGGTCAACATTCCTGAGGGCTATGCCACTTACACGCCGCCGCCCTATTTGCCTGCGCAAACCGCGCTGGCCCGGCGCAGCCGCACGCCGGTCGTGTTTTCCAACCCTGCCAAACTGTCCCGCGCTTTTTTGGCCTACTTGCGCCAAACCACAGGGCCGATTTGCTTTGTGCACCAGCAATTCCAGTACGCGCGAACCCGCGCCAAAGTGGAAGCGGCCTTGGACGGTTCCAAGGCGCGTGCAGAGTTTGTTTGCCCCAGTTCGCACCGGCATGCGCTGGAAATTTTGGGTGGTTTCCAAACCATGGTGGACACCTTCCCTTACAGCAGCGGCCTGACTGCGCGCGAGGCCCAGGCCATGGGCTTGCAGGTCAAGGTGTTCACCGGCGAACTGTTTTGTGAGCGCCATAGCCTGCATCTGCGCTGAAGTACGCCTGAGTTTTGTTTTTCGGAAGTTCAGAGCCCGTTGGCTGATCTCATCCCATGCTGCGCAGCAGCCACGTCGCCAGACCCCACAAGCTTCAAATCAGCCGGGGTGCCGGTCCAGGGTTCAAGACGCTTTGGCTTCTATGACCTCGGTCTTGCGCGTGCTTTCGCCGCCAAAGCGTCTATCGCGCTGGCCGTACCAGGCGATGGCCTTGTCCAGCGCCTCTGGTGTGAATTCCGGCCAGAGCAGGTCGGTGAAATACAGCTCGGTGTAGGCCATTTGCCAGAGCATGAAGTTGCTGATGCGCGACTCGCCGCCGGTGCGAATCATCAGGTCCGGCGCCGGGGCGTCGGCCATTTGCAAGTAAGGCTCCAAAGCGGCTTCACTCAGGCACTCCGCCGATTGCCCCGGATGCGCCAGTTGCCAGGATTTGACCGCTTGCAGCAAGTCCCAACGCCCGCCGTAATTCAGCGCCAGCGTGAGCGTGATTGCTTTGTTGTGCGCGGTGCTGGCCTGGGCGTTGCGGATCAATGACTGCACCCGGCTGTCAAATCCCAAAATGTCGCCGATGACCTGCAGGCGCACGCCGCGCTTGTTCATGCTGCTGATCTCTTTTTGTAGATAAAGCGATAGCAGTGCGATGAGGCCAGAGACCTCCTCCTGCGGGCGGCGCCAGTTTTCGGTGCTAAAGGCAAACAGAGTGACGTGGGAGACGCCCCGGTCTGCGCAGGCCTGCACAATCGTCTTGACCCGCCGGGACCCGGCGCCATGGCCTAGCGCCTTGGGCAAACCCCGCGCCGCAGCCCAACGCCGGTTGCCATCCATGATGATGGCAATGTGGCGGGGCATAGCGGTGGGTGTGATGGGGTGCATTAAATGGGAGTTTAGGGTAATGAAGCCCGTTCTTGGTTCGCCCGGTAGGCGCCCCGCAATCAGGCCAAATCTAGAACGGATTGTACGTAGTGGCCCTGAAAGTGGGATTACATTCACCCACCGGCCAAACAATACCCAGGTTTACGCGCTGGGTGCCTGGCGGCTGTGGCTCCACTGATTGCCGCTGCTTGCGCGGGATTCTATTTCTATTCTTTAGCGCCGTGATGGCGAATATGGCGACTATTTGTGAGCATCCAAACCGACGACTTTTCTCCCTACCCGGCCGGCGCGCCCGCAGCGCGCATGGTGTCGGCAGTGCCCGCCTCGGGCGCTGAGGAGGCCATTGAGCGCGCGCTGCGCCCCAAGCTGCTCGACGACTACGTGGGCCAAGCCAAGGTGCGCGAGCAGTTGGAGATATTCATTGGCGCGGCGAAAAAGCGCGACGAGGCGCTGGACCATGTGCTGCTGTTCGGCCCGCCGGGCCTGGGCAAGACCACGCTGAGCCACATCATCGCCCACGAGCTGGGCGTTAATCTGCGCCAAACCAGCGGGCCGGTGCTGGAAAAACCCAAAGACCTGGCGGCGCTCTTGACCAACTTAGAAAAGAACGATGTGCTGTTTATTGACGAAATCCACCGCCTAAGCCCCGTTGTGGAAGAGATTTTGTACCCCGCGCTGGAGGACTACAAAATCGACATCATGATTGGCGAAGGCCCAGCGGCGCGCTCCATCAAGCTCGACCTACAGCCCTTCACCCTGGTGGGCGCCACCACGCGCGCCGGCATGCTGACCAACCCGCTGCGCGACCGCTTTGGCATCGTGGCGCGGCTGGAGTTTTATACGTCCGAGGAACTGCTGCGCATCGTCACCCGTAGCGCGGGCTTGCTCAAAGTGCCCACCGACCCGGAGGGCGGATTTGAGATTGCCCGGCGCTCGCGCGGCACGCCGCGCATTGCCAACCGGCTTTTGCGCCGGGTGCGCGACTACGCCGAGGTCAAAGGCGCGGGCACCATCACGCTGGACATCGCCAACCGCGCGCTGGCCATGCTTGACGTGGACCCCCAAGGTTTTGACCTGATGGACCGCAAGCTCTTGGAGGCCGTGATCCACCGCTTCGATGGCGGCCCGGTGGGGCTGGACAATATTGCGGCCAGCATCGGCGAAGAGCGCGAAACCATTGAGGACGTAATCGAGCCCTATCTCATTCAACAAGGCTATTTGCAGCGCACGCCGCGCGGGCGCATTGCCACGCTGGCGGCCTACCGGCATCTGGGCGTGACGCCACCCATCAGCGTGGGCGAGGCGCCGGGCGTGTAAATCTGGAATGCGTGGGTCGCGGGCACCGCGCGCGCCTACGGTGGAAGAACTTTCATGATCGGGGGTGCTGCGCACCGCCATGAACGTTAAAGCGCCAGTGGGCTGATCACCAGCACCGTGGCTGCGGCCAGCGCTTGCAGGGCCAGCGTGCTCCACCAGGCCAGTTGGTCTTGTAAGTAGCGCCCCAGCGCCCACAGCCCCATGGTGAGCGCGGCGCCGCCCAGGGCAGCTTCGGGCAGAGGCAGCGCGTCCACATGCCACAAGTACCAGGCGCCCAGGGCGGTGAGCAGCGTGTTTTGCCCCACACCCCACAGGGCATGAGCGCTGGTCAGTGCTGGTGCGTAGGTGCGCACTTGGTGCAGGTCAAAGGCAGTGCTTGGCGCTGCGCCCGCGTGGGCCAGGGCGCCGCCAGCCGCGAGACGGCATTGGCCCCCACTCCCTTCGGGCAGCCAGCCCGGTGGCTTGAACCAGACGCGCAGCTTGTCGCCCCATCTTGGCGCCGCCAGGCTGCGGCGCCACAGCTCGGAGTACACCGCCACATTGGCCCAGACCGGGTCCCAGCTATTGAGCGGCGTGCGGGTGCCGTAAACGCAGGCCTGAACTTCGGGCGCAAACGTGCCGAACATGCGGTCCCAGACCACCCAGATGCCGCCATAGTTGCGGTCGATATAGCCGTCGTTGATGGCGTGGTGCACCCGGTGGTTGCTGGGGGAGCAAAACACCCGGTCAAACCAGCCCAGGCGCCCCACGTGTTCGGTGTGCACCCAAAACTGGTAGAGCAAATCCACCAGCGCCACGATGCCAAACAGCAGCGGTGGCACGCCCAGCACCGCCATGGGCAGGTAAAACACCCAGCCCAAGAGTGCGCCGCTGGAGGTTTGGCGCAGCGCGGTGGACAGGTTGTAGTGCTGGCTTTGGTGGTGCACCACGTGGGCCGCCCAAAACACCGCCACCTCGTGGCCCGCCCGGTGCAGCCAGTAGTAGCAAAAGTCGTACAGCACCAGGGCAGGCACCAGCCGTACCAGTGGTTCCATATATCGGCTTGGGGCCACAGTGCCACATAGCCAAACACGGCAGCGTAGGCGGCCAGGCCAATGAACTTGGCCAAAACGCCAGTCACTTGGCTCATAAGCCCCAGGCTCAGGCTGCTCAGGGTGTCGCTCAAGCCGTAGCTGCTTTTGGCCACCTGTGCGCTGGCAGCGGCCAGTTGCACCTGGCGCCGGTCCCACCAGAGCTCCAGTGCAATGAGCAACAAAAAGACCGGAAAGGCAAAGACGATGATTTTCGACATGGCACGATGGAATGCGACAGTGGACTTTGGACTGCGGCTTAGGGTGCAGCGAGGCTGCGCGAAAAAGGGAATTTCGGCATGAATATACGCGCGCCGACGTTCTGCCCCGCCGGTCTGACCCGCTTGGTGTGGCCCGCCTCGGGTGTAGCCCAGATGCGTGCGCCGCGCACGTGCCTTTCACCGGTGGGAAAACTGCGGATTCAGGTGGTTTGCTCGTCGCGTGCGCCGGCGTCAAGGTGCCCCGTGTCTGCCCAACCCACCAAGGTCAGGCTCTCGGGGGTCCACAGCAGGCGGTTGATGGCGCAATTACCCAAGGCCCATGTGCGTGGCGCGTCGACTGCTTGCCCGGTGGCGATGCGGTACAGCATGTCGAGCACCCCGCCGTGGGCGACCAGGGCAATGTGCTCACCCGCATGGCGCGCCGCAATGTGCGTCAGCGTCTCGGTGACCCGCTGCTGCAGTGTGAGCGGCGACTCGCCGCCTTGTGGCGCCCAGTCGGGCACGCGCTGGCGCCACAGCAGTGCGTCTTGCGGCCAATCGGCCTCAATCTCTGCATGGGTGCGCCCCTCAAACACGCCAAAGGCGCGTTCGCGCAGACCCGCATGCAAGCGCACCGCCTGCGGCGCGATGCCAGTGTGCGCCGCAATCGCCGCCGCCGTGTTGCGGGCCCGCGCCAGATCGCTGGAGTAAATGTGGTCCAAGCCGCCGCCCGCCAGCGCTGCGCCCAGGCGCTGGGCCTGCCACTGGCCTTGGGCGTTGAGGTCAATGTCGGTCTGCCCCTGGATGCGGGTGTCCACGTTCCAGGCCGTCTCGCCGTGGCGCACGGCGGTGATGCGCACCGGCGCCTGCGGTGCCACGCTCATGGGCGGTCGCTCATGCCCTGGGGGCCGACTTCAACGCGTACCGTGCGCGCTTGTGGTGTCGGCGTGGGGTAGTCGCGCACTGCGGCGCGCACCACGGCTGGCAGCAGATTGGCCGTGTCAGACCACGGCCCCAGGTGCTGCGCGCTGCTTTCAAACACCGCCAAGCCCGTGGCCGCGTCGCGCAGCAGCATGTGCACCCCATAGCGCGTCCAGGGTGGTTCCATGTAATACGACATACCGAATCCATAGGGTGGGTTGTGAAAACCCCAAAATCCGCCCAGGCCCTGGTTTGGGAACACCGGCGCGCGCGCCACCTGTTCCACGCTGGCGCTGACTTGGGCCAGGTACTGCGGCTGCTGCGCGTCAGGCGTCAGGCCAACCTCGGCCAAGGCGCTGGTGGCGATAGCTTCTAGCTGGTCCTGAAAGTCTTGTTTCTGGCCTGGGGTGCTTTGCTGCGAGGGCAGGCGGTCAAAGCGAAAAGTGGCCCGTGCCAAGGGCGCCACACTGCCGCCAAAGCTGCGAACTTCGCTGTCCACCACGCGGGTGCTGGCACAAGCGCCTAGTACAAGCGCCCCAGAAAGCACAAGACAAAGCGCAAGACAAAACGACACTAGGCGGCCTAGGGCGCCCCAGTCAAGCCAGACACGGCGCGATGGCGCGAGCGCTTGCACCGCCCCAACGCCTTAAAGAATGCGCATGGGGAAGCCCCCCACTGTGGGCAGGGTGAACGATTCAAGGTCAAAGGCCGTGTCGCCATCGGCGTCTGCCATGCCCGTGGCGCGCACGGCTTCGAAGTCGTGCAATTGGGTGTCCATCAGGTGCGAGGGCACCACGTTTTGCAAGGCGGTAAACATGCTCTCAATGCGCCCCGGATACTGCTTTTCCCAGTCGCGCAGCATATTGCCGATTTGCTTGCGTTGCAGGTTTTCCTGGCTGCCGCACAGCGTGCAGGGAATGATGGGAAATTCGCGGTGTTCGGCCCAGCGCACCAGGTCTTTCTCGGCCACATTGGCCAGCGGGCGGATCACCACATGGCCGCCGTCGTCGCTGACCAGTTTGGGCGGCATGCCCTTGAGCTTGCCGCCAAAAAACATGTTCAAAAAGAAGGTTTGCAGCATGTCGTCGCGGTGGTGACCCAGGGCGATTTTGGTGACTTTGAGCTCGTCGGCCACCCGGTACAAAATGCCCCGGCGCAGGCGGCTGCACAGGCTGCACATGGTCTTGCCCTCGGGGATCACCTTTTTGACAATGCTGTAGGTGTCTTGCGTCTCTATGTGAAATGGCACACCGAGTTGTTCCAGATACGCTGGCAAGATGTGGTCTGGAAAGCCCGGCTGCTTTTGGTCCAGATTAACGGCAATCAACTCAAAACGGATGGGCGCACGTTGCTGCATCTTGAGCAAGATGTCGAGCATGCCGTAGCTGTCTTTGCCACCCGAGACGCAGACCATCACGCGGTCGCCTTCTTCGATCATGTGGTAGTCCATGATCGCTTGGCCGACTTGGCGGCACAGGCGCTTTTCGAGTTTGTGGGCTTCATGGGCGGCGCGCTCTGCGGCCTCGCGGCCGGCGGCCGGGGCGTGGGCGCGGCTGGCCTGGGTGGCGGGAGGGGCTGCGTCGGTTTCAGTCCAAAAGGCGTTCATAGGTTTTGATTTAAAAGGTTTACCAAACGGTTTACCAAAGGGTTCACCAGTGGCCGGTTTCCACCCGGATGGCGACTTCACAGTCTTCAAATATCTCCAGCTTTGCGATCTTCACCCGCACACCCAGCACGCCCGGTAACTGCATGAGCCGATTCGCAAGGGTTCCGATCATGCTCTCCAGCAGGTTCACGTGTACAGCCGTACATTCGTTAATGATGATCTGGCGCACTTTTCTGTAATCCAGCACGTGGTGAATGTCATCGTCGTGGGGTTGCAAAGCTTGCTCGCCCAGGTGCAGCTCGGCGTCCACCATGATGGGCTGCGGCGCGGCGAGTTCGGACTCCAAAATACCCAAATTGGCCTCAAAGCGCAGCCCGGTCAGGGTCAGGGTCTGGGTGCCGGTGCCAATGGTGCGCTGCTGCATAAAGTGGGCCTTACATCAAGGAAAAATCGCGCTCAAAGCGCATCAGGTGCTGGCCGCCATCCACCATCAAGGTGGTGCCGGTGATGGACTGGTTTTCCATCGCAAAGCGCACGGTGGCCGCCACATCGGCAGGCGTCGAGGAGCGTCCCAGGGGCGAGAGCTTGTGCAGCGCGGCAAACTTGTCGTCGCTGAGCATGTGGCTGGTCATCGTCAGGCCTGGCGCCACGCCCACCACCCGCACCAAGGGGCTGAGCGCCAAGGCCAGCATGGTGGTGGCGGCTTCTAGGGCGGCTTTGGACAGGGTGTAGCTGAAAAAATCCGGGTTTTGGTTCCAAAGCTTTTGGTCCAGCATATTGACCACCACGCCGCTGCAAGGCGCATTGCCCCGCTGCTCCGGCAGGGCGCGGTTGCGCGTGTCTATGTGCTCGTGCAGCGCCTGCGCCAGCAAAATGGCTGCGCCGGTATTGGCGCGCAAGTGCTTTTCCATGGCGGCAAAACCAAAGTTGGCGGCGTTGTCGTGCTCAAAGGTAGAGGCGCTGTTGACCACCGCGTCCAGCACGCCGAACTCTTCCACCACCGCAGGCAGCAGGTGGCGCACGGCCACCTCGTTGCCCAAGTTGGCGCGAAAGCTCGCCGCGCCGGGTGTGAGCGCCGCGCAATCCGCCACGGTGCGCGCCGCGTCTTCCACCGAGTCACGGTAATGCACTGCCACGCGCCAGCCGCTGGCGGCCAAGGCCAGCGCAATCTCGCGCCCCAGGCGTTTGGCGCCGCCCGTCACCAGCACGCAGGGGCTGTGGGGGCGGCTTGGGGGCAGGGGGGTGGCAGACATTGGGGGGACAATCCAGGAAATACTTGCGCCAGTCAATGGCAGGCATCACGATGAAGACCCCGAGTTTAACGAGCACCCCCGCCCCCACGGCCAACACGCCTGCGCCGCCCAGCGACCCGCTCGCCCTGCACATTGCCGAGGTGGTGCGTGCGCAGGGCGGTTGGGTCGGGTTTGATACCTTTATGGCTTTGGCCCTGTACACGCCGGGCTTGGGCTATTACGCCGGCGACTTGCCCAAATTCGGCAGCCTGCCCGCCACCAGCGCAGAGGCGCCGGGCAGCGACTTTGTGACCGCGCCCGAGATCAGCCCCTTGTTTGGCTACGCGCTCGCCCGCCAAGTGGCGCAGGCCTTGGAGGCCAGCGGCACCGACGAGATGTGGGAGTTTGGCGCAGGCACCGGCGCCCTGGCAGAGCAGTTGCTGGCGGCGCTGCAAGAGATGCAAGTCCCGCTGGCGCGCTACACCATCGTGGACCTGTCGGGCTCGCTGCGCGCGCGCCAGCAAACCCGGCTGGCGCCCTTTGGCGAACAAGTGCAATGGGCCAGCGAACTGCCTGCGCAAATGCGCGGCGTGGTGCTGGGCAACGAACTGATTGACGCCATGCCAGTGCAACTGCTGGCGCGCGTGAACGGCGTCTGGCACGAGCGCGGCGTGGCGCTGGGGGAAGATGCGAAGCACTTTGTATGGGCGGACCGCCCCACCACGCTGCGCCCGCCTATCGATATCGAAGGCAGCCACGACTACCTGACCGAAATCCACCCCCAAAGCGAAGCCTTTGTGCGCACCCTGGCCCAGCGCCTGAAGCGCGGCGCGGTGCTGCTGCTGGACTACGGCTTTCCCGAGGCCGAGTACTACCACCCCCAGCGCCACATGGGCACCGTGATGTGCCACCAAGCGCACCGCAGCGACGCCAACCCGCTGGTGAACGTGGGCCACAAAGACATTACCGCCCACGTCAACTTCACCGCCCTGGCCCTGGCCGCGCAAGACGCCGGGCTGGAGGTGCTGGGCTACACCAACCAAGCGCACTTCTTGATGAACTGCGGCTTGGTGGACCTGATGCAGGCGGCCACGCTGCCGGTGCGCGCGGCAGCGCAGCGGCTGATCTTGGAGCACGAGATGGGCGAGTTGTTCAAGGTGATTGCCTTGGGCAAAGGCGCGGTTTGGCAGCCGCTGGGCTTTGTGCATGGCGACAAGACCCACCGGCTCTAAGTTGCAAATCAGGGCAATTCGCCTTTGCGCCCCAGACTGGTTTTCTATCCCTCCACACCCCCCAACCCCCTCTCCTCCCCGGCGGGGAGGAGAGGGGGAGCTAAACAGCCACATTTGATTTCGTCGCCCCGGCTAGGGCACCACCGGGACCTGCCCTTTGGCTAAAGGCGGTGGAGCTTGGTAGCGACGGCGCCTAGCCGCAAATCTTCCCAAAGACCGCGGCGCCCACACCCCGTAAGCCGTCGCGGCGACGGCGCCGTTCCTAGACATCGCAGACCTACCCACAGGCACCACGCCAGTAGAAGCCCAGCCGACGCGCAGAAACCAAATTCGGACTTTGGCCCCCCCTTTCTACCCCGCCGGGGTGGAAAGGGGGTTGGGGGGATAGGGGGGGAAAACCCCGAAAGCCGTCGCGGCGACGGCGCCGTTCCTAGACGTCGCAGGCCTACACACAGATACCACGCCAGTAGAAGCCCAGCCGACGCGCAGAAACCAAATTCGGACTTTGGCCCCCCCTTTCTACCCCGTCGGGGTGGAAAGGGGGTTGGGGGGATAGGGGGGGAAACCCCGAAAGCCGTCGCGGCGCCGGCGCCGTTCCTAGGTACTGCTGGCCTACCCACAGGCCTTAGCAGGCTGCTGAAATACCTTCCGCCCTGTCCACGTCGGCAGCCTCTGAAGCGTTCTAGGTAAATACCGAATCACTGACCCATCCAGAGCCCACCATGCGCGGATCCGACACCTTCACCGAGAGTCTGTTCACCCTGCGCAAGCT
>CANEVH010000067.1 GCA_947442105.1 Comamonadaceae bacterium | reverse complement strand
GCGCGGGAAATGCGGGAAAACGAGGCTCAAACCGATGAAATCAGCCTCGAAAAGCGCCGGGAGTTCACGATATGAAAGGGTTGCGTGGAAATCAAATGTCCCGAGCAAGGCGCCACACTTTTGCGTGGGGTATTTCAGCAGCCTGTTAAGTGCGGACGAGAAACCGGAAGCGCTGGGTTCTAGCATCTACCGGTTACGTTACTGTCTTTGGCGCGAAAGTCCCCGGCATACAGTTCTTGACGCAAGGTTTTCTGATCGGCAGCTTCTTGCAAAGGTAGTGGCGCATGGGTTGACAGGGTGGCGTACTCACTAGCGTGAATGAGATTGACATCGGCTTCCACGAGCAAGCGCTTTGTGGCGTCGATCTGCTGTTCATCAGCGGCCTCCAACATCGATTTATTGCTGGTGGGATTGATGCCCGGTTGCAAACCACTGCTTCCATGGAAAAAGGGCAGGTCAGTTACGTTTTTGTGCACAGCACCATCGATTTCAATAGTCAACAGGTTCACAATTCGGCTCCGTGGAATTGCATGAACAGGGCAAATAAGCGTACGCCCCACGCTGGGATAATCCCCCGGTGAACGCCCCCCATCCCCCCACCCCCCTGCACATCGACTTCCCCGAAAACCTGCCCGTTTCCGCCCGGCGGGAGGAGATCATGGCCGCGCTGGCGGCGCACCAGGTCATCATCGTGTGTGGTGAAACCGGCTCGGGCAAGACCACGCAGTTGCCCAAAATTGCGCTGGCCATGGGGCGCGGCTTGTGCAATTACCCCACCACGCTGGCGGATGGTCGGCCCGCGCCGCGCGGCAAGCTGATTGGCCACACCCAGCCCCGGCGCATTGCGGCCAGCAGCGTGGCCAAGCGCATTGCCGAAGAGTTGAAGACGCCGCTGGGCGAGGTGGTCGGTTTTAAGGTGCGTTTCCAAGACCGGCTATCGCGCGATGCGTCCGTCAAGCTGATGACCGACGGCATCTTGCTGGCCGAGACGCAGACCGACCCGCTACTTAACGCCTACGACACCATCATCATCGACGAGGCGCACGAGCGCAGCCTGAACATTGACTTTTTGCTGGGCTACCTGCGCCAAATCTTGCCGCGCCGACCGGACCTGAAAATCATCGTGACCTCGGCCACGATTGACGCGCAGCGGTTTGCGGAACACTTTGCCAGCCTGCGGACTACGCCGGAGGGGAGAAAACTGACGCCAGCCCCAGTGATCATGGTGTCGGGCCGGATGTTTCCGGTGGAGCAGCGCTACCGCCCGTTTGAGGAAAGCCGCGAATACGACCTGAATAACGCGATTGCCGATGGCGTGGACGAGCTGTGGCGCGGCGGGGTGGGGGGCGATATTTTGGTGTTCTTGCCCGGCGAGCGCGAGATTCGTGAGGCGGCTGACCACTTGCGCCGCCACCTGAGCCACCAGCCGGTGATGCGCGGCTGCGAGGTGCTGCCGCTGTTTGCGCGCCTGAGTCCGGCCGAGCAAGACCGCATTTTTGACGGCCACACCGGGCGGCGCGTGGTGCTGGCCACCAATGTGGCCGAAACTTCGCTCACGGTGCCGGGCATCCGCTACGTGATTGACGCGGGCACGGCGCGCATCAAGCGCTACAGCTTTCGCAGCAAGGTGGAGCAGTTGCTGGTCGAACCCATCAGCCAAAGCTCGGCCAACCAGCGCGCCGGGCGCTGTGGCCGGGTGGCCGACGGCATTTGCATCCGTCTGTTTGACCAAAAAGACTTTGACGGGCGCGACCGCTTTACCGACCCCGAAATCTTGCGTTCCTCGCTGGCCGGCGTGATTTTGCGCATGAAGTCGCTGCGCCTGGGCGTGGTGGAAGACTTTCCGTTCATCGAGCGGCCCTCCGGGCGTGCTATTGCCGATGGCTACCAGCTCTTGAACGAACTCGGCGCCGTGGATGAGGCCAACGAACTCACACCCCTGGGCCAGGAGCTAGCCCGCCTGCCGCTGGACCCACGCGTGGGTCGCATGATTCTGGAAGCGCGCAGCCGCCAGGCGCTGGACGAAGTGCTGATCATCGCCTCGGCCCTGAGCGTGCAAGACGTGCGCGACCGCCCCATGGACCTGCAAGCCCAAGCCGACAAGGCCCACGCCAAATTTGACGACGAAAAAAGCGAATTCAGCGGTTACCTGAAACTGTGGAAGTGGATCAGCGATGCGCGCGGCGAAAGAAGCGGCGCTTCTGCGGCCGGTTCGTCAGCGCAAAGGAAATTGGGGTCGGATCCCGATTTCGCGCAGCGAAACTCGGGCTCTGACCCCAATTTTCGCTCCCCGCAGAAACCAAATGAATTTGGGTCAGGTGAATTGGGGTCAGAGCCCGAGTTTCGCTTTGCGAAATCGGGATCCGACCCCAATTCACCCGCTGCGCGAAATCGGGGTCCGACCCCCATTGCCTCGACCCACAAACTCAGCAACCGCCAATACGAACAACTGCTACGCCAAAATTTCGTCAACATCCGCCGCCTGCGCGAGTGGAAGGACATCCACAGCCAGCTTCACACCGTGGTGGCCGAACACAAATGGCGGCTTAACACCACGCCGGCTTCCTACGAGCAGTTGCACCTGTCCATGCTGGCCGGGCTTTTGGGCAATGTGGGCTGCAAGGTGGAAAACGAGGGCCAGCAGGGCGAATACCTGGGCGCGCGCGGCATCAAGTTTTTTGCCCATCCGGGTGCGCATCTGGCCAAAAAGCCGGGACGCTGGATTGTGGCCTCTGAATTGGTAGAAACCACGCGCCTGTTTGGCCGGGGCATTGCCAACATTGATCCGCAGTGGCTGGAGCAAGTGGGCGGCCATTTGCTCAAAAAGCAGTTGCTCGACCCGCACTGGGAGAAAAAAGCCGCCGAAGTGGTGGCGCTGGAGCGCGCCACGCTCTACGGCATCGTGGTCTACAGCGGGCGGCGGGTGAACTATGGCCGGGTGGACCTGGCCGGTGCGCGCGAAGTGTTTATCCGCGAAGCGCTGGTGGCTGGCCAGTGGGACAGCCCGCTGCCGTTTTTGGCAGCCAACCTGAAACTCATCAAACAGGTGGAAGAGCTGGAACACAAGGCCCGCCGCCAGGACGTGCTGGTGGACGAGGAGCTGATTTACGCCTTTTACGACCAGCAACTGCCCGCCGACGTGTGCAGCGGCTTTGGCTGCGAGCGCTGGTACCGCGAAGAGGTGAAAAAGCAGCCCCAGCTTTTGCTGCTGACCCGCGACGAACTCATGCGCCACGAGGCCGCAGGCATTACCACCGCCATGTTCCCCAAGACCATTCGCCTGGGCGGCGTGGACTGCGCGGCAAGCTATTTGCACGCGCCCGGCGACGCGCTGGACGGCGTCACCGTGACGGTGCCGCTGTTTGTGCTTAACCAGGTGAACGACGAGCGCGGCGAATGGCTGGTGCCGGGCATGCTGAAGGAAAAAGTGCAGGCGCTTCTGAAGACCCTGCACCAGCGCCCCCGCTCGCGCCTGGTGCCGCTGCCTGAGACCGCCACGCGCATGGCGGCCACCTTGTGCGACGCGCGCTTTGGCGCGGGCAGTCTGGTGGACGCGGTATTGAAGCTGGTGCGCGAGGCCACGGCGCTGGACGTGGTGCGCGCCGACATCAAGACCGACATGCTGAGTCCGCACTTTTTCATGAACTTCAAGGTGGTGGACGAACATGGCCGCCAGTTGGGCCAAAGCCGCAATCTGGGCGCCCTGAAGGCCGAATGGGGCAAGCAGGCGCGCGGGGCGTTTCAGGCGCTGGCGTCTTTGAAGCTGGGGCAGGGTGCTGGTGCCTCAACGCCCGCCGAGGGCGCCGCGCCTGGTGAGGCGGGCGCGGCATCTGCTCCTGTGGCCCGCGCCGCCGGTAGCGCTCCCGTGGCGCCTGCGCCGCGCGGCGCGGCGGCGTCACCTGCGCCTGTGCAAACTCCCGGCGCTGCTAAAGCCGCAGCAGCGCCCGCGCAACCCAGCATCCTGGACCAGCGCTTTACCGCCTGGACCTTTGGCGAGCTGCCCGAGCTGCTGGAGATTCGCAAGGGCGCGCAAACGCTGATCGGCTTTCCGGCCCTGATGGACGCTGGCGACGCGGTGACGGTGGAAGTGTTTGACGAACCCGAGGCGGCAGCCGCCAAACACCGCGCCGGCCTGCGCCGCCTATTCGCCCTGCAAATCAAGGACGCGCTCAAGTACCTAGAAAAGAACATTCCTGACCTGCAAAAAATGGGCGTGTCCTACTTGCAAGTGGGGCGGGGCGAGGGCGCCGCGCAGTTGGGCGGCACGGTGGAAGAGCTGCGCGCGCAAATCATCGCGCTGGCGCTGGATCGCGCTTTTTTGCTCGACCCGCTGCCCACCGATGAATTCGCCTTCAAGCGCCGCCTGGAAGAGGGCCGGGGGCGCCTCACGCTGATTGCCAACGAAGTGGCGCGCTTGGCTGGGGTCATCTTGATCGAATTTGCCACGGCGGCCCGCAAAATCAAAGACAGTAAAAACGCAGCCGAAGCCTGTGTCGACGCGCAGCAGCAGTTGCAGCGGCTGGTCGGCAAGCAGTTTTTGCTGGCCACGCCCTGGGACCGGTTGCAGCACCTGGCGCGCTATTGCAAGGCCATTACCCTGCGGCTGGACAAGTACCGCGCCGACCCGGCGCGTGACGCCGCCCGCCTGACTGAGCTGCGGCCCCTGGAGCAGCGCTACTGGCGCCTGGTGGCCGAGCGCAAGGGCGCGGTGGACGAGCGCATGGCGGAATTCCGGTGGTTGCTGGAGGAGCTGCGCGTGAGCTTTTTTGCCCAGGAACTGCGCACGCCCCAGCCGGTCAGCGTCAAGCGCCTGGAGAAGGCCTGGACGCAACTGGCCTGAGAGCGGGCCAGGCGGCGGGTGGAGTAGAGGCCTTTATTGCCCCATGTGCCAAATATTGGTCGAGCGCGCGCCACTGCGGCAAAACGCCAGCACTGGGCCCGGCGCAGCTTTCACCAGCGCTGCAAATTCGGCCACCTGATCAGGCGTGATCTGGCCGCTGATCACCGGTAGGTAGTGGTAGGCCAGCCCTGCGGCTTGCGCGGCTTGCGCCATGGCCTGCGAAGGGGGCTGGTCAGGGCCGCCCTCGCCATCAGGCCGGTTGTTGATGACGGTGTGAAAACCGTGGGCCGCAATGGCCGCCATGTCCTGGGGGCTGATTTGCGGCGCGGTGGCAAAGTGTTCGGTGTGTTGGCTGATGGAAACTGGCATGGCGGTCCTTTGGAAATCAGGGGTGCTTGAAAAAGAGGGTGACTACAAAGCCAGCGCATCAGGTGCCGCTCCAGATAAACCAGGCGGCCATGGCCAAACCGGCGACGGCCAGGGCGTAGTTCAGGGCCGGGCCCATCCAGGTGTAGTGGCCGCGCGGCACCTCGGGGTGGGTGAGGGTGAGCACAAAGCGCTGGTACTGCCACGCCGCCAGCGCCGACACCAGGGCCCCCAGCACCAGAAACGCCACGCCAAACCACAGCGTGGGTTGGGTGCTTTCTTGCACCACGGTGTGGGTGGCGTTGATCATGCGCACGAACAGGCCAAAGCGCTCCACCACAAAGCCCAGGCCAATCAAGGCCACGGAGGTGCGCTGCCAGGCCAGCATGGTGCGCTCAGCTGCAAAAAATACGCGGGGGTCGTCAAGGTAGGACATGGCGGGGGTGTACTGCAAGAAAAGAAAATTTAGAGCGTTTGCAGGCGGGCCAGGGCGGCGTGCAGGGTGGCTTCTTCCTTGGCAAAGCAAAAGCGCACCACGCGCTGATCAAAGCCGTCGGCATAAAACGCGGACAGGGGGATGGCGGCGACGCCCACCTCGCGGGTGAGCCATTGGCAAAACTCGGCCTCGCTCAGGTCGCTGACCGCAGAGATATCCACGCACTGGAAGAAAGTGCCTTCGCAGGGCAGCATTTTGAAGGCGGTTTGCGCCAATCCGTCGCGAAACAGATCGCGCTTGCGCTGGTAGAAAGCAGGCAGGCCCTCGTAGGGCGCAGCATCCGCCATGTAGGCGGCCAGTGCGTGTTGGACCGGCGTGTTGACGGTAAACACATTGAACTGGTGCACCTTGCGAAATTCGGCCGTGAGTACCGCAGGCGCTGCCACAAACCCGACTTTCCAGCCCGTCACGTGGTAAGTCTTGCCAAAGCTCGACACGATCAGCGCGCGCGCCGCCAAACCGGGGAAACGTGCCACGCTGTGGTGCTGCGCGCCGTCAAACACCATGTGCTCGTACACCTCGTCGCTGATCACCAGCACATCGGTGGGTGCCAGCAGGTCTTGCAGGGCCAGCATGTCGGCCTGGCTCCAGACCGTGCCGCTGGGGTTGTGCGGTGTGTTGATGACGATGGCACGGGTTTTGGCCGTGAGCGCGGCGGAAATTTTTGCAAAGTCAGGCCGAAACGTGCCCGGAGTCAAGGGCACGCGCACTACCACACCGCCCGCCAGCACGATGTTGGGCTGGTAGCTGTCATAGCAGGGCTCTAGCACGATGACCTCGTCGCCCGGATGCACCAGCGCCAGCAGCGCGGTAAAGATGGCTTGCGTGGCGCCTGCGGTGATGGTGATCTCGTCACCAGCGCGGTAGGCCCGCCCGTACAGGCGCACCATCTTGGCGGCCACCGCCTCTCGCAGCGCGGCCACGCCCGGCATGGGCGGGTACTGGTTGTGCCCGGCCTGCATGGCGCGGGTGACCTGGTCGACCAAAGCCGGGTCGCAGGCAAAGTCGGGAAAGCCCTGGCCCAGGTTGACCGCCTGGTGCTGCGCTGCAAGTGCAGACATCACGGTAAAGATAGTGGTGCCCACGGCGGGCAGTCGGCTTTGCAAGGCGGGGGTGCGGGGGGCGTGCATGGACGGCGGTGGCAAAAGGGTCAGAGTTCGGCGTCGCTGAGGTTGCCGGCCATGGCGCGCGCCACAGTTTCACGGCTCAGGCGGCTGCTCAGCAGTTCGGCAAAGGTGTAGACAAAGTTGCGCAAATACGCGCTGCGCTTAAATGCCACACGCGCCGTGTTCTGGCCAAACAGGTGGCCGGCCGGGCGCACCACCAGGCCGGTGGCGCCGCCTTGCTCCATGATGTCGCGCACCGCCATCTCGGCAGCGATGCCCACGCCCAGGCCCAAGCGCACGTAGGTGGTGATGACGTCCGAGTCAATGGCCTCTAGCGCAATGCGCGGCTCCAACTTGTGCGCGGCAAAGGCAGCGTCAATCTTGGTGCGGCCGGTAAACGAGGGGTGGTAGGTGATGAGCGGCTCGCGCGCCACTTCTTCTAGCGTGATGCGCGACTGCTGCGCCAGCGGGTGGTCTATGGGCATGACCAGCATGTGCTGCCACTGGTAGCAGGGCAGGGTGACCAGTTCCGCGTATTCGGCCAGGGACTCGGTGGCGATGCCGATTTCGGCCACCTCGTCTATCAGCATGCGGGCCACCTGGTCGGGCGCGCCCTGGTGCAGGCTGATGTTCACCTTGGGAAAGGCGGCGCGCAGGGCGGCCACTTTTTCTGGCAACACATAGCGCGCCTGGGTGTGGGTGGTGGCAATGGACAGGGTGCCGCTGTCTTGGCGGCTGTACTGGTCGCCAATGCGCTTGAGGTTGCCTACTTCGCGCAAGATCAGGTCTATGCTTTTGAGCACGTGCTGGCCGGGTTCGGTGACGCGCTTGAGCCGCTTGCCGTGGCGGGCGAAGATTTCGATGCCCAGTTCATCCTCCAGCTCAATGATGGCTTTGGACACGCCGGGCTGCGAGGTGTGCAAGGCCTTGGCCGCCTCGGTCAGGTTGAGGTTGCGGCGCACTGCCTCTTGGACAAAGCGAAACTGGTGGAGGTTCATATCGAATATCAGCTATAGATGTGATTCATTATGCTGCATTCGCAAAATTCATTGCCGCTTGCTGGCCTACAGCGCAGGGCCTTGGGGGCGTTCCACCGCCAGGTCTGCCAGCAGCGCAATCAGGCGCGCGTCTTCGCCTACGGCGGGCTGCAATTCAAAGTCGGTGCCGGGGTGGCTAGCGCGCAGTGCGGCCACCAGCACGGGCAGGTCTTCGCGCGCATGTTTGCCCACGCCCAGAAACACAGGAATGATGGTTATGGTTTGCACGCCCCGCGCGAGCAGGCTTTGGCAGGCGGTAGGCAAATCGGGCGTGCTGAGTTCCAGATAGGCGCATTCCACCGCCAGCCCAGAGGAATTGTCCAAAACACGCTGCGCCACTGCCTGCATGGGCCGGTGCCACAGGGGGTCGCGCGAGCCGTGGGCGAACAATACAATGCCGCGCGGCAGACCGTTGGCCGTGCTAGGGGAGGGGGAATTTGAAATCGTCATTGGTCATTGGTTGTCGGGCCATCGTCATCGTCGAAGCACCAGCCAGCCAAAGGCCGACAGCGAGACACAGGAATAAATCAAGCCCGGCAGGGCGGCGGTCAGCCAAGGCTGCCAGCCCTGCAAGTAGCCCAGGTCGCCCAGCACATTGTTGAGCAGCACAAAGCTGATGCCCGCCATTACGCCGCCAAACACCATGGACGTGGTGCTGCCCGAGCGAAAGTGCAGGTAGGCAAAAGGCAGGGCCAGCATCACCATCACCAAGCAGCTCAGGGGGTAAAACACCTTTTTCCAGAACTGGATTTCGTACTTTTGCGCCGACTGGCCGTTGGCGCTCAAATGCCGCATGTACTGGAACAGGTCCAGCGTGCCCATGCGGTCCGGGCGCAGCACGGCGGCTGAGACCATCTCCGCGCTGAGCTTGTTCATCCAGGAAAAAGTGGCCTGCTGGGTCGTCACCGCGCGCGCCTGGCCTTTGTCAGACACCAGAAACTCGGTGCGGGTCACGTCGCTGAGCAGCCAGGAGTCGCCCGGCCCAAAGGTGCCGCTGCGGGCCTCGGTGAGCGAGACGATGTCCCCCCGGTTGTTGAGTTCAAAAATGCGAACGCCTTTCATGCTGGCGTCGCTGGCCAGCTCTGCAACATTGACCGAAAAGCTGCTGTAGGGTTGGCGCTCTTTGATCCATGCGCCGGTTTTACCTACGGTGATGCGCCCTTCAAACCGGGCCTTGAGCAGTTGCGCGGTCTTGCCCGCCAGAGGCGCCACATAGTCCCCTACCGCAAAGGTGAGCGCCACAAAATACGCGCCCATGACCAAGAGCAAGCGCAAGGCCCGCCAAGGCCCCAGGCCGCTGGTGCGCAAAATCGTGAACTCTGAACTGTTGGCCAGCCGCGCCATCACAAACACGGTGCCGATCAGCACGGTGATGGGCAGCAACTCGTACACGTGGCTGGGCACCATCAAGGTCACATAGGCCAGCGCCTGCGCCACCGAATAGCCCATCGCACTGTTGCGCCCCACCGATTGCAGTTCGTCGACAAAGTCAAAAAAGAAAAACAGCGACACAAAAGCCAGCGTCACCGCCGCCACGGCGCCAAACACCTCGCGGTACAGCAGTTTGCGCACGGTTTTCATGGCTTGGCCCTGCGGCGCAGTGCCAAAAGCGGCGCCCACTGCTGGTGCCGCGCTGTCAGCCAAAGCGCGGCCAGCGCCAAGGTGCCACCATGCAAGCCCAGCAGGTAGACGCCCAGCGACACCTTCTCGGTCTCGATCCAGCTCTTGCCCAGCACCAGCAGGTTGAAATACAGCACAAAAATCAGAAACGCGAAGGCCATATTGCTGGCCCTGCCGGATCGCGGGTTAGCTCCCGCCACGCCCAGACCAATGACCAAGAGGTTCACCGCCGCCAGAAACAGGCCGCTGCGCCAGGCCAACTCTGCCAAGTTGCGGGCCGTGGGCGCCGCAGCCAGTGCAAGGGCTGACATGGTGCTGGGCGGGGTGAAGGACCGCGCCGACGGGTTGTCCGCGCCCACGCGTGCGCCATAGCGCTCAAAGGTGCTCAAGCTCAGCGTTGCCTTGTCGTCTGTTTTCTCCAGGCGCTGGCCTTTTTCGAGCACCAAAAACTGGTCGGTGCCAATTACCTGCACGGTGCCGCGCGCCGCCGAGGTAATGGTTTCCTTGCCCGGCTCCCGCGTAACCATGAACACATGGGCACCGGCCAGCTTGTCATTGGCGTCCCGCTCGATAAAGAACACGCGGTCCCCCGAGGCGGACTCCTGAAACTGCCCCGCCTCAACGCGCGCGATGTCTCCGCGCTTTTCGTACTGGTCGCGCAAGTCCTCAATGCGACCAAAAGCCCAGGGCAGGACGACGAAGGCCAGAACAAAAATCACCACAAAAATCGGCCAGGAAAAACGCGCCAGCGGCCACAAAAGCGACGCCAAACCGCGCCCGCTGCCCAGCCAGATCACCATCTCGCTGTCCTTGTACATGCGCGTGAGCACGCCGATGACCGCAATAAACAGGCTCAGCGCCAAGATCATGGGCAGGTCTGACAGCACCGTGTAGCCCATGATGATCAATACGTCGGCCGGATTGAATACGCCGCGCGTCGCCTCACTCAGCGTGCGTATCAGCGTCATCGTCATCACCACCGTCACCAGCACCACCAGCGTGGCACCAAAGGTGCGTGCCAGCTCTTTGCGAAGGGAGGAATGGAATAACATGGAAGCGATTGAAAGGCTGAATTATGAACTTCGAACTCCAAGCGCTGGACCTCATTGGCGCTGCCGATGAAAAAGCCGACCTGCTGGTCGTGCTGGTGCCCCAAGATTTCAAAGCGGGTAAGGACGAACTCTCCCTGCTGATTGCCAGTGCCATCAAGTCGGGCGATCTAGAGGCCGCTGCGGGCAAGTGCCTCGCGCTGTTTCGCCCTTTGCAGGCCGCTGCCACCCGGCTCATCGTGGCCCAGGTGGCCGATGCAGGCGCGCGCGGCGTTCGCACCGCAGTGCTGGCAGCGCTGGCGCAAGGCAAGTCGCCCAATGTGAAAAAACTGCTGCTTTGCTTTGCAGCTGACGCCAAGCCAGAGTCCGTGCGCGCCGCCGTCAACGCGGTGGCAGAGGCCACTTACAGCTACACCGCCACCAAGTCCAAACCAGCACCGCGCGTGCTGGCCAAGGCCACTCTCGGTGTGCCCAACCTGAGCGCGGTGGCAAACGAGTTTGAGCGGGCCGTAGCCACCGTCGCCGGGGTGGAGTTGGCCAAGGAATGGGCCAACCGACCGGCCAACCATGCCACACCCCAATTGCTGGGGAAAGCCGCGCAGGCGCTGGCGGGCCACGCCAAAATCAGCTGCGAGGTGTTAGGGCCCAAAGAAGTCGCCAAACTCGGCATGGGCTCTTTTATGGCCGTGGCCCAGGGCTCGGACCAACCCTTGCGCTTTATCGTGCTGCATTACAAGGGCGCAGCCAAAAGCAAGGCGCCCACGGTGCTGGTGGGCAAGGGCATTACCTTCGACAGCGGCGGCATCTCCATCAAGCCCGCAGGCGAGATGGACGAGATGAAGTTCGACATGTCCGGCGCGGCAAGCGTGCTGGGCACCTTCAAGACCTTGTCTTTGCTCAAGCCCGCCATCAACGTGGTGGGTTTGATTCCTGCCTGCGAGAACCTGATCAACGGCAAAGCCGTCAAACCCGGCGATGTGGTGACCAGCATGAGCGGCCAAACGATTGAGATTCTCAACACCGACGCCGAAGGCCGCCTGGTCTTGTGCGACGCGCTCACCTATGCCGAACGCTTCAAACCCCGCGCCGTGGTGGACATTGCCACCCTGACCGGCGCCTGCGTGGTGGCGCTGGGCGCGGTGCGCAGCGGCATGTTCTCAAGCGACGACGCGTTCGCCGCGAGTCTGGCCGCTGCCGGTGAACGCGCGCAAGACCTGTGCTGGCGCATGCCGCTGGACGAGGACTATGCCGAAGGCCTCAAGAGCAATTTTGCGGACGTCGCCAACATCGGTGGGCGCGCGGGCGGTGCCATCACAGCGGCCAAATTCTTGCAGCGCTTTACCGAAAAGTTTGCCTGGGCGCACCTCGACATTGCGGGCAGCGCCTGGAAAAGTGGCGCCCACAAAGGCGCCACCGGTCGGCCCGTGGGCTTGCTGGTGGAGTATTTGTTGAGCCAGTTGCCCGACAAGTGACGCCGGCGGTGACCGAAATCGCTTTTCATTTCGGCGCGCCAGACAAGCTGGCCTACGCCCTGCGCCTTTTGCGCAAGGCCGTAGGCACCGGGGTGCGCGTGCTGGTACTGGCCCCGGCGGACCTGGTGCATCAGCTCGATGCGGCGCTCTGGGCCAGTGCGCCTGCCGACTTTCTGCCGCATTCCCTGGCCGACGCTCCAGCGCAGGTGCGGGCCTTGTCGCTGGTGGTGCTGGCAGACGAAGGCGCACCGGTGTCTGCGCCGGACCTGCCGGTGCTGGTCAACCTGGGCGCGCAGATGCCACAAGGCTTCGATTGCCACCAGCGCGTCATAGAGGTCGTTAGCACCGACGAGGAAGACCGCGTGCTGGCGCGCCAGCGCTGGAAAAGCTACACCGCGCAGGGCTTTGCCATAGTCCGCCACGACCTGAAACTGCGTGCCTGAACTGAAAGCGCGTTCATGATTGACGGCGCCGCAGCCGCCAAGCAGTCAAAACGGTAGGAATGCAGGTTAAACTTAGCGGTTCTGGAGAGGTGGATGAGCGGTTTAAGTCACACGCCTGGAAAGCGTGCGAGGGGTAAAACCCTCCGCGGGTTCGAATCCCGCCTTCTCCGCCAGAAGTGAACAAAAAAACGGACCCTTGTGGTCCTTTTTTTTTGCGTGGCTCACAGGCCACAAGCGTGCGCTGAGCCGCAACACTGCCCCCTTTGGAGGCGATTCGCTACTTAGATTTATTTTGCGGCGGCTGGCGCACTGCCTTGTTCAATCCTTTCCACCAAGAGGTCGACAAAATTGTCTCCCCCGAGCGCGATGCGCACGCGCACCGGCAAATACTGCAAGCTGGGGGCCAGCCAAAGCTCCGCGATGATGTCGCCGCGCGGATTGGCCAGCGGCCGAGGTTTGAGGTGAAAGGCCTGAACCGGACCGAGCAGAGGCGTCGGTAAATCCACCACCTCGGTCACGTCATAGGTCCAAAAATCCACACCACCGGGCCGGGCTAACCAAACCTGGACCACATTACCCACTGCAAGCGTTTGGCGGCCTGTGGCAAAGCGGTGGCTGAGTTCCACGAACTGGCTGGCGGTGTCTTGCACGCCTGGGGGTTTGGGCACCTGGCGCCCATCGTGCAGCCGCAGCCACTCTCGGTCAAAGGCCACGCTTCTGCGCGCAGACAGAAAGCGCTCTTCATAGGCCTGCGGGACCAAACCCGCCTCGGTCAGCCGGCCCTGGCTGACCATGCTGACCTGAAACAACAGCGCCATGCGCATGTCTAGCTGTACTTGGTAGATGTCTTGCTGGCGCTGCCATTGGACCTTGGCGCTGCCGTATACCTCGCCCCGGTAGTAGCCCCGCATGCGGTAGGACACGCGGGTGTCTGCGGGCCAGGTGTCCGCCTTGGGCGTGTCTTCTGGCTTGGCATAGTCGGTTTTGGAGGGCTCTTGCGCATCGGGCGGGGCCGGGCGCGGCGCTTCCTGGGGGCCTGCATCCGAGGCCTGGGCTTGCGGGCTTGGGGCTTCTTGCGCCGGCACCTCGACGGGTGCGTCCGCAGCGTGGAGGGTGCTCGCTGGGGGAGACGCGTCTGCGGCTGCGACCGATGGCGCTGGCGCGCGCTTGGGTTTGGTGGGTGCGACCCTGACAGGGCTCGCGGCGGGGCGGAGCAATGTCAGAAAGACTGGGTCTGGCAAAGCCTTGATCACCAATTTGGGTTGCCACTGCGCTTGCAATACCCAGAGCAAACCGGCATGCGCCAGCAGCACCAGCGCCACCAAGAGTACAGGTTTAGTGGGGCGCATGGAGTGCTGCGGGTTGGGATGGGGCGGCCATGGCCCCATTTTCCCTGTTGGCGCCCGCGTCCATCGAACCTCCACCGAACCGCCTCTGCCAAAACAAGCGCGTCGGCGGCATTCCGCTGGCAATCTGGCCTCGGCGGCGCCTCGCTCGCCGCCGCAAAAAATTCAAAAAAACCGCAACGCCCTGTCCACCCGGCTCGACTCCGCCTAGTTTGACCGCGCCATGTCTGAAATCAAAGCACCGGTCATTGGCCGCGTGGTGGGTTTGGAGGTGTTCACCGTGGGCGGCATCATTACCAATGGAAAAAAATGGCACACGATGTCGGCAAAGCTCAACAGTACGCACCAGATACGCGAGTTCGATAGCGTTTGGCGGGCTTTTGGCACCATTCGTACACCAAGGCTACATGCGCTATAGCGTTTCGCCACCGTAGAGAGCATTGCTTCATCAGGCTTCATCATGCAATGGTTCTTGTAAGATGAACTCCGAACCAGCAGTCCATATGCCCACGGCAGCTAAAAAACGTTGGAAAGCCACGCTGTTAGGCCTTTGGCAAACGCCCAAGCGCGGAACCCGCGCTGCCTAAGCCGGTTGGACCCTCTCATTTTTAACTCCATGACACCCAAAATTCTCATCACTGGCGGGGCCGGTTACATCGGAAGCCACACGGCGGTGGAGCTGATGAACAGCGGCCAGGAGGTGGTGATTGTTGACAACCTGTGCAACAGCAGCGCCAAAGTCTTGGATCGTCTGCAAGCACTCTGCGGCAGCAAATTTAGCTTTGTGCAGGCCGATGTGCGCGATGGCGCCGCATTGGACCGCATATTTGCCCAGGACCAGATCAGCGGCGTCATTCATTTTGCGGGCCTGAAGGCGGTAGGTGAATCGGTGGCGCAGCCGGTGCGCTACTTTGACAACAACTTGGGCAGCACGCTGGCCTTGCTGCAAGCCATGGACCGCGCGGGGGTGCGCCGCTTGGTGTTCAGTTCCTCGGCCACGGTGTACGGAGACCCGGCGCAGGTGCCTATTACGGAGGCCAGCGCCCTGCAAGTGACCAACCCCTATGGCCGCACCAAGCTGATGTGCGAGGACATATTGCGCGACCTGCAAGCTGCGGACCCGCGCTGGCAGGTGGCGATATTGCGCTACTTCAACCCCGTGGGCGCGCACGAGAGTGGCACCATTGGCGAGAACCCGAGCGGCATTCCCAACAATCTGATGCCCTTTATTACCCAGGTGGCGGTGGGCAAGCGGGCGTTTTTGGGTATTTTTGGCAAGGACTACCCCACGCCAGACGGCACGGGGGTGCGCGACTACATCCACGTGGTGGACTTGGCGCTAGGCCACTTGGCGGCACTGCGCTATTTGCAAGACAAGCAGGCTAGCATTACCGTGAACCTGGGCACCGGCCAGGGCGTGAGCGTGCTGCAACTCGCCAAGACCTTTGCCCGCGTGACCGGCGTGCCGGTGCCCTACCAGTTCAGCGACCGGCGGCCTGGCGACGTGGCCACGTGCTACGCAGACACCACTTTGGCGCACAGCGCGCTGGGCTGGCGGGCTGCGCTGGGCGTGGAGCGCATGTGCGCGGACGCCTGGCGCTGGCAATCCCGCAATCCAGATGGATATTGAGGGCGATTGCTTGTTGGAGGATAGTGCAGTTTGTTTGCGCTCGAAATGGATGAGTCCTGCGCAATCCTGCGTCGTCGTCATATGCTGCCAGTAGACTGGGGTTTGGCGAAGTAAGGGCAGCCAAGCCCAATGCAATCAAGTTTGGATGAATATGAAAATAGCAGTTGCAGGATGCGGTTACGTGGGTTTGAGCAACGCGGTTTTGCTGTCGCAAAACCACACCGTCGTTGCCATCGATTTAGACCCGGCCAAGGTTGCCGCAGTCAATGCGGGCCATTCGCCCATTGAAGACAAGGAGTTGTCAGAGTATTTGGCATCGGGAACATTGGATTTGTCTGCCACTGTGGACAAACACGCGGCGATGCACGGCGCCGATTACGTGATTGTGGCCACGCCTACCGACTATGACGTCCAGACGAATTACTTCAACACCCGTTCGGTGGAGTCGGTGGTGGCGGATGTCGCGGCCATCAATCCGCAGGCTTGTGTGGTGATCAAGTCCACGGTGCCGGTGGGATTTACAGCGACCGTGGCCCAGCGGTTTCCTGGCCTGAAGCTGTTGTTCTCACCCGAGTTTTTGCGCGAGGGCAGGGCGCTGTACGACAACTTGCATCCCAGCCGCATCGTAGTAGGCGACACGCCCGCCACCTTGGCGGGTGAGGCCGCAGGCCCGACGCCGCCGTCCGCCCACGCCCAGCGCTTTGCGCAGCTCTTGCAAGAGGGCGCGCTCAAGCAAGACGTCGCCGTTTTGCTGACCGGCAGCACCGAGGCCGAAGCCATCAAGCTGTTTGCCAATACCTATTTGGCCATGCGGGTGGCGTATTTCAATGAACTCGACAGTTATGCAGCGTCTCACGGCATGGACACGCGCCAAATCATCGACGGTGTGTGCCTGGACCCGCGCATTGGCAAGCATTACAACAACCCCTCGTTTGGCTATGGCGGCTACTGCCTGCCCAAAGACACCAAGCAACTGCTGGCCAATTACAGCGAGGTGCCGCAAAACCTGATCCGCGCGATTGTGGACGCCAACAGCACGCGCAAAGACTT
>CANEVH010000066.1 GCA_947442105.1 Comamonadaceae bacterium | reverse complement strand
AGGTTTTTGCGCGGCAGCACCTTCTCTATCGTGCCCTCGTCTTGGGTAATTTGCCACAGCACGCGGTCGCCCACCACGGTTTGGCTTTTCTTGCCGCGTGGGTGGCAAATGACTTTGCGGCCATCCGGCGTTTCTACCCACACGTGGCGGCCGTGGCCTGCAATGACCAAACCGTGTTGCAGGTTTTTGTCCTCAGCCAATGGCAGGGCCTGGTGCGCCGGCCTTGTCTAGCAAGGCATCCACTTTGGCAGCACATTCGAAGTCGGTGTGCGAGAGGCCTTTCACGTCATGGGTGTGCCAGCGCACGCTGCAAGTTTTGTAAGCCACGTGCAGATCGGGGTGGTGGTCGCATTGCTCGGCCAAAAACGCCACGGCGTTGACGAAGGCGATGGTGTGCAGATAGCCGTTGAAGGCGTAAGTTTTTTCGATCGCCAGGTCTGCGCCGTCACCGTAGAGGCGCCAGCCCTGCAACTGCGCGAGCTTGGCAACGATGTGCGGCCCAGTGAGGGCGTTGCGTACTGGGCGCATCGGGGCGGGTAGGGCCGTCATCACGCCGTGCGTCATGTGCAAGCCACGCGATGGAGCCGTTGCAGGGCTGGAGGGTGGGAGTAATAAAAACGCACGTACCACGGGTCGGGCGTGAGGGTGGATGCATTGTCTTCGTAGAGTTTGAGCAAGGCCGAGGCCAGGTGCGCGCCGCTAGACTTTTGCACCGCGTACGCATCGGCCTCAAACTCATGGCGGCGCGAGGTCCATGAAAAAACCGGGCCTATGAAGGTAGTGAACGCTGGCAGGGCCAGCATGAACAAGAGCAAGGCCAGTGCGTCATTGGCGCCTAGCGCGTGGGGCATAACCCCCAGGCCGGTGTAAAACCAGACTTTGGTACTCAACCATCCCAGCAGCGCAAAGCCCACCAAGCTCAGGGCAAAGATCGAGACCAAGCGCTTGAGGATATGCCGGTGGGCGAAGTGGCCCAGTTCGTGGGCCAAGACAGCATCCACCTCGTCGGCGCTCAAGCGGGCCAACAAGGTGTCATAAAAAACCACGCGCTTGGAGGCACCAAAGCCAGTGAAATAGGCATTGGCATGGGCGCTGCGTTTGCTGCCGTCCATCACGTAAAACCCCTGGGCGCGAAAGCCGCAGCGCTGCATCAAGGCTTGAACGCGGGCAGTCAATGGCGCGTCCTTGAGTGGCTGGAACTTGTTGAACCACGGCGCTATCCAGGTCGGGTAAATCAGCATGGCCAGCAGGTTAAAGCCCATCCAGACAGCCCAGGTCCAGATCCACCAAGACGGCCCCGCCGCGCCCATCAGCCAAAGAATCAGCAAAAGCAAGGGGCCGCCAATCACCAGGCCCAAAAGCACAGATTTGCCCAAGTCTTGCAGCCAGAGCTTGAAGCTCGTCTTGTTGAAGCCAAAGCGTTGCTCAATGACGAACGTGCCATACAGACCAAAGGGAATATCGATTAAGGCGTTGAGCACTGTGAAGGCGCCAATGAGCGCCACTTGGGCGAGCAAACCTGGGCCCCATTGCTGCGTGACGGCTTCGTTCAAAGCGTTCAGGCCACCCAGCAGCGTCCAACCCAGGGTGACTGCCACGCCCCAGGCCAGCTCCAGCATGCCAAAGCGTGTTTTGGCAACCGTGTAGTCGGCGGCTTTTTGGTGCGCTTGCAGGCCAATGCGGTCGGCAAACACGGTGGGCACTGCGTTGCGGTGTTCCACCACGTGGCGAACCTGGCGGGTCGCTAGCCAAAACTTCAGCGCCAGGCTGCAAACCAGTGCGGTGGCAAAAACAAGGGTGAACAGGCTGGACGGATTGGCGGCGGTTTCGGGCATCCTTGGAGTTTAGGCCATCGACGACAATCGAGCCCATGCCTGAAAACACCCCGACCTTATCCAAATCCGATAAAAACCTCGTCTGGCTCGATTGTGAAATGACCGGACTCAACCCGGTGGTGGACCGTATCATCGAAATTGCGGTCGTGGTCACCGGCCCGCAGCTCGAATGCCGCACCGAAGGTCCGGTGTTTGTCATTCACCAGTCAGACGCCCAACTCGACAAAATGGACGCGTGGAACAAAGGCACGCACGGCAAAAGCGGCTTGGTTGACAAGGTGAGGGCGTCCAGCACCACCGAGCAAGACGCGCAAGCGCAGCTGCTGGCGTTTCTGGCGCAGTTTGTGCCAGCGGGCGCGTCGCCTTTGTGCGGCAATACCATTGGGCAAGACCGACGCTTTTTGGTGGAGTACATGCCGCAGTTGGAGGCTTTTTTCCATTACCGCAACCTCGATGTCAGCACGCTCAAAGAGCTGAGCCGCCGCTGGCGCCCGGAGGTATACGCCAGCTTCAAAAAGCAGCAGCGCCACACGGCGCTGGCAGACGTACACGAGTCCATTGACGAGCTGGAACACTACCGCACCCACTTCCTCAAACTAGCCTGATCCGCGGCTAGATTAAGTAGAAACCCCAATCCGTGCCATAATCACAGGCTTCGCTAAGACGATGTTGATGGCAACACGAAGCGATTTTGTACATCTCCCTTCATTCACCGGGCCCCACGACATGGGCCCCCAGCGCTGATTGAACTCTTTCCAGAGTCAGAGCAGGTTCCGTTTGATGGTTGATGTTTTTTAACCATTGACGGAACGCCCACCTACCGGGTGGCGTTCGCGTGTGAGTAAATCCATGACTGATACTTTTGAAGTAACGGGCGATTTCGCGCCTGTTGAAAACCTGTCCATCCCGTCCTCTGAGGTCGAAATGGCTTGCGCAGATACTGAAACTGTCGCTGAAGCGGTGCAAGAACCCGAAGTCCCCAACGGCTTCGTAGAACTCGCCCTCGCCCCCGAGCTGGTGCAGGCTTGTAAAGACCTGGGCTACACCCAGCCCACCGCAGTGCAATCCAAGGTGATTCCGCTGGCTTTGCCCTCCAACGCATCGCCGGCCAAGGCGGCCAGCTTTATCGACCTGATGGTTTCCAGCCAGACCGGCAGCGGCAAGACGGCGGCATTTTTGTTGCCGGTGTTGCATACCCTGCTCAAGCAGGCAGCGGATGCCGAAGAAGCGGAGCGCCTGGAATACGAACAAGCCGTAGCCGACGCCGCCGCCAAGGGCGAACCCGCCCCCAAGCGCTCTAAGCGCAAAGACCCGACCAACCCGCGCAACTTCAAGGCCCCAACCCCTGGCGCGCTGATTGTGTGCCCCACGCGCGAACTCGCCCAACAAGTGGCGCACGACGCCATTGACTTGGTGCAGCATTGTCGTGGCCTGCGCGTGGCCAATATCGTGGGCGGTATGCCGTACCAATTGCAAATTGCCAAGTTGCAAAACGCCAACTTGGTGGTGGCAACGCCTGGTCGTTTGCTCGACTTGCAACGCTCAATGCAAATCAAGCTCGACCAGGTGCAATTTTTGGTGGTGGACGAAGCCGACCGCATGCTCGACCTGGGCTTCTCGGACGATCTGGCCGAGATCAACCAGCTCACCATTGACCGCAAGCAAACCATGATGTTCAGCGCCACTTTTGCGCCGCGCATTCAGCATTTGGCCGCACGCGTGATGCGCGAACCCCAGCGCATCACTATCGACAACCCGCAGGAAAAGCACGCCAACATCAAGCAGGTGCTGTTTTGGGCCGACAACGCCCAGCACAAGCGCAAGCTGCTTGACCATTGGTTGCGTGACACCGGCATCAACCAGGCCATTGTGTTTGCCAGCACGCAAATCGAGTGCAACGGCTTGGCCAACGACTTGCAACAAGACGGCTTTGACGCCGTGGCCTTGCACGGCGCCCTGAGCCAGGGCCTGCGCAACCGCCGCCTGATGGCCTTGCGCCAAGGTCATGTGCAAATTCTGGTGGCCACCGACGTGGCCGCGCGCGGCATTGACGTGCCCACCATCACCCACGTGTTTAACTTCGGCTTGCCCATGAAGGCCGAGGACTACACCCACCGCATTGGCCGCACCGGCCGCGCTGGGCGCGATGGCCTGGCCATTACCTTTGCCGAAATGCGCGACCGCCGCAAAATTTTTGACATCGAGGCCTACACCCGCCAACCTATAAAGGCCGAAGTGGTGCCGGGTCTGGAGCCGCAGCAGCGCATGCCCGAATCGCGCCCCAACAGCGGTTTTGGTGGTCGCCCCGGCGGCGGTAACCGCGACAGCCGTCCTCAGGGCCGCAGCTTTGGCGGCCCCCGTGAAGGTGGTTTTGGCGGTGGCAACCGTGGCGGCTTCTCGGACAAGCCCGAAGGCGGCAGCCGTGACTACAGCGGCGCGGCGCGCGAAGGCTTTAGCTATGAGCGCAAGGGTGGCTTCAACGACCGATTTGCCGGCCAAGGCGCCCCCCGTGGGGACGCTCGCGGTCCACGCAATGATTTCGCGCCCCGCGCTGAATTTCCGGCCCCGCGCCCCAACGCAGCGCCGCGTGCGGACTTTGCCCCACGCGGCGATTTCGCAGCACCCCGAGGTGACTTCGGCGCCCCGCGCGGTGATTTCGCGGCCCGCAAGCCTGCCTTTGGCAAGCCCACCGGCTTTGCCAAACCGGGCAACGGCGGCAAAGTGTTTGTGCCGCGCGATGCCAAAAAGCGCCCCACGCGCAACGTGGACTGATGCTGTGTTAGAAACCCCCTTGTAGTCGGCTACCTGCCCTCGGGCAGGTCGGCGGATCAAGTGAAGACGGCCTGTTCCCGAAAGGGGCAGGCCGTTTTTTGGTTTGAGGCTCTTTGTGCCTCAGTCCCGAGGTGTGACGCTTACATCAGCAAATGCTCGGCTGCATTGGTGCCGCCCAGGGTGACGTAGTTGACTTTGCGGATGTCCATCAGTTTTTTGCCACCGGAGTAGCTGATGGAGCTTTGCACATCCTGCTCCATCTCGGTCAGCGTGTCTGCCAGCTTGCCTTTGATGACTTCAAGGATGCGTTTGCCTTCCACGTGCTTGTATTCGCCCTTGTTGAAGTCGCTGGCAGAACCGTAATACTCTTTGTAGAGCTTGCCGTCGACCTCCACCGTTTGGCCCGGTGACTCCTCGTGTCCGGCAAATAGCGAGCCGATCATCACCATGGAGGCGCCAAAGCGCACGCTCTTGGCAATGTCGCCATGGTCACGGATGCCGCCGTCGGCGATGATGGGCTTGGTGGCCACGCGCGCGCACCATTTGAGCGCGCTAAGCTGCCAGCCGCCGGTGCCAAAGCCGGTTTTGAGCTTAGTAATGCACACTTTGCCGGGGCCAATGCCGACCTTGGTGGCGTCTGCGCCCCAGTTTTCCAGGTCAATCACGGCCTCAGGTGTGCCTACGTTGCCAGCGATGACGAAGCTGGCAGGTAACTTCTCTTTCAAATAGCCGATCATTTTCTTGACACTCTCGGCGTGGCCGTGCGCAATGTCTATGGTGATGTAGTCGGGCGACAGACCGAGCGCCACGAATTGGTCCACGGTGTCGTAGTCGGGCTTTTTGACGCCCAGAGAAATGGACACGTACAGCCCCTTGGCCACCATATCCTGGGTGAAGCGCACGTTGTCCAGGTCAAAGCGGTGCATGACGTAAAAGTAGCCGTTTTGTGCCAGCCAAACGCAAATCGGCTCATCCACCACCGTTTTCATATTGGCGGGCACCACCGGCAGGCGAAAGCGCCGGCCACCGAGTTCCACACTGGCGTCGCATTCCGAGCGGCTTTCCACACGGCATTGGCGTGGCAGCAGAAGAATGTTGTCGTAGTCAAAAATTTCCATGTTCCAAGCTCCAAAAGGTTCAATCAATATGCGGCGCTTGGATTGGAACCGGCAAAAAAATACCGGGTTCCAAATGCTTGGGCCCGGTGATTGATTTTACGCGCGGCACGGGCCCTGCGAAGGTCGTGCTCAGTTTCGGCAGTGGGCAAAAATACTTTTTTGCAGTTGGAATCAACCCAGCCTGATTATGATTCCAAGCGTATGTACGGAATTGGTTTTAAACCATCGGCGCTTCATCGTACGTTTGGTACTGGCTATCGGTTTTGGATGCGGCGGAGGGCAAGAGGGTTTGCGGCAGCGAACTGCGCTTGCAGTTTGGTATGAAAAAAGCCTGCTATTGATTCAATAGCAGGCTTTTTAACGCCCAATTGGGCTTTTTTTGGCTCCTCGACCTGGGCTCGAACCAGGGACCTACGGATTAACAGTCCGGCGCTCTACCGACTGAGCTATCGAGGAATATGTACGGTAGCCAAGGCCAAACTCCTGTTAACGCGTTCCATTTTGGAATCGCACTGGGGTTCTTCCTAAGCAGCCCACAATTGTAACAAACTTCAAAAACCGGTTGCCGGTCTGCATGACCGGGCACAGGCACTTGTATGACGACGCCCACTGGTGCAGTGGCAGCGGCATCATTGGGGCCGGCATGCCAATGGACTGCGACGCATAGTCGGCCGTCAAAAAGCGGGGCAAACCTTCGGTGACCATTGCCTTCTTTGGCGATGGTTCGGCGGTGCTTAATGCGCCACGCCCAAGGCGCGGTGCAGCTGTGTGCTGGTCGTGGTGTATTGCAGTTGTACGCGCTCGTCAGGAGTGATCAGCTCCTTGGCTGCAAAGGCGGCCAATGTGGCCTCGTGAAAGCCGCACAGGATGAGCTTTTTTTTGCCTGGGTAGGTGTTGATGTCGCCCACGGCAAAAATGCCGGGCGCGCTGGTGGCGAAGCTTTGGGTGTCCACGCTGAGCTGTTTGCGCTCCATATCCAGGCCCCATGCGGCCACTGGCCCGAGCTTGGGTGACAGGCCCAAAAACACCAGCAAGGTGTCGAGCGCAACATTGCGGGTTTGCGCTTCGTTGTCGGTGACCACCAGTCCATGCAAGCGCTGCTGGCTGCGCACCCCGGTGACTTGGCCTTCTACAAAGCGCAAGCGGCCCGATGCGCGCAGCGCTTTGATTTGGGCCAGGGTGGCCGCTTCGCCATGGAACACATCGCGGCGGTGAACCAGCGTCACGCTTTGGGTGGCAGCCGCGCACAGTGCAATGGCGGCCTCCAGTGCGCTTTCTCCGCCGCCCACCACCACCACGTCTTGCTTGTTCAGGGTGTGAACATCGGGCAGGTGGTAGTGGAGCTGGGTGCCTTCAAACGGTGCCAGACCCTCAACGTGCAACTGGCGCGCCTTGAAGGCGCCTACGCCTGCCGCGATAAACACCGTTTTTGCCACAAAGTGCGTGCCCGTCGAGGTGCGCAAGGCGTAGCGGCCATCGTCCAGGCGTTCTAGCGCATCGACGGTTTGGCTGAAATGAAAAGTGGGTTTGAAGGGAGATGCCTGGTCTAGCAGGCGGTCGACCAGTTCGCGGCCGGTACACTTTTTGACCGCCGGAATGTCGTAGATCGGCTTGTCGGCGTACAGCGCAATGCATTGACCACCGGCAAACGGCAGGGCGTCCACCACGTGCGTCTTAACCCCCAAAAGGCCAAGTTCGAATACCTGGAACAAGCCCACCGGTCCGGCGCCGATGATGAGCGCATCGGTCTCAATCGGGGCGTGGGGCCGGTCCAAGGCGGGTTGCCGTTTAGCGAATCAGTTCGGCGAGCTTGCCGGTCTTGTCTTTCCACTCCTCGGCCTCGGGCAGCGGCGCCTTGCGCTTGGTGATGCTCTTCCAGGTGGGGAGTTTGGCCAGTTCGGCGTTGAGCTTGGTCATGTGCTGCTGGTCGTGTGGCACGTCTTCTTCGGCATAAATGGCGTTAACCGGGCATTCGGGGATGCAGACGGCGCAATCGATGCACTCGTCGGGGTCAATCGTCAGAAAGTTCGGGCCTTCGCGAAAGCAGTCCACGGGACACACGTCCACACAATCGGTGTATTTGCACTTGATGCAGGCTTCGGTAACGGTATGGGTCATTGGGTGATTTGGTGCGGTGGGATGACAGCGACGCGCAGGCGCGAAGCTGCGGAGTTTATTCGATCAACAATGCCCCGGCGGTGGAATGGGTAGCCGTGTCCACCAGAATGAGCGAGCCCAGAACGCGCGACTGCGCATAACCCAGCGCAGCAATGGGCTGCTGCAGGCTCAAGGTGATGTGGCCGATGGCGTTGGGCTCGAGCTCGCTGGCGGCAGTTTGGGTCAAGTTGTTGACGTCGAGCCGGTGCTTGATGTGTTGCACTTTGGCCTTAATCCAGCGGTGGCCATGCAGCAACCAGTAAGCGCGGCCCACGGCCAGGGGCGCGTCGTCCATCCACGCCACCGTGCCGCTCACGGTTAGGCTCTGCGTCAACGCGGCGTCGTCCGCCAGCAACCAGTCGCCGCGTGAGACGTCCAACTCCCGGTCGAGCACGATGCCAGCGCTATGGCTGGACGCCACACTCTGGGGCTCGCGCACATGATTGAGAACCCGGGCGATGCAGGCGGTTTTGCCGCTGGGGAACACGGTGATGCTTTGACCCACCCGCGCGTCGCCAGTGGCCACGCGGCCCCAAAACACGCGCCTGCCCTGACTTGTGTCGCTGGAGCTGGAGAATTTTTCCACCCACTGCACTGGAAAAGCCAGGGGCAGGGCCGCCTCTGCGGGCGTCACCGGCAGGGTTTCAAGCAGGCGCAGCAGGCTCGCGCCCTGGTAGCCGCACCAGCCGGGCGTGGCAGTCACCACGTTATGGCCTTGCAGGGCAGAAATTGGGATGGTGGCCGCCACCGCAATGCCCGCTGCGGCGGCAAAAGTCTCCAAAGCCTCGCGGATGCAGGTAAAGGCCTCGGTGGCCTGCTGGGGGTGGGACGGGTCTTCTAAGGCGTCTAGCTTGTTGACGGCAAATACGATGCTGGGCACGCGCAGCAGCTTGAGCAAGAGCGCGTGGCGCCGGGTTTGGGGCAACAGGGTGACCTCAGCGACGTCCTTCCATTTCAGTTTGGTGGCGTCCACCAACACCACGGCTGCGTCGGCGCTGCTGGCGGCGGTGACCATGTTGCGGGTGTACTGCTCGTGGCCGGGCGTGTCGCCAATGATGAACTTGCGTGCCGGGGTGGCGAAATAGCGGTAGGCCACGTCAATGGTGATGCCTTGCTCGCGCTCGGCCGACAGGCCGTCGGTGAACAGCGCCAGGTCGGCAGCGCCGCTCTTGGACACGTTTTCCAGCTGGTCTTGCAGCACCGAGCGGCTGTCGATCAGCAGGCGGCCAATCAGCGTGCTTTTGCCGTCGTCCACCGACCCGCAGGTGATGAATTTCAGGGCGGCGTGGCGGTCCAAATTTTGCGATGGAAGTGCGCGGGCGGAGGTATTCAATTGTGTTGTGGTCATTAAAAGTACCCGTCTTTCTTGCGTTTTTCCATGGAGGCTTCGGACGTTTTGTCGTCCATGCGGGTGGCGCCGCGTTCGCTTACATCAGCGCTCAAAGTCTCGATCACCACCTCGGCGGCGCTGGCGGCCAGGCTGGCCACCGGGCAGGTGCAGGTGATGTCGCCCACGGTACGAAAGCGTACATCGCGCAGCTGCACCTGTTCATGGTCCAGCGCCGGGGTCAGCGGGGTTACCGGCACCAGCAGGCCTTTGCGCTCCACCACCGCGCGCTGGTGGGTGTAATACAGCGAGGGCAGGGCGATCTGCTCGCGGTCTATGTACTGCCACACGTCCAGCTCGGTCCAGTTGGAGATGGGGAACACCCGGAAATGTTCGCCTGGCTGCAAGCGGGTGTTGAACAGCGTCCACAGCTCGGGGCGCTGGGCTTTGGGTTGCCATTGGCCAAAGCTGTCGCGGTGGCTGAAGATGCGTTCTTTGGCGCGGGCTTTTTCCTCGTCGCGCCGGGCGCCGCCAATCAGCGCGTCAAAGCGGAACTCGTCAATCGCCTCCAAGAGCGTGACCGACTGGTGCACATTGCGGCTCTCGCCCGGGTGGGCCAGGCGCACCGTGCCGCGCGCCATGGAGTCTTCCACGCTGCGCACGATCAGCTCGGCGCCCAGCTCTTTGGCGCGCTGGTCGCGAAAGTCGGTCACCTCAGAGAAGTTGTGACCGGTATCAATCATCAATAGCGGAAAGGGCAGGCGCCCGGCGCCAAAGGCTTTTTCGGCGCAGCGCAGCATCACCAGCGAGTCTTTGCCGCCTGAGAACAGCAGCGTGGGGCGCTCAAAAGCGGCGGCCACCTCGCGCAGGATGAAGACGGTTTCTTCCTCCAGGGCGTCCAGGTGCTGGTTGCTGACGCGGGCCAGCAGTTCGGGGGCGGTGCTTGCGTTCATGGCGCTCGTCTTTCGGTTCAAGGGGTAGTTATTCGGGTCAGGCTTTGACATGCAGGCCGCACTCTTTGGCGGATTCGGTCTCCCACCACCAGCGCCCGGCGCGAAAGTCTTCGCCCGCAGACACGGCCCGCGTGCAAGGCGCGCAGCCCACGCTGGGGAAAAACTGGTCGTGCAGCGGGTTGTAGTCCACTTTGTGCTCGGCGATGTAGTGCCACACATCGCCCCAGGTCCAGTCGGCCAAGGGGTTGAACTTGGCCAGTGCCGGGTTGCTGGTGTCCAGCAGCGGAACCTCGGCGCGGGCGCTGGATTGTTCGCGGCGCAGGCCGGTAATCCAGGCGCGCTGGCCTTGCAATGCGCGCCCTAGCGGCTCCATTTTGCGAATGTCGCAGCAGGCTTTGCGCAGCGCTTGGCTTTTGAAAATGGCGTCTTGCCCTTCGTTGCGCACAAAGGCAATGACCGCCCTCTGGTCGGGCCGAAACACCCGCACTGGCGCGCGCGAATGCGCCTGGGTGCGCTCCAGTAGCGCAAGTGTCTCGGCGTGCAAGGCGCCGGTTTCCAGCACGAAGAGCGGAATGTCAAGCTTGAGCGCGTTGATCAGGTGGGTGATGACGACGTCTTCTGCGCTCAGGCTGGAGGCTTGGGTGGCGGGGCTGAATTCGCGGGCCGCTTCCTGCAGCGTGGCGCGGGTGTGCGCCAGTTTGTGGGCAAAGTCAGGACTGGCGTCGGCGTTGCGGTCTGTGGCGCTGGCGGGCTTGGTGGTGCGATTGAGGGTCAGCATGGGCGGCGTTTGGAATGGCGTTGAGGCGAATTTGGACGTAGCTAGCGCTGGGGTGACCATCAAGCACCCTGCAAAAGCGCTGTGTTTTTGGTGTTTAGGCTGCTTGCAAAAACCGTGGTGCGCCTACGGCGTCGCCTTGGTAAAACTGGCTGTAGTGGCCCAGCAGCTTTTGTCCGTGGGCGGCGTCTTGGTCGGCGCGCAGCACGGCGCTGCTGAATCCGCTGCGCTGCATTTGCAGCAACTGGTCTATCAGCACATCGCCCCGCGCCTGGATGTCGCCGGCAAAACCCCGGCGGCGCAGCACATAGGCCTGGCTGAAGGCGCGCCCATCGGTGAACTTGGGGAAATTCAGCGCAATGCGCGTAACGCCGTCCAGCGCCACGGTCTGCACGTCCGCGTCATTGGCCAGCGCCAGGGTGCTGCCGTCTTGGGCATCGCCCTCGGGCAAGTCAGCGGGAGAAATCAGGGTAAGTGCCATACGGTGCGGCTCCAAAAATGTGGGGGTTTCAACGCTCAGGCCGCCACGCGGGCCGTGGCATAGCGCGCGCCGTTGGCGGCGGTCTTGAAGGCGTCAAAGCCCACGCGCTGCAAGGTGTCGATGAAGTTTTCACCACCGTCGCGCTGGTCTTTGTAAACGTCCAGCACGGCCTCAATCACGTCCACCACCTCGGCGGCGGCAAACGACGGACCCACTACTTTGCCCGCGCGGGCCGGGCCGCTCAGTTCCGAGCCGTCCGAGCCGCCCAGCGTCACCTGGTACCACTCTTGGCCGTCCTTGTCCACGCCCAAGATGCCGATGTGGCCGCTGTGGTGGTGGCCGCAAGAATTGATGCAGCCGCTGATGTGCAGGTCAATCTCGCCCAGGTCAAACAGCTCATCCAGATCTTGGTAGCGCTCGGTAATCGCAGCGGCAATCGGAAGCGATCGGGCGTTGGCCAGGGCGCAATAGTCGCCGCCGGGGCAGGCAATCATGTCGCTGAGCAGGTGGATATTGGCGCGCGCCAGGCCTGCGGCCTTGGCGGCGTGCCAAAGGTCGATCAGCTGGTCCACCCGCACCCAGGGCAAGACCAGGTTTTGGTCGTGGTTGACGCGCGCTTCACCGGCTGAGAAGCGGTCGGCCAAGTCCGCACTGGTGCGCAACTGGTCAGCGGTAGCGTCGCCAGGCGCTTGACCCAGGCGTTTGAAAGACAGGGTGACGGCGCGCAGGCCGGGGTTTTTGTGGCCGGCCACGTTTTGCGCCAGCCAGCGGCCAAACTCGGGCGTGGATTGCGCCAAGCTGCTCAGCGCATGTTCGGCGGCGCTTTGGGCGGCCAGGGGCACGGCGTCCACGCTGGGGGCGACAAAGCAGGCGCTCACGCGGTCCAGCTCGGCTTGCGGAATGGTGTGCTTGGCACCGTCGGCCAGGATGCGTTGGTATTCGGCTTCCACTTCCTCAAAGTAGCGCTGGCCTTCGGCTTTGACCAAAATCTTGATGCGCGCTTTATAGATGTTGTCGCGCCGGCCCCAGCCGTTGTAGACGCGCACCACGGCTTCTAAGTAATTGATGATCTGGTTCCAGGGCAAGAAAGACCGTGCCTCTGACGCAATCACCGGCGTTCGCCCCATGCCGCCGCCCACCAGCACCTGAAAGCCCACTTCGCCCGCCGCATTGCGCAGCACGCGCAGGCCCACGTCATGCCAGGCAATCGCTGCGCGGTCTTCCACCGAGCCGGTGATGGCAATCTTGAACTTGCGCGGCAGGTAGGCAAACTCGGGGTGCAGCGTGCTCCACTGGCGCAGCACTTCAGCGTAGGGCCGGGGGTCCACCGCCTCGTCGGTGGCAATGCCTGCGCGCTCGTCGCTGGTAATGTTGCGAATGCAGTTGCCGCTGGTCTGGATGCCGTGCAGGTTCACGCTGGCCAGCAAGTCCATCACGTCGGCGCTTTTGTCCAGCGGAATCCAGTTGAACTGCACGTTGTGCCGGGTGGTGAAGTGGCCGTAGTTGGTGGTCAGCTTGGGCGCCGGGCCGTTGCCAATTTGGTCTTGCGTGCTTTGGGCGCGTGCCAGCAGCTCGGGGCTGGGGGTGTCAAAGTCTTGGGCGATCTGCGCCAGCACACGCAGTTGCGCGCTATTGAGTTCGCCATAGGGCACAGCCACCCGCAGCATGGGCGCGTAGCGCTGCACATACCAGCCGTTTTGCAGACGCAGGGGGCGAAACTCATCGTCCCCCAGCGTGCCTGCCTGGTTTCGGGCGAGCTGGTCGCGGTACTGCGCAGCGCGGGCGTGGACAAACTGGCGGTCAAAGTCGGTGTATTGGTACATGCGGGGGCGGGGTAAATCAGGGGCCAGAGGGCTTGCGCGGCGCTTGCGCGCGGCCTTGCCCATCCAAAGTGCACCGACTGTAGATGCCGGTGCTTATATTGAAAACTACTTTTTTGCTATTTCTTTATGCCCAACCACTCGATTTGCATGCTGGGGTTGCGCGCACCTCAATTGCTTATACTTTCCAAAAGAATAGCCAAATAGACGCGTTTAAACCACACTGGTGACAGGCGCCCGATACACAGGGGAGAGAATTTTGGGACTGTTTCAATCAGGGCTATTTCGGCGCGGAAGCGCGCGCAGCGATCGGCAAGGCTTGCCATTGCCGGGGCCCAGCAGCCTGACGGCCTTGTGCGCCATAGCGCGATTTCACCAAATTAGTGCAGAACCCGCAGCGCTGGCCCATCAGCTCGGCTTGAGCGCCAGCCAGACTTTTTCTAGTAATGACCTCTTGCGCGCGGCCCAGCAACTAGGTCTGAAGGCGCGCCACATCCAATCCACCGTCTTGCGGCTGGCCCAACTTCCCTTGCCCGCACTGGCCTTTGTGCGGGATGGCGAAGCCGGCCTTCGCGTGGTGGTGCTGGCCCAAAGCGATGGGCAGCGGGTGTTGTACCAAGACATGGCTGCCCAAGGCGCGGAAGGCGGTCGCCCCACCATCGAGCCCGCCGAGACGTTTGCCCAGCGTTGGACGGGCGACTTGATTTTGATCGCCAGCCGTGCCAGCGCTGGTGGGCGCGCTGGCCAAATTTGACTTCAGCTGGTTTGTGCCCAGCATGGTCAAGTACCGCAAGCTCTTGGGCGAGGTGCTGCTGATTAGCTTCATGCTGCAACTCTTTGGCTTGGTGTCGCCGCTGTTTTTTCAGGTGGTGATGGACAAAGTGCTGGTGCACCGGGGCATGACGACGCTGGACGTGTTGGTGATTGGGCTGGTGGTTGTGGTGGTGTTTGAGAGTGTGCTCAACGCCTTGCGCGCCTATGTGTTCAGCCACACCACCAGCCGCATTGACGTGGAGTTGGGTGCGCGCCTGTTTCGCCATTTGGTGCAGTTGCCTCTGGCCTACTTTCAGGCGCGGCGGGTGGGCGACTCGGTGGCCCGCGTGCAGGAGCTGGAAAACATCCGCGCATTTTTGACCGGCAACGCCATGACGGTGCTGCTGGACGTGGTGTTCTCGGTGGTGTTTGTGGCGGTCATGTTGTTTTACAGCGTGCCGCTCACGCTCATTGTGCTGGTCAGCCTGCCCCTGTACTTTAGCCTGAGCTTGGCCGTGGTGCCGGTGCTGCGTGCGCGGCTGGACGCCAAGTTTGCCCGTGGCGCAGAAAACCAGGCGATGCTGGTAGAAACCGTCACCGGCATCCAAACCCTCAAAGCCAGCGCGCTAGAGCCCTCGTTTGCCCGGCGCTGGGACACGCAATTGGCGTCCTATGTGTCGGCCAGCTTCAAAACCCAAAGCCTGGCCAATGTGGCGCACGAGGGCGTGAACCTGATTGGCAAACTGGTCAACGCCGCCACCCTGTGGTACGGCGCGCAACTGGTGATGGACAACCAGCTCACCGTGGGCCAGTTTGTGGCTTTTAATATGTTTGCCGGGCGCGTGTCGCAGCCCATCATGCGCATGGCGCAGTTGTGGACCGACTTTCAGCAAACCGGCATCTCCATGGCGCGCCTGGGCGACATTTTGAACACCCGCACCGAGGCCGCCTCCAGCAGCGCCGCGCAGTTGCCCATTCTGCAAGGCCGCATCACCCTAGACAAAGTGCAGTTTCGCTACCGCCCCGAGGCGCCGCCGGTGCTTCAAGGCCTGAGCTTGGACATTCGCGCGGGCGAGGTGTTGGGCATTGTGGGGCGGTCAGGCTCGGGCAAAAGCACGCTGACCAAGCTGGTGCAGCGTCTTTACAGCCCCGAGGCCGGGCGGGTGCTGGTGGACGGCATCGACATCAGCCTGATAGATGCCGCCCAACTGCGCCGCCAAGTGGGCGTGGTGCTGCAAGAAAACCTGCTGTTCAACCGCAGCATCCGCGAGAACATTGCCATTGCCGACCCCGCCGCGCCGCTGGAGGCGGTCATCCAGGTCGCCACCCTGGCCGGTGCCCACGAATTCATCAGCGAGCTGGCCGAGGGCTACGACACTCTGGTGGGCGAGCAAGGCAGCAGCCTGTCGGGCGGCCAGCGCCAGCGCGTGGCTATTGCCCGCGCGCTGTTCACCAACCCGCGCATCTTGATATTGGACGAGGCCACCAGCGCGCTGGACTACGAGAGCGAAGCCATCATTGGCCGCAACATGGTCAAGATCTGCCAGGGCCGCACCGTACTCATCATCGCCCACCGCCTGTCTGCGGTGCGAAATGCCCACCGCATCATCGTCATGGAGCGCGGCCAGATTGTGGAAGCCGGGCCGCACGATGTGTTGGTCAACACACCCGGCGGCTTGTACGCCCACCTGTGGGCCATGCAAGACGGCTCGCCGGGCGGTAGCGCGCACGCCGCTGCCCCCAGCTCTGAGCGCCCGCAGCATCCAGCTGCAGCGCCGCGTGGCCCCGGCGTTTCTGCCTAAGCCACTGGACAACCCCGCTCAAAGATCACCGCCCCATGTCCCCCCCTTCAATCTCCACACCCTTGCCCCCAGCGCCGCCGCACCCCGTGCGTGAGCTGCTAGGCCGTTACCGCGCAGTGCTGTCTGTCGCCTGGGCGCACCGCGCCGAGCTGGCCGGCCCGGCGCGCTTGGCCGACGAGCTGGCGTTTTTGCCGGCTGCGCTCAGCCTGCAAGAAACACCGGTACACCCCGCGCCCCGGCGCTTTGCCTACCTCATCATGGGCCTGTTCGTGCTGGCTTTGGTGTGGTCGGTGGTAGGCGAGGTGGACATCGTGGCCGTGGCACCGGGCCGCATCATCGTGTCAGACCGCACCAAGGTCATTCAGCCGCTAGAGCCCAGCGTGGTCAAAGCCGTGCTGGTGCGCGACGGTGACACTGTGGTCGCTGGGCAACTGCTGGTGGAGCTAGACCCCACGCTCACCCAGGCCGACCAGCGCAGCCTGCAAGAGCAGTTACAGGCTGCCACCGCAGAGGCCCTGCGCGCCCAAAGCCTGCAGCAGTTGCTGGGCGGCCAGCGCAGCCTGCCCCAGGCGCTGGCCGCCCTGGCCGCAGCCGCACCTTCGCCCGCAGTGGCTAGTGTCTAATTGCATTTATTGACGATAGTATTATGATACCCCTATGTTCAGTCATAGGAGAATGCGATGGCACGAGTTGCTGTGGCACTGTCGTGTACGGCGGATGTAATGGCCGAACTTGAACGCATGTCGCGCAGTCGCAGT
>CANEVH010000065.1 GCA_947442105.1 Comamonadaceae bacterium | reverse complement strand
GAACTGGCCCAGCTCGTGGCTGACACGGTCAAAACCCGCGAGCCGGGCCAGAACCCTGCAACGCGCACATTTCAGGCTTTTCGGATTTTCATCAATGCCGAGCTTGAAGAGCTACAGCAGGCGCTAGACGCCGCCCTGCTGGTGCTGCAACCCGGTGGCCGCTTGGTGGTGATCAGTTTTCATTCGCTAGAAGACCGCATCGTCAAGCAATTCATCGCCAAGCACTCCAAAGACGAGTACGACCGCCGCACGCCCTTTGCCGCACCCAAAACCATGCGCCTGCGCGCCCTGGGTCGCAGCCGCCCCAGCGCCGCTGAAGTAGCCGCCAACGCGCGCGCGCGCAGCGCCATCATGCGCGTGGCGGTGCGCACCGCTGCCGAACCGGGGACCCGGGCATGACCCGGCTCAACATCTTGCTGGCGCTGGCTGCAACCGCCAGCGCCATGTATTTGGTGGCGGTGCAGTACGAGTCGCGCCGCCTGTTTACCGAACTGGAAAAAGCCCACCGCGAGGCGCGGCGCCTGGGCACCGAACTCGAACGCCTGCAAGTGGAAAAGCGCAGCCAGGCCACGCCGGCACGGGTGGAGCGCGTAGCCCACGAGAAACTGCAAATGCGCCAGGTCACCCCCGGCATCACCCTGTATATGAGCCTGGGCGACGCCCTGCCCGCCAAGCCATGAGCCGCAGCATCCAATACACCGCCAGCCCCTTGCTGACCAGCCGCACACCGGTATGGCGCAGCAAGTTCGTGGTGGGCGCGGTTGCGCTTGGCTTTGTAGGCCTGGGCGCGCGCGCGGCCTATATCCAGGTGTTTAACAACGACTTCTTCCAGCGCCAGGGCGAGGTGCGTTTCAACCGTACGCTGGAGCTGCCAGCCAACCGCGGTCGCATCCTGGACCGCAATGGTCTGATTTTGGCCTCCAGCGTGCCCGCACCCAGCATCTGGGCCATTCCCGAAGACGTGTCGCTGGACGACGCCGAGCGCGCCACCCTGGCCAAGCTGCTGGGCATTGCACCCGCCGAACTGGCCAAAAAGCTGGCCGACGAAGACAAGAGCTTTGTTTGGCTCAAACGGCAAATCGACCCCGAAACTGCGAAAAAGATTGCGGAGCTGAAGTTCAAAGGCATTTACCAGCGCACCGAGTACCGCCGGCAATACCCCGAGGGCGAGGCCGCAGCGCACGTGGTGGGCTTTACCGATGTGGAGGACAAGGGCCAAGAAGGCGTGGAGTTGCTGTTCAACAGCACGCTGCTGGGTCGCCCAGGCACGCGCCACGTCATCAAGGACCGGCTGGGCCGCGCGGTAGAGCAAGTGGGCGAAACCGTGGCGCCCATCGCCGGGCAGGATGTGCAGCTCAGCATTGACACCAAGGTGCAGTTTTTTGCCTACCAAAAGCTGCGCGACGCGGTGCTGGCCAACCGCGCCCAGGCCGGCAGCATTGTGGTGCTTGACGCCCATACCGGCGAAGTACTGGCCCTGGCCAACTACCCGAGCTACAACCCGGAAAAACGCGTCAACCTGAGCGGCGCGCAACTGCGCAACCGGGCGCTGACCGACACTTTCGAGCCGGGCTCGGTGATGAAGCCCTTCACCATCGGCTTAGCGCTTGAGACTGGGCGGGTCAAAACCTCGACCGTTATTGACACATCGCCCGGCTCGGTCACGATCACCGGCGCCACCATCCGCGACTCCCACCCCCATGGCGCGTTGACGGTGGAGCAGGTCATCCAGGTGTCAAGCAACGTCGGCACCACCAAAATCGCCATGCAAATGCCCGCGGGCGAAATGTGGGACACCTTCTCGGGTGCCGGTTTCGGGCAAAAGCCGCAAATCGAGTTTCCTGGCGCGGTGTCGGGGCGGCTGCGCCCGGCCAAAAGCTGGCGTCCGATAGAGCAGGCCACCGCCTCGTATGGCTATGGACTGTCGGCCTCGCTGTTCCAAATGGTGCGCTCTTACACCGTGTTTTCACACGACGGCCAGATCATCCGCGCCACCCTGTTGAAAAACAGCGACCCGGCCGTGGGCCTGCCGGTGTTCAGCGCAGACACCGCCGCCAAGGTGCGCAAAATGCTGCAAATGGCCGCAGGCCCCGGCGGCACCGGCCCCAAGGCGCAAACCATCGGCTATTCGGTGGGGGGCAAATCAGGCACCGCCTACAAGCAAGTGGGCAAGGGCTACGGCAGCGAAGGAAACCGCAAGTACCGCAGCTGGTTTGTGGGCATGGCGCCCATCGACCAACCGCGCATCATCGTAGGCGTCATGCTGGACGAACCCACGGCGGGCAAGTACTTTGGGGGCGAAGTGGCCGCACCGGTGTTTAGCGAAGCGGTGCAGCAAACCTTGCGCGTCATGGGCGTGCAGCCCGACATTGCCATTGCGCCGCAAATCGTCGCCAACGCGGTGCAAGAAAGCTTTTGATGGCCACGCTGCTGCGCACCCCCGAACAAGCCGCCCAGTGGCTGCGCGCGCGCGTAACCGGCGTGCTGGGCAGCGACAGCCGCAGCCTGCGCGCGGGTGACGGCTTTGTGGCCACTCCGGGGGCGCTGGTGGATGGACGCCAGTTTGTGACCCAGGCGCTGGCGCAAGGCGTGTCCGCCTGCTTGGTCGAAGCCCAGGGGCTAGAAGCATTCACACTGGACGACCCGCGTGTGGCCGCTTATGCCGGTCTCAAAGCCGACGCCGGGGTGATTGCCGATGCGTTTTTTGACCATCCCTCGCACACACTTGCGGTGCTGGCCGTAACGGGCACCAATGGCAAAACCTCCACCGCCTGGTGGCTGGCGCAGGCCCTGGGCGCCCTGCCTGCGAGCGCCGCACAAGCCTGCGCCGTCGTGGGCACGTTGGGCATGGGCTTGCCAACCCAACCTGCAGACCTGCCAGCGGGCGCCGACCCGCTGGCAGGTCTGCAATCCACCGGCATGACCACGCCAGACGCGGTAGCACTCCAAGCCGCCCTGCACGGGTTTGCCCAGCAGGGCGTGCGTGCTTGCGCACTGGAGGCCTCGTCGATTGGCATCGAAGAAGAGCGCATGAACGGCCTGCGCGTGCGCGTGGCGGTGTTCACCAACTTTACCCAGGACCACCTGGACTACCACGGGAGCATGCAAGGCTATTGGGAGGCCAAGCGCCGCCTGTTTGCCTGGCCTGGCCTGCAAAGCGCGGTACTCAACATCGACGACGCCAAGGGCGCGGCCCTTGCCGAGTCCTTGGCACACGAGGCGCCCGGTCTAGCCCTGTGGACCACCTCCGCCCTGCGGCCTGCACGACTTCGGGCACAAAACACCACGCAAACCGATAGTGGCTTGCGCTTTGATGTGGTCGAGAACGGGCACAGCGTCCCGCTGCAAAGCCAGGTCATTGGCGGCTACAACGTCAACAACCTGCTGGGCGTGCTGGCCACGCTGCGCGCCTTGGGTGTGGAGCTGGCCGAGGCGGTGGCCGCCTGCGAGCAGCTGCGTCCGGTGCCCGGTCGCCTGGAGTGCATGGGCGGCACCCACGCGCCCTTGGTGGTGGTGGACTACGCCCACACACCCGACGCCTTGGCGCAAACCCTGGACGCGCTGCGCCCGGTAGCCACCCAGCGCGGCGGACAACTCTGGTGCGTGTTTGGCTGCGGCGGCGACCGCGACGCCGCCAAGCGCCCCCTGATGGGCGCCATCGCCGCCGCCAAGGCCGACCAGATTGTGCTGACCAGCGACAACCCGCGCAGCGAAAAACCCGCCACCATTGTTTCGCAAATATTGGTGGGCCTGACCGGCCACCCCGGTACCGAGGTGCAGGTGGACCGAGGCGCCGCGATTACGCAGACGGTTGCCCGCGCGGCTGCCAACGATGTGATTTTGCTGGCGGGCAAGGGACACGAAGCAACGCAGGACGTCGGTGGCATAAAAACCCCTTTTTCCGACCGCGAACACGCCCTGCGGGCCTTGCAAGCGCGCGCTCACGGGGAGGCGCACGCATGAGCACCAGCCTGATGACGCTTGGTCAAGTGGCCCAGTGGCTGGCCGAAGCCGGCCACGCCGCAAGCCTGCCGCAGGCGGTGCACGGCGACGCAGCCACGCCCCTGCTGCGCGTGCACACCGACACCCGCAGCATTGCCGCAGGCGACTTGTTTGTCGCGCTGAAGGGCGAAACCTTTGACGCCAACACCTTGCTCCACCAGGCGCAAGCCCAGGGCGCAGCCGCCGTGCTGTGCCGAAGCGGCCTGGCGGCTGAACTGCTGCCCGCAGGCCTGCCACGCCTTGAGGTGCCAGACACCCTGGCCGCGCTGGGCCAATTGGCCCGCGCCTGGCGCGCGCAGTTTGACGTGCCGCTGATCGCCGTGACCGGCAGCAACGGCAAAACCACGGTCACGCAAATGATTGCGTCCATCTTGCAAGCGCACGCGCCTGGTGAGGCCAGCCTGGCCACCCAGGGCAACCTGAACAACGCCATTGGCGTGCCGCTCACGCTTTTGCGGCTGCGCGCACACCACCGCATCGCGGTCGTCGAGTTGGGCATGAACCATCCCGGTGAAATCGCCACCCTCGCTGCAATCGCGCAACCCACGGTGGCGCTGGTGAACAACGCGCAGCGCGAACACCTGGAATTCATGCACACGGTGGACGCCGTCGCGGCTGAAAACGGCGCGGTCATCAGCGCCCTGCCCGCCTCGGGCTCCGCGGTGTTTCCGCAAGACGACGCCTACACCGCGCAGTGGCAAGGCAGCGCGGAGAAGCGCCGCACGCTGGGCTTTGGCGCCCAGGCCACTGGCGGTGACGCCGTGGTGGGGCACAGCGCACACTGGGCGGATGGCTCTTGGAACGTGCAAGCCCAGGCCACGGTGGCCGGGCACAGCACGACCTTGCGCTACCGCCTGGCCATTGCCGGGCAGCACAATGTGCGCAACTCTTGGGCCGCAGCCGCCTGCGCGCTGGCTGCGGGCGTGTCGGCAGAGGCCGTCGAGCGCGGCTTGCAGGCCTTTGTGCCGGTCAAAGGCCGCTCGCGCGCCTTTGCGCTCACCGTGGGCATGCGCAGCGTGACTGTGGTGGACGACAGCTACAACGCCAACCCCGACTCGGTGCGCGCCGCCACCGAGGTGCTGCGCGACCTGCCCGGCCCGCGCCTCTTGGTGCTCGGTGACATGGGCGAAGTGGGCACCCAAGGCCCGCAATTCCACGCCGAAGCCGGCGCCTACGCGCAGGAACTAGGCATTGAGCGCCTGCTGGCCGTGGGCACGCTCAGTCAGGCGGCAGTGGACGCATTTACCGCCGCAGGCGGATCGGCGCAGCACTTTGCTGACATGGACGCCCTGTGCGCCGCACTCACCCCGGCCTTGGACGCCGCGGCCAGTGTGCTGGTCAAAGGCTCGCGCTTTATGCGCATGGAGCGCGCGGTGGCGGCCTTGCAGGAGCGCGCCGCCGCCTTGAACACCTCACCCACCCAAGGAGCAGCCGCATGTTGCTAAGTCTGGCGCAATGGCTGCAAGCAATGAACCCCGAGTGGGGCTTTTTGCGCGTGTTCCAGTACCTTACCTTTCGCGCTGTGATGGCGGCGCTGACTGCGCTGCTCATGGGACTGCTGGCCGGTCCGGCGGTAATACGCCGCCTGCGCGCGCTCAAAATTGGCCAGCCTATTCGCGGCTACGGCATGGAAAGCCACCTGGCCAAAAGCGGCACACCCACCATGGGCGGCGTGCTGATATTGCTGTGCATCACCACAGCGACCGTGCTGTGGTCGGACCTGGGCAACCGCTTTGTTTGGATTGTGCTGGTGGTCACCCTGGGTTTTGGCGCCATTGGCTGGGTGGACGACTGGCGCAAGGTGGTGCACAAAGACCCCGAGGGCATGCGCTCGCGCGAGAAGTATTTCTGGCAATCGCTCATCGGCGCGCTGGCAGCGCTGTACCTGGTGTTCAGCATTTCTGAAATATCCAACGCGCGGGTGCTGGAGCTGTTTTTCAACTGGGTGCGCTCGGGCTTTGACGTCAACCTGCCGCCCAAAGCTGGTTTGCTGTTGCCCTTCTTTAAAGAAATCAGCTACCCGCTGGGCGTGTTGGGCTTTGTGGTGCTGACCTATTTGGTGATCGTGGGTTCGAGCAACGCGGTCAACCTGACCGACGGCCTGGATGGCCTGGCCATCATGCCGGTGGTCATGGTGGCCTCCGCCCTGGGCGTGTTTGCTTATGTGACCGGCAGCGTGGTGTTCTCCAAGTACCTGTTCTTGCCGCACATTCCGGGCACGGGCGAACTGCTGGTGTTTTGCGCGGCCATGGCGGGCGCTGGCTTGGCGTTTTTGTGGTTCAACACCCACCCGGCGCAGGTGTTCATGGGCGACGTGGGCGCGCTGGCGCTGGGCGCAGCGCTGGGCACGGTGGCCGTCATCGTGCGCCAAGAAATCGTGCTGGCCATCATGGGCGGCGTGTTTGTGGCCGAGGCGCTGTCGGTGATGGCCCAGGTGCTGTACTTCAAGTACACCCGCAAAAAATACGGTGAAGGCCGCCGCCTGCTGCGCATGGCGCCCTTGCACCACCATTTTGAAAAACTGGGTTGGAAAGAAACGCAGGTGGTCGTGCGCTTCTGGATCATCACCATGCTCTTGTGCCTGGTCGGCCTGTCTACCTTGAAGCTGCGCTAATGGAACACAGCCTCCACGGTCACGCGGTTTTGGTCTTGGGCCTGGGCGCCTCGGGCCTGGCCATGGCGCGCTGGTGCGTACGCCAGGGTGCGCAGGTGACGGTGCTGGACAACCGCGCCGCGCCGCCGCAGGCTGGGGCGCTGGCCGCGTCGGTGCCTGGCGCCCGTTTGGCGCAGGGTGCTTTTGAGGCGAGCTGGATAGCGGGCAGCGACATTCGCGCCGTTTTCGCCAGCCCCGGCTTGGCACCCCATCTGATTGCCCCATTGATAGACGCAGCGCGCGCCAAAGGCCTGTGGGTCGGCGGCGAACTGAGCTTGTTTGCGCAGGCGCTCAAAGACCTTAATGACAGCCAGCAGTACCAGCCCAGCGTGCTGGCAGTCACCGGCACCAACGGCAAAACCACGGTCACCGCGCTCACCGGCCAGTTGGTGCAAGCCGCAGGCAAAACCGTGGCGGTGGCCGGCAATATCGGCCCCACCCTGCTCGATACCCTGGCCCAGGCGCTGGACGCGGACACCCTGCCCCAGTTCTGGGTGCTGGAGCTGTCGAGCTTTCAGCTCGAATACGCGCAGGACTTTGCGCCCACGGCGGCCACCGCGCTCAACCTCAGCCAAGACCACCTGGACTGGCACCCCAGCATGGCGCACTATGCGGCGGCCAAGGCCCGCATCTTTGGCCCGCAGACGCTGATGGTGCTTAACCGCGACGACGATGCCGTGATGGCCATGCTGCCTAAGCCAGTGAAGGTCAAGCAGCAGCGGGTGGATCACCCCCATGTGACATTTGGCACAGGCATGCCGCTGCGACCCGGCGACTATGGCCTGGAGAGCGCAGGCGGCATGGTGTGGCTGGTGCGCGCCCAAGACGCGGACCCGAGCCTGCCGCGCGCGCGCCACGGAGCAAGCGCTGAACCGCCCGAAATCCACATCCAGCGCCTAATGCCCGCCGACGCCCTGCACATCAGTGGCCGCCACAACGCCAGCAACGCCTTGGCCGCACTCGCCCTGGCCAGCGCCGCCGCTTGCGCGCTAGGCCCCATGCTGTTTGGCCTGCGCCAGTACCGGGGCGAGCCGCACCGCGTGCAGCATGTGGGCAGCGTCAATGGCGTGGAATTTTTTGACGACAGCAAAGGCACCAATGTAGGCGCTACCGTCGCGGCCCTCAACGGCCTGGGCCCCGAGCACCGTTTGGTGATCATTTTGGGCGGTGAAGGCAAGGGCCAGGACTTTGCGCCGCTGGCCGCACCGGTGCGCCAGTTTGCCCGCGCGGTGGTGCTGATAGGCCGCGACGCAGCGCCTATTCGCCAGGCACTGGCTGGTACCGGTGTGGCGCTGCTCGACGCGCCCTCGATGGAGCGCGCGGTAGACCTGGCCAACGCGCAAGCCCACGCGGGTGACGCGGTGCTGATGTCGCCGGCCTGCGCCAGCTTTGACATGTTTCGCGACTACGCGCACCGCGCCCAGGTGTTTTGCGACGCCGTGGCCGAACTCGCGCTTGCCCAAGGCACGGTGATGGAGCAGTCTGCATGAGCGCCGCACAAACGCTTTGGGGCCGCTGGTTCAAGCCCGCCGTGGCCGAGGGCGAGGCCCTGCCGGTGCGCCTGGGGCGGCGCGTCAGCTACAGCACGGCACCCAGTGGGGGCCAGAGCCAGTCGCTGGACCAGGCATTGCTGGCGGTGGTGCTGATTTTGGTGGTCTGGGGTGCAGTCATGGTGTATTCGGCCACCATCGCCATGCCCGACAACCCGCGCTTTGCCAACTACACACACAACTACTTTTTGGTGCGCCACGTGGCCGCTATCGGGGTGGCGCTTATCGCCGCGCTGATTGCCTTTCAGGTGCCGCTGCACACCTGGGAACGCATTGCGCCGCTGCTGTTTATCGCCTGCTTGGTGCTGCTGCTGGCGGTGTTGCTGCCATTTATTGGCAAGGGCGTTAACGGCGCGCGGCGCTGGATATCGCTGGGAGTGACCAACTTTCAACCCTCTGAACTGGCCAAGTTTTCAGCGGTGCTCTACGCCGCTGGCTATATGGTGCGCAAGATTGAACTCAAAGAAGACTTTATTCGCGCGGTGTGGCCCATGGCCGCTGCGGTGGCCATCATGGGTAGCTTGCTGCTGGCCGAGCCCGACATGGGCGCCTTTATGGTGATAGCGGTGATCGCCATGGGCATTCTGTTTTTGGGAGGCGTCAACGCCCGCATGTTCTTTCTGATCTCGGGCGTGCTGGTGGCGGCGTTCGCAATGATGATTGCCTTCAACGACTACCGCCGCGCGCGCATTTTTGCCTACCTCGACCCCTGGAGCGAGCACAACGCGCTGGGCAAGGGCTACCAGCTCACGCATTCGCTGATCGCCATCGGGCGCGGCGAATTTTTCGGCGTCGGCCTGGGCGGCAGCGTGGAAAAACTGCACTGGTTGCCCGAAGCGCATACCGACTTTTTGCTGGCGGTGATTGGCGAAGAGTTTGGCCTGGTGGGCGTGGTGCTGCTGCTGGGCCTGTTTTTGTGGATGACGCGGCGCATCATGCACATAGGCCGCCAGGCGGTAGCGCTGGACCGGGTGTTTGCCGGTTTGGTGGCGCAAGGCGTGGGCATTTGGATGGGCTTTCAGGCCTTTATCAACATGGGCGTGAACCTGGGCGCCTTGCCCACCAAGGGCCTAACCTTGCCGCTGATGAGCTACGGCGGCTCAGCGATTTTGGTCAATCTGGTCGCCTTGGCCGTGGTGCTGCGGGTGGATTTTGAGAACCGCCAACTCATGCAAGGAGGCCGCGAATGAACAACACTCTGGCAAGCAGCGACAGCACCCGCACTGCACTGGTCATGGCCGGTGGCACAGGCGGGCACATCTTCCCCGGCCTGGCGGTGGCCCAGGCGCTGCGTGACCAAGGCTGGCAGGTGCACTGGCTGGGCGCACCCGACAGCATGGAAAGCCGCTTGGTTCCACCGCGCGGCTTTGCGTTCGAGGCCGTGGCCTTCTCCGGCGTGCGCGGCAAGGGACTCCTCACTTTGACATTGCTGCCGCTGCGCCTGCTGCGCGCCCTGGTGCAAAGCGCCCGTGTGCTGCGCCGCGTGCGCCCCGACGTGGTGCTGGGCTTTGGCGGCTACATCAGCCTGCCTGCGGGGTTGATGGCGGCGCTGCTGCGCATTCCGCTGCTGCTGCACGAGCAAAACTCAGTGGCCGGTGCCGCCAACCGGCTGCTGGCGCGCCTGGCACGCAAGGCGTTTTGCGCCTTTCCGGGCGCTCTGCCCGGCGCCTCGTACGTGGGCAACCCGCTGCGCGCCGAGTTTTTGCAGCAAGCCGCACCCGAAGAGCGCTTTGCCGGGCGCAGCGGCCCACTGCAACTCCTGGTGGTGGGTGGCAGCCTGGGCGCGCGTGCGCTCAACACCGTAGTGCCACAAGCCCTGGCCTTGATACCTTTGTCGCATCGCCCGGTGGTGTTGCACCAGAGCGGAGAAAAGCAATTGATGGAGCTGCGCGCCAACTACGCCGCCGCTGGCGTAGAAGCCACGGTGACGCCCTTTATCGACAACACCGCCCAGGCCTATGCCAAGGCCGACTTGGTGCTGTGCCGCGCGGGTGCCAGCACCGTGAACGAAATCGCCGCCGTGGGCGCTGCTGCCCTGTTTGTGCCCTTTCCTTCTGCGGTCGACGACCACCAGACCTACAACGCCCGCTTTCTGGTGGACCAAGGCGCCGGCTGGTTGGCGCCGCAAGCGGCACTCACCCCCTCCTTTTTGGCCGGGTGGTTGCATTACTGCGAGCGCGCCACGCTTTTGGAGCACGCCCAGGCCGCCAAAGCCCTGGAAAACATCCACGCCACCCAAGCCATTGTTGCCGCTTGCGAGGAACTCGCACCATGAAACACGCTGTGCAACGCATCCACTTTGTAGGCCTAGGCGGCTCGGGCATGTCCGGCATTGCCGAAATACTGCACAACCTGGGCTACACCATCTCGGGCTCGGATTTGACTGAGAGCGCCACCTTGCGCCGCCTGGCCTCGCTGGGCATCCAGACCCATGTGGGCCACGACGCAGCGCACGTGGCGCAGGCCGACGCGGTGGTCACATCGACCGCAGTGCAGGCCAGCAACCCCGAAGTGCTGCGCGCGCGCGAACTGCACATTCCAGTCGTGCCGCGCGCCCTGATGCTGGCCGAACTGATGCGGCTTAAGCAAGGCATTGCCATTGCGGGCACGCATGGCAAAACCACCACCACCAGCTTGGTCGCCAGCGTGCTGGCCCAGGCCGGCCTGGACCCGACTTTCGTGATTGGCGGGCGCCTGAACAGCGCGGGCGCCAACGCACGCCTGGGCAGCGGCAACTACATCGTGGTTGAGGCCGACGAGTCGGACGCGTCCTTTTTGAACCTGCTGCCGGTGATGGCGGTGGTGACCAATATCGACGCCGACCACATGGAAACCTACGGCCACGACTTTGGTCGCCTTAAGCAGGCCTTTGTCGACTTTTTGCACCGCATGCCGTTTTATGGCACGGCCATTTTGTGCACCGACGACCCGGCGGTACGCGCCATCGTGGACCAGGTGACCTGCCCGATTACCAGCTACGGCTTTGACGAGGGCGCCCAAGTGCGCGCCGTTAAGGTGCGCGCGGTGGACGGGCAAATGCACTTCACTGTGCAGCGGCGCAACGGCGTCACCCTGCCGGACCTGGACGTGGTGCTCAACCTGCCGGGACGCCACAACGTGCTCAACGCCTTGTCAGCGATTGCCGTGGCAGTGGAGCTCAGCATTGACGACGCTGCGGTACTTGTCGCCCTGGCCGAATTCAAAGGCGTGGGGCGGCGCTTCCAGCGCTATGGCGACCACGCGCTGCCCCAGGGCGGCGTGATCACGGTGGTGGACGACTACGGCCACCACCCGGTGGAAATGGCCGCCACGCTGGCGGCGGCGCGCGGCGCCTTTCCCGGGCGGCGCCTGGTGCTGGCCTTCCAGCCCCACCGCTACACCCGCACGCGTGACTGTTTTGAAGACTTCGTCAAAGTCATGGCCCAGGCGGACGCAGTGCTGCTGGCCGAGGTGTATGCCGCAGGCGAAGCGCCGGTGGTTGCCGCCGACGGCCGTGCGCTGGCCCGCGCTTTGCGCGTGGCGGGCAAGGTCGAACCGGTGTTTGTGGACGACATCCACGCCATGGCCGCGTCCGCCGTGGCCAATGCCCAGAGCGGCGACGTGCTGCTGTGCATGGGCGCAGGCTCGATCAGCGCGGTGCCCGCCCAGGTGGTGGAGCTGCTGCAAGCCCACACGCACACCCAGGGAGCCCAGGCATGAACCCGCAATTTTTTGGCAAAGTGGCCGTGCTCATGGGCGGCGCATCGGCTGAACGCGAAATTTCCCTTTTGTCGGGAAACGGCGTGTTGCAAGCGCTGCGCTCCCAGGGCGTGGACGCCCACGCCTTTGACCCCGCCAAGCGCGCACTCTGGACGCTCCAGGACGAAGGCTTTGCGCGCTGCTTTATCGCCTTGCACGGCGGCCTGGGAGAAGACGGCAGCGTCCAAGGCGCGCTGGAGCTGATGGGCATTCCCTACACCGGCTCGGGCGTCATGGCGTCTAGCATTGCCATGGACAAGGTGATGACCAAACGCATCTGGAGCGCCGAGGGCCTGCCCACGCCGCGCTCCTGCGTGCTCGGCCCCGAGCAGCGCAGCGCGGCCGACTTGCAGCGCGTTTTGGACACGCTGGGTTTGCCGCTCATCGTCAAACCGCCGCACGAAGGCTCGTCGATTGGCATTAGCAAAGTGACGCAGGCCGCGCAACTGGCCCCGGCGCTGGCACTGGCCGCGCAGTACGAGCCCGAGGCCTTGTGCGAAGAATTTATCGTGGGTGAGGAAGTGACCTGCCCGGTGATGGGCAACGGCGCACTCGCCACCGCCCTGCCGGTGGTGCGCATCCAGGCGCCAGACGGCGCATACGACTACCAAAACAAATACTTTACCGACGCCGTGTCCTACCTCTTCCCCAGTGGTTTGCCCGCCGCAGAGGAAGCGGAGATTGCCCGCGTGGTGCTAGCGGCTTACCGCGCGCTGGGCTGCCGGGGCTGGGGCCGGGCGGACCTGATGATTCGCGCCAGCGACCGCAAAGCCTTTTTGCTAGAAATGAACACCGCGCCCGGCATGACCGGCCACTCGCTGGTGCCCATGTCGGCCAGCGCCCAGGGCATTGGCTACCAAGACCTGTGCATGCGCATCTTGGCGCTGGCCACGCTGGACAGCAGCCCCCACCACAGGAAAACGCCATGAACCGCAGCGAAGGCAGCGCCCTGGACCTGCGCCTGATGAACGGCTGCGCGGCGCTGCTGTTTGCGGTGTTTTTGGGCTCGGTGGCGCTGGCAGCGGCGCGCTGGGTGTCCAACCGCGCGGTGTTTGCGCTGCACGGCATCACGGTGCAGGGCGATGTGGCGCACGCCAATGCGCCCACGGTGCGCGCGCATGTGGTGTCGCGCGTGGCAGGCTCTTTTTTCAGTGTGGACCTGGCGCGCACGCGGGCGGTGTTTGAGGCCATGCCCTGGGTGCGCCGGGCGGTGGTACACCGCGACTTTCCCAACCGCCTGCGGGTGCAATTGCAAGAACACCAGGTGGCAGCCTACTGGGGCGAGGCCAGCGAGCCACGCCTGCTCAATACCTTTGGCGAAGTGTTTGACGCCAACGTGGGCGAAGTGGAAATTGACGAGCTGCCGCGCCTCAATGGCCCGCAAAGCCAAAGCGCCACGGTCTTGGAAACCTACCGCGCTTTGGCGCCGCTTTTTTCTGCCATGGACCTGGGCATAGAGAGCCTGGAACTCACCAGCCAAGGCAGTTGGCGCATGACTTTGGCGCAAGGGGCGGTGATTGAGGCAGGCCGGGGCGACTTGGACACGGTGCTGCTGCGCTGCCAGCACTTCCTGAAAACACTGACCCGCGTATTGGCGCGCTACCAGCGGCCCGTGGGCGCGCTGGAGTCGGCCGATCTGCGCCACGAAAACGGATACGCCATCCGGCTGCAGGGCATGGGCACTGTGGCCCATGTTGCCACCATCCACTGAAGACCAACCAAGCAGGTACGCAAAAAATGGCCCGAGAATACAAAGACCTCGTCGTCGGTTTAGACATAGGCACCGCCAAGGTGATGGCGGTGGTGGCCGAGGTGCTGCCCGGCGGCACGCTGCGCCTGGCCGGTTTTGGCTCGGCACCGAGCAACGGCCTTAAACGCGGCGTGGTGGTCAATATCGATGCCACGGTGCACAGCATCCAGCAAGCCCTCAAAGAGGCCGAGCTGATGGCCGACTGCAAGATCACCCGCGTGTACACCGGCATTACCGGCAGCCATATCCGCGGCATCAACTCGAGCGGCATGGTGGCCATCAAAGACCGTGAGGTAACGCAAGCCGACGTGACCCGCGTGGTGGAAACCGCCAAGGCCATCCATATCTCCAGCGACCAGCGCCTGCTGCTGGTGGAACCGCAAGAGTTCATCATCGACGGCCAAGACGTGAAAGAGCCCATTGGCATGAGCGGCATGCGCTTGGAGGCCAAGGTGCACATCGTCACCGGGGCGCAAAGCGCGGCCGAGAACATCATCAAATGCGTGCGCCGCTGCGGCCTGGAGGTCGACCAGCTCATGCTCAACCCGTTGGCGTCCAGCCTGTCGGTGCTTACAGAAGACGAGCGCGAACTGGGCGTAGCGCTGGTGGACATTGGCGCGGGCACGACCGACATCGCCATCTTCACCAACGGCGCCATTCGCCACACGGCGGTGATCCCGATTGCCGGGGACCTGATCACCAGCGACATCGCCATGGCGCTGCGCACGCCCACCAAAGACGCGGAAGAAATCAAGGTCGAAAGCGGCCACGCCAAGCAGGTGCTGGTGGACCCCGATGTGCAAGTGGAAGTGCCCGGCCTGGGCGACCGTAGCCCGCGCATGCTCAGCCGCCAGGCGCTCGCTGGCGTGATCGAGCCGCGCATCGAAGAAATTTTCACCCTGGTCAACCAAGTGATGCGCGAGTCGGGCTTTGAAGAAGTGCTGTCCTCGGGCATTGTGCTCACGGGCGGCAGCTGTGTTATGCCGGGCATGGTGGAACTGGGGGAAGACATTTTTCTCAAACCGGTGCGGCGCGGCATTCCCTTGTACAGCGGCGCTTTGGCCGACATGGTGGCCCAGCCGCGCGCCGCCACGGTGATGGGTTTTTTAGAAGAAGCCCGCATCGCCCGTATGCGCGGTATCAAGGTGGCGCAAAAGGGTGGCTCGGTCAAAAGCGCTTTTGGCCAAATTCGCGATTTCTTCGCCGGAAACTTTTAAATGAATCAAATTACTCACTTTAAAGCGCGAAATTCGTGCTCAAACGCGGGACAATCCCCCTCGCGCGCAAGCGCCGGGCCGCCACAGCGAAGTTCCTCCTTTCTGATACCGCTTTTTTCATTTTCCGTTTGCCAAACCACTAGGAGCTCTGCATGTCCATCGAACTCATTGAAGACGAATCTTTCAACCAAGGCACTTTGATCAAGGTCATTGGCGTAGGCGGCGGCGGCGGCAATGCGGTCGAGTACATGATCCAGTCCTCGGTCACCGGCGTCGAATTCATTTGCGCCAACACCGACGCGCAGGCCCTGAACCGCAGCAGCGCGCACCGGCGCATCCAATTGGGAGAGAGCGGCCTGGGCGCGGGCAGCCGCCCCGACAAGGGCCGCGACTCCGCCGAGCAAGCCGACGCGGACATCCGCGCCGCGCTCACGGGCGCCAACATGCTGTTCATCACCGCCGGCATGGGCGGGGGCACCGGCACGGGGGCTGCGCCCATCATCGCCAAGGTGGCCAAAGACATGGGCATTTTGACCGTGGGCGTGGTGACTAAGCCCTTTGAGTTTGAAGGCAGCCCGCGCATGAAAAATGCCGAGGCCGGGCTCGCTGAGCTAGAGGGCTGCGTCGATTCGCTGATCGTGGTGCTGAACGAAAAACTGCTCGACGTGCTGGGCGAAGACGTGAGCCAAGACGAGGCCTTTGCCTACGCCAACGACGTGCTGAAAAACGCCGTGGGCGGCATCGCCGAAATCATCAACGTGCCCGGCCACGTGAACGTCGACTTTGAAGACGTGCGCACCGTTATGAGCGAGCAAGGCAAGGCCATGATGGGCACCGCCTTGGCCAAAGGCCCGGACCGCGCACGCATCGCCGCCGAACAGGCCGTGGCCTGCCCGCTGCTCGAAGGCATTGACCTCTCCGGCGCCAAGGGCGTGCTGGTGCTGATCACGGCGGCCAAAGGCTCGCTCAAACTCAGCGAATCGAAGCTGGCAATGAACACCATCCGCGCCTACGCCTCGTCTGAGGCCCATGTGATTTACGGCACGGCCTACGACGACAACCTGGGCGACCAGGTGCGCGTGACCGTGGTCGCCACCGGCCTGGGCCGCCAAGGCAACCACCGCCGCAACGCGCCACCGCTGCAAGTGCTGCGCACCGGCACCGACAACGTGCCTTTCAACGTGCCCACCTTGCACAACACCGTAGGCCCTGCCAGCAACAACCGCAGCGCCAACACCTCCCCCATGGCCAGCATAGGTGGCCTGGGCGGGGGAACCAGCATGGGGGCCAGCAGCGCGCCGCAGGCAGACTACAGCAACATGGGCACACCCGCTGTATGGCGCGGCACCCGCACCTCAGCCGCGCAAAAAGTGGACGCGCTGTCGAGCGGCGGCATGGACGACTACGAGATTCCGGCCTTCTTGCGCAAGCAGGCCGATTAGGTCTAGCCCCCACGCTTGTCACTGCGTGTACCGCGCTGCCCCCCGAGGGGGCTGATTTGCCTTGGGGCGGCCCGGCGGCAAATCCCGCCCCCACGCTTGTCACTGCGTGTACTGCGCTGCCCCCCGAGGGGGTGAATTCCCCTTGGGGCGGCCCGGCGGGGAATTGGTCGCCCCCACGCTTGTCACTGCGTGTACTGCGCTGCCCCCCGAGGGGGTGAATTCCCCTTGGGGCGG
>CANEVH010000064.1 GCA_947442105.1 Comamonadaceae bacterium | reverse complement strand
CCACTGCGACTGCGCGACATGCGTTCAAGTTCGGCCATTACATCCGCCGTACACGACAGTGCCACAGCAACTCGTGCCATCGCATTCTCCTATGACTGAACATAGGGGTATCATAATACTATCGTCAATAAATGCAATTAGACACTAGTCGCTTAAACAAGTCAGGCATCGTCATTGCCTTCATTCAAGCGCGCACGCTTGCTTTGCTGACGCTTTGCCTTTGCCAACAGTATTTGCAGATCTTCGGCACGATTGACGATTCGCTCAACGAGCGCGTCATGACTGGCGTCGGGAACGATGTCGCCGCCGAGCAAGCCGATGCATTCGGAGAGCGCCTCGTCCGCAGAGGTAAGGAGCTTAGAGAACGCTTCGCTTGGACCGCTCGTATACAGGTAAGCTTGGTCTAAGTCATTAGTGCGGCGAAGTTCCACTACTGCGCTGGGAGAACCGACGACCGCGGCGAGATGCTTAAGCCGCCTTGATTCTCCCAGCACGGTGTCGCCCGCCTGGTCCTGCGCGAACATCCATCCGAGCAGCTCTTTGGCATGGTCGTCGTTGACTAGCTCTACCGTGACCGCATCTCGACCGGGCAAATTCAAGAACTCGACAATGTTCCTGTAGGAAAGCGCCGTGGACAGTAGCGAAAAGCTGATGTCCTTATCTCGGACTCGTTGTAACCCGTAAAAATCGGCGTTACGCGCGCGGTTGTAAAGATTGAGCGTTGTGAGCAGCTGAGCAACATAGTCGCGTCGACTGCCAATGTCTCGCGCTACTGCGCGAATCTGTTCTTCTTGTGCAAGTTCGCTGTAGAAATTTGCGATCAGGTCAGCCAAATACCGTGCCTTCGAAAGCGGCTCCCAACGCCGCGGCCCGGAAATGTGCCTAAATCCAAGGTATTTGAGAATGTCTCGGCGCTCGGGGAAGACGAAGCAGCTCACCTCGGTCGGCCTATAGCGTGCGCGCGCTACCGCGTCAGCAAGGCTGCTCGTTAAAACCGCATCGGATACCCTACCCGTCAGAACTCTCAGCGCTGCTAGTCGCCGATTGCCTTCGACAACAACATACCGCCCCCCAATTGCACTATGTGTTACCAATAGGGGTTCGCCAGGAAAAAAATCCTGCTGCCCAATTGAATCGACCAATTCATCAAGGTTCTCTTCCTCAACCATCCGCCCAGTAGCCAGTTCGTCTGCTTGCGGCGTGCCGGGCGCGATGTCCAGAAATCGGGGGTTCTCTGGATCGAAGTCCAAGAGGTCGACATCAATTAGCTGGCCGTCCATTGCGGCAGCGGCAACCATTACCTGGTTCGCTTGCGCTTCAGTTGCGTTTGTTTCCACGAAATCTTCCCTTCCAAAAGCCATATAGCATCTTACGTCGACACTTCGGTCTTCAAATTGGAGCAATAAATTACTCGTTGACTCCCCCTGCCCCGCAGCAGAGCGCGGGTCCTATTGACTCGCGCGTTCCCAGTTCGGCGCGCCAACAAGTCAGTATGGCCTTCCCGTAATCGACCCTATGCATCTTGCCCGCCTCAAAGCGGTCGCTGCCTGCTAACTGCTACCAGCCTGGATTTGCCGGTGAGATATGTCGGCTACTGGCCCGAAGTAGCCATTCACATACCCGAAACCCAAAAAAAGCCCCGCCAGTATCACAACCGCGGGGCTTTTTGCTATCCAGGCAAAAGAGCTTTACACCAGCAACGCATTCACCCTTTTCACATAAGCCGCCGGATCCGCCGGCATGCCGCCTTCCGCCAAAAGCGCCTGGTCAAACAGAATGTGCGCTAGGTCGTTGAAGTGCACCGAGCCGTCCAGCTTTTTCACCAGCGGGTGGTCGGCGTTGATCTCTAGCACCGGTCTCACCTCGGGCGCCGCTTGGCCGGCTTGCTTGAGCATGCGGGCGAGCTGGGTGCTCATGCCGTGGTCTTGCACCACCAGGCAGGCGGGGCTGTCGACCAGGCGGGTGGTTACGCGCACGTCTTCGGCTTGGTCTTTCAGGGCCTCTTTCAGCTTGGCCAGCAGGGGCTTGATGGTCTCGGCGGCTTCTTCGGCGGCTTTCTTCTCGGCCTCGTCTTGCAGCTTGCCCAGGTCTACGGCGCCTTTGGCCACGCTTTGCAGGGGCGTGTCGTCAAAGTCGGTCAGGTAGTTCAGCGCCCACTCGTCCACGCGGTCGGTCATGAGCAGGACTTCGATGCCTTTTTTCTTGAACACTTCGAGCTGCGGGCTGTTTTTGGCAGCGGCCAGGTTGTCGGCGGTGATGAAGTAGATGGCCTCTTGGCCCTCTTTCATGCGCGCTTTGTAGTCGGCGAGCGACACGCTTACGGTGTCCGTGGTGGTGGAAGCAAAGCGCAGCAGCTTGGCCAGGCGGTCTTTGTTGGCGTAGTCCTCGCCCATGCCTTCTTTGAGCACGGCGCCAAATTCTGCGTAGAACTTGCTGTATTTGCCCACCTGGGCCTTGTCTTCTTCAGACACCACGTCGGTGACGCCGTCAGCGCTGGCTTCGGGCGCTTTGTCGTGCTTGGCCAGGTCTTCTAGCATGCCCAGCACGCGCTTGGTGCAGCCTTCGCGGATGGCTTTCACGTCGCGGCTTTCTTGCAGCAGTTCACGGCTCACGTTCAGGGGCAGATCGGCCGAATCGACCACGCCTTTGACAAAGCGCAGGTAGTTGGGCATGAGCGCCTCGGCGTCGTCCATGATGAACACGCGCTTCACATACAGCTTGATGCCCGCGGTTTTTTCGCGGTTGTACAAGTCCATGGGCGCTTTGCCGGGGATGTAGAGCAGCTGGGTGTATTCGGTGCTGCCTTCCACCCGGTTGTGGGTGTGGGCCAGGGGCGCTTCAAAGTCGTGGCTGATTTGCTTGTAGAAGTCGTCGTATTGCTCTTGGCTGATGTCCTTCTTGGCGCGCGCCCAGATGGCGTTGGCCTTGTTGACGGTTTCCCATTCCCCGGTCTTGACCATTCCTCCGGGCTGGCGGCCGCCTTTTTCGTCGTTCGGGTCAATCAGCTCGCCGTCTTTCCATTCTTCCTTTTCCATCTGGATGGGCAGGCTGATGTGGTCGGAGTATTTGCTGATGATGCCCTTGACCTTCCAGGCCTGGGCGTAGTCTTGTGCGTCGTCGCGCAGGTGCAGGGTGACGCTGGTGCCGCGGTGCTCGCGGTTAATGGTTTCCACCTCAAACGCGCCGCCACCGCTGGCGCCGCCGTCGCTCACCCAGCGCACGCCTTCTGCCGCGTGCAAACCGGCGCGGCGGGATTCGACGGTGATCTTGTCGGCCACGATAAAGCCGGAGTAAAAGCCCACGCCAAACTGGCCAATAAGCTGCGAGTCGGCCTTTTGGTCTCCGCTGAGTTTGGAGACAAAGTCTTTGGTGCCGCTCTTGGCAATCGTTCCGAGGTTGTCGATGGCTTCTTGTTGGCTCAGGCCAATGCCGTTGTCGGTGATGGTGAGCGTCTTGGCGTCTTTGTCAAAGGTGACGCGGATTTTGAGTTCGGAGTCGCCTTCAAACAGCTCGGGCGCGTTGATGGCCTCAAAGCGCAGCTTGTCGCAGGCGTCTGAGGCGTTAGAAATCAACTCGCGCAAGAAAATTTCTTTGTTGGAATACAGCGAATGGGTGACGAGGTGCAGCAATTGCGCCACTTCGGCCTGGAAATTAAGGGTTTGTTTGGTCATAGCAGTTCAGATTAACGAGGAAAGAAGTCAAACAGGGCGCGCCGCAAAGGCGTGCCTACAGGTGGGGATAGGCACCAGGTTTTCAAGGTTGTGGGGCGCACCCGTCAAGCAGGCGCCCACGATATGGGGTCTAAAAGCGCTCGTGCGGCGCCAGGTAGCGCCACTGGCCCACCGGCAAATTGCCCAGCATCACGTTGCCGATACGCACGCGCTTCAAACCCACGACCTTCAGGCCGACTTGCTCGCACATGCGCCTAATCTGGCGTTTTTTGCCCTCGTGCAGCACAAAGCGCAGTTGCTCGGGGTTTTGCCATTCCACCTTGGCGTGCTTGAGCGCCTGGCCGTCCAGGCTCAGGCCGTGGCGCAGCAGTTGCAGCTTCTCGGGCGGAAACACCGACTGCACGTCGGCGCTGATGGGGTCGTCATCGTCAATGCGGCTGAGCTGCTGGATCTTGCCGCCGTAGGTGGCCGCTGCCGAGGTGGCGGCAGCGGTGTTGAGCACGCCGGTGTAGACCACGCGCACCAGGTATTCCTTCTCCATCACCGCGTCTTCGCCAATCAGTTGGCGTGCCACCCGGCCGTCTTGGGTGAGCACCAAGAGGCCGGTGGAATCAATGTCCAGCCGCCCGGCGGGCACCAGGCTTTTGAGCTGGCTGCCGTGGAAGAAAAAGCGCGCGTTGTCCTCGGCCCAGCGGTTGTGCGGCTGCACCAGGGTGATGGCGGGCTCGTGGCCGTCTTCGGCCTGGCCGCTGACCAGGCCTAGCGGCTTGTTGATCAGAATGGTCACCAAGTTGGCCTGCTGGCCCTTGGCCAGCTTGTCGATCTCGATTTTCACGTCGGGCGCCACCTGCATGCCCATTTCGGCCACCCGTCCGTCTACCTTGACCCAGCCTTTGCCAATCCAGTCATCGGCTTCGCGGCGCGAGGCCAGGCCCAGTTCGGCCATGCGCTTGTTCAGGCGTAGCGTGCCGTTGTCGCCAATCGCTGCGGTATTGGTCTGGCCGAATGGAATGGGTGCGCGCGTTTTGGTGGCGACGCGGGCAGCCGCCAGGGACGGGGCTGGTGCGGCGGCGCTTGGCACGGGGCGCGCGGGTGGCGCGGCGCGCCGAAAGGCCTTGGCGGGCACAGAGAGAGTGGGTTTCTTGGAGGTGGGTTCGGTCATGGGTGTTTTGGTGGGCGGCGGGCCTGATTAGACCCGTTTGCGCCTGCTTGGCTTGCGGGGTGGCGCGGGTTTCAGTTTTTGCGTGGCCACCGCCAACACGCGCTCTAGCGGTGGAATGCAGCGAAAGCTTTCATATTCTGGGCAGGCAAAGGCGCTGCAGCAGTAAATGGAGCAGTCACCGGGCACATAAGTTACTTTGTAGTGGGGGTCTTGCTGGCGGTAGATGGCGCGCTTGCTCCATTCAATCGACATATCCAGCACCATCACCTCGGTATCGGTCGCGCCGCTGAGCACCGAGAGGCCGTTTTGGCAACTGATGAACAGGCCGGCGCGGGCGATGGTGAAGTAGGTTTGGTCCAGGCTGAGCGCGTTGGTCAGGTCGGTGCAACCGCGCAGGCCCACGCTGTGCTTGACCAAGCGGTCGGCCGGGCTGAGCTGCGTTTTGCCCACCACGGCCACCGAGTAGCCCAAGTCCAAAAGGCGGTCGGCCAGTTGCTGCCAGTTCTCTAGCGGCCAACTGCGGCTGGGCCAGGTGGTGGAGGTGTTGAGCACCACGTCAAAGCGGCTGGCGCAGTCGGCCTCCAAAGGAAAGTATTCCAGCTGCTTTTCCCGAAAGCTGAGTTGGCCCAGCCCTAAGGGCAGGCTCATGAAGTCCATGGTGTCCATGTGGGCGTGGCTGAACTTTTTGACGTCAAACATCTCCAGCCAATGCGCCGGGGGCGTGGGCGGCACCGGCGTGTAAGGCCGGGCTTCCAACACCGCCGGGCAGCCCGCAAAAAGCGCAGGGTGGTGGGTAAACAGCACAAACTTTTGCGCGGCTGTCACGGTGCTGCGCAGCTTGCGCAACACCGGAATGGCATACAGGCAGTCGCCCAAACCCTCACAGTTGAGGTAAATGGCGACTTGGTCGTCGGCAATCGTCATGGAATCGGGCGCTTGGCGCTTGAAATTAGGAGGGCAGTATCTGCGAACGCAGCGCCGCCAGGTCCAGCACCCGCAGCCCGCCGTATTCCACCCGGATAGAGCCTTGGGCGGCCAGCGTGGTCAGCGCCTCGTTCACCCGCTGGCGCGACAGGCCTACCAGGTAGGCCAGCTCTTGCTGGGTGATACGCAGCACCTCGCCCACGCCAGGGTAGAGCACCGGGTTGAACAGCGCGGCCAGGCTGCGCGCCACGCGCACATCGGGGTTGTTCATGCGGTCAATCTCACGCGCGGCGATGAACTGGCCCAGGCGCTCGTTGAGCTGGTTCATCACAAAGCGGTTAAAGCCAATCGAGTGGTCCAGCAGCCAGTGGAAGGTGTCCACGTGCAGGCCGGCCACGCGGCTGGCGCGCAGGGCCTGGATGTTGTAGCGGTAGGCCTCGCGCTTGAGCGCCGTGCCTTCGCCAAACCAGCCGCCGGGCGGAATGCCGGTGTAGGTCATGGTCTGGCCCTGGGCGTTGTCGGTGCTCATTTTCAGCAGGCCGTCGATCACGCCAAACCAGTAGGTGGCGGGGCGGCCAGTGCGGCACAGGGTGTCGCCCGGCGCGGCGTCGGCCACCTTGAGGTCCGCGCGCGCCCGTGCGCGCTCGTCGCTACTGAGCAGGTGTATCCAGGGAATGGCGCTCAGCTCGGCGTCTGTGAGCGGGCGGCGGCGCTGGTGCAGGCTGGTGTCAGTGGAGATGGACATGGGCAATGGGGGCAGAGGCTGGCAGTGGCTGGAAGTGGGAGCAAGCGTCAGCGCAGGGCCGCCCCATTTTTGTCAGTTGTTGGCAAGAGAAGGGAAAACACCTAGGGCAATCGGGGTGCAATTGTCGTTCGAATGACAACTTGGCGTCAAACGCAGTTCTACCATCGCCGCCACACAGGGCCACTTGCGTGCGAGCGGGCTTTTGACCTCAAGGATTTCGAATGCAAACGACTTTTCCGCAACTTTTGCTACACCACGCGACCCAGCGCCCCAGCGCCCCGGCCATGCGCGAAAAAGAATACGGCATTTGGCAGACGCTGAGCTGGGCGCAATTGGCGCGGATGGTCGAGCATTTGGCCTGCGGCTTGCACCAGGCCGGCCTGCGCAGCGGCGACCACATGGTGGTGGTGGGCGCCAACAGGCCCCGGCTGTACGCCACCATGCTGGCGGTGCAATCCCTGGGCGGTGTTCCTGTGCCGCTGTACCAAGACGCCGCGGCTGCCGAATGCGTGTTCCCTATCGTGAATGCCGAAGTGCGCTTTGCCTTTGCCGAAGACCAGGAGCAAGTGGACAAGCTACTAGAAGTGCAGAGCAGCGCGCCGCAGCTGGCCCACATTTATTTTGACGACCCGCGTGGCCTGCGCAATTACCAAGATGCGGGCCTGGCGTCCATAGACGCCTTGCTAGAGGCTGGCGCAGCCTACGCTGCTGCGCACCCCGCCTTTTTCCGCGACGCAGTGGCGGCCACCCGGCCCAGCGACGTGGGCGCCATGTTTTTCACCTCCGGCACCACCGGCCAGCCCAAGGGTGTGGTGCACACGCACGACTCCCTGCTCAACCGCGCCCGTGCCGGTGCCGAGTTTGACCATCTGAGCAGCGCCGAAGAAGTGTTGGCCTATATGCCCGTGGCCTGGATTGGCCAAAACATCTTTAGCTACGCGCAGTGGCTGAGCTGCGGCTACGTGGTCAATTGCCCCGAGTCTGCGGCCACCGCCACCATAGACCTGAAAGAAATTGGCCCCACTTACTACTTTGCGCCGCCCCGCGTGTTTGAGGGCCTGCTCACCAGCGTGATGATTCGCATGGAAGACGCCTCTGCGCCCAAGCGCAACATGTTTGAGGCCTGCATGCGCCTGGCCAAGCGGGTAGGGCCGGATTTGATGGACGGCAAGGCCGTGGGCTTGCTGGACCGGGCGCTTTACGCGCTAGGCGACATCTTGGTCTACGGCCCCTTGCGCAACAACCTGGGCTTTAGCCGGGTGCGCGTCGCCTACACCGCAGGCGAGGCGATTGGCCCGGACTTGTTTAGCTTTTACAGGTCTATTGGCATCAACCTCAAGCAGCTCTACGGCTCCACCGAGACCGCAGTGTTCGTCTGCCTGCAACCCGACAACGAGGCACGCGCCGACACCGTGGGCGTGCCCTGCGCTGGGGTGGAGATCAAGGTGGCGGATAACGGCGAAATCCTGGTCAAGTCGCCGGGGCTGCTGCGCGAGTACTACAAAAACCCCGCCGCCACCGCCGAAGTGCTGACCGCCGAGGGCTGGTACCACACCAGCGACGCCGGCTTTATCGATGCGCACGGCCACCTGAAGATCATCGACCGCGTCAAAGACGTGGGCCGCATCAAAGGCGGCGCTTTCGATGCCGCCATGTTTGCGCCCAAGTACGTAGAAAACAAGCTCAAGTTCTTCCCGCAAATCAAGGAGGTCGTGGCTTATGGCGATGGCCGCGAGCAGGTCTGCGTGCTCATTAATATTGACTTTGACGCCGTGGGCAACTGGGCCGAGCGCCGCAATCTGCCTTACGCCGGCTACACCGATCTGGCGCAAAAGCCCGAGGTCTACCAGCTCATCAAAGAATGCGTAGAGCAAGTCAACGCCGACCTATGCCAAGACGCGCTGCTGGCAGGCAGCCAGGTCAGCCGCTTTTTGGTCTTGCACAAAGAGCTGGATGCCGATGACGGCGAGCTCACCCGGACCAACAAAGTGCGCCGGGGCTTTATTGCCGACAAATACCAGCCGCTGATCGACGCCCTGTATTCAGGCAAAACCCAGCAGTTCATTGAAACCCAGGTGAAGTTTGAAGACGGCCGCACCGGCAGCGTCAGCGCCACACTGCGCATTGACGACACAAAAACCTTCGCCCCCGTGAAAGCCGCAGCATGAGCACACTGAACACGACCGCAGCCGATGCGGCGCACGCCGCCTCAGTAGCGCCTACAGCGCCGGGCGGCAAAAAAATTGGCGATGTCATTCTGGACGTGAAGAACATCTCCCTGTCCTTTGGCGGCGTCAAGGCACTGACCGACATCTCTTTCAATGTGCGCGAGCATGAAATCCGCGCCATCATCGGCCCCAATGGCGCGGGCAAAAGCTCTATGCTCAACTGCATCAACGGCGTGTACAGCCCCCAACAGGGGTCCATCAGCTTTCGCGGCCAGACCTTCAAGCACATGAACAGCCACCAGGTGGCGGTGATGGGCGTGGCGCGCACCTTCCAGAACCTGGCGCTCTTCAAAGGCATGAGCGTGCTCGACAACATCATGTCGGGCCGCAACCTCAAGATCAAAAGCAACATCCTGCTGCAAGCCCTGCACCTGGGCCCGGCGCGGCGCGAAGAAATCATGCACCGCGAGGCGGTAGAACGCATCATCGACTTTCTGGAAATCCAGGCCTACCGCAAAACGCCCGTGGGCCAACTGCCCTACGGCCTGCAAAAGCGCGTGGACCTGGGCCGCGCCCTGGCCATGGAGCCGCAGGTGCTGCTGCTGGACGAACCCATGGCGGGCATGAACGTGGAAGAAAAGCAGGACATGTGCCGCTTTGTGCTCGACGTGAACGATGAATTCGGTACCACCGTGGTGCTCATTGAGCACGATATGGGCGTGGTGATGGACATCAGCGACCGCGTGGTGGTGCTGGACTACGGCAAAAAAATCGGCGACGGCACGCCCGACGAAGTGCGCAACAACCCCGACGTCATCAGCGCCTACCTCGGCACAAGCCACTAAACCCGAGCAAATAAGCATGCACACCTACACCAGCGCTTCGCATTGGACGGCCAGTTTTTCAGGGATGCCGTGGAGCCGGCTTTGCCGGGCCACTGGCATCGCCCCCTTGAGGGGGTATGCGGCTACACGCAGTGAGCAAGCAACGCGGGGGAGCGTTTAACCATGGCATTTTTTCTTGAAACTTTGTTCGGCGGCCTGATGGCTGGCATGCTGTATTCGCTGGTGGCGCTGGGCTTTGTGCTGATTTACAAGGCTTCGGGCGTGTTTAACTTTGCCCAGGGCGCGATGGTGCTGTTTGCGGCGCTGGCCATGGCCCGTTTTGCGGAGTGGATTCCGGCGCTGCTGGGCATCTCCGACCCGGTGGTTGGCAACCTTTTGGCGTTTGCCGGGGCCGGGCTGGTGATGTTTGGGGTGGCCTGGGTGATTGAGCGCCTGGTGCTGCGCCACCTGGTCAACCAAGAAGGCACCACGCTGCTCATGGCCACCTTGGGCATTGCCTACTTTCTAGAAGGCCTGGGCCAAACCTTGTTTGGCAGCAATATCTACAAGATCGACATCGGCATGCCCAAGGACCCGGTGATGATTTTGGAGCGTGCCTTTGAAGGCGGCATTCTGATCAACAAGGAAGACCTGTACGCCGCGCTCATGGCTGCGGCCTTGGTGGCGCTCTTGAGCATCTTTTTCCAAAAGACGGCCACGGGCCGCGCCCTGCGCGCTGTGGCCGATGACCACCAGGCGGCGCAGAGTATTGGCATTCCGCTCAACCGCATCTGGGTCATTGTGTGGTGCGTGGCCGGCCTAGTGGCGCTGGTGGCGGGCATGATTTGGGGCAGCAAACTGGGCGTGCAGTTTTCGCTCACCACGATTGCGCTGCGCGCCCTGCCGGTGGTGATTTTGGGCGGGCTGACCTCGGTGCCCGGCGCGATTGTGGGCGGACTGGTCATCGGCGTGGGCGAAAAGCTGTCCGAGGTGTACCTGGGCCCGTTTGTCGGCGGCGGCATCGAAATCTGGTTTGCCTATGTGCTGGCGCTGGGCTTTTTGCTGATTCGCCCGCAAGGCCTGTTTGGTGAAAAGATCATTGACCGTGTTTGACCATTAGAGAACCACCACGATGTTTTACAGAGAAAACGGCCAATTCAAAACCAGCTATTCGGCGGACCAGCAAATCTTTCCGATTGCGCAAGACCGCCTGGCCATTGCACTCCTGCTGGCCGTGGGCTTTGTGCTGGTGCCCGCGCTGGCCAGCGACTACATGTTTCGTGCCATCTTGATTCCGTTTCTGATTTTTTCTTTAGCGGCAGTGGGCGTGAATATCTTGGTCGGCTACTGCGGCCAGATTTCCTTGGGCTCAGGGGCCTTTATGGCGGTGGGCGCCTATGCGGCCTACAACTTCTTTGTCCGCATTGACGGCATGCCTTTGCTGGTGGCGCTGGTGCTAGGCGGCGTGTGCGCCATGCTGTTTGGCATTTTGTTTGGCCTGCCTAGCCTCCGCGTCAAGGGCTTGTACCTGGCCGTGGCCACCTTGGCGGCGCAGTTTTTCTCGGACTGGATGTTTTTGCGCATCCAGTGGTTTACCAACCATTCGTCCTCGGGCTCGGTGTCGGTGTCGAACTTGCAGATATTTGGCTTTTCGCTGGAAAGCCCCCTGGCCAAGTACCTGTTTTGCCTGGGGCTGCTGGCGCTGATTGCCTTGCTGGCCAAAAACCTGGTGCGTGGCGCCGTGGGCCGGGAGTGGATGGCGATTCGGGATATGGACGTGGCGGCAGCGGTGATCGGCATTCGCCCCATGTACGCCAAGCTCAGCGCCTTTGCGGTCAGCTCGTTCATTATTGGCGTGGCCGGCGCCTTGTGGGCCTTTATTTACCTAGGCGCCTGGGAGCCTGCGGCCTTCTCGGTGGACCAGTCCTTCAAGCTTTTGTTCATGGTCATCATTGGCGGCATGGGCTCGGTGATGGGCAGCTTTTTTGGTGCCGCTTTTATTGTGGTGCTGCCCATTGGGCTGAGCTTGTTCTTTCGCCTCTTGTCCAGCGTGTCCGGGGTCGAGATTTCAACCGCCGTGGCCTCGCACGCTGAGCTGATGGTGTTTGGCGCCTTGATTGTTTGGTTTTTGATTGTGGAGCCGCATGGCTTGGCACGGCTGTGGTCGGTGGGCAAGCAAAAGCTGCGCTTGTGGCCGTTTCCACACTGAGGTGTTTTTGGGTTTTCGGTTGGGTTTTTGTAGTGGTTGAGATAACAATTTTTTAGGAGAGACTTATGAAGTTAAGCAAGCTCGTTCGCGCTGTCGCTTTGGTGGCAGCCGCTGCCACGGTGGCAGCACCCAGTGCCTTCGCCCAAGCGAAGGAACAATTCTTCCCGCTGCTGTCTTACCGCACCGGCCCCTACGCGCCCAACGGCGTGCCATGGGCCAACGGCAAGCAGGATTACCTGAAGATGATTAACGCCCGTGACGGCGGCATCAACGGCGTCAAACTCACCTATGAAGAGTGCGAAACCGGCTACGCCACCGACCGCGGCGTGGAATGCTACGAGCGCCTGAAAAGCCGTCCCGGCGTGGCCCTGTTTGACCCCCAGGCCACCGGCATCACTTTTGCGCTGACCGAGAAAGTGGTCAACGACAAAATTCCTTTGGTCACGCTGGGCTACGGCCTCTCGGTGGCGCAAGACGGCTTGGCCTTTAAGTGGAACTTTCCGCTCATGGGCAGCTACTGGACGGGCGCCGACATCTTGATCCAGCACCTGGGCAAAAAAGAAGGCGGCTTGGACAAGCTCAAGGGCAAAAAAATCACCTTGGTCTACCACGACAGTCCGTTTGGGAAAGAGCCGATTCCACTGCTGCAAGAGCGTGCGCGCGAGTTGGGCTTTGAGCTGCAATTGACCCCGGTGACCGCCCCCGGCGTGGAGCAAAAAGCCGCTTGGCTGCAAGTGCGCCAGAACAAGCCGGACTTTGTGCTGCTGTGGGGCTGGGGCGTGATGAACTCCACCGCCCTGAAAGAAGCACAGGCCACCGGCTACCCGCGCGACAAGATGTACGGCGTGTGGTGGGCCGGTGCCGAGCCGGACGTGAAAGACGTGGGCGAGGGCGCCAAGGGCTACAACGCGCTGGCGCTCAACACCTCGGGCACCCAGCCCAAGGTGATTCAAGACATCCTGAAATACGTGCACGAAAAAGGCCAGGGCACCGGACCCAAAGACGAGGTGGGCTCGGTGCTGTACACCCGTGGCGTCATCATCCAGGTGCTGGGTGTGGAGGCGGTGCGCCGCGCGCAGGAGCGCTTTGGCAAAGGCAAGGTCATGACTGGAGAGCAAGTGCGCTGGGGCCTGGAAAACCTGGCCTTGGACCAGAAAAAGCTGGACTCCCTGGGACTGGCGGGCGTCATGCGCCCCTTGAGCACCAGCTGCGCCGACCACATGGGCTCAAGCTGGGCACGGGTCCACACCTGGGACGGCGCGAAGTGGAACTTCTCCTCTGACTGGTACCAGGCCGATGAGTCAATCATCAAGCCCATGGTCAAAGCCGGCGCGGACAAGTACCTGAGCGACAAAAAAATGAGCCGCCGTGACGTGAAGGATTGCCAGTCTTAATCTGAACTGCAGCTTGGTGGCTCTCACGAGCCACCAATCCACGGCGCGTGCTTGAACGTGCCTTGGATTGGTGAAAGCTAGGACCTATGCAAACGCAAAACATTGTTCTCAACGTCAATGGCATTGAAGTCATTTACAACCACGTCATCTTGGTGCTCAAGGGCGTGTCGCTGCAGGTCCCGCAGGGGGCCATCGTGGCCATCCTGGGCGGCAACGGTGCGGGCAAAACCACAACGCTGCGGGCCGTCAGCAATTTGCTGGCGGGCGAGCGCGGCGCGGTGACCAAGGGCAGCATCGAACTGCGCGGCGAGCGCATCGAAAACCTGTCCCCCGCCGACCTAGTGCAGCGCGGCGTGGTGCAGGTGATGGAAGGGCGGCACTGCTTTGCCCACCTGACCATCGAAGAAAACTTGCTCACCGGCGGCTACACCCGCAAAAGCAAGGTCGAAATCGCCGCCAATCTGGAAAAGGTCTACGCCTACTTCCCACGCCTCAAAACCCGGCGCACCAGCCAAGCGGCCTACACATCCGGCGGTGAGCAGCAAATGTGCGCGATTGGCCGCGCGCTGATGGCCAACCCCAGCATGGTTTTGCTTGATGAGCCGTCCATGGGCCTGGCGCCGCAAATTGTGGAAGAGGTGTTTGAGATCGTGAAAGACCTCAACGCCAAAGAAAAAGTCACTTTTTTGTTGGCCGAGCAAAACACCAATATGGCGCTGCGCTATGCCGACTACGGCTACATCATGGAGTCGGGCCGGGTGGTGATGGACGGACTGGCCAGCGACCTGGCGAGCAACGAAGACGTCAAAGAGTTCTACCTGGGCGTGGGCGGCGGCGAGCGCAAGAGTTTCAAAGACGTGAAAAGCTACAAGCGGCGCAAGCGCTGGCTGGCATAAACCCCTTTCAAGGACACTGCATGTCAGACCATTACGACGCGCTGGAAACCCGCGCCCCCGAGGCGCGCGAAGCTGCGCTTTTAGCCGCCTTGCCCGCTCATATTGCCCACGCCAAGGCGCAGGCTCCGGCATTTGCGGCGTCGCTGGCGCACGTGAACCCGGCAGAAATTACCACCCGCGCTACGCTGGCGCAGTTGCCGGTTATCCGCAAACACGCCTTGCTGGAGCAGCAAAAAGCCGCGCGTGCCGCTGGCGGCAATGTGTTTGGCGGCTTTAGCGCGCTGGGTTTTGGCAAGGCCATGCCCCGCGTATTTGCCAGCCCCGGCACGATTTACGAGCCCGAAGGCGCGGGCACCGACTACTGGCGTATGGCGCGCGCCATGTTCGCGGCGGGCTTTCGCAGCGGTGGGCTGATTCACAACTGCTTTAGCTACCACTTCACCCCGGCGGGCTCCATGATGGAGACCGGCGCACACGCCCTGGGTTGCACCGTGTTTGCCGGGGGCACGGGCCAGACCGAGCAGCAGGTCAGCGCCATGGCCGAGTTGCACCCGGCAGGCTATATTGGCACGCCCAGTTTTCTGAAAATCATCCTAGAAAAAGCGCTGGAACTGGGCGTGCCCCTGCCCAGCGTGCGCCGGGCGCTGGTCTCGGGCGAGGCTTTTCCGCCCTCGCTGCGCGACTGGATGGCGGCGCACGGCGTCGATGCCTACCAGTGCTACGCCACTGCCGACGTGGGCCTGATTGCCTATGAAACCGCCGCCCGCGAGGGCCTGGTGCTCGACGAGGGCGTGATTTTGGAAATCGTGCGCCCCGGCACGGGCGACCCGGTGGCCATGGGCGAGGTGGGCGAGGTGGTCGTCACCACCCTGAACCCGGCCTACCCCCTGATTCGCTTTGGCACCGGCGACCTGTCGGCGGTCTTGCCCGGCCCGTGCCCCAGCGGGCGCAGCAATGTGCGCATCAAGGGCTGGATGGGCCGCGCCGACCAGACCACCAAAATACGCGGCATGTTTGTCCACCCCGAGCAGGTGGACCAGATTGCCAAGCGCTTTCCAGAAGTGCTGCGCGCGCGCCTGGTGGTCACAGGCGCCATGGCGCAAGACGTGATGACGCTCAAGGTGGAAAGCGCTGCTGCGCCCGATGGACTGGCCGACCGCCTGGCCGACGCGGTGCGCGACGTTACCAAGCTGCGCGCCGCAGTGGAGCTGGGTGCGCCCGGCAGCCTGCCCAACGACGGCAAGGTGATTGAGGACGCGCGCAGCTACCAATAGCACCGAAAGTAACACCGAATGGACTGGCGCTGGGCTGGTGAGGGCTGTGCTCGGCCGTGGGTGTTAACACCGATAGGCCTTGGGTGCTAGCGCGCTAAACTGCACGCTTAATTTTGAGGAGCTTTTGATGAAAAAATTGGTCGCCCTTGTGGCTGCACTTTCTTCGGTGTGTGCCATCGCTGACACCTTCCCGTCCAAACCCATTTCCATCGTGGTGCCATTTTCTGCCGGCGGCCCTACCGACCGGGTGGCGCGCGACCTGGCCGAGGCCATGCGCAAACCCTTGGGCGATGTCAGCATCGTGGTGGACAACGTGGCAGGCGCTGGCAGCTCCATAGGCGCCAACAAGGTCGCCAAGGCTGCACCCGACGGCTATGTGCTCTTGCTCAACCACATTGCCATGGCGAGCATGCCCAACCTGCTGCGCAAGATGCCGTTCAATATTGAGACCGACTTTGAATACCTTGGCATGGTCAACGACGTGCCCATGACGGTGATTGCCAAGCCCTCGCTGCCCGCCAAAAACTACAAAGAATTTGTCGCCTGGCTCGGTGCCAACAAGGGCAAGATCAACCTGGGTAATGCTGGCATTGGCTCAGCCTCGCACCTGTGCGGTTTGATGTTCCAAAACGCGCTGCAAATTGACATGACTGCCATTCCGTACAAGGGCACGGCACCGGCCATGACCGACCTGATTGGTGGCCAGATTGACCTCATGTGCGACCAAACCACCAACACCACCAGCCAGATCGAGGCAAAAAAGGTCAACGCCTATGCGGTGACGACCTCTAAGCGCCTGACCACCCCGGCCCTCAAAGACCTACCGACGCTTCAGGAGTCAGGACTCAAAGGCTTTGAAGTGACCATTTGGCACGGCCTGTATGCACCCAAAGGCACGCCAGCCGACGTGCTTGCCAAGATCAACGGTGCGCTCAAGGCGGCGCTGAAAGACCCTGACTTCATCAAAAAGCAAGAAGCCTTGGGCGCCGTCGTGGTAAGTGACAAACGGGTAGAGCCCGCAGATCACAAGAAGTTTGTGGTGGCAGAAATCGCCAAGTGGAGCCCTGTGATCGCGGCGGCCAAGGAATACATCGACTAAGCACTGAAGGCCTAAGGCGCGTTAGAACGTGCCTTCGCTACAGAAGTCGTCTCGGGTCACACGCCCCAGACGACTTCTTCGTTTGCGGCCAGGCAGCGTTGCAGCATCTGGATGAATGGCAGGCTGCGCTGGCGCAGGCCAATGGGTGAGGGCTTGGGTGCTGCCTCACTATTTTCAAGCGACTTGGCAAGCTGATCTGCGTGGGCCTGGTCTTCTAGGGCCACTGCCTGCTGCAGTGCGGCAATCGCCTGGGCCATCTCGGCGGGTTGCAAAATTCCCTGGCGCAGCGATCCGGTCTGGTCTTTGCCTATTATTTTCAGCAAGGACTCGCCGTTGGCCTGCAACATAATCAGGTCGCCGGTCACTTTGGATTTGAATTTGTAAATCATGGTGTTGTCAGCATAGGCGCGTTTAACAGGCTGCTGAAATACCTTCCGCCCTGTCCACGTCGGCAGCCTCTGAAGCGTTCTAGGTAAATACCGAATCACTGACCCATCCAGAGCCCACCATGCGCGGATCCGACACCTTCACCGAGAGTCTGTTCACCCTGCGCAAGCTG
>CANEVH010000063.1 GCA_947442105.1 Comamonadaceae bacterium | reverse complement strand
CTAGCACAAGCGCCGCAGCCGAGCCGCCGTACCACAACCGCCTGCATTTTGCAGACGTGCTGACCGCGATGACCGTGCAGGTAGCCATTGAGGGCGCGCATTGCAAGGCGCAGTGCGAGGGCGAGGGCGAGGGCGAGGGCGCGGACTGGCAGGCCGCAATGCTGCTGATTGCGCTGGCCCACGACTTTCGCCATTGCGGCGGCGTCAACGCCCACGCGGCGCAGATGGAGCAGCAGTCCTTTGACGCCTTGCAGCCCTTTTTGGAGCGCCATGGCCTTGCCCCCGGTTGGGCGCAGCGCATCCACACCGTCATCGTCCGCTCCGATTTTGTGGCGGTGCCGGAGAACCACCGCCGGGTCAGCGGCCTTGCATTCGCCTGGTGCACCGACTGGGCAACCGTCTTGCTCAACGAGGCCGACACCATGGCCAGCGCCAGCCCCATCTTCGGCCCGGCCCAGGGCCACGCGCTGGCTGCCGAATGGGCGCGCGCCCAGCTTCCGGCCCACGGTGCCGTGGCGACCGCCCAGGGGCGCCGGGACTTTCTGAACTCTCTGGCGTTTAGCAGCTATTCCGCCACGGTGCTGGGTGCACCCGAGGCGGTTGCAGCGCAACTTGCAAGGCCCGGCGTTGTTTCTGCTTAGGTTACGTGCAAGAACTTTCGTGATGGGGCCGTTGCGCACCTTCGCGAAACCTTGCCACCGCTTGCGGCCCGCTGAAGGCAGGATGGGGCGGGAGTTAACCCAATTCCCGAAACGGCTTGAGCGCCGCCAAGGCAGGAAAGTCGCCCGCGCGCTTGCTCTTCATGGCAGTGACCGCCTCGCCCACGTGGCGGTTACTCCAGATCGCGGCTTGCAACCAGCCCATTTGCGCCAAAGACTCGTCCACCGTGTGGTCGCGGGCGTAGTGGATGGCTTGTTTGGTGCCCCAGATGGCGACGGGTGGCTTGGCGGCAATCTCGCGCGCGCATTGCATGGCGGCTTCTAGCGCGGCGCCCGCAGTGGGCAGCACGGCGTTGACCAGGCAGTATTGCAGCGCCCGGTCGGCTTGCAGGCGCCGCCCGGTATAGGCCAGCTCTTTGACCACCGCCAGCGGTATCAGCTTGGGCAGGCGCTGCAAGGTGCCCACATCGGCCACCATGCCGATGTTGATTTCCTGGATGCAGAAGAACGTGTCGGCGCTGGCATAGCGCAGACAGCATGCGGTGACCATGTCCACCGCGCCGCCTATGCAACCGCCCTGGATGGCGGCAATCACCGGGATGCGAAGCTTTTCCAGCTTGGTGAAGGTGGCCTGCATGTCCGAGAGCGAGTCAAACATGGCAGCGCGCCCCTCGGGGCTTTGGTCGTTCATTTGAATGGCGCTGGAAAAAGTGTCCAGCGCCATGCCCGCACTGAAGTGTTTGCCCGTGCTGCTGATCACCAGCGCGCGCGCCGTATTGCCGTGGTGCAACTCGGTGAGCACCGTGTCCAACTCGCGCCAGAACACCGGCCCCATGGTGTTAAGGGTGTCGGGCTGGTTCAGCACCAAGTGGGCGATGTGGTCTTCAATCGTCAGGGAAAAGCAGTGCATTGGGGTCATGGGGCAGGGTCTCCGTAGGGTTGGAAAGCAGCTTAGCGTCTTGCGCCCCCAGCAAAGAGCCCACTCTGACGCCCAAGAGACGCAGGCGCTTTGCCAGCGGCGCGCGCTTGAGGCACTGGCCGGCCGCGGCGCGAATGGCGGCGGCGTCTGCGGTGTAGTAGGGCAGGGTGTGGTCGCGGGTGACTATAGAAAAGTCGTCAAAGCGCAGCTTGATGCCTATGGTTTTGCCCACGTAGCCTTTGCGCTGCAAGTCGGCGGCCACCTGCTCGCACAGCCGTGTGAACAGGGCGCCCAATTCGGCGCGGTCGCGCACCGCGTGCAGGTCGCGCTCAAACGTGGTTTCGCGGCTCATGCTTACCGGTTCGCTGCTGGTTACCACCGGGCGCTCGTCGCGGCCCCAGGCCGCGTTGTGCAGCCAGGCGCCGGTTTTGTTGCCAAAGGTGGCTACCAGCCAATCGGGGCTGCGCTGGGCGAGCTGGCCTATGGTGTGGATGCCGTGGCTTTGCAGCTTTTCGTCCGATTTGGGGCCAATGCCGTTGATCTTGCGGCAGGCCAGCGGCCAGATCAGGCCTTGCAAGTCGTCCTCTAACACTATGGAAATGCCATTGGGCTTGTTGAACTCGCTGGCCATTTTGGCCAGCAGCTTGTTGGGCGCCACACCCACCGAGCAGGTCAGGCCGGTGTCGTCAAAAATCGCTTTTTGGATCAAGCGGGCCAGCACCCGCCCGCCCTCGCGCTGGCCGCCGGGCACGTTGGTGAAGTCGATGTAGACCTCGTCCACGCCCCGGTTTTCTATCACCGGCGCCACCTCGGCAATGATGGCCTTGAAGCGCTGCGAATAGTGCCGGTACTGCGCAAAGTCCACCGGCAGCAAGATGGCCTGCGGGCAGAGTTTGGCCGCCTTCATCAGCCCCATGGCCGAGCCCACGCCAAAGTGGCGCGCGGCGTAGGTGGCGGTGGTGATAACGCCGCGCCCGGTGTAGCCCGAGAGGCGGGGAAAGAAGTCCAGCGGTATGGCGCCCAAGTCGTCTTGCGTCCATTCTTTGTCAGGATAGGCCGCTGCCAGGCGGCCCAGTAAATCATCCTCGCGCCGTCGGCCTCCGCCTATCACCACCGGCAAGCCTTTGAGCTGTGGGTAGCGCAGCAACTCCACCGACGCATAAAACGCGTCCATGTCCAGGTGCGCAATGCGGCGAATCGGCGGCGCACTCACGCGGGTCGCCCAGAAGCTGGTGGCTAGACCGGAAAGGTGCCGGGCAGCAAGATGCCCTTGCCCACGGTCTGGATGTCGGTGTGGCCGCAAAAAGCCATGGTGATGTCCAGCTCTTTGTGGATGATTTCCAGCGCACGGGTCACCCCGGCCTCGCCCATGGCGCCCAGGCCATAGACCATGGCGCGGCCAATCAGCGTGCCGCGCGCGCCCAGCGCCCAGGCCTTGAGCACGTCTTGCCCCGAGCGAATGCCGCCGTCCATCCACACCTCAATTTGCGAACCCACGGCTTCCACAATGGCCGGCAGCGCCTCAATGCTGGACTGCGCGCCGTCCAACTGCCGCCCGCCGTGGTTGCTGACTACGATGGCGTCGGCGCCACTTTGAACCGCCAGTTTGGCGTCTTCCACGTCCTGAATGCCTTTGAGGATGAGCTTGCCCCCCCATTGCTCCTTGACCCAGGCCACATCGGCCCACGACAGGCGGGGGTCAAACTGCTCATTCGTCCAAGACGCCAGCGACCGCATATTGCTCACGCCTTTGACGTGGCCCACCAGGTTGCCAAAAGTGTGGCGCCGCGTGCCCGCCATGCCCCAACACCAGCGCGGCTTGGTCATCAGGTTGATGATGTTGGCAACCGTGGGGCTGGGCGGGGCGGTCAGGCCGTTTTTCAAATCTTTGTGGCGCTGGCCAATCACCTGCAAATCCAGCGTCAGTACCAGCGCATTGCAACCGGCTTTGCGAGTTCGCTCAATCATCGCCACCATGGCCTGGCGGTCGCGCATCATGTAGAGCTGAAACCAAAACGGCGCCGTGGTGTGGGCGGCCACGTCCTCAATGGAACAGATGCTCATGGTCGAGAGCATGAAGGGGATGCCAAATTTTTCCGCTGCGCGCGCTGCTTTGATTTCGCCGTCGGCGCACTGCATGCCGGTCAGGCCCACCGGGGCAATCGCCACAGGCATTTTGGTTTTGATGCCGACCATGTGGGTGGCGGTGCTGCGGTTTTCCATGTTCACCGCCACGCGCTGGCGCAGCTTGATCTTTTGAAAGTTCGCTTCGTTGGCGCGGTAGGTGCCCTCGGTCCAGCTGCCAGAGTCGGCGTAGTCGTAAAACATGCGCGGCACGCGCTTTTCGGCCAGCACGCGCAGGTCTTCAATATTGGTGATCACAGCCATGGCAGAGTCTCTTGGGGGATAAAAGTGGTGGCATGGTAGCGCGCCCCATCGCCGCATCGGCATGAAAACGACCGCCCAGCGGCTGAAATTTCTTCAGAAACGCCGGGGCCGCAGTTAGCTACTGCGCGCGCTGCCGCAGCCCGAGACGGTCAGATTGGGAACGCTTTTGGGGTTTGCCCATGTTTCGGTGGCGCTGTCAAAGCCCACCGACTGCAGGTGCTGCGCCAGCCCAGCGTCCATGCTCATGGCGTGCTGGGCAAACCACTCGGCCAGTGCTTCGCCCATGCGGTTGATGATGTCAAGCTCGCCCTTTTGGTAGTGCGCCACCACCGCCTGCATGGTCTCTAGCACCATAGCGTGCTGGTCTGTGTGGCAGTTGCTGGCGGTAAAGCCGGTAGCCTGCATCCAGCGGTCTTCTTGGGCAAAGTGCGCCACCGTGTGGTTCAAAAAGGCCTGGTACACCGGCAACTGGTCGGCCACCGGCGTGGCCAGCAAGGTGTTGAGCTGGTGCGCAAACTCTTGGTGCGTGTGGTCCATGCGCGCGTCGCCGGTGAGCAGGTTTTCGGACCATTCAAAGCCTCCCACAGGGTGGGCGGACGGCGCGGCGCTAGCGACTGAGCTGGTGGTCATGGAAGAGAAGTGTCTGAATGGAAGGTGCGTGCAGTTTAGGCGCTCAACAAACGCCCAAGCCGCGCAGGCTCTGTGTGCAAAAACCAGTGCCCCAAGGCACAGCGCCGCCCGTTCAGGGGCGCATTTTTGCACCGTTGATTACACTGTACACACGCTAGCACCATGAGGATTTACGATGTCCAGCACCATGACCATTCGCCTAGAAGACGGCATTACGGTGGTAGGCCACGCAAGCCGCAGCCTGCGGCCAAACCAGACGCTTGCAAACGCCCTTAGCCGGTCAAGTTCGCACCACAAATTCAGACCCGACTGGCATTTCGGGCGTGCGGCCCAAGGTGTTGGTGCCGCAGGCCACGCTGCTTGTGGCGTTTGCGCTCGCAGTGCAATACTTGGGTGAGGGTTCGGCTGCTTCAGCCGATGTCTTTCATGCACTCGTCGCACCCATGAGCACTTACAAATGGTTATTTGCCCCCCGTTTTCGCCGTAACGCCTTTGGTTGGCGGTCTGACAAGCCCATAGAGAGAATCAAGGAGGCCCTGGCGGAGATACGGCAGGTAGCCCGCTTGGAGCCGGTTTTGGCGGCTGAGGGCGCCATCGTCTTTTTGGAGAAACTCTCGCCCGCGCTTATGGGTGTGGACAGCTCATCGGGCTCACTGGGCACTGCGGTGAACCGGGCCATTGAGACCCTGGTTCCCCTGTTGGTGCAGGCCGATGTGGACTTGGCAACCCGCCAGCGCTGGCTGGATCGACTGTGGGAGGCGATCGAGGAGGACGAAATGCCCTACATCGAGCACCTTGCAGACTTTTGGGGCGAGCTGTGCACCCGCAGCGACATTGCGTCCGAATGGGCAGATCGTTTTTTGCCCATCTTGCAGCGCATGTGGAGCCCGCAGGAAACGGCGTTTGGGTATTTTCAAGGCACCGATGCCTGCCTGTCGGCGCTGCTTGCTGCTGGACGCGCCGAGGAGTTGTTGGCACTGGTGGAGATGGCCAAGTACAAAAGCTGGCACACCCGTCGCTGGGGATTCAAAGCACTGCTTGCCCTGGGCCGCAAGGCCGATGCCGTTCGCTACGCAGAGGCCAGCCGGGGGCTCAATGCGCCCGAGGGACAGATTGCGCAAGCGTGTGAGGCATTGCTTCTGAACTCGGGCCTGGTCGATGAGGCCTATGCGCGCTACGGCATCGAAGCCAATCAGAAAACCACCTACCTTGCCACATTCAGAGCGATTGCCAAAAAATACCCCTCCATGGACCCAGCGGCCATCCTGCAAGATTTGGTGAAAAGCACGCCGGGCGCGGAAGGCAAGTGGTTTGCCGCCGCCAAAGACGCAGGCCTGTTGGAGCTTGCCGCCGGTTTGGCCAGCTACAGCCCCACGGACCCACTGACCTTGAGCCGCGCCGCCCGGGACTATGCGGCCAAAGAACCCAAGTTTGCCCTGGCTGCGGGGCTTTCCTCTTTGCAGTGGATGGCACGGGGCTATGGCTACGAACTGATTGCCATGGATGTTTCGCAGGCCTACCAAGCCGTTCTGGCGTCCGGTCGAGCACTGGGCTTTTCAGACGAAGAAATTCGAAACCTGGTCAGCGCTGTGGTCGCCACACCGGCGGCGACCGGGAACTTTGTGCAGCGCGTGTTGAAGTTGTAAGTCCACGCCAGTCGGTAGCGCGCGATCGGATGGGGAGTCTTTTTTAAACCCGAATATGGACGCTTGCGCAGTGCAAGGTAAGTTGCCGATGGCTCCTCCCCGCTTGCCCCGGTAGTGCACCCACCGCAGTGGCGCCCAACAGGCCAAGCTAAGCCGGAACCAAGGTCTGCGGGCCGCAAGCCGCCAGGGAAACAAGCCGAAAAAGGCGCGTAAACAGGCTACAGCACCAACAAAGAAAAAGCCGCATTGCTTAAAAAACAATGCGGCTTTGTCAATGGTGCCCGGGGCCGGACTCGAACCGGCACGCCTTGCGGCGGGGGATTTTGAGTCCCCTGAGTCTACCAATTTCACCACCCGGGCGGTGTTCGAAACGTGTCGGATTATGGCACACCGGCGCGGTGGTAAGTTCGCCTCGGCCCCCACCACCCCCCCCCAACCCCCTCTCCTCCCCAGCGGGGAGGAGAGGGGGGCAAAGTCCGAATTTGGTTTCTGCGCTCCGGCTAGCCTTCTATTGGACTGGTACCTGTGGGTAGGCCTGGGGTAGTTGGGAACGGCGCCGTCGCCGCGACGGCTTTCGGGGTTTCCACGACATGGCTCACTCCGCATCGTTACGCCCGGTGTTCTTAAGCTCCGCGAACTTGGCTGCCATGGTCGGGTTGCCCCGCGTTAGCTTTTTGATCGTTACGTCTTGCGCCTTGTCGTTGGCAAGGCGCAGGTTGCGGTCTGTGCCCAGCAGGGCGTCCTTGGTTTTTTGCAGGTGGTCTATGGATTTATCGATCTCATCGATTGCCTTTTTGAAACTATTGGACGCCAGGTCGTAGTTGCGCGCGAATGCGGTCTTGAAGGTATCGAGGCTGGCCTCGAAATTCGTGATGTCAATGTTTTGCGCCCTGACCAACGCAAGCTCGGATTTGTACTTGAGCGAGTTCATGGCCGCATTGCGCAGCAGCGTGATGATGGGCAAAAAGAACTGCGGCCGAATGATGTACATCTTGGGGAAGCGGTGGAACACATCCACGATGCCGGTGTTGTACAGCTCGCTCTCGGGCTCTAGCAGGGACACCAGCACGGCATATTCGCAGCCCTTCTCCAGGCGGTCCTTGTCCAGCTCCTTCAAAAAATCCTCGTTCTTGTTTTTGGTGGAGGTGCGGTCGTTCTCATTCTTCATTTCAAACATGATGGAGACGATCTCGGTGCCCGACTCGTCCAGGTCGCGAAAAATGTAGTCGCCCTTGCTGCCCGTGCGCGCGTCGTTGTCCTTCTCAAAATAGGCGCGCGGAAACGCGGTCGCGCGAATGCGGTTGAACTCCGTCTCGCAGTGCTGCTCCAGCGTCTCGCCCACCATCTTGGTGGACAGGCGCGCCTTCATATCGCGCAGGCGTTCTATCGCGTCGTCGCGGTCTTTGATCTGCGTTTCATACTTGTCTTTGAGGGATTTTTCGGCGAGTTGCTTTTCCAATTCCGCCCGCGCCAGGCCATTTTTCAGCGCGTCGCGTTCGCGCTCCACCCCATTCACCGCCTCGCTAATCGCCAGCTTTTGCACCACGTCGGTGGAATCCAGCCTGGCCTTTAAGGCTTGGATTTCGGCATCCTTGTCCGCTGCGGCTTTTTGCAGCCCGTTGGCGAGCTTCGCCTCGGCCAGTTCTGCGGCAGCCGCTTTGTCGCGCTTGGCCTGCTGCAGCTCGTTGGCCAGTGCGTCACGCTCTTTTTGCACCGCACCCAGGGCCTCGGTGACGGCCAGCCTGCGCGCCACCTCTGCGGCATCCAGCCTGGCTTTTAGCTCCTGAATCTCGGAGTCCTTGGCCACCGCAGACTTTTGCAACTCGCCAGCAGCCCTGGCCTGCGCAAGCGCCACGGCATTGCGCTTGTCCTGCTCGGCCAATTCAAGGCGCTCATGCAACTGCTGCTCAAACGCGCCGTCGCGCACTTGCTTCAGGATATCGGCGTACCCCGCCTCGTCGATTTTGAATGCTTTGTTGCAGTGGGGGCAGATGATTTCGTGCATGTTTTTGTGTTTTGTTTGTGTTGGTTGTGTCTACCCGAGCGTTTAGTAAATCGAGCCTGGCCTCATTGTTGCTTGGTTTGCTGGCATCACTTTTTCCTTCAATCACAGCCCCCATCAAACACCCAGCAAGTAACCTTCAATTGCCAAGCTGTTGATTTGTATGTGTTTTTTCCTGACCGGTTGGCCGATTCTTGTCCTCCATCAAATACCCAGCAAGCAAACTTAAGCCCAGTGCGGCAGATAGCGTCGGGTTTTGGGAGGCGCTGCGAGGTCTTGCAAGCGGATAACGCCAGCCGCCAGTGCCTCTTTGATCAGCCTAGAGGCGGTGGCACTGTTCTTGGCGTCAATGCCAAAGCGCTCCCGCAAGGTGGTGTTGGTCATGGATTCGCGCTCCACGTAGCGCAGGCAAGCGTGCAAGTACACCGCCCGCACGCGGTCGGCTTGCTCCATCTTCGTCAAGGTGCGCGGTGCAAACAAAGTGCTACGTGTGGAGTCGCCCGTTACCTCAAAGGCCGGTGCTGGCAGCTGGTAAAACTCGGCTTGAAACACCACCTTGTCCACCCCACTGCCACGCTCTTCGCAAATACCCATGCGCCGCATCAGTGAGGCCAGCCGCTCATTGCGCGACCGGGGCGGGCTGTCCAGCATGCGCGAGGTGTCGACCAGCGGTACGCCGGGGTTGGTAATCTCCATGCGGTCATCAAAAATCTCGACCATCGGCCCGCTTCCGCCGACTGACAAGTCTTGGTGAATCAGCGCATTGGCCACCAACTCCCGAATCGCCAGCTCTGGGTACACCGGCACCGCCTTGCGTAAAGCCCGGCCAATCACCTCGTTCACCGGAAGCAGGTTGTTAATGAATCCCACCAAGCCCTCAAACCCGCTGGCGTACCCCTTGGCGCCCATTTGCTCGCGCAGAGTTTCAACCCGGCCTTTGCCTTTGTAAACCACCACCCGCACCGCTTTGCGCTGCAAACGGCCAAAGTCTGACAACTGCTTGGCCAGCAAAACGGCACCCACATTCAGCACGTTCCAGTGCCCGCCGCCCGCCGATTCAATCAAACGGTCGGCTGCCAGTGCTTCCAAAATGGCACTGTGCCCATCGGGCAATGCCCGCCCCACCAAATCGAAATAACTGGGGTAGTCCAACAGGCGCAACACCTCATCGCCCATCAGTTTTTCGGCAGCAGGCAAACGCTCAAACGGCGTGGCATCCAATGCCCGCCACAGTGCCCGCTCTTTCTCGGGGAAGTCCTTCAAGCGCTTTTTGTAGGAGCCCAACCGAATGAACTCAGACCCGGCAAACTGCACCGGGTGTCGCGTGGCGCAGTCAATCTCCAGCAACACGAGCCTTTTGCCATTCACTTCCAATGGAATGAACTGAAAGCCCAGCTTGGGTGTGAGCTGGCGCAGTAGCCAGCTCTCAAGTTCTTCGTTGCCAATACGCTTGCTGAACGGGTCAAACGACGTGCCCAGCAATACATGGGTCGCATCCTCTACACCCCACAGCAAGTAGGCATGGGCTTTGCCCTCCAAGGCGCAAGCATTGGCCAGGGCAGAAATGTATTCACCAATCTCCTGCGGCTCCGCATTGTTGTGTTTGAACTCCACCCAGCCTGCCTCATGGGGCATGGCACACAGCTCATGCACCAGACTGGCCCAATACTGCACATCACGCATGGGGGTTTTCTTTCGGTTTGCGGCTTCGCAGCGAACGCAACGGCGGGTCAACAAGTCCGCCATGCGTTTTGCCGGTGAAAAGGGTGGGATGCATGTGGCCGTCTATTCAAAATTTCCAGCTGACTTCGCTACATCAACGGTTTTGGCTGCAGGCTTCAAAGCTGCCAACTCTTTGAATCGTAGGAAAGTAGACAACTAAGCGCTACCTACATTCGCTCATACGGATAAACATTTTTAAAACTTCGATTTAGATACGACCCTACGGAAGCCGCTGTCCGCAAGTTTTCAAACTCGTGTTGCGGGACCCCTTTGTAAGCGTATAGCGAGGAATCCAAAAACCGAACATAAACCCATTCATTGTCAGCATCGTATCCAACAGCAGCGATATTGGAAGAACTTACAGGGTGCATTTCAGGAATTGACATTTCGTCTCCTTAGTTGAAAGATTGATTCCGCCAGTTTCGGACACTGATTTCGTATGTAGCAACGTCTGGGCATGGATTTGCCCAAAGCTTCGAGGCGACCGGATCCGAACTCTTTGTAGAGCTATTGGACTGGAAAAACTTGATACGGGAGGGAATGCGAACTGCTTCACCACTCACGATTGCTTCGCCAGTACGCAGCCCTGAAAGGACGTCTGCCATTTCGCGTAGCTCATCTTGCATTGCTGATACCACATGCCCCTTGTCGCGAGAGTTGGTCATTCTCAAAGCAATGATGGAACCACACTGACTTAAAACAGTTTCATCCAGTTCAGAAGGCCGTTGGGTTACGAGTAGCAGACCGACACCATATTTGCGCCCTTCTTTTGCGATGGCTTGAACTGTTCGAGATGAAATTGACTCTTCGCCAGCTTTCAAATAGGTGTGCGCCTCATCCAAAACAACCAACAATGGTTGTAACTTTCCTCCCACTGTTGTCCTCTGACCCCAGTAGAGCGCGTCGTAAGTTATCTTCAATATGCATCCGGCAATTGTTTGCATTACTTCAGCTGGGATTGCGGAAAGGTCCAGGATGGAAATTGGGAAGCCATGTCCGAACCAAGTTGAGTACAACCGTGGCAAATCGTTTGGCACAAGGCCGGTCAAGTCGGGCGCATAGCCGATGGGTCTGAACAAGAAGCTATAGCTCTCATCGAGAATTCGTGATCGCATCCCATCGAGAAATCCCAGTATTCCTTTTGCTTTTTGGTTCAAGAAGGGAGCGGCAGCGCCGAGGCCGGCGATCGGATATTGGTTTGATGTGAGAGTCGCAGGATCACCAGCAGTTAACAGTGTCTCGGGGGTAATGCGGTCAGCTCTAAACGTCGTTCGTTCAAAGTTATCGAGGTCAAACCATAGCTGGGCAATAGAAAATGGAATGGGACTATCTGCTGTGATTGATTCAACCCTAAGGCCACCAATCCCGATTGCCGAGGCTCGCTTAAGACTAAGCACTTTGCCACGGATGTAGTCTTCATTTTGATCTGATAACTTACCCGGAAATATGGCCAATAGCTCCCTAAATGGCAATGCCCAAAAAGGGACGCAGAGTTCTTGTTCGCCATCTGCGACGCTCGCACCAACTCGGAAGACTCGGCACTTTCCTGGAAGAGAGCTTGCGTATTCACCGTGCGGATCAATCATGAGCACCCTTGCACTCGGAAGTGGCTTCTCAGCAATAGCTTTCATCACGATGCTTACCGCATTTGATTTGCCGCTGCCCGTTGATCCGAGAATCGCACAATGACGCGATAAGAGTTTGTCTAAATCAAGCTGAGCTTCAAGGCCTTCAGACGCGCTTTGGTTGCCAACAACAATGGAAGATTGCGTGTTGTAGCCACCGTACACGATACGCAGGTCCTCATTGGTAACCAAGTGAACCTGATCGCCCGACGTCGGTGATTGCAGTACGCCACGTTCAAAGTTTGCACCGACTTGCTCGCCAACAAGAATCATCTGCAACCAACGATGGCCATCTACGATCGATGGGTTTTCTTTGTATGCCATCAGAAGTGCGTCTGGCATTGCCATTACGCCTGCTTGTGTAACCAGTCCGTATAGATTCGCGTAGCCCAAAGGAATTTTCAAAAACGAGCCGATCTGCCCGATCCGATAAACCGTGCCGTCGATGATCGGCATATTCGATGGATAGCTGCTCGCCATTTTTATGGTCACAGAGTTACCGCTGACGCTTTCAACTTGTCCAATATGAGTTGGGTTGTGTTTCATGAAACTAAATCGCTACCGGCGAGCCATTTGACGAAGATAAGTCGTTCAGAAAAGCAGTTAGTTTGCGGAAATCGGGGAGGAGAAAGCTCCCGGTACCTTCCCAGCGTTCAGTGCCTCGTTGTTCGCCAGGCGTCGAAGATGGTGCTGCCGCATCCTCGTCAAAATAGAGATCTATTCGAGCTGACTCATTTTTCTTGGGTTCGTCGCGCATTCGCCACGTGCCAAACTTGCCGCCTATAACGGCGTGTCGTCGGCCGTAAACAGACATTTTTCCCCCTGTCTCTTGCGTGGCCATGACCCTCACGACGTTTGCTTCATCCGAAAGACTGTATGAGCAATTGCTGGTCGTGTCCCACACTTCGTCAAAGTACAAAGCGACAACATGTGAATTCGCGCCACGCCGAAGCGACGTCACAATTCGCTCGTTGATATGGTTGTCACCGAATGAAAAGCCGCATGTAATGAGGACAGCATCATCTTGTTGGAGGAAGTTGCAAAGTCGATCAATCAGGCCGACGTAGGGCTGTTTTTTTGAGGAGTTGTACTTGAGATGAGACGGATATATCAGGGTGTTAGCGGCGTCGGTGTCTTGAGTATGCTGGCGGATGACCGCTTGATCGGCTTCGCGAAATGACCACCCCAATGAGCCGTGCATTTTCCAAAGCTTGACAAGATGTGGGTATGCCTCAACGTCTTCAACAGCCTCTGGGCAGAAGAATGGCTCAAAACCGCCAGAAAATCCGTCGAAGTACGGTATCCCTGAGCCCTCCAAAGCCATTTCAAAAAGATAGTCATAGTTGGTTGTGAAAATTTCGGCCGGGTACCTGCGCCGAGCTTTTTGAATCCAGTTGGAAAACTTGGAATGCGACAGTTTTTTACGGTCTGCCGTGGCACTGAGGTGGTCATGAATTGAAACCAGTTTGACCACTTGTTCCTTTACGAGCTTAGCCAAATCTGCAAACCCATTGGAGTCCAGACCGTTGAGGGTGCCAGCACCAATCACAGCGCGCTTTGATTCAATACTTGATAGAAGAGATTCAATGTTAAAGGCGATCTTTTCGCCAATTAACTCAGCTTTGATGTCGTCAATTGCGGAAGCAAGAGCAGCTGATTGGTTGGTAACGTGTTGAACAATGTCGTTCGTCATTTTTGCGATGGAAGGGACACAAATGCCATTTAGACCGGTGGCGAAAGACGTGCCTGCGCCAAACAAGAAACCTATGCGTTTTTTGTCGGAAGTTAGGATTTGGTGGAGGCCTCGAACTTGCTCCCGCGGATCATGATTTTTCATAATTTCCCAGTTAATTGAATATCCAAATTGCCACTCATTTTGGCACCCAAACTCCCAAAGATCCCAATAAAAAGCCCCGCCACGCCAGCTTCGCCCGCGCCACAAGCAGAGCCACATGCAACTCTTGCCCCAGCTCCGCTCTGGGTATAACAGTTCAGTCTGTTACTCGGCCACGATGTTGCCGTCTCTTTGTTTCGCAACCGCTGTACTGCTACTAGCCTGGATTCGGCGCAAACCATGATGCCGAACGGCGCATCCTCTTCCAACTAGCGCCCGTGCTTGTCTAGCCATTTCAGGTTCATCAGGTTCAAGAAAAGCTGGCTGATGTGCACTTCGGCTTGCGGCGTGCTCAGCCGCAGCGAGATACCGTTTTTCATATCACCCCGGGCGTTTACCGCCCGTTCTGTCAAACGCCGATACTCCAACCGCCAAACTCAATATCGCCATAAACGCAACGCAGCCCTCATACGCCCGCAGGGTCAATCGCCCGGCTCGTGGCCGGGTTCATCATAGCCACCGAAAGAACCGTACCGTATTTGGCTGCTAAAAAAGAACGCGCATCGGCCACAAGCGTCCTAAGGGGCTAGGGCAGCGAGGGCGGCTAATGCGAACCGCTGGGCGCTTTAGCCCCCGCCCGTATGCCACTCAGCGTGGCCCCGGCGCTGATGTTTTCGGGGTTGGTGCGCACGTGGATGAGGGTGGGGCGGTTGGCTTGAAAGCCTTGCAGCACGGCGGCTAGCAGGGCGGGGGCGCTGTCCACGCGCAGGGCGTGGGCGCCAAAGGCGTGGGCCAGGGCTACAAAGTCGGGGTTGTGCAGGGCGGTGCCGTGGGTGCGCTGGGGAAAGTGTTTTTCTTGGTGCATGCGGATGGTGCCGTACATCTGGTTGTCAAACACCAGCACCACGATGGGCAGCGCCAGGTGCACGGCGGTGGCCAGTTCATGAGAACTCATCATGAAGCAGCCGTCGCCCGCCAGGCACAGCACGTCGCGCTGCGGGTGCGCCAGTTTGGCGCCTATGGCCGCAGGCAGGCCATAGCCCATGGCGCCGCTGGTGGGCGCCACTTGGCTGCCAAAGCGGCGGTAGCGAAAGTAGCGGTGCGCCCAGGTGGTGTAGTTGCCCGCGCCGTTGGTAATCACCACGTCGGCGGGCAGTTGGGCGCGCAGCAGGCCCCAGGTTTGCACCAGGTCTATGGGCGCGGCCTCGTCTTTGGCAACCGTGGTTGCTCTTTCGCTGGCACCTTCGCTTGCATCTTTGGCGTCTGTGGCCGGTGCGGGGATGGCGGTAAATTGCTCAAAGCCCAGTCGCAGGGCCTGCACGCGGGGCTGCAGGCGCTGGCGCAGTGGCGCATTCACCGGCTGTGCGGCCAGGGCCTGGGCCAGTTCGGGCATGGTGGCCAGCAGGGCCAGGTCGGGGCGGTAGAGGTGGCCTAGGTCGTGCGCTTCGGGCAGGGCGTGCACCAGCACTTGCTGGGGCTGGGGAATGTCAATCAGCGTGTAGCCCGCGCTGGGCACTTCGCCCATGCGGGCGCCCAGCAAAACCAGCAGGTCGGCGTCTTTCACCGCGCGGTGCAGGCCGGGGTCAGCGCCCAGGCCCAGCACGCCTACGTAGTGCGGGTCGTCGTTGTCAAACAGGTCTTGGCGCCTGAACGAGCAGGCCACCGGCAGGCCTGCGGCGTGCACAAAAGTGCGCAAATCGTCCACGGCCTGCGCGGTCCAGCCACTGCCACCCACAATCAGCAAAGGGCGCTGCGCGGCGTTCATCATGTCCATAAGCTGCGCCATTTCGGCCTGCGTCGGCGTGGCTCGCACGGGCAGCGCGGGCCGCAGGGCGCGCACAGGCGCGGGCGCTGCGCCGCTGAGCACGTCTTCGGGCAAAGCCAGCACCACCGGGCCGCGCCTGCCCGCCATGGCCAGATAAAAAGCGTGGTTCACCATCTCGGGCATGCGGCTGGCGTCGTCCACCTGCGCCACCCATTTGCTGACCGGTGCAAACATGCGGCGGTAGTCCACTTCTTGAAACGCGCCGCGCTCCATAAAGCCGCGCCCCACCTGGCCAATGAATAAGATGACGGGCGTTGCGTCCTGGTGCGCGGTGTGCAAGCCAATGGCGGCCTGGCTGGCGCCGGGCGCGCGGGTGACAAAACAGATGCCGGGGCGCCCGGTGGCCTTGGCATGGGCCTCGGCCATGAACATGGCCGAACCCTCGTGGCGGCAGACCACCAGGTGGATGGCGTCGCGGTGGGTGTACATGGCGTCCATGGCGGCCAAAAAGCTCTCGCCCGGCACGCAAAACACGGTGTTCACGCCCTGGGCCAGCAAGGCGTCTATCAGCAAACTGGCGCCCGTGGGCTGGGGGGTGGCGGTCATGGGGGCTCCGGCTAAGAAAAGGAATGTAAAAACACAAGTGCAAGCGGGTATTGCCCCGGCGGCACCAGCGCCCATTGTGCGTGGCGCGCGCACCATAATGCGCCGCACCGGCCCTGGCCTGTGTTTTTACATGGCCGGCGGCCTGGCTTTTTTTCGGTTTCCCCATGCAGGCTTTTTACAGCGACCACTTCGTCCTCCCACTGCCTGCGGGCCACCGTTTTCCCATGGCCAAGTACCAAATGCTGCGGGACGCGCTGGCTCTGCACTTGCCCCAGGTGCGCATGCAGCAGGCCAGCGCCGCGCTGGCCGAAGAGCTGGCCTTTGCCCACCACCCGGCCTATATCGCGGCAGTGGCCGATGGTTCGCTGGACCCCAAGGTGTTGCGCGACATTGGCTTTCCATGGAGCCCGGCCATGGCCGAGCGGGCGCGGCGCTCGGTGGGCGGCACCTTGCAGGCGGCGCGCGCGGCGCTGGGCGCGGGCGTGGCGGCCAACTTGGCCGGGGGCACGCACCATGCGTACGCTGACCGGGGCGGCGGTTTTTGTGTGTTCAACGACTTGGCGGTTGCCGCTTGCGTGCTGCAAGCCGAATGGGGCAGGGCGCCAGGGGCGGGCGGCTACCGGCGCTTGCCACTGCAAGTGGCCATCATTGACCTGGACGTGCACCAGGGCAACGGCACGGCGCGCATTTTTGAGCGCGACACCTCGGTGTTCACCCTCTCAGTGCACGGCGCCAACAACTTTCCGTTCCACAAAGAAAGCAGCGACCTGGACGTGGCCTTGCCCGATGGCTGCACCGATGCCGACTACCTGGCCGCGCTAGAGCACGCGCTGCAAACCTTAGAAGACTGCTTTGCCCCCGGCTTTGTGTTGTATTTGGCCGGGGCCGACCCGTTCGAGGGCGACCGCTTGGGCCGCCTCAAGCTCAGTTTTGACGGATTGCAGGCGCGCGACCGGCGGGTGTTTGACTGGTGCTTTCAGCGCCGCATCCCCCTGGCCTTTGCCATGGGCGGCGGCTACGGCCACGACATTGCGCAAACCGTGCAAGTGCAGCTCAACACCTACCGCGTGGCGCTGGAATACTGGCAGCGCTGGCAAAAGCGCACCTTGGGCAGCACCGCTGGCCCATAAATGATCAGGGCTTGCTGGTTTTGATGAGGATTTGACCCGCCAGACCGGCGTCGCGGTGGACGTGGATTTCGGCATACGCTGCAGAGCTGGTAATTTGCCCCATCACCGCCAGCGAGGGGTACATCATGACCGCCACCGAGTCCCAGCTGTCCTCCACTACGCCGACCATAGTGCCCTCAACCCGGCCAGAGAACACCAGTTTGCCCCCCGCCTCAAGCACCATGCGCGTCATGGCACGGCCATAGATCGCATAGGCCTCTTCACCACTGAGTGTGGTCGCGCGTCCATCGGCGTAGGCAGCTTGCTCTCGAAACTTCAGCAGATTCAGCATGTAAATCGGCTCGCCACTGTCTTGCTGCTGCAAGGCGCGCATTTGTTCGCGGGTGGGTTGGTGTGCGTTGCTAACTTGCATGGACTACTCCAAAACGAAACGGGTAAAAGGGCTAGTGTCTAATTGCATTTATTGACGATAGTATTATGATACCCCTATGTTCAGTCATAGGAGAATGCGATGGCACGAGTTGCTGTGGCACTGTCGTGTACGGCGGATGTAATGGCCGAACTTGAACGCATGTCGCGCAGTCGCAGTG
>CANEVH010000062.1 GCA_947442105.1 Comamonadaceae bacterium | reverse complement strand
TGGGCTTCGTGCACCGCCTTGTGCGCCAACATGGGCTGGCCGACGATGTCGCCAATGGCGAAGATGTGGGGCACGTTGGTGCGCATCTGGATGTCGACGTTGATGAAGCCACGGTCGGTAACGGCCACGCCAGCTTTGTCGGCGGCGATTTTTTTGCCATTGGGCGTGCGGCCCACTGCTTGCAACACGAGGTCGTAGACCTGCGGCGCGGGGGCGGTGCCGCCCTCCTCTGCCGAGGCAAAAGTTACCTCAATGCCTTCCGGCAAGGCGCGCGCGCCCACCGTTTTGGTTTTGAGCATGATGTTGTCAAAGCGCGGCGCGTTCATCTTTTGCCAGATTTTGACCAGGTCGCGGTCTGCGCCTTGCATCAGGCCGTCCATCATTTCCACCACGTCCAGGCGCGCGCCCAGCGTGCTGTAGACGGTGCCCATTTCCAGGCCGATGATGCCGCCGCCCAGAATCAGCATGCGCTTCGGAATACTTTTGAGCTCCAGCGCACCCGTGCTGTCCACCACACGCGGGTCCTTGTGCATAAAGGGCAAGTGCACCGCCTGGCTGCCTGCGGCGATGATGCAGTTCTTGAACGCGACTACCTTTTTGGTGCCCGTCTTTTCTTGGCCGTCACCGCTGGTTTCTTCCACTTCAACGTGGTTGGCGCCCACAAAAGCGCCGTAGCCGCGCACGGTGGTTACCTTGCGCATCTTGGCCATGGCAGCCAAGCCGCCGGTCAATTTGCCAATGACTTTTTCTTTGTGGCCGCGCAGCTTGTCGATGTTGACGACCGGCTTGCCGAAGTCCACGCCCAGGTCTGCCATGTGGCTCACTTCGTCCATGACGGCGGCTACGTGCAGCAGCGCTTTGGACGGGATGCAACCCACGTTCAGGCACACGCCACCCAGGGTGGCGTAGCGCTCGACGATGACGACTTTCAGGCCCAAATCGGCTGCGCGGAACGCTGCCGAATAGCCGCCGGGGCCAGCGCCTAGGACGAGCAGGTCGCATTCGATGTCGGACGTGCCGCCGAAGGATGACGCGGCTGGTGCTGGTACAGGTGCTGTAGCCGCAGGGGCCGAAGCGGGAGCAGCCGCGGCTGGTGCAGGCGAAGCCGCTGGCACGGGTGTGGGCACGGTCGAAGCGTCCGCGCCCGCAGCTTCAAGCAGCAGCACGACCGAGCCTTCTTTGACCTTGTCGCCGAGCTTGACCGTGAGCTCTTTGACCACGCCGCCGTGGCTGGCGGGGATTTCCATGGATGCCTTGTCAGACTCCACGGTGATCAGGCTTTGCTCGGGCTTGATGGTGTCGCCGGGGGCGACCATCAATTCAATGACGGTGACTTCTGCGAAGTCACCAATGTCGGGAACTTTGATTTCAATGGTGGGCATATTCACTCCTTAATCAGTTGGGGTCAGAGCACGTTTGCTGCGCAAAGTGGTCTGGCCCTCAAAATCACACACGCTGGGGTCAGAGCACGTTTGCTGCGCAAAGTGGTCTGGCCCCCAATGTCAAAGCTTTTGGGGTCAGAGCACGTTTGCTGCGCAAAGTGGTCTGACCCCTAGGTCTCACAAAAGCACGCGGCGGAAGTCGCCCAGAATCTGGCCGAGGTAGACGTTAAAGCGCGCAGCGGCGGCGCCGTCGATCACGCGGTGGTCCCAGGTAAGCGACAGGGGCAGCATCAGGCGCGGCTGGAATGCTTTGCCGTCCCAGATGGGTTCCATGGTGGAGCGGCACACGCCCAGAATGGCGACCTCGGGCGCGTTGATAATGGGCGTGAAATAGCGCCCGCCAATGCCGCCCAGGCTGGAAATAGTGAAGCTGGCGCCGGACATTTCAGCGGGGCTGAGTTTGCCGTCGCGCGCTTTCTTGGCGAGTTCGCCCATTTCCTGGCTGATCTGGAATATGCCTTTTTTGTCGGCGTCCTTGATCACCGGCACCATCAGGCCGTTGGGCGTGTCGGCGGCGAATCCAATGTGCCAGTAGTTTTTGTAGACGATGGCGTCACCGTCCAGGCTGCTGTTGAACTCAGGGTACTTCTTGAGCGCGGCCACGCAGGCCTTAATCAGGAAGGCCAGCATGGTCACCTTGATGCCGCTTTTTTCGTTCTCTTTGTTGGTTGAGACGCGGAAGGCTTCCAGATCCGTAATGTCGGCGTCGTCGTGGTTGGTGACCGCCGGAATCATGATGGCGTTGCGCAGCAAATTGGCGCCGCTGATCTTTTTGATACGCGACATGTCTTTGCGCTCGATCGAGCCGAACTTGGCAAAGTCGACCTTGGGCCAGGGGATAAGGCCCAGCTCCGAGCCACCGCCGCCCGCAGCCGACTTGGGCGCATTCGCCACCTGCGCCTTGGTCTGCGCCGCGCCCGCCATCACCGCCTTGATAAAGGCTTGCACATCCGCTTGGGTGATGCGGCCTTTGGGGCCCTGGCCTTTGACTTCTTCCAGCGGAACGCCGAGTTCGCGGGCAAATTTGCGCACCGAGGGCGATGCGTGCGGCATGGCCAAGACCGATGCGCCTGGAGTGTGGGCGGGGACAGCGGCGAGCGAGCTTGCGGCAACCGGGGCGGCAACGGGTGCCGGTGCGGTAGCGGCGGCGGGAGCAGGTGCAGCAGCAACGGGCGCAGCGCTGACGGGGGCAGCGACGGCTGGCGCTGGCGCAGCGCCCGCCGCAGCCGCGCCCAACAACATACCGACCAAGTCGCCAATATTGACCTTGTCGCCCAGCTTCACGGCAAGTGACTGAACCACGCCCGCAGCGGGCGACGGGATTTCCATGGAGGCCTTGTCGGACTCCACGGTAATCAGGCTTTGCTCTGCCGCCACCGTGTCGCCGGGCTTGACCAGCAGCTCGATGACAGTGACGTCTTTGAAATCGCCAATGTCCGGCAGGCGCATTTCCACCACGGCCGAAGCGGCGGCGGCAGGGGCGGGCGCAGCCGCTACTACTGGGGCGGCTACGGGTGCTGCCACCGCCGCGGCCGCAGGCGCGGGCGCTGCGCCTGCCACTTCCAGCAGCAAAACCAGCGAACCCTGCTTGACCTTGTCGCCCAGCGCGACCTTGACTTCCTTGACCACCCCCGCCGACGAGGACGGAATTTCCATCGACGCCTTGTCCGACTCCACGGTAATCAGGCTTTGCTCGGCGCGCACGGTGTCGCCCGCTTTGACCATGAGTTCAATCACGGTCACTTCATCAAAATCCCCAATGTCGGGGACGTGTATCTCAATCGTTGCCATTCTTGTGTCTCCCTGGGCTTTATGCGTACAGCGGGTTGATCTTGTCGGCCTTGATGCCGTACTTGGCAATCGCCTCGGCCACTTTGGCTGCGGGCAGGTGGCCGTCTTCGCTGAGCGCCTTGAGTGCTGCGACCACGATGTAGTGGCGGTTGACCTCGAAGTGCTCGCGCAGCTTGCTGCGGAAGTCGCTGCGGCCAAAACCGTCGGTGCCCAGCACCTTGTAGGTGCGTCCCTTGGGGATGAAGGGGCGAATCTGCTCCGCATACGCCTTCATATAGTCGGTGGACGCCACCACCGGGCCCGCGTGGGAGGCGAGCTGCTGGCCGACAAAGGACACGCGCGGCGCCTCCAGCGGGTGCAGCAGGTTAAAGCGCTCGGCGTCCTGGCCGTCGCGGGTCAGCTCGTTAAAGCTGGGGCAACTCCACACATCGGCCTGGATGCCCCAGTCCGTGGCCAGCAGGGTTTGCGCCGCAATCGACTCACGCAAAATCGTGCCCGAACCAAGCAGTTGCACCCGTTTCTCACCCGCCGCGCCCGGCTTGCACAGGTACATGCCCTTGATGATTTGCTCTTCGGTGCCTGCGGTCAGGCCAGGCATAGCGTAGTTTTCGTTCAGCAGCGTCAGGTAGTAGAAGACGTTGTCTTGCTTCTCCACCATGCGTTTGAGGCCATGGTGCAGGATGACGCCCACTTCGTGCGCAAATGTCGGGTCGTAGCTCACGCAGTTGGGGATGGTGCCCGCCATGATGTGGCTGTGGCCGTCTTCGTGTTGCAGACCTTCGCCGTTGAGCGTGGTGCGCCCCGAGGTGCCGCCGAGCAAAAAGCCGCGCGCCTGCATATCGCCCGCAGCCCAGGCCAGGTCGCCAATGCGCTGAAAGCCGAACATCGAGTAGTACACGTAAAAGGGCAACATGATGCGGTTGCTGGTGCTGTAGCTGGTGGCAGCTGCAATCCAGCTGCTCATGCCGCCGGCCTCGTTAATGCCTTCTTGCAATATCTGGCCGGCCTTGTCTTCGCGGTAGTACATCACCTGGTCTTTGTCCACAGGGGTGTACTGCTGGCCTGCGGGGTTGTAGATGCCTATCTGGCGGAACAAGCCTTCCATGCCAAAAGTGCGCGCCTCGTCCACCAGAATCGGCACCACGCGCGGGCCGAGGGCTTGGTCGCGCAGCAGCGTGGTCAAAAAGCGCACATAGGCTTGGGTGGTGGAAATTTCGCGCCCCTCGGGCGTGGGGTCCATTACCGACTTGAAGGTGTCCAGCGAAGGCACGGTGAACTGCTCGTCCGACTTGGTGCGGCGGTGGGGCAAATAGCCGCCCAAGGCCTTGCGCCGCTCGTGCAGGTACTGCATCTCGGGCGTGTCGTCAGCGGGCTTGTAAAAGGGGATATCGGCAATCTGGCTGTCAGGCACCGGGATGTTGAAGCGGTCGCGGAAGGCTTTGATGTCTTCGTCGGTCAGCTTTTTGGTCTGGTGGACATTGTTTTTGCCCTCGCCACTCTTGCCCATGCCAAAGCCCTTAACGGTCTTGATCAGCAGCACCGTGGGCTGGCCCTTGTGGTTCACCGCGCTGTGGTAGGCGGCGTACACCTTTTTGGAGTCATGGCCACCCCGGCGCAGCTCAAAAATCTCTTCGTCGCTCATGTGCGCGACCATGGCCAGGGTGCGCGGGTCTTTGCCAAAGAAGTGTTTGCGCACATAGGCGCCGTCGTTGGCCTTCATGGCTTGGTAGTCGCCGTCCAGCGTGTCCATCATCAGCTTGCGCAGGGCGCCGTCTTTGTCGCGCGCCAGCAGCGGATCCCAGCTGCTGCCCCACAAGAGCTTGATGACGTTCCAGCCCGAACCCCTGAATTCACCTTCCAACTCTTGAACAATCTTGCCGTTGCCACGCACCGGGCCGTCCAGGCGCTGCAAATTGCAGTTGATCACGAAAATCAGGTTGTCCAGGCCTTCGCGCGCTGCCAGACCGATGGCGCCCAAAGACTCCACCTCGTCCATCTCGCCGTCGCCACAAAACACCCAGACTTTGCGGTTTTCGGTATTCGCAATGCCGCGTGCGTGCAGGTATTTCAAAAAGCGCGCTTGGTAAATCGCCATGAGCGGCCCCAGGCCCATGGACACGGTGGGGAACTGCCAAAACTCAGGCATCAGCTTGGGATGCGGGTAGCTGGACAAGCCCTTGCCGTCCACTTCTTGGCGGAAGTTGAGCAGCTGCTCTTCCGTCAAACGGCCTTCGAGGTAAGCGCGGGCGTAAACGCCGGGGGACACATGGCCTTGGATGTACAGGCAGTCGCCGCCATGGTTTTCGCTCTCGGCATGCCAAAAGTGGTTAAAGCCTGCGCCAAACAAGCTGGCCAGCGATGCAAAAGAGCCGATGTGGCCGCCCAAGTCGCCGCCGTCTACGGGATGGTGCCGGTTGGCCTTGACGACCATGGCCATGGCGTTCCAGCGCATGTAGGCGCGCAGGCGCTCTTCAATCTCCAGGTTACCGGGGGCGTGCGCTTCTTGGTCGGTTTCTATGGTGTTGACGTAGCCCGTGGTGGCTGAGAACGGCATGTCGATGCTTTTTTGCCGCGCATGTTCAAGCAACTGCTCTAGAAGAAAGTGCGCGCGCTCGGGGCCTTCGGCTTCGATGACGGCGGACAGCGCGTCCATCCACTCGCGGGTTTCTTGGGCGTCGGTGTCGCTGCCGACCTGCAATGGCAAGGGCAAGGGCGGAATTGGAGTGGTGGCTGTATCGGTCATGGCGCTCCTCGTGGCTGAATGGATTGTTTTGGATGGCCGAAGTTTCGCACAAGTTTTAATAAATTTCAAATAATGCTTTTACGTTTCATAATACAAAATTTTAATACTGCATCGCAACACGAAGCGCACCGGGCCGCAACCTACACTTGCGCTATGCCTATTGCCGACCTGATTCAGCGCCCCACGCCCCTGGACATCCCTGCGCTCAAGCTGGCGCGTCAATGGTGGCAGCGCCTCACCCCTTCGCGCCAAGACTGGGTCGCCATGCTCGCGCCTTTGGCTGCGGTGGTCTTGTTTATGGCGGCCATCGTGGCTGCGCTTGCTTATCTGCAACTCGAAGAGATGGACCGCGAGCAAGAAGCAGTGCAGCGCGACGTGGAATACACCCAGCAGCGCCTGCGCCTGCGCCTGCTGGAGCGCCAAGAACAGCTCGCACGCATTGCACGGGCCGTGTCCAGCCGGGAGATCAACGGCGACGGCTTTCGCACCCGCATCGCAACCCTGCTGAACCAATACCCCGAGCTGCAAGGCGCCGCCTGGCTCGATGAGCGAAGGCGGGTGCAAAGCAGCACAGGCTCTACCGCAGCCTGGATATTTGAGTACGAGCCCCGCGGGGGCTTGCTACGGCAAACCGACACGGATGCCGGCTTCAAACGCGCGCGCGAGTCGCGCCAGACGATTTATGTGCAGCGAACCAAGACCGGCGACTACGCACCCCTGCTGCAACTGTTTATCCCACTGTCTGAGCAGGGCAACTTCACGGGTGTCTTGCTGGCAGAGTTCTCTATCGATGGTTTGTACCGCTATGGCATCCCGAGCGAGGTGACAGAACGCTACGCCGTGTCATTGCAAGACGCGAAAGGCGCCATCTTGGCCGGCGTGGCTTCGCCCCTCAAAGGCGGTGCCGGGCAAATGCCCTGGCGGCGCAAAGCAAACACCTATTCCCTGCCCATTTCCCCGGTAGGCAGCGACCTGGTGATTCACGCCCAGGCCTACCGGGCGTCGCTCAGCCTGATCGGTAGCGGCTTGTTCTGGCTGGTGAGCGCCCTGAGTTTGATGACCACCTGGATGCTGGTGGCCAACTGGCGCCACACCCGCAAGCGCCTGCAAGCGCAGCAGGCGCTGCAGTCAGAAACCAACTTTCGCCGCGCCATGGAGAACTCCATCCTCACCGGCATGCGCGCCATGGACTTGCAGGGGCGCATCACCTACGTCAACGCCGCGTTTTGCATGATGACCGGCTGGCGCGAGGCGGAGCTGGTGGGGCGCACCGCACCGTTTCCTTACTGGCCCGAGAGCGACCGCGAGCAGCTCACCGCCTTGCTTGACCAAGAGCTGGCGGGCAAAACACAGCAGGGTGGCATTCAGGTGCGGGTCAAGCGGCGTGACGGCACCTTGTTTGACGCGCGACTGTATGTGGCGCCACTCATTGACGCCCTGGGCGCGCAAACCGGCTGGGTCACCTCCATGACCGACATCACCGAGCCCAACCGCGTGCGCGAACAGTTAAGCGCCTCGCACCTGCGCTTTACCACCGTGCTAGAGGCGCTAGACGCCTCCATTTCTGTGGCGCCGCTGGGCAGCGACGAGCTGGTGTTTGCCAACAAGCTGTACCGCCATTGGTTTGGCACCCAGGCGGGGGGGCACTTGCAATTGGTAGCAGAAGCGGGCATGCCGCAAACCACGACCAGCCGCGAATACCCGGAAGACGTAGACCTGTTTGCCGGCTTCCCCCTGAGCGCGCTGCCTGAGAGCGACACCGAGAGCGCCGAGCTGTTTGTCGCATCGCTGGGCAAGTGGCTGGAGGTGCGCACCCGCTACCTGAGCTGGGTGGACGGCCGTCTGGCGCAAATGGTGATTGCCACCGACATCAGCAGCCGCCGCTTGGCCGAAGAGCAAGCCGCCACCCAGGCAGAAAAGGCGCGCACCGCCAGCCGCATGATCACCATGGGGGAAATGGCGTCCAGCGTTGCCCACGAACTCAACCAGCCGCTCACCGCCATCAACAACTATTGCAACGGCATGGTCTCGCGCATCAAGGACCAGCAAATCACCGAAGCAGAACTCCTGGGGGCGCTGGAGAAGACCGCCAAGCAAGCCCAGCGGGCGGGACAAATCATTCAGCGCATCCGCGACTTCGTCAAACGCAGCGAACCCAACCGCACCGCCGCCGACGTGGAAACCATGCTCAACGAGGCGCTTGAATTGGCCGAAATCGAAATGCGCAGGTTCAATGTGCGGCTGGTGCGCTTTATTGACGACGACCTGCCCGCGCTCTCCGTGGACCGGATTCTGATTGAACAGGTACTGGTCAACCTGCTGCGCAATGCCGCCGAGTCCATAGACGCCGCCCAGCGACCTACCCCCGAGCGCACCGTGGAACTGCGCGTGGTCAGCCGCAACTTTGAGGGCAGAAAAGGCATGGAATTTTCTGTGCTGGACACCGGCAAAGGGCTGGCGCCCGAAGTGATGTCGCGCCTGTACGAAGCCTTTTATTCCACCAAGGCCGACGGCATGGGGATTGGCCTGAGCCTGTGCCGCTCTATTGTGGAGTCGCACCAGGGGCGGATGACAGCGGAGAACCTCTACAATGGTCCGCTTGTTTCGGGGTGCAGATTTCAGTTCTGGCTACCCCTGAAATGACCGGGTTTGCGGGGCTAGACCGCACTGCCGAAAAATCCTATTTTCATTGGACGCGTTCATGAGCTTGATTCCGAAAAATGGCACGGTGTACGTGGTCGATGACGATGAGGCCGTGCGCGACTCATTGCAATGGCTGCTTGAAGGCAAGGGCTACCGGGTGCGCTGTTTTGACTCGGCTGAATCCTTTTTGAGCCGGTACGACGCCCGTGAAGTGGCCTGCCTGATCGTCGACATCCGCATGGGTGGCATGACGGGGCTGGAATTGCAAAACCGCCTGATTGACATTCGCTCGCCGCTGCCCATCGTCTTCATCACTGGCCACGGGGACGTACCGATGGCGGTGGACACCATGAAAAAAGGCGCAATGGACTTTATCCAAAAGCCCTTTAGCGAGCCAGACCTCGTGCGCTTGGTTGAACAAATGCTAGAGCACGCCAAAGAGATGTTTTCGGAATCCCAACTGGCGGCAAGCCGCGAGTCTTTGCTCTCCAAACTCACTTTGCGCGAATCCCAGGTCTTGGAGCGCATCGTCGCCGGGCGCCTGAACAAACAAATTGCCGACGACCTGGGCATCAGCATCAAGACGGTCGAGGCGCACCGCGCCAACATCATGGAAAAACTCAGCGCCAACACGGTGGCCGATTTGCTCAAAATCGCCTTGGGCCAAGCCCCTGCAAAAGCTTGACGCCCGCCTGTCCGCCCGCGCGCCCTTACCCCCCGATACCCACTGATACCCGCCTATACCCTCCAAAATTGTGGGAGGGACTTCCCCCAAAGATTGGATTCATGAACCCTAGCAACCCCGCCACCTCCGCCACCCTCATTGATGGCGTCGCGCTGTCTGCAACGCTGCGCGCAGACGTCACCCGCCGCACGCTGGCCCTCAAAGCGCGGGGCATCACACCCGGCCTGGCGGTGGTTTTGGTGGGTGACAACCCGGCCTCCGAAGTCTATGTGCGCAACAAAGTCAAGGCCTGCGCCGACTCTGGGTTGCACTCCGTCATGGAGCGCTACGCCGCCGACATGACCGAGGCCGCCCTGCTGGCGCGCATTGACGCACTCAACCGCGACCCCAGCATCCACGGCATCCTAGTGCAACTGCCCGTGCCTGCGCACATTGACGCCAACAAGGTGATTGAGGCGATTTCGCCCACCAAAGACGTGGATGGTTTCCACATCGCCAGCGCTGGCGCGCTAATGGTCGGCCAGCCCGGCTTTTTGCCCTGCACGCCCTACGGCTGCATGAAGATGCTCGAATCCATTGGCTACGACCTGCGCGGCAAACACGCGGTAGTGATAGGCCGAAGCAACATCGTCGGCAAGCCCATGGCCCTGCTCCTGCTGCAAAAAAACGCCACCGTCACCATCTGCCACAGCGCCACCAAAGACCTTAAGGCCATCACCCTGCAAGCCGACGTGATCGTGACCGCCGTGGGCAAGCGCAATGTGCTGACCGCTGACATGGTCAAGCCCGGCGCGGTAGTGCTGGATGTGGGCATGAACCGCACGCCCGAGGGCAAGCTGTGTGGCGACGTGGACTTTGAGGGCGTGCGCCAAGTGGCGGGCTTTATTACCCCCGTGCCCGGCGGCGTGGGCCCTATGACCATCACCATGCTGCTGGTCAACACCCTTGAATCTGCCGAAAAAAGCCTATGAACCCGCTGCTGCAAGCCTCAAACACGCCCCTGTTTGACCAGATTCTTCCTGAGCACGTGGCCCCGGCCATAGAGACGCTGCTGGCCCAAGCGCAAGCGGCGCTGGATACCGTAACCGCCGAAGGCTTTGCCCCCGGCTGGGTGGCCATGGCCAGCACGCTGGACGTGGCCAACGAAAAACTCAGCATGGCCTGGGGCGCGGTCAGCCACCTCAACAGTGTGGCAGACAGCCCGGCGCTGCGCGCGGCCTACAACGCCGCCCTGCCCTTGGTGACCGAGTTTTGGACACGCCTGGGCGCCGACGAGCGCTTGTATGCCAAATACAAGGCTATGGACCCAAGCCGACTGAACGCCGAGCAGCGCCAGGCCCACAAAAACGCGGTGCGCAACTTTGTGCTGGGCGGCGCCGAACTGCAAGGCGAGGCGCGCACGCGCTTTGCCCAAATCCAAGAACGCATGGCGGAATTGAGCCAAAAGTTCAGCGAAAACACGCTCGACGCCACCGACGCCTACTGCTACTTCGCCACTGCCGACGAGATGATCGGCGTGCCCGATGACGTGGCCCAAGCCGCCCGCACTGCAGCCGTGGTGGACGGCAAAGAAGGCTTCAAGCTCAGCCTGAAAATGCCCTGCCACCTGCCCGTGATGCAATTTGCCACCAGCAGCGCGCTGCGCGCCACGCTGTACCGGGCCTATGTCACCCGCGCGTCCTTGGAAGCCGCGCCCGAGGCACAGCACTTTGACAATGCGCCCGTCATGCGCGAAATACTGGCGCTGCGCCATGAAGAGGCGCAGTTGCTGGGCTTTGACAACTTTGCAGCACTCTCCATCGCGCCCAAAATGGCCGATTCACCCGCTGCGGTGATCGCCTTTTTGCGCGACCTGGCCGCCCGCGCCCGGCCCTACGCCGAGCGCGACGTGGCCGAACTGCGCGCCTTTGCGCGTGAGCACCTGGGCCTGAGCGACCCGCAGGCCTGGGACTGGCCTTATGTGGGCGAAAAGCTCAAGGAAGCGCGCTACGCCTTTAGCGAGCAAGAGGTCAAACAGTATTTCACCCTGCCCAAGGTGCTGGCCGGCCTGTTCCAAATCGTGCAAAACCTGTTTGACGTGGTCATATCGATGGATGCCGCGCCCGTGTGGAACCCCAGCGTGCAGTTCTACCGCATTGAGCGCAATACCCCCGCAGGCCGCGTGCTAGTGGGCCAGTTTTACCTGGACCCCAGCGCCCGCAGCGGCAAACGCGGCGGTGCCTGGATGGACGACGTGCGCACCCGCTGGCTGCGCCCCGACACCGGCGCGCTGCAAACCCCTATTGCCCACTTGGTGTGCAATTTTGCCGAGGGCAGCGAGGCCAATGGCGTGCGCAAGCCCGCCCTGCTCTCGCACGACGACGTCACCACCCTCTTCCACGAATTCGGCCACGGCCTGCACCACTTGCTCACGCAAGTGAACGAGCGCGACGTGGCGGGCATCAGCGGTGTGGAGTGGGACGCGGTAGAACTGCCCAGCCAGTTCATGGAGAACTTTTGCTGGGAATGGAATGTGATTGCCCACATGACCGCCCATGTGGACACGGGAGCACCCTTGCCGCGCGCACTGTTTGACAAGATGCTGGCCGCACGCAACTTCCAAAGCGGCATGCAAACCCTGCGCCAAATCGAGTTCTCGCTGTTTGACATGCTGCTGCACGCCGCCCCCGCGCCCGTGGATGACCTGATGGCCTTGCTCACCCAAGTGCGCGACGAAGTGGCAGTGCTGCCCAGCCCGGCGTTTAGCCGCAGCATCAACACCTTTAGCCACATCTTTGCCGGTGGCTACGCGGCGGGCTACTACAGCTACAAATGGGCCGAAGTGCTCAGCGCCGACGCCTACGCCGCGTTTGAAGAATCTGCCCTGGCAAGCGGCGACCCCAGCCCCGCCACGGGCAAAAAATACCTGCAAAACATCCTAGAAGCCGGCGGCAGCCGCCCGGCCATGGAGTCCTTCAAAGCCTTCCGAGGCCGTGAACCCACCCTGGACGCGCTGCTGCGCCACCAGGGGATGGCGCAGGCGCAGCACTAAGCCCTACCTAAGCGCGGCACCGCCTTCAGCAGCGCCTGGGTATAGGCGTGTTGCGGCTGCTCCAGCACCTGGAGCGCTGCGCCGTATTCCACCAACTTGCCGCCTTGCATCACGGCAATGTCGTGCGCCAGGTACTCCACCACGCCAAAGTTATGGGTGATGAACAAATAGGCCACGCCCAGCTCGGTTTGCAGGTCGCTCAGCAGGTTCAGGATTTGCGCTTGCACCGACACGTCCAGGGCCGAGGTGGGTTCATCGGCCACGATCAGTAGCGGCTCCACTGCCAGGGCGCGGGCAATGGCCAGGCGCTGGCGCTGGCCGCCGGAGAACTCGTGGGGGTAGCGCGCCAGGGCGCCTGCGGTCAGGCCCACTTTGTCCAGTAATGCAGCCACGCGCGCATGGCGTGCGCGGGCGTCGACCTCGGGGTGTAGCGAGGCCACGCCTTCTTCCAGAATTTCGTTCACGCGCATGCGCGGGTTGAGCGAAGCAAACGGGTCCTGGAACACGATTTGCGCCGTGCGCCGCGCCGCGCGCAAGGCCGCGCCCTGCAAGGCGTCCAGAGGCTGGCCTTGCAGCACCGCGCTGCCCGCAATCAGGGCCTGGCCGCGCAGCAGTTGCAGCAGCGCCTTGCCTACCGTGGTTTTGCCGCTGCCCGATTCGCCCACCAGCGCCAGCGTGCGCCCGGTGTGCACCTCAAACGACACGCCGTCCACCGCCTTAACAAAGCCCACGGTGCGCTGCAAGAGGCCTTTGCGAATGGGGAACCACACTTTGTAATCGCGCACCGCCAACAAGGGCGTGGCGGCGCTAAGCGCGGCGGACTGGTCTTGGGGCGCACTGGTGAACGCGGGTGCCACATTGCGGCTGGCGTGGTCCCGGCCCAAGACACCTTCGTAAATAAAGCAGCGCACCGCGTGGCCGCGCGCGTATTCGCGCATCTGCGGCGGGGCGCTGCGGCACAGATCGGCGGCGTCCTGGCAGCGGTCGGCAAAGCGGCATCCAGCAAAGGTCTGGCTCAGCGCGGGCACCACGCCGGGGATGGACGCCAGGCGCTGGCCGCGCTTGCTGGCGTCGGGCAAGGCGTCCAGCAAATTGGCGGCGTAGGGGTGCAGTGGGCGGGCAAAGAAGTCGGCTGCGCTGGCCACTTCCACCACCTGGCCGGCGTACATCAGCGCCACACGGTGGGCCATCTGCGAAACAATGGCCAGGTCGTGGGTAATCAGCAGCAGCGCCATGGCTTGGCTGCGCTGCAAGTCTTGCAAGAGCGCGAGTATTTGCGCCTGGATGGTCACGTCCAGCGCAGTGGTGGGCTCGTCGGCCACCAGCACGTCGGGCTCTGCGGCCAGGGCAATGGCAATCATCACCCGCTGCTTTTGTCCGCCCGACAATTGAAATGGATAGCCCTCGGCCCGGCGCTCAGGCGCGTCCAGCCCGACGCGGCGCAGCCAGTCGATGGCTTTGGCAGCACTGGCCTGGCCGCGCAGCGCAGTGTGGCGCTCAATCACTTCCCGGATTTGCCGCCCCACCGTCATCACCGGGTTCAGGCTGGTGGCGGGCTCCTGAAAAATCATGCTGATCTTGCGGCCCCGGAATTCACGCATGCGCGACTCGGGCAGCGCCAGCACATCGGTGCCGTCCAGGTCCACCTGTCCGCCGGTAACGCGGCCGTTGTCCGGCAGCAGGCGCAACAGGGACAGCGCCGTCATCGACTTGCCGCAGCCCGACTCGCCCACCAGGGCAAAGGTCTCGCCACGGGCAATGGTCAAAGACAAGGCGTCCACCGCGCGCACCAGGGCGCTGTCGGTCTCCAGATCGGTGGTGAGATTGCGAATGTCCATCATGGCGCAGCCCCGCCGACTGCTTGAGGCTTGGGCGCTTTGAGCGGTCGCACCCGGAATGCCCGAGCGCGCGGATCAAAGGCCTCGCGCACCGCGCTGGCAAACAGCGTCATGGACAGTACCAGCGCCACCATAAAACCAAAGGCCGTGGCCAACGTCCACCAGATCACCGGGTCGCGTGACATCTCGTTGCGTGCGCCGTTGATCATCACGCCAAAGCTATTGGTGTTGGGGTCCACGCCCACGCCCACATAAGACAAGACCGCCTCGTACAGCACCAGCCCCGAGAAATCAAGCACCGCCACGATGACGATCACATGCGTGAGATTGGGCAAGATATGGCGGCGCATGATGCCCAGGTCCGACACGCCAAAGGCGCGCGCCGCCTGCACATAGTCCAGCTCACCCAGCTTGAGGGTTTCGGCGCGCAGCAGCCGCGCCAAGCTGGCCCAGCCGGTAATGCCCAAAATGGCCGCCAGCAAAAACAAGCGCACATCGCCGCGCTCCAGCCCGGTCTCAAACATCTGCGGGTTTTTGTCGATAAACACCTGAATCATCAGCACAAAGGCCGAGATCAGCAGCACCGAGGGAATGGACGAGAGCACGGTGTAGAAGTACTGGATAGCGTCGTCCACCCAGCCCTTGAAGTAGCCCGCCAAGATGCCAAACACCACTGCCAGCGGAATGGTCGAAAGCGTGGCCAGCGAGCCAATCACCACCGCCGTGCGAATGGATTTGAGGGCCAAGAACAGCACGTCGTTGCCCGTCTGGTCGGTGCCCATCACGTGGTAATGCGGCCACAGCGCCGCCACCCAGCCCACGAGCAGCGCCAACACCAGCAGCGTGCCCCCTACCGCGCGCACGGGAAAGGCCACCTCACCCCGCCACAGTGTGGACAAAGCCGCCGAGAAACTGACCCGCCATACGCGCGCCTGGCGCAGCACCAGCAGTGCGCCCAACACCAGCGCCACCAGCGCCCCACCCGCCAGCCCCCGCAGGCTGCGCTGCGCCACGTCAGCACCCCACTGGCTCTCGGGCGCCGTCAAATGCTTGCCGCCAAACTGCAATCGCGGAAAGTCGCGCACCGACACGCCGTTTTGCAACATGCTTTCCTTGGAAAACTGGTGCGTGGCCAGCGGCACGGAATAGGTTTTTTCACGCGCCTCGCGCAGGTCGGTCAAGAGAACGTCGAGCAAGGACAAGGTCCGCGTGGAATACGCGGCCACTGGCGCAGCCGGGGTTACAGCACCGCTGGCAGCACCTGCTGGCGCGGCGGTAGATGAAGAGGCCGCCGCAGCAGTCGGCAAAAGCGGACGAAAGTGAATGGAATCCACCAGCGCCACCAGCACAAACAGCGCCAGCACCACACCCGCCGACATAGCCGCCGCGTCCTTGGCCACGTAGCGCCAGCTTTGCCGCAGCAACGGCGTGTGCAGCGCGTGGCGCCAATACAGCAAGAGCACCAGCAACTGCGCGTAGAGCGCCAGGTCGGTGGGTAGAAATACGAATTTAGGCATGGTGCGCGCGCAGTAAAACTATGCCAGCCGGACTCGCGGGTCGGCCAGGGTGTAGGAAATATCAGTCAACACCAAGCCCACGATGTACAGCAGCGAGCCCAAAAACACCATAGACCGCACCACCGCAAAGTCTTGCGCGTTGATAGCGTCAATGGTGAAACTGCCCAGGCCCGGAATGCCGAAAAACGACTCCATGATGAGCGCGCCCAAAAACAGCAGCGGCAGCACCGCCACCGTGCCGGTCAAGATGGGCAACATGGCGTTACCCAGCACATGGCGAAACAGCACCACCGGCTCGGACAGTCCCTTGGCGCGCGCGGTGCGCACATAGTCTTTGCCAATTTCTTCCAAAAACAGGGTGCGGTAAAACAGCGCCTCGCCACCCGCGCGCGACACGATGCCGATCACCACCGGAAGCGCCAGAAAGAGCCAAGCGTCCCAACCGCCAGAAAAGCCCGAAATCGGCACCAGCTTGAGCAGCTTGCTGAAGAAAAACTGCCCGGCAATGATGTAAAAAAGCCCGGAGACCGAGAGCAAAAACACCGCAAACGCCACGCCCCAAAACTCCAAGTAGGTGCTGCGGAAAAACACCAGGGTGAGCGAAAACACCACCACCACGAAAAGCCCCAGCGCAAACGTGGGCAGCGCCAGCGCCAGCGAGGGGCCGACCCGGTTTTTCAGCTCGTAGCCAATGTCGCGCCCGGTGTCCGACGATCCAAACTCCAGCGCAAACAGCGGCAGGGATCGCTCATAAAAAATAGTTTGGGTGAGCTTTTGGGTGCCGTCGGCTTGCGCGTTCCAGAGCAACGGTTTGTCATAGCCACGGGCGGTTTTCCATTTTTCGATGGCGTCAGGCGTCACCCGCTTGCCGCCAATGTTCATGCGCGCCATGTCGTCGGGCGTGTTGACTGCAAAAAACAGCACAAAGGTCAGGACGTTGACCCCCACCAGCACCAAAAAGCCGTACACGATGCGCCGGACGATGTAGTTCAGCATGGTGTCAGGCCTCCTTCGCCAAGGTGCGCGCAGCGGTTTGCCGCTCACGCCTGCGCCACACCCACCAGGCGGGCGCAATCAGCGCCGCCAGCACCAGCGCCACGAGCGGCAGCGGCCACCAGACCGGCTGGTTCCACTCGGCTATTTTTCGCGCCCGAAGCGCGGGGTCCAGCCGCAGATAGCTGATGTGGTTGCGCACAATTTGCGTCGGTTTGCCGTTGTAAATCCACTGGTGGTAGGCGGCGGCAGACTTGGGCCAGTAGCCAAAGCCCCACACGCCGTCTTGTTGCGTCACTTGCACCATCTGGTCAATCAGCGCCTGCTTTTCCGGGCCGTCGCCCAAAAACTTCATGCGGTCAAACAGGCGGTCGAACTCCGGGTTTTGGTAATTGGCGCCGTTCTCTCCGTTGCCGTCGGTCAGCGCTTTGGCGTTGGGGCCGTAGAGCAGGAACAAGAAGTTTTCCGCATCCGGGTAGTCCGCCAGCCAGCCCCAGAAAAATATTTGGACCGAGCCTTTTTTCATCTTGTCCTGAAATCGGTTGTAGTCGGTGGAGCGCACCTCCAACTGAATTCCAATCTTGGCAAACTGGCGCACATACCAGTCTAGGGTGGCCTTATTGGCGCTGCCCGAGGAGTTGATGTCAAAGTTCAGCACCAGCGGCTGGCCGGTTTTGGCATCGCGCCCGTCGGGGTAACCGGCCTCGGCCAGCAGTTTTTTAGCCTCGTCCAGGCTGCGGCGCACCGGCTTGCCGTCTGCGTCCTTGCGGTAGACCACCGGGTTGAAGGCGGCGGGACCGTCCTCGCGGTAGCCAAACAGCGAGGGCGGCACCGGGCCGGTGGCCGCTACGCCCTGGCCGCGTTGGAAGATGGCGATGTACTCCTCCCAGTCCAGGGTAATCGCCAGCGCCTGGCGCAGCTTGCGGTTGCGCTCGGCCTGTTCTGGCGTGGCGCCCTTGCCCACCACCGGGTCCAGCCAGTTGTAGCCCATGTACCAGCTACTGGCCTCCACCGCCGTGGGCAGGCGAATGCCTTTGTCCTTGAACTCTTTTTCCTTCTTTTTGTCGTCGCCCATGGCCACGATGTAGCCGGTGCCCACGTCCAGCCGCTCAATGGCCGGGGTGTCGTA
>CANEVH010000061.1 GCA_947442105.1 Comamonadaceae bacterium | reverse complement strand
GCGCACGCTGACGACCCTGGCGACGCTTAGTAGTTGACACCGCCCACTGGGCAGATGCACCGGCATCACCGCCAAAGTCAGGTCGGTTTTCTTGGTCAATGAAGCTTGGGCGCAAGCCTAAAGTCATCCAAGAACTCTGATGCAGGCGCAAACGCCGTCACCAGCAGTTGATCCCGCGGTGGTCTTGACTGCCTTTTGCTCGTCGCCGGTCAGCCGTGCCAGGCTGTCGGTGAAGGTGTCGGCGATGCGGAAGTGCATATCGAGGCGTAATCAAAGCGCTAACTGCAACAAACCATCTCGCAACTTTATAAAACTAGGCGATATATTTTGATTGATGTCCATGAAGGGAGTGATTTTTTCTGCCCATTCATGTTTTATCTGGCCCGGCAGCGGCCAACCTGTTTTCTTTATGGCTGCGCTTCCGCCCGGATAGACAGCATCAGCCAATAGCTCCCACGTGCCGCAAACACTATCTTGTGTGTAGCGGCCAATCACGTCACGCTTTGCGCGGGGGTAAGCCTGCAAAATACTTTGCTTGTCGCCAAAGTACCAAGCTTCCGTTTCTTCGATTGCAAGCCTGAACAAAGTGTGTGGTGCGGGCTTGCAGTTGGCCAACAGTGATTTCAGCTCCGTCAAAAATGCGCTGCATTCTCGATTGTCTGTATCAAGCACCACTACGACTGCATCAATACCTACCGTCTTTCCGTAACCTTGTAGCAATCGCGGTAAATGATCAAGCAGCATACGTTTGGCCGGGTCGGCTTTTACGGACAATCCCGCAGGAATACGCCCAACCCCTTTGTACGCCTTTATTCGCCAAGTATGCGGCGCGCCTTGCCCGCCTAAAATCTTTGGTAAGAGTTGGGAAAGCATCTTTTCACCAGAACTATCTTCGACCAAAAACTCGATGTGCATGACTACCTTGCCTCCAGATAGTCGCTGTACCAAAGGCCCCCTAATGGCAATCCTTCATCGACAAGATTTTTGACAATATCCAGATCGGAAACTCGCCGAATGACTGAATAGCCATCTGCACCTTTTTCAAGAATCCAAACTTCCTCAGGCGAAAGTGCATCAACGAAATAGGGTTGGTGCGTCGTTACAAAAATTTGAGGCGCATTCTTTTTGCCGTTGGCATGCGCCCGAAACTCTTGGGCCAGTGCCTCCAATAGCTTGTGGTACAGCCCATTTTCAGGCTCTTCAATACAGATAAAGGGTGGCGGCTCCGGGTCATCCATCAACAGCAGGTACGCGAACACCTTGAGCGTCCCATCGGACATCTGTTGTGCAAAAAATGGGTCTGCAAACGCGCCGTCATTGAAGCGAAGTAGCAAACGCTTGTCTTCGGTTTCTTGCGTATCAATGCTTTTGATTCCGGGGATTTTGGCCGCTATGCGCCCCAATATCGCTTTGAATCTGTCTTTGTGTTCACGTGCCATGAACTGAACCACATTTCCTATGTTGTCGCCATGGCTGTTAAGGTGTTTCTGGGGACCTGCCGTGGGTAGGCTGCGGGCGGCGTCAGGATAGAAGTAGGACAGGTACCACCCCTTCAAGAAATCTCGAAATTGCTTGATACGGGGGTGCTCCTTGAGTGTGCCAAGGGTGGCAATGCCCAGCTGCCGCAGGTCGGTTAGTTCAACGGGAGTTTGAGCTCTGTCTTCTTCCCCCTCCAACTCAACCGCTTCATCTCCAGCCCAAACCATGCCCTTGCCGTGATTGAGTCGCAAAAATGGATAGGGTCGCCCATGCTTTTGGCCTTTTCTACGTTGCTTGAGAACTTCTGACTCGACAAACGGGCGACCGGTATCGTCCAACGCAATGGACAACTCATACGTCATAGGGCGTTCGCCCACTGCTTCGCGGTAGTAAATTTCAAACCGAATCGGAGCGGTCGTGCCGCGTGAGCGCAAGCGGTCGTAGCCGCCACGTTGCTTCATGTCGCATGCCTGTTCCACGTCGTGTACCAAGCAATCGGCTACGAACCCAAAAGCATCAAACAAGGTGCTTTTACCAACCCCATTTTTCCCAATGACCACCGTAAAGGGCGTCAGTGGCGCTCCACCCTGTTGCGAAGACAGCTTTCCTAGCGTCACGTCGCGCAACGCCCGGTAGTTTTGAACACGGAAACCTTCAATCAGAGCCATAGTCTTTCCTTTTTGGAACGATTACACCACCTTGAACACTTTCATCACCTCATCCCCCAAGTGATTAATCACCTTCACCGCCACCCGCCCAGACTTGGGCTTGTCAAACGGGCGTGAGGTATCGCTGTTCAGCGTGTCCCAGGCCTCCTTGTCAATCTCTGCTTTGAGCGTGGTTTTGAGGGCGCTGTAGGGGTCGTTTGCCCCCAGAAAGTAGGCGTGGCGTACGAAGAAGCTTTCTTCGTTGTAGTCGGTATCAATAAACCAGCAGGCAATGCCGTCGGCACCGTCGCTGACCACTTCACCAGTTTGGGGTTTGAACACGTCCACGCCGTTGACCTTGATGCACATCTGGCCATTGGCCTGGGGCAGCAAAGTAATGTCAGGCTCGCCGAAGATCACAAACAGGTTGCCCTTGCCGGTGTTTTTCAGGTCTTCGGCCATGTGCAGGTCGGCGTTCATCCGGGCCTTGAGCACCGGGATGCGGCCCAGCTTGGAAAATTCGGTGGCGTGGGCCTCGTAGTTGAATGCGCAGGCAATCAGCACATCAAAGCCTGCGTCGCCGCACTCGCGGGCGGCTTCGACCAAGTCGCTGCGCTGCACGGTGCCAAACTCGGGGCCGATGAAGATGCCGGCGCGTTTTTCTCGGGCTTCGCCCTCGTCATTGCCGCCTTCCAAGTAGCGGCCTTCGGCACACACGGCACCTTCGCCTGGCCAGGGGGTGAGCGAGGTGAACGTAATGCGGTCCGCCTTGTGCGCCTGCTGCACGCCAGCGGTTTTGAGGTTGTCCAAAATCATCTGCGGGAAGGTCTGACGCGCCTTGTAAGCGGCAGGGTCTTGCTGCAGGGTGTCGATCAGCTCGTCGTCCTCGTCCACACCCAGCATGCGGTGCGGGCTGAGCGACTCCACCGTAAAGGGGCCGGCCACGCGCACGGCCTTGTTGTTGGCATACGGTTTGTCGTACAGGTACTCAAACTCGGCCTTGGCAGCAATTGACGCGTCAATTTCTTTTTGGCGCGCAATGCGGGCCTGCCACCAATCGGCGTGCAGTTTCTTGTCCGCATCGGCCCATTTCGCATCAGCATCGCGGGGAACCTCCCATTCCTGCCATTGGGTTTTGAGTGCAGCGTTTAGCTTCTCGCGCAGCGGCTCCAGTGTGGCCTGCCACTTGTCCCAGATCACGTCGATCTCGGCGTTGTTGGCGATGGATTTCAAGGTGATGTGCGGCACCCGCTCATACACAAAGCCGTGTCGAATGTTGCCTTGCACCGGCTGGGTGCTGGGCGCCGTGCGGGTGACTTCAGCTACTTTGGCTTGGCCTTCACGCGAGTCGGCCAGCAAGTAAAACGGATAGCGCGCGCCCATGATGCGGGCGCGGGCTAGTGCAAGTGCCACGCGGGAGGTGTCAATCGTGATCCAGCGGCGGCCCCATTGCTCGGCGACGGCGGCCGTGGTTCCGGAACCGCAGGTCGGGTCGAGCACGAGGTCGCCTGGATCGGTGGCAAGCAAGAGACATCGCTCGATAATCCGCTGTGAAGTTTGGACAACATAGACTTTCTGCTCAGTTAGTCCCGTGGCAAGAACGTCGTTCCAAATGTTGCTGATTGGGGTCACATTGAAGTCGAAGAGGTAGCGGCGATACATCAAGGACTTTCCAATCGGTTTGAGCCTCTGCGCCTTCGCAAGCCGAGTCATACCTACAGGGTAATTTGGCTTCCAGTGACTAGATGGACCCGGATTGAAAGATGTGCCCTCGTAATCAAAAGGTGTCGGTTCTTTTGCTCCGCCTTGGCCTGAAAGGTTATCGGCTGCGAAAACCTTCGCCTCGTCTGGAGCCGCATCGTCTTGTGTCAAACGACGCTCGGCGAAACGGTCTTCCCGAAGCCAGACATATTGTGTAGTCCCAGCCTCTCCAAGCACTTTTCCGCGATAGAGGCTTCGATACTTTGTTTTGCTCGAATCCTTTCCATACATCAGGACGTAATCGCATATCCCAGAGAGGTATTTGGAGGCTTGGCCACTGGTTTTCAGACAGACAATGTTTGCGATGAAATTGTCTTCGCCAAAAACCTCATCCACCACCGATTTAACGCGGTGGACATTTTCATCACCGATCTGCACGAAGATGGAGCCGGAATCGGTGAGGAGATCGCGGGCGACGGTGAGTCGATCCCGCAGGTAGGTGAGGTAGCTGTGGATGCCGTCGCGCCAGGTGTCGCGGAAGGCTTTGACCTGCTCCGGCTCGCGGGTGATGTGGTCGGCCTTGCCGTCTTTCACATCGCGACTAGTGGTGCTCCACTGAAAGTTGCTGTTGAATTTGATGCCATACGGCGGGTCAAAGTAAATGCACTGCACTTTGCCACGCAGGCCCTCGCGCTCGGCCAGGCTGGCCATCACCTGCAAGCTGTCGCCCAGGATCATGCGGTTGGTCCAGTTTTGGTCGTGCTGGTAAAACTCGGTTTTGTCCGCACCCTTGGGGATGCCGTTGAAGTCTGAGAACAGGTCTGCGGTGGTCTGCCCCGCGTCGTGCTCGCGCGCTTTGGTGGTGCGCAGCAGGTCGTCAATCAGCACCTTGGGGTGGACTTTTTCCTGGATGTAGAGCGGCGGCGCGTTGACCACCAGGTCGCTCCAGTCCTGCTCGTCCTTGCCGCGCCAGACAAGCTGGGGGTCTAGGTCGGTATTGCGGGGGTAGCGTATTTGCTTGGGTGCCGTCTGGTCCTGCTGCACAAAGGACTGCTGCTCCGCAGACGGTATGTTCTTGCGCGTGGCCCCGTCGTGCGTGAGGGTTTCGACGTGTTTGGTGCTTAATTTGGTGGCCATGGTGTGTTTTGAGGGTGGCGTTCAGGGTTTGCCGAGCTGCTTGACGCTTTGCAGCCTGATCAGCGAGCGCATTTGCGTGATGGCCATGGCATTGAGCTGCACTAGGCGCTCAGGCGCAGGCAGGCCTTGGTAAATCAGCATGGCGTTGATGCTTTCCAGGTTGGAGAGCACGACGAGTTGTTCCAGGGTGGCGGCATCGCGCATATTGCCTTCGCTGCTTTGCTGGGTGTCGCGCCACTGTTTGGCGGTTAAACCGAACAGGGCCACGTTCAAAATGTCGGCTTCGTTGGCGTAGGTCACGCTTTTTTGGGCAGCGCTTAGCGTCGCTGGTATCAAGCGCTCTTTGATGGCATCGGTGTGGATGCGGTAGTTCACCTTGGACAGGGTGCGCTGAAAGTTCCACTCCAGCGATGTCGCTTTGGTCTCGTCTTCTTTGAGGCGCTGGAACTCTTTGATCAGGTAGAGCTTGAACTCCGGGCTCAGCCAAGAGCCAAATTCAAAAGCGATGTCCCGGTGCGCAAAGGTGCCGCCATAACGCCCGGCTTTGGCGTGCAATCCAATGGCGCTGGTGCGTTCGATCCATTTTTTTGCTGACAAATAAAAACTGTTACGACCCGCCTCATTTCTAATTCCCTCGAATTCGGGGGAATTAAAACCGGGGTTGTTCAGCTGTTCCCAAACGCCCAAGAACAGGATGGTGTCTTTGTTTTTGAGCCACTGCTCAATGAGCGCACTGCCACCATCAAAGCGGCTCACCATGTCCGTCAGTGAAATGTAGTCTTGCTCGTTTCGGGTGGCAACAGTGACATCGGCCCCTTGGACGGTGATGGTTCGGTTCTTCATCATGCGGCCAGCCCTTCAATCAACTTGTTGAACGCGGTATCTACCGTGGCCTTGAAGTCGGACTCGATCTGAAACACCTCGGTGAACTCGGCAAAGGCCCAGCGGCCATACGTGCCCAGGTGGTTGACGCCAGGCACCCAGTAGGTGTCCATGGTCGACTTCTTTTCTATCGCGTCTTCGCCCCGGTATCCTTTGATCTCGACCACCAGGTGCAGCGGGTCCTTCGGGCCGTGGCCATCGTCCACCAGCACCACAAAGTCGGGCAGGTATTTGCGCATGACCGAGCCAAAGCGGTAGGGCACTTCCAGGCCCAGGTTGTGGTTTTTGACGTAGGCCAGCACCTTGGGGTGGGATTCGGCCACGCGGCAAAACTCGGCCTCCCAGTCGCTGTCCAAGATCACCCAGTTGAGTTGGCAATGGTTAGAACTGGTTTCCCAACGGTCGGTTCTGCTGGTGTTAAAGCGCACATGGGCGCTGGAGCCGGTGGGGTTGTAGGCGTCGAGCAGCGCCTTGATGGGGCGCTCATCCTTGAACTTGTTGGTAATGGCGGCGGTGATTTTGTTGCAAGCCATGTCGGCTAGCTCTTGGTACATGAGCTGCGCTGCGCGGGTGTCGCCCTTGCAGACCAGGTATTTGGGCTTGCCCGCGTCATCCACCGCGTCCAGCCATTCTTTGACAATGCGTTTTAGCTGGCCAAACAGGTGCAGCTTGGGGGCTTCGCCCGGGTCGCGCCACTTGGTGTAGAGCAGTCGCTGGGTGAGGTGAAACAGCAGCGTGGAGGGTCGCACATTACCGAGATGCTCCACGGTCAGGTTGATGCCCTGCCCAATGATGCCGGCGCTGTGGGTGATGGTTGGCCCAACCAGCGCCGGGCTCAGCGTTAAAACAGACTCTTCCGTAAAGCTGGCGCTCAGGCGTTCTTCGGGGAGTTCGACCCGGTAGCCTTCAACACGGGGAAAGGTGATTTCCAGCGCATCGCGCTCCGGGCGCATGGCTTTGACCTGCACGGTCTCGCGCGGCGGTTGGGGCGGGCCAACCACGGGCTTGGCCGTGAAGTTGAAGGGAATGCCAAACACGTCGGCATATTCAACGTTGAACAAGCCTTCTTCATTCAACTCATAAGACTGGCGGCGCAAAGCGCGACCAATGACCTGTTCGCACAACAGTTGGGTGCCAAAGGCGCGTATGCCCAGCACATGGGTGACGGTGTTGGCGTCCCACCCTTCAGTGAGCATGGACACCGACACCACGCAGCGGATGCCGCCGCCCAACTGGCCTGCTTTGCCCACGGTGTTCATCACCTCTCGCAAAAGCTCTTGGTCGGTGATCTTGTCGCCTGAACGGGCGTCGCCACTGCGCTCGACAATTTCCCGCCGAAAGCGCTCGATCTCGTCTGCGGCCATGCCACGGAAGTTGTCGTCCAGTGCGTCACCGGCTTCTAGCTGTTCGCTGTCAATCAGCAGCGTGTTGGGGCGCGGCAGGGGGTTGCTGGTGCTGTCGTCAAAGTTGCGAAACAGGGCCAGACGGCCGTTTTCCAGGGTAGAGGTGCCGTCATCGTTCTGGCGCTGAAAGCCCGAGACAAAGTCGTAGACCAGTTTGGAAATGGCGGTGTTCTGGCAGACGATGATGAAGCACGGCGGCACCTTGATGCCGCTCTCTTCCCAGAGTTTGTAGGTCTTTTCATAGTGGCCGTAGAGCGCCATGAGCGCGGTTTGCAGGCGCAGCGGCAGCTTGAGTGGGTCCAGTTCGCCGCCGGTGCCACGGCCCTTTTTGGGCATGTCTTTGCGGATGTGCTCCCACAGGTTGCGAAACACTGGCATTTCTTCACCGGGAATGTTTTCGGCCACCGGCACGCGGGGCAGTTTGACGATGCCGCATTCAATGGCATCCATGAGCGAGAAGTCGCTCATGGTCCAGGGGAACAAGGTGCCTTCGGCGTATCCTGAGCCGCTCAAGAAAAACGGTGTGGCGGACAGGTCCATCACGCGGGTAACACCCAGCTTGCGGTTGACGGCCTCTAGGCCAGAAATCCACAAGCGGGCGGCTTCGTTGTTTTTGTCAGCCTCTTTTTTCTCATCGCCCTTGAGGTCTTCGTCATCGTCAGGCGTGGGCTTTTCGCGGTAGCAGTGGTGGGCCTCGTCGTTGATGACCATGATGTTTTTCAGGCCCATCAGGTCGGGCATGACGCGCTGGAGCATTTGGCCCTCAGTTTCTTGGGTCAGCGGGGCGTCACCTGTGCGGCCTTGCAATAACTGGCGGCCACCCTTGGACAGCTCAATGCGCTCGCGCATCTTGAAGGCGTGGTAGTTGGTGATAACGATTTTGGCGCGGCTCATGTCGTCCAGCATGTCGCTGGGTAGCAGTTCGCGGTCTTTGTAGTAACTGTTGGGGTCGTTGGGCTGCAAGACGCGTAGGCGGTCTTTGATGGTGAGACCCGGCGCGCAGATCAAAAAGCCACGGGTGAAGTTTTTGCTGGTGGGCCTACGCACGGCGTTGATGGTCTGCCAGGCGATCAACATGGCCATGACGGTGGTTTTGCCCGCGCCGGTGGCAAGCTTCAAGGCCAGGCGCATCAGCTCGGGGTTGGCGTCTTTGTTGGCGCTGGCAAGGTGGTCCAGCAGTAGCTTTCCACCTTTGGTTTGCGGTGCGACTTCGGTGAGCCAGATGGCAGTCTCGGCGGCCTCTACCTGACAGAAGAACGGGCGCACGCCGCTGAATTTGTGATGCCGCCAGTGTTGCAGCAGGCGTGCCGTCTCGGGGGTGACCTGCCATTGGCTGGGGTTGGGCAGGCTGCGCCAGGTGTCCACGGCTTGGCGAACCTGATTGATGATGGAGGTGATGTCGTACTGCTGAGACGCGGTGGATAGGTTGATCCCCTCGTCAAATACCATTTCGCTCTGCTGGACAGATTTCTTACGCTTCTTGGGTTTTGGAATGGGTGTAATGAACTCGGCCCGCCTGCGGGTGCCAAGAATTTGCTGCGTGGGCTGGCCTTCGCCGTCAAGCTCCCAGTGCCGCTGTGGACAGTCGTAGGGGGAGTTGAGGATTGGGTGGTCAAAGAAGGGGTTGGACGATGGCAATTCCATGGGGCTCGCTTTGGACTGACTCGGGTCATTCATGTGTAATTTGGCCGCGATTGCTGTCTATTGTTTCGATTGGCGATACCAGCGCGCGCAGAGCGCTTTTTTGGTGCGGTGCAGGGTACGGCTGGCTCACGTGAAAGTCTTTTTTGCATCCATAAGCTTTTTGACGATGATTTGACTTTGCGTGCTCCGCAATGTACAGCGAAGTTTGGCGTTGTCTGACACTTAACCGAACTGAGCCACAGAACTGGGCCACAGAACTAGGACACAGAACTACGACGCGTATTGCGCGGATGTACTATCGCCGTTTTCACCCATCACCGACCTGAGGATCACACCATGCACTATCGCCGCCTCGTTATTGCAAGCCTTTTTGTAGCGGGCCTTGCGCCGCTGTCAGGCGCTTTTGCGCAAACCTACCCCAACAAAGCCATCAAGCTGCAAGTGCCTTTTGCGCCGGGCGGCACGACCGACATCATCGCGCGGGTGCTGTCTGACCCCCTGGGCAAAGCCTTGGGACAAAGCGTGGTGGTGGAAAACAAGGCCGGTGGCGGCGGCGTGGTGGGGGCCAATGAGACGGCTAAGGCCGCGCCCGACGGCTATTCCCTGGGCATGGCCACGGTGTCTACGGTGGCGGCCAACCCGGCCATCAACCCCAAGATGCCCTACAACTCCATGACCGATTTCACGCCCATCATCAACGTGGCTGCCACGCCCAATGTGATTGCGGTGCACCCCAGTTTTCCGGCCAAAGACTACAAGGGCTTTGTTGCTGAACTGAAGAAAAATCCCGGCAAGCACTCGTATTCGTCCTCGGGCACCGGCGGCATTGGCCACTTGCAAATGGAGCTGTACAAAAACCTCGCCGGTGTGTTTATTACCCACATCCCCTACCGGGGCGCTGGCCCGGCGCTGAACGACACGGTGGCCGGGCAAGTGCCCATGACGTTTGACAACCTGCCCTCGGCCTTGCCATTTATTCAAAGCGGCAAGCTCGTCGCCATTGCAGTGGCTGCTCCCCAGCGCCTGAGCCAGTTGCCCAACGTGCCCACCTTCAAAGAGCTGGGTCTTGAGCCGGTCAACCGCATGGCGTTTTATGGTATCTACGGCCCCAAGGGCTTGCCCAAAGACGTGGTGGACAAAGTGAACGCCGCCGTGCGCAAAGCCCTGGAAGACCCGGCGGTGAAAAAGCGCATTGAAGATACCGGCTCCATCGTCATTGCCAACTCGCCCGAGCAGTTTGCCGAGCAGATTCGGGCCGAGTACGCCGTCTACAAACAGGTGGTGGAGTCGGCCAAGCTGCGGCTGGATTGAGTTTGCCCACCAGGGCCGCGCGCGCGGGCGGGTTGAAGGGCTCAGACGCCTCGCAGCCGCCAAGCGACGAATCCATCGATGCTTTTATTGACGCCCTTTGGCTGGAGTTCGGCCTGTCGCGCAACACCCTAGAGGCCTACCGGCGTGACCTGACCCAGTTGCTCGCCCACCGCCAAGGCGCCAGTCTTCTGGCCTGCGCCGAGGCAGATTTGCAGGCCCATTTTTCTGCCCGCCACGCCAGCACCAAGGCCACTACCGCCAACCGGCGGCTCACGGTGTTCAAACGCTACTTTCGCTGGGCGCTGCGCGAAGGCCGCATCTCCACCGACCCCACGCTCAAGCTCCAGGCCGCCAAACAGGCCTTGCGTGTGCCCAAAAGCCTGAGCGAGGCGCAGGTCGAAGCCCTGCTGGCGGCGCCCGACGTGTCCACCGCCCTGGGCGTGCGCGACCGCACCATGTTGGAGCTGATGTACGCCAGCGGCCTGCGCGTGAGCGAACTCGTCAGCCTCAAGACCCTGAACCTGGGCCTCAACGACAACGTGCTGCGTGTACTGGGCAAGGGCGCCAAGGAGCGCCTCGTGCCTTTTGGCGAAGTGGCCAGCCAGTGGCTGCACCAGTACCTGGCCAGCGCGCGCCCCGCGCTGCTCGCGGGCAAGCAAACCGACGACTTGTTTGTCACCACCAAAGGCGCGCAGGCCGGCAGCGCCATGTCGCGGGTGATGTTTTGGATGGTCGTCAAAAAGTACGCCCTGGCGGCGGGCATTCGCTCGGCGCTGTCTCCCCACACCCTGCGCCACGCCTTTGCCACGCATCTGCTCAACCACGGCGCCGATTTGCGCGCCGTGCAGTTGCTGCTGGGCCACGCGGACATTTCAACCACCACCATCTACACCCATGTGGCGCGTGAGCGGCTGGCGCAGCTGCATGCGGCGCACCATCCGAGGGGTTAGGCCACAAAGCACTGGCCCGTGGTGCTTGCTGCCCACTCCCTCCCCCAACCCCTAGCCCAGCGGGCAAGGGGTTGGGGGAGAGAGTGGGCGAACACCAACACCGCCGGGGTGGAAAAGGGGTTGGGGGAGGGGGGCAAAAACTACCGCAGCGCCGAAAAGCGGTAGTTAGGGTGAAAGCCCCAAACGCCCGGCAGGCAGCCGCCACATGCCGGTAGACAAGGTGGTCCCCACCACAATCACCAAGCCGCACCCCAGCATCCACGGCGTCACCACCTCGCCCAGCAGGACCACGCCATAAAGAATGGCAAATACGGGAATAGCAAAGGTCACCGACAGCGCTTTGGCCGGCCCGGCGCGCTCAATCAGCCGAAAAAACAGGATGTAGGCCACGCCGGTGCACAACACCCCCAGCGCCAGCACCGCGCCCCAGGCCGTCATTGGCACCGCTTGCGTGGGCCAAAACCACCAGGTCAGCGGGGCCAGCGCGAGTGCAGCGCCCAGTTGGCTGCCGGTAGACGACACCAGCGAGGGCAAGCCCGCCATGTAGCGCTTGGTGAAGCTGGCAGACACGCCGTAGCACAGGCAGGCGAAAAGGCAGGCCAGCACGCCCCAGCCGCTGGACAGGCCCGAGGCGTCGGGCCGAAAGCTGGCCTTGTCCCAGGCCAGCATGCCCACGCCCACAAAACCGATGACCAAGCCCACCATGCGCGAGCCGCTGGGCCGGTCCTTGAGCCAGGCCCAGGCGATGGCCGCGCCAAACAGGGGCACGGTGGCGTTGATCATCGAGGACAAGCCCACGGTGATCGACTGCAGCGCAAAGGTAAAGCAGACAAAGGGAATGGCCGAGTTGGTCAAGCCCACCAGAAACACCAGCTTCCAATGCTGGCGCAGCGTGGCCACATGGCCGCGCGCCACCAGGATGGGCAGCAAGAACACGGCGGCGATACCTACCCGCAAACCGGCGGTGGCCACCGGCCCAAAGGCCACGGTGCCAATGCGCATGAACAAAAACGAGGCGCCCCAAATGGCGGCCAGTGCAACAAATTCAACAATCCAGGAGGCGGGGCGGGGGAGGGCGGGGTTCAAGCAATGCTTTCGAGTTGGAGAAGGGCCGCTTTGCGGTCCAGCCCACCAGCATAGCCGGTGAGCGCGCCGCCCGCACCCAGCACGCGGTGGCAGGGCACGACGATGGAAATCGGGTTGCGCCCAATGGCCGCCGCTACAGCGCGCACGGCCAGCGGACGCTCTACGAAACGGGCCATCACGCCATAGGTGCTGGTGGCGCCCGGCACGATGTCCAGCAGGGCGCGCCATACCGCTTGCTGGAACGGCGTGCCTCTGCTCAAGTCCAGCGGCAGGTCAAACACGCGGCGCTGTCCGGCAAAGTAGGCCGCCAGTTGCGCCTGGGCTAGCAGCAGCACGGGGTGATGGGGGTCGTGTGCCCACGCGCTGGTGTCGGTTTGGTGCTTCTGCCCGTCAAACCAGACGCCGCACAGGCCGTGGCTGCTTGCGGCCAGCGTCATAGGACCCAAAGCGCTGTCGAAGTGGCTGCGAACTGGTGGGGGTTTCAGTGGGTTTGTCATGTTGTGGGTGCTCCGGGGTGGGTCAAGGTATGCCAGGCGCGAACCACCGCGTAGCCGCGCCAGGGGGCGAACGCTGCAAAAGCGCTTTCCAATGCTTTTGCGGGCGAGGGCGCATTTCTGACGCCCAGTGCCGTGTGCAAAGCCACATCGCTGGCGGGCAGGGCGTCGGGCCAGCGCAGCGCGCGCAGGGCGATGTACTGCGCAGTCCACGGGCCAATGCCCGGCAGCGCTTGCAGTTGCACCAGGGTGGCGGCCACGGCCGCGCCTGGCGAGAGGTTCATCTGCCCCTGGCACACCGCCTTGGCCAGCGAAACAATGGCCTGCTGGCGCTGGCGTACCACGCCCAGGGCTCCCAAATCCGCAGGCTGCGCCGCTGCCAGGGCCTGCGCGCTGGGGAACAACTTGTTCAGGCCTGGCCAGGGCGTGACCACATCCTCCCCCCAACGCTGCACCAGCCGCTGGGTCAGCGTGCGGCCTGCGGCCACCGTCACCTGCTGGCCCAAGATGGCGCGCACCGCGAGTTCAAAACCGTCAAGCGTTCCTGGCACGCGCAGCCCGTCCAGGCAGGGAAAGTGCGCGCCCAGCACCGCGTTGATGGCCAGCGGATCAGCGTCCAAATCCAACCAAGCGCGCACGCGCGCCAGCACTTGCGGCAGCACCGGTGCCAGCGCGCTGCTGATGTGCAGGGCCACGCGGTGGCGCGGCACGTCAAACTGGCATTGCACCCAGCCGCGCAGGCGCTCGCCCGGCGTGTCGATGGCCAGGGTGCGGGTCACGGACAGCGTGGGCACGTCCACTGCCTCCACCCCGGTCAGGCTGCGTTGGCCTAAAAAGCCGAGTAGGGCCGCTGTGTCGTAAGGCGGCCGGTAGCAGGCTTGCAGGCGCAGACCGCCAAGGGAGCCGCTGGTTTTGGGGGCGATAGCGCCGGCTTTGCGCAGCGCCGTGGGTTGCAAGTGGTAGTGCGCCACAAAGGCGGCGTTAAAGCGGCGCAAGCTGGCAAAACCGCTCAGGTGCGCCACCTGCGCCACGCCCAGGTCGGTGTCTGTGAGCAGCTGTTTTGCGGCCAGCAGGCGGCGGGTTTGCAGGTACTGCAAGGGGCTCACGCCCCAATGCGCTTCAAAAATGCGGCGCAAGTGGCGCTCGCTCACCCCCATGCGGAGGGCCAAAGCGTCGGCGTTGGTTTCAGTTGTTTGCGCCTTGCTCTGGCTGACGCTGGCGTCCAGGCAGCGCGCCGCCTCGCGCGCCAAGATGGCCGAGGCATCTTGCACAGACCAGTGGGTGCCTTCCATGCCGGCGCGCGGGGCCAGCTCGGGCCGGCAGCGCAGGCAAGGGCGAAAGCCCGCCCGCTCCGCTTGCGCCGCTTGGGCGAAAAAGCGGCAGTTTTCCCGCTTGGGCGTGCGCACCTTGCACACCGGGCGGCAGTAAATGCCGGTGGACGTGACGCCGGTAAAAAACCGCCCGTCAAAGCGCGCATCCCGCGCTTTCAGGGCCAGGTAGTGCGCGTCGTCGTCCAGTGTGGCGGGGGTGGGCATGGACAAATCATACGCAGGGCTTGGTCGCTTGCTGGCCGTTTTCGGACATGTGTTTGGGCGGGGCTGCTTGCCGGGCGGCGGGAAAGCAATGCCGCCATTCGGCGTGTCATGATGGAGCCCAGTCCAACCCAAGGTTTGCAAGCGCCGTCGAAAGCCATGGTCGACAGGCCCTATGCCCTTGCTTCGCGCCAGAATCAGCGAGCCCTTTGGCTAACTGGGAGATGAGCGCAGGCGGGGTGTCAACGAAAGTGAGCCGCGCTGTGTTGCGAGTGGTGGGCGCCATCTTGATTTTTGCCAATAAGGAATATGGGAATGCCACTGAGCTGGAACGAAATACGCACGCGGGCCACGGCCTTTGCCGCTGACTGGAAAGGGACGGTAAGTGAAGACGCGGACGCCAAGCCATTTTGGGACGCGTTTTTTGACGTCTTCGGCGTCTCCCGGCGAAAAGTCGCCAGCTTTGAGCGGCGAGTCCACAAATTGGGCACGGCGCAGGGAAAGATTGACCTGCTGTGGAAAGGCACGCTGCTGATCGAGCACAAGTCACTGGGGCGCGACCTGCGCAAGGCCTACCAGCAGGCCATTGATTACTTCCCCGGCCTCAAACCCGAGGAACTACCGCGCTACATCTTGGTCTGTGACTTTGATAACTTCGAGCTGCACGACCTGGAACCCGACGCGGGCGCCGCCGCAGTGCACAAGTTCACACTGGCAGAGTTAGCCCAAAACATCCAGCGCTTTGCCTTTATTGCCGGTTACCGCACACAGCACATCCGCGAGTCGGACCCGGTCAATCAAGAGGCCGTGGTTGCCGTGGGCCTGCTGCATGACGCATTGAAGCGGGACAAGTACACAGGGGAAAAGCTGGAGGTGTTTTTGGTGCGGCTGCTGTTTTGCCTGTTTGCAGATGACACCGGCATCTTTCAGCCCAAGGACAGTTTTCACGACCTGATTGAGTTCCACACCAAAGAGGACGGCTCCGACGTGGGCGCTGCGCTGGAGGAAATGTTCAGCACTTTGAACGAAATGCCGCAGGCTCGCCAAGGCAGGTTGGCCGACCACTTCGCGCAGTTCCCCTACGTCAACGGCAAATTGTTCGAGGCCCATTACCGACCGCCGCAGTTTGACAGTGCCATGCGCAAGCAACTCCTGATGCTTTGCGCCATGAACTGGGGCGCTATTTCCCCGGCCATCTTGGGCGCCATGTTCCAAACCGTGATCGAGTTGGAGGCTGCGGACCGGCGGCGCGAACTGGGCGCCCATTACACGAGTGAGGCCAACATCCTTAAACTTCTAGGGCCGCTGTGCCTCGATGAGTTGCATGCCGAGTTCGAAAAAATCAAAGGCGACAAAAACAAACTATTTGAGTTTCATAAGAAGCTGCAAACACTGACCTTTTTGGACCCGGCTTGCGGCTGTGGCAATTTTCTGGTCATTGCCTACCGGGAATTGCGAATGCTAGAACTAGAGGTCTTGCGGGCTGCTAGCAAATTCGGCCAAGGTGTGGGCAGTGTTTTCGGCTTTCTCCAGGTGGACGTGGACCAGTTCTATGGCATTGAAATCGAGGAGTTTCCCGCCCAGATTGCGCAGGTGGCCATGTGGCTCACAGACCACCAAATGAATGTGTTGGCCGGCGTGGAGTTTGGCGAGGTCATTACCCGTATTCCGCTCACTAAAAGTGCCAATATTCGCAAGGGCAATGCCTTGGAAATTGATTGGGCGGAGTTCGTGCCACCGCGACAGCTCAACTACATCTTCGGCAACCCGCCCTTTATTGGCAAGTCCAACCAGTCGGCAGCGCAAAAGGCATCGTTGGAATCGGTAACCCACGGCATTGCGGGCGCGGGTGTGTTGGACTTTGTCGCAGGCTGGTTCGTGAAGGCCGGGCAGTACATCAGCACCACGCCGAACGGATTTGGCAGCATCGCAGCCAAGGCCAACAAGGGCCGAAAGAACTTTAAGGATGTGAAGTTCGGACAAGGCGCAGGCGACCTGTTTGCCGACGCAAGTGCCGCAGAAGTCAAGCAACGCCGCGCCATCCGCTGCGGCTTTGTCGCCACCAATAGCATTACCCAAGGCGAGCAAGTGGGCGTGCTGTGGTCATGGATGATGGCGCAAGGCGTGCGCATCCGTTTTGCCCATCGCACCTTCCAATGGACCAATGACGCACCGGGCAAGGCGGCGGTGCATTGCGTCATCATCGGCTTTGGCATGGAGGATGTGAACGCGCCCCGCCTCTTTAATTACGACGATGTCAAAGGCGCGGCGCAGGAGGTCGCAGTTAAGAACATCAACCCCTACCTTGTGGATGCGCCATCGGTGGCGCTGCCGAATCGACGCGAACCCATTTGCAGTGTGTCGCCCATCGTTTGGGGGTCCATGCCCAATGACGGCGGGGGCCTGCTGTTGAAGCCTGAGGAAAAGGCCGAACTGCTGGCCGTCGAACCCGGCGCAGCACCGTGGATACGGCGATTCATGGGTGCAGAAGAATTTATCAACAACGGCACCCGCTGGTGCCTGTGGCTCAAAGACTGTCCGCCGCAAACGCTGTCCAAGTTAAAGGCCGTGAAAAAAAGACTGGACATCGTGCGACGGCACCGCGCCAAGAGCACGCGCCAAACGACCATTGAACTTGCGGAGACCCCCGCGCTGTTTGGTGAAGATCGTCAACCTGCGGGTGCCTACTTGCTGATTCCAGCGCACTCGTCAGAGTCACGGCGTTTTGTGCCAATTGGCTTTATGAGCAGCAAGGAAATTGTGAACAACAGTTGCCTTGCGGTTCCCAAGGCCACAAGCTACGAGTTCGGCATCCTGAGTTCCACCATGCACAACGCATGGGTTCGCTATACATGCGGGCGACTCAAAAGCGACTTCCGCTATTCGGCAGGCATCGTCTACAACAACTACCCGTGGCCGCAGGACGTCACCGACAAGCAGCGGCAAGCCGTGTGCCTTGCTGCGCAGGGCGTGCTAAACGCCAGAGCCGTACACCAGAAGGGCAAGACGCGGGCCAGCCTTGCCGACCTCTACAACCCCAACAGCATGCCGGCCAACCTCACTGCCGCACACAAAGCGCTCGACAAAGCCGTGGACGCCGCCTATGGCCAAAAAGGGCTGAAGACCGACGCCGAGCGCGTTGCCTATTTGTTCGGTCTGTACCAGAGCTACACCAGCTTGCTTGACTAGCCCACCAGGCACCACGGGGTGCGCGCACCCTACAGCGTGAAAGCCTGCGAACGCCTCATTCCTTTGACACGGGGGAAAACAGATTCTTCTTAAAGAATGCGACAACCGCCGCGTTCATCGTGGCGTGCCAGGCTTTGCGATCAACGCCTTTCGGGTCGTCGCAAATTGACCTTGCCCCCGAAAAACGCACTCCTTAGCTGATAGTTCAAAATCAGTTTTAGGAGAGAAGAGATGAGCGACACGAAACGGGCGCGTTACACGCTGGAATTCAAGATGGAAGCGGTCAGGTTGGTCAGGGGTGGCCAGGTGGCTGCGGTCACGGCCAAGGTGCTGGGCATCCCCAAGCAGACCCTAGAGAACTGGGTCAGGCTCGACGGCAAAGGCAAGCTCAAGGGTGC
>CANEVH010000060.1 GCA_947442105.1 Comamonadaceae bacterium | reverse complement strand
TGTTGCTGCAATGCAGCATATTCAAGCCCGAATTTTGCAAAAACGCCGTTTTTGCGCCTGGGCAGGGGCACAATGGCGCTCCCTTGTTGAATGGAAACCGGCGCGCCGCTGCCGCCGGAACAACGCTTGTCTGCTTCGAAATCTTCCCTTAGCGCGCTCACCCTGGGCGCCATCGGTGTGGTCTATGGCGATATCGGCACCAGCGTGCTGTATGCGCTTAAAGAGGTCTTTGGCTCCGGTCACGTGCCCTTTACCCCAGACAATGTGTACGGCATTTTGTCCATGATCTTCTGGACGCTGACCGTGATCGTGTCTTTGAAGTACGTGGTGCTGGTGCTGCGCGCCGACAACGCAGGCGAGGGCGGCCTGATCGCCATGCTGGCGCTGGCCTCTCAGGCCGTCAAAGACCGGCCCGCACTGCGCCGGGTGCTGCTCAATGTGGGCATTTTTGGCACTTGCTTGTTTTACGGCGACGGCGTGATCACCCCGGCGATTTCGGTGCTCGGTGCGGTGGAAGGTTTGGAAATCATCTCGCCAAAGTTCGTCAAGTACGTGGTGCCCGTCACGCTGGTGATCTTGTTCTGCCTGTTTTGGGTGCAAAAGCGCGGTACCGCAGGTATCGGCAAGTTTTTTGGCCCCATCACGCTTTTGTGGTTTGCGGTGCTGGCGGTGATGGGCGTGGCGCACATTGCCAGCAACCCGCATATTTTGGTGGCGCTCAATCCCTATTACGCGCTGGTCTTTATGTGGAACAGCCCGGGCGTGACGTTTATCTTGCTCGGCGCCGTGGTGTTGTGTGTGACGGGCGCAGAAGCGCTCTATGCGGACCTGGGGCACTTTGGCAAAAAACCGATTCGTCTGGCCTGGTTTAGCGTGGTCATGCCTTCGCTGACGCTCAATTATTTTGGCCAAGGCGCGCTGCTGCTGAGCAACCCGGCGGCGGTCAAAAACCCGTTTTATTTGATGGCGCCCGACTGGGCGCTTCTGCCTCTGGTGGTACTGGCCACCATGGCTGCGGTGATTGCCTCACAAGCCTTGATTACCGGCGCCTTCAGCGTGACCAAGCAGGTGATTCAGTTGGGCTACCTTCCACGCCTGAACCTAATCCACACCAGCGCACGCGAGGCGGGGCAAATCTACATTCCTTTTGTCAACTGGGGCCTGTTTGCCGCCATCGTGTTGGCCGTGGTGATGTTCAAGTCGTCTAGCAATCTGGCGGCTGCCTATGGCATTGCGGTGTGCACCGACATGCTGATCACCACGATTTTGACTTTTTACGTGATCCGCCATGGCTGGAAATATCCACTCAGCCTGTGCCTGGGCGCGACCGGCTTCTTCTTCGCTGTGGACTTTTTGTTCTGGGGCTCGAACATGCTCAAGCTGCTCGACGGCGGCTGGTTTCCGCTGCTCATTGGCGGGGTGGTGTTTTTGTTCATGGCCACCTGGAAGGACGGGCGCGCGCTGCTGAACTCCAAACTCAAAGCCGACTCCATGGAATTGCGCGGCTTTTTGGATGCCGTGTTTATCAGCCCGCCGACGCGGGTGGAGGGCACGGCCGTGTTCTTGACCGCCGCCATGGACACGGTACCCAATGCGCTCTTGCACAACCTGAAACACAACAAGGTGCTGCACGAAACCAATTTGTTTGTCACCGTGCGCAGCCACGAAGTTCCGTGGATTGGCTTGGACAAGCGCATCGAAATAGAGCGCCTGGGCCACGATTGCTGGCAGGTGTTGATCAACTATGGCTTCAAGAACGACCCCGACGTGCCCCGTGCGCTGCAGCAGCTCAAGAGCCGTGGCGTGGCGCTGGACCCGATGATGACCAGCTACTTTTTGTCGCGCGACACCGTGGTGCCGGTTCTTGGCGACGGCATGGCCCCCTGGCGCGAAAAGCTGTTTGCCCAAATGCACCACAACGCCAGCAGCGCCGCCGACTTTTTGAACCTGCCGAGCAACGCCGTGGTGGAGCTGGGCTCCAAAATTGAAATCTAGGCGCGCGTGCAGTTTTTCAAAGACCTGAGCTGGTCCAGCTTTACCGCCGGTTTTGTGGCGGTGCTGGTGGGCTTTACCAGTTCGATTGCCATCGTCTTCCAGGCCGCGCAGTCTTTTGGCGCTACGCCCGAGATATTGGCCTCGTGGCTGTGGGCTATCAGCATCGGCATGGGCCTGGCGACCGCCGTTCCATCGCTTTACTTGCGCAAGCCGGTGATGGTGGCCTGGAGCACGCCCGGCGCTGCGGTGTTGGCCAGCGCCGGTGTGGCCGGCGGTTTTTCGATGGGCGACGCGGTGGGCGCCTTTATGGTGAGCGCCGCGCTGGTGGTGCTGGTGGGTGCCACCGGCTGGTTTGAGCGGGTGATGAACCGCATTCCGGTGGCCTTGGCCAGCGCGCTGCTGGCCGGTGTCTTGGCCCGCTTTGGCCTGTCAGGCTTTGCTGCGGCCCAGTCGGCGCTGCCGCTGGTGGTGCTCATGCTGCTCACTTATTTGCTGGGCAAGCGCTTTGTGCCGCGCTACGCGGTGCCTGGCACCTTGCTGTTTGCGGTTTTGTTCGTGGCCGCGCAAGGCGGCTTTGGCCGGGTGGATATTCCGCTGGGGTTGACTGTGCCGGTGTTTGTAGCGCCCGTGTTTTCCTTCTCAGCCTTGGTGAGTTTGGCGCTGCCCTTGTTTGTGGTGACTATGGCCTCGCAAAACCTGCCGGGCGTGGCGGCCATACGCGCCTCAGGCTTTGGCGACGAGCGTGCGCGCGGTGGCGACGCGGGGCTGCCGGTGTCCAAAATCATCACGCTGACCGGCCTGGCCACGCTGGTGCTGGCGCCGTTTGGGGCTTTTTCGCTCAACCTAAGCGCCATCACCGCCGCTATTTGCATGGGCTCCGAGGCGCACCCGGACCGGGCGCGGCGCTACACCGCCGCCGTGTCCTGCGGCGTGCTCTACATCGCGCTGGGTTTGTTTGGCGCCACCATCATGGCGCTGCTCACCGCTTTTCCCAAAGAGCTGGTGGCAGCCATCGCCGGGCTGGCACTCATGGGCACCATAGGCAGCGCGCTGGCGGCAGCCTTGCACAAAGAGGCCGACCGCGAGGCGGCCATGGTCACTTTTTTGATCACGCTCAGCGGCGTGGTCATAGGCGGCGTGGGTTCGGCGTTTTGGGGCGTGGTGGCCGGGGCGCTGGCCCTGGCTGTGCAACACTACCGGCCAGCCAAGCGCGCGGCTTAGAAACCCGCCCCCGTCTTTTTTGCGCTGCGCGTCCCGAGCGTGCCGCCCGTCCAAGTGGAGAACCCCCCATGCACATTTTGTTCGTCGCCGACCCGCTGGAGTCTTTCCAGATCTACAAAGACACCACCTTTGCCATGATGCGCGCAGCCCAGGCGCGCGGCCACACGGTATCTGCCTGCGAGCCGCGCGCGCTGGTGTGGCGCAGCGGCGGCGTGGTACAGGCGCAGGTGCGCCAGATTCGCCTGACCGGCGACCCCAAGGACTGGTTTTTGCTAGAAAGCGACGTGGTGCGCGAGCTGCGCAGCTTTGACGCCGTGGTGATGCGCAAAGACCCGCCTTTTGACAGCGAGTTTTTCTACGCCACCCACTTGCTAGAACAAGCCGAGCGCGAGGGCGCCAAGGTGTTCAACAAGCCGCGCGCACTGCGCGACCACCCGGAAAAACTGGCCATCATGGAGTTCCCCCAGTTCATCGGCCCCACGCTGGTTACGCGCGATGCGGCAGCGGTGCGCGCTTTTCATGAGGAACACCGCGACATCATCTTGAAGCCCCTGGACGGCATGGGCGGCAGCGGCATTTTCCGGGTCAAAGACGATGGTTTGAACCTGGGCTCGATCACCGAGACGCTGAACCAAGACGGCGCGCAAAGCCTGATGGTGCAAAAGTTTTTGCCTGCCATTCGCGAGGGCGACAAGCGCGTGCTGGTGATTGGTGGCAAGCCGGTGCCGTTTTGCCTGGCGCGCATTCCCCAGGGCGGCGAGGTGCGGGGCAACCTGGCGGCCGGCGGTTTAGGGGTGGCGCAGCCGCTCAATGCCGCAGACCGCGCGGTGGCCGAGGCCATTGGCCCGGTGCTGGCGGCGCGGGGCTTGCTGCTCATAGGCCTGGACATTATTGGTACCAGCTTGACCGAAATCAACGTCACCAGCCCGACCTGCTTTCAAGAAATCACCGACCAGACCGGTTTTGACGTGAGCGCCATGTTCATGGATGCTCTGGAGGCGGCGGCTCGGTAACTGGCAGCGGGTTCACGGGCAGCGCGTTCACCGGCTGCTGGTTCCCAGGCAGCTAGTTGAAAGGCTGCCCTTCAATAAACACCTGCAGCTCGCCGGGCTGCATGGCGACCCAGGTTTCGTTGGAGGTGAGCGGCTCGGTCACCACAATCACCTGGCGGTCGTCGGGGGAGTTGAGCTGCGACAGGTCCACGCTCAAGTCTTCGTCTTTGAGCTGCACCTCGCTAAACGGGTGCTGGCGCAGCACGTAATGCAGCTTGGTGCTGGCATGCGCCCAAAGCGCCTGGCCGTTGCTAAGCAAAAAATTAAAAGTGCCGTGTTTGGCGATGCGCTGCGAGAGCTCGCGCAGGGTGTGGGTGAGTTCGGCTTCCGACGGCACCCCGGCGTGCGACTTGTTCATCTCTTGCAGCATCCAGCAAAAAGCCAGCTCGCTATCGGTGCTGCCCACGGGCCGAAAGCTGCCGTGCAGCAGCGGCGCAAAGTCTTTCAGGTCACCGTTGTGGGCAAACACCCAGTAGCGGCCCCACAGCTCGCGCACAAAGGGGTGGCAGTTCTCCAGGTTGACCGCGCCCACCGTGGCCTTGCGCACATGGGCCACCACGTTGTGGCTTTTGATGGGGTAGCTGCGCAGCATGTGCGCAATGGGCGAAGTGGCGGCGCTTTCCTTGTCCACAAAATGCCGCGCCGCCTTGCCCGGCTGGTCGCCATCACTCTCAAAAAACGCAATGCCCCAGCCGTCCGAATGGTGGTCGGTACAGCCCCCGCGCTGGGCAAACCCAGTAAAACTCAGGGTCAGGCTGGCCGGTAAGCGGCTGTTCATTCCTAGCAATTGGCACATGGAAACAGTTTACGCTCTTGTTTCACATGGCAAAGCTGGGAGCCCGTGCTGACACGGGTCACATTACGCGCTAAAGACCGCCGGTAGACCGCGATTCAAGCGACTTGATTTTCAGCCCGGAGAAGGTGCGAACCAGCACCAGAGAGTTCTCGCCCACCGCATTCACCGGGGGCAGGCCCGCCATCTGCATGGTGGTTTTTTCGGTGTAGCTCACTGTGGCTTGCAGCCAGGGAAAGGGGCCGGGCTGTATGCGCACCTTGCTGAATTCTGTGTTGGTAGACGCCTTCATAACGATAAGCGCTGCCGATGACTGCTTGAAGTAGCCGCACAGCTCAGCCTTTCCGCCCTCCACCTGCCACGTCCCTCGGGGCGCCTTGGCGATGATGCTCACTTCCACGTCGTTGGTGTAGTTGTCACACACCGTACTGTCGCCCGTCAGGTATTTGTTGGAGTTCTCCAAAAGCCAAGACATCACCCGCTGCTCGGCGAAGGTGATGCGCGCGTGCGCGTAGAACGCAGCGAAAAGTACCAAGAGGAGTAGGAGTTTTTTCATAGTGGGGGGTGCAGCTAGCCGGTTACATATTGTCTTTTTGGAAATGTACTCGCCAAAGGTAAGCGCCGCACAGGGCAGCGCCGGAAGCTTTTTGCGTTGACCCGGCGGTCTGGTGTGCGGGCTACCCTTCGCCGCCGCGTTTCACCTATGAGGCTCGCTAAACCAGAACCGCACTGCTCACGCGCCCCGCGGCTCGCTCCACAGTTTGCCGCCGGTGGCCCAGTTTTCGGCTTTCACATCGGTGATCAGCACGTCCACCGATTCGGGGGAGCCGCCCAGCACTTCCACGCTGACGCGGGTAATTTCTTGCACCAGTTTTTTCTTTTGTTCCAGGGTGCGGCCTTCGATCATTTCTACGTGGTAGGTCGGCATGGTGTTCCTTTGGGTGGTGGTTGGGGCAGCCGGGGGGCTGCGGGTTGGCAGTTTAGACTGCACGGATTCTTTTTGACCGGACTGGTGTTTGACAAATTCCCGTAGCTTTCTGCCGCCCGAGCGCTCTACGCGCTGGCTGATTGCCGCCATGCTGACGCTGCATCTGGCCCTGGGTGCTGCCTTGGGCTTGTCGGTAGACGAGGCGCACTACCTGCTGTACGCCGCGCACCCGGCCTTGAGCTATTTTGACCATCCGCCCCTGGTGGGCTGGGTGCAGTGGCCGCTGGTGGCGCTGGACGCGCCCACCGCAGTGCTGCGACTGCTGCCCGGCGCGCTGTGGCTGGGCACGGTGCTGGGGGTGTACCGCCTGGCGCAGCGGCTGGTAACGGGTGTTGACGGTAATGGGGCTGATGCAGGCGGGCGCGCTGGCCTGTGGGCTGTGGCTGCGCTGGCGCTGGCGCCCGTGGTGCACGTGCTGGCCATTGGCTTGTTGCCCGACACCTTGCTCATGTTTTTCACCGTGCTGGTGATGCTGCAAACCCATACCCTGATGCAGCCTGGCGCCCTGGCGCGCCCGCTGGCCTGGTTGGCGCTGGGGCTGCTGCTGGGGCTGGCGGGCTTGAGCAAATACACAGCCATCTTTTTGGCCCTGGCCTGCGCCCTGTGCTTGTTCAGCGCGCACGGCCCGCGCCTGTTGCGCTTGCCTGCTTTGTGGGGCGCGATTTTGCTGGCCTTGCTGCTGGTGTCGCCGGTGGCGGTTTGGAATGCGCAGAACGCCTGGGTGTCGTTTGCCTACCAGGCGCAGCACGGCGCGGGCAGCGTGTGGCGCTGGCAAGAAGTGCTGCGCTTTGTGCTGGTGCAGTTGCTGGCCTATGGGCCGCTGCTGTGGTGGGGCGCGTGGGCGCGCACCCGCCTGGGTGTGATGCGCTGGTTTTTTGTGTTGCCGTTTGGGGTGCTGGCCTATCTGTCTGGCGGGGGCAGCAGCCTGCCGCATTGGACGGCCCCCGCCTGGGTGGCGCTGGCGCCGTTTGCGGGGGTGGCCTTGGCTGCGCAGTGGCGGGCGGGCGCAGGTGCGCGGCTGCGGCGTGCCGTGATTGCGGGCTGGGTAGCGCTGCAAGCGCTGGCCTGCGCGGGCTTGGGCGGCCTGATGATCAGTGGCGGCGCGCCACTGCTGCCGCGCAGCCTGGCGGACACGTCCGTGGGCGCCAACCCTTTTGTTGATCTCTACGGCTGGCAAGCTGCGGGCGCGCTCGCTCGAAGCCTGGCCGCCGAGCACGGCCTGGCCAGCGTTGCCGTGCAAAACTGGACGCTGGCGAGCCGCTTGGGCTGGTACGCACGGCCCCTGCCGGTGCACGTGCTAGAAGACCGGTTTGACCAGTTTGACATCTGGGCCGGCGACTTGGCCGTGGGCGGCGACGCGCTGCTGGTGGACTGGTCGGCCATGGCCTACACAGTGCCGCTGGGCGATTACGGGTTTCGCGATTGCGCGTTGTTAGAGACCCAAGACGCCACGCACTGGGGGGCGCCGCTGGCGCGGTTTCGCTTTTACGCCTGCCATGGCTGGTCGGGCAGCCCGCAACCGCGTCTGCGGCTGGAATAAATGGCCTTGAACACTTTGCCCGCACAGTGGCGCCGTTGGGCCATTCCCATCGCGCTGCTGGCCTTGAGCGCGCCGCTGTGGCTGCATTGGGGAGAGCCGGGCCTGTTTTTGGCCATCAACCAGGCCTGTCTGCTGCTGCCCGCGCCGGTCTGGACCGGGCTGTCGTTGCTGGGCAATGCCTGGGGCGTGCTGGCGGTGACATCGCCCCTGCTGGTGCTGGCGCCGCGCTTGATGTGGGCCTGGATCTGCGCCGTGCCTTTTGCCGTGCTCTTTGCCCGCCTGGGCAAAGGGCTTTTGGAGAGTCCCCGGCCGGCCGCCGTCATCGACAACGCCTTGTTTCGCCTGGTGGGCGAAAAGCTCGAAGTCGCGTCCATGCCTTCGGGCCACACGCTGACCGCGTTTGCCGTGGCCAGCAGCCTGTACTTTGCGCTGGACGCGCAGCGCCGGGGCCGCTTTGTCTGGCTGTGGCTGCTGGCTGCCGCCGTGGGCCTGTCGCGCATTGCGGTGGGCGCGCACTGGCCGGGTGATGTGGCGGTGGGCGCGTGCTTGGGCGTGCTGGCCGGTTTGCTGGGCAACTTGCTGTGGTGCCGCTTGGGCGCGGAGTATGGGCAGGCACGCGGCTGGCGCTTGCGCAGCGTGGCGGTTTTGCTGGCGGCAACCGTTTACGTGCTGCTGGATGCGCCTGTGGACTTTGCAGAAAACACGCCCTTGCAGCAGGTGCTGGCGGTGCTGGTGGTGGCCGTGTTGCTGCGCTATTTGCAAGTTTCGCGTGCGCGCGTCTGATCTGGCAATAGTTCCACCTCGACCCCTTCGGATACTTACATTTCCGATTCATTTCTGTCGCGCCAAGCACTTGCTGCGTAGTCCAGCTTCAACACCATGACCGCCCAAACACCTGTCCGCCCAACGAGTACCACCTTGCCCCTCACCCAGTCGGTGAGCTACCTGCTCGCCGCGCTGCTGTGTCTAGGCGTTCTGGTCTACGGTTTGCTGCCCGGATTGCTGGGTGTGTGTCTGGGCTACCTGTTTGCGAGGGCCTTGGCCGGGCAGGAACGTCAAGGGCGCCTGCGTATGCCGCCCACTTGGGCCGCCGCCCTGGTGATCGTCTTGCCTTTGCTCACCTTGGGGATTGTTTTGGCCAATGCGCGGGGCATGGCGTTTGGCGCGGTAGGGCAGTACCAGGCCTTGTTGCACCATTTGGCCACCACCTTGATAGAGATTCGCAAAAAGCTGCCGCCCGACTGGGCTGGCTACGTGCCCGAGGAGTTGCTTAGCGTGCAAGAGCTGCTGGCGGACTACCTCAAGTCCCAGGCCCGGGCGCTGGCGGGCTTTGGTACCAAGGGCCTGCACGGTTTGCTGCTGGTCTATGTGGGCCTGGCCGTGGGCGCGTTGCTGGCGGCCAGCCCTGGCGCGCCCACTAGCGCGGGCTTGCGCCTGGCGCTGCGCGCACGCGGGCGCACCTTTATCGCCGCTTTCGGCCAAGTGATGCTGGCGCAGCTGTGGATTGCCGCCTTCAACGCCTTGGCTACTGCAGCGCTGCTGCTGCTGGTGCTGCCCTTGTTTGGCGTCGCCATGCCCTATGTGGGCTCCTTGGTGGTGCTCACGTTTTTTTGTGGCTTGGTGCCCATCGTCGGCAACCTGGTGTGCAACACCATGCTCACGCTGGCAGGCCTGTCGGTGTCGCCGGCCGTAGGCTTGTGGTGCCTGGTGTTTTTGGTGGTGATCCACAAGGCCGAATACGCCATCAACGCGCGCATCCTGGGCCGCCAAACCAACACTGCCGCCTGGGAACTGTTGGTAGTGATGTTTGTCGGCGAAGCGGTATTTGGCCTGCCCGGCCTGGTGGCCGCGCCGCTGTACTACGCGTTCGCCAAGCGCGAGCTGCAGGTGGCTGGTTGGGTGTGAGGCGGCATAAGGCGAAAGTGGGGCCGCTTATGCCACCAGCTCAGCCAGCGCATTGGCACGGTGGAGCCGGTGTTTGGCAACATCCGGCACAACAAGCGCATGACCCGGTTGAACTACCGAGGCCGTGCCAAGGTCAACACGCAATGGGATCTGAATTGCATGGTGCATAACATCGAGAAATTGTCTAAGACGGACTTGGGGCAAAGAAAACCCAAATAGGGCAGCCATAAGAGGCTGAGGCGAGTTGACGCCTGCAGGAGGCGCGCAGAGGGCTGAAATTGCGGCACACTGGGGGCATGCAAGCCAAACTCCGGACATTCGATTTGTACCAGGCGCAACGCCGTGATCTTGCGTGCGGAAATCGTGTTTTTTTACAGCCTCGTTAGGCGTCACACAAACCACCAATGGAGCGCACCATGGTTTCGAATACCGAACTGCCGCGCGTCCTCCTTGCAGACGCTGAGACGAACCCCGCCCAGGGCGCGGTTCACTGGTCGCCAAGCAAGTCCCTGTGGCTGATCTTCCACTACTTGGTAGCTCTGGTCGGTGGCGCGCTCACTTTGGGGTTCGACACTCTGCTCGTCTTCTTGGTGACGACGGCTGTTACGTTGTGCCTTGGGCACTCTCTCGGCATGCATCGGAAGCTGATTCACGGAAGCTACGGTTGCCCCAAGTGGCTTGAGTACTTGTTCGTTCATCTCGGCACGCTCGTGGGCATGGCAGGCCCAGTAGGCATGATCAAGACCCACGATCTGCGCGACTGGGCGCAAAGACAGCCAAGCTGCCATCCGTACCTCAGGCATGGCTCAGGCTTCTGGAAAGATGCCTGGTGGCAACTCCACTGTGACCTGAGGCTCACCCAGCCACCCAGATTCGAGCTCGAGCCCCGCGTCGCACATGATCCCGTCTTCCAGTTCATGGAGAAGACCTGGATGCTTCAGCAACTGCCGCTGGCTGCGTTGCTTTTCGCGGTCGGTGGGCTGCCATGGGTCGTCTGGGGCATATCTGCGCGCGTGGCGGTCTCGGTGACCGGTCACTGGTTCATCGGCTACTTTGCTCACAACTGCGGCGAGATGGACAACGAGGTTGTTGGCGCAGCGGCGCAAGGCCACAACGTCAAGTGGGCCTCGTACGTGACGATGGGCGAGTCATGGCACAACAACCATCACGCGTACCCTGGTTCGGCAATTCTCGGCTTGTACGAGAACCAGCCCGACCCAGGTTGGTGGGTTCTCAACGCCATGGGAAACCTCGGTCTTGCATGGGGCGTGGTGCTGCCCGGTGACTTGCCAGAACGCAAGAGCCTTCGCCCCCTGAGTAGCCGCGCGAGAACGGGGTTCGGCAACAAAGGCCCGCATGCCTGTCCTGTGCTTGGAGTCCTGCGCCGATGACGCCTCTTAAGAAACTTCCTCAGCAGTCCGGCGGAATCGAAAGTTGGACTTCATGCTGAAGAGGTTTCCCGTGGTGTAAGTTGAAAGCCCAACTGCTGAGCCCGCCGAGTGAGATTTTGCACCACCCGTTGGCGGTAGTGCTCCTCGTATTCGTCCTGACCAGCCTCGACAAAGGCTTGCCCTCTGGTCAGCGTGAAATACAGCAGCCGTGCCAGTTTGTGCGCACCCAGTCTGTTCCCGTCGAATCGCACCATCCCAGTCACGCTAGCGCAAGAAAGCCGTCAACAATGAACTACCCGCGCCTGCGATGCTGGACTACGTGGGGAGGCCCTGTAAGCGCTTAGGCGTCGCTCGACGCACTTGGGGCCTTGAGGCCAGAAAGCAGCGCCTTAGTTTGAGCCGGCCTGCGCTTGCGAAGCGATTTGATCCTGGTGTGTATGTCCTCAATCTCCGCTTCGTATTCGGCGTCTTTGATCGATTCGATTTCGCCTTGGATGCGCTTCAGTGCATTTAGTGCCTCCGAAGCCTTCGGGTCTAGTGCACTTTGCTTCTCTGCCAGTGAAACCAGCAACTCGGTGATGAGCCCGAGTTGCTTGCCATAGGTGGCAACGTCAAAAGCTTTCTGCTCAATCTTTGCGTTGCCAGCCTCTGGCTTGATACCTCCGAAGAACCACGAGGTATTGGGTTCAATGTCTTGAACGACATTGCCGCTTCCGGGGAGCTCAATGCGCGGAGCCCAAAGCCATAGCCACGGATACATAGTGCCTCCCAGCGGTTAAAAAGATGCCCGATTGTCGCGCAGGCGTTGCCTTGCGGGACCCAACGAATGAAAGGAACTTCCCCGTCTCAAGCGCGCCGCGACCGGTCAGGCTTGCGTAACCGTTGGAATTGATCTCGCCAAAAACGTCCTCGCCGTGCAGGGCGTCGATGAATCAGGCAAACCTGCCCTGGTGCGCCCCGAAGTAATGCGCGCCAAGCTGCTTGGAGTTGAAGTCCGATTCCAGAACCACGATTCGCCCCCGATTCAATGCAGCAGCTTGGTGCGCGGAAATCGGGTTGATTTACGGTCTCTTTAGGCCGATGGCGCGGAAGGTCGATGGGCGCCGTGGGTGAGCACCGCCTGCGTAAAGGCCAAAAACTCGTCCAGGTGATTGCGGATGATGTTGACGGTAATGGGCAGTTGCAGCGCTTGGTAGTCGTGCACCGCAATATTGCGAAAACCGACCATGCGTTTCATGGCTTCGGCCAGGTCTGGCGCGAGCCAGCCGCCAGCGTGCAGTAGTTCAAATACATCGCGCGCGCTTTGCGGCACGCCCAAGCGCTCGCGTCGCACCAGGTGTTGGCCCATGTCCAGCGCCGCCTCGCAGGCGCGCTGGATGTTCAAAATCGCCGCGTCCTGGCGCGTGAAATCTTGGGCAAAGGTGTCAGGGTTCAGCGCGTACTCGGCTTTGGCGCGTGCTACGCAGCGCTCGATGCTCGCCGCTTTGTTGAGCAGGGTGTCATCGTGCATAAACGCGCCCTTTTTGATAAATGTCGGCCAGCAGGCCGCGACGCGCCTCGTCGAGCGCGGTTTTTTCGCTCAGGATGAAGCATTCGAACAGGCCGGCCTCAAGCGGCAAGCCCCACAGACGCAAACCGCCTTGCAGCACCTGGTATTGCATAACGGTGCTGGCCGCGCGCAGGTCCAGCACATCCACTGCGCAGCCCACCACATCTTCCAAACGCCCGGCCAGTTCCCACAGCGCCACCGGGTCGGCGTAGCCTGCCACCAACACCGCCAAATCCAGGTCGCTGCCCGCATGGGCCGTGCCTGCGAGTTGGCTGCCAAAGGCGTACACCGCCAAAGCCTGCGGAAACGCCGCGCGCATGGTGGACACCACCGGCCCCTGCGGGGACAGGGCGTGGGCCAGGTGGCGGGGGATTGCTGGGGTGGCGTGCATGGTGCGAATCAGTCTAAAGCAAGCCTGCGCCGGCGGCAGGTCCTAGTCGCTCTGTTGCCCGGCGCCAGTTGCGCCGTCAGATACCGGTCCATGGCCCGCCAGCCGAAGCGCCAAAGCACTGAGCGCTCGGTAAGCGTCCCCGGCTTGGTTGTCCCACGCGCCCACAGCCTGCGCCTGCCGGGCGATGGCTGCAATGTCACCGCGCGCCGCCGGGCCGGTGAGTGCGCCTTGCGGCCCTAAGCGAGTGATGTTGGCCACCGCGTTGTTCAGCAAAGATGCGCGCAAGTGCGGCAGCAGCGCCTCGGGCACGCCGGTGGCACGCCAGGCGTCTTCGGCTACCGATTGCAGCACCGGCAAGAAGTTGGTGGCAAACACGGCAGCGGCGTGGTAGAGCAGTTTGTCCTGGCTGCGCACTTCAAAGCACTGGGCGCCTATGGCGCTAAAGGCGTCTTGCAGCAGCGCGCGCGCCACTGGGTCGCCCTCCAGCGCGCAGGGCGTGCCGGGAAACTGGGCGCAGGCGGCCTGGGGCGTGGCGAAACTCAGAATGGGGTGGGCGCTGGCGGTGTGCCAGCCTAAAGCGGCCAGGGGCGCGAGCTGGTCGGCGCCGAGCGCGCCGCTGCAATGGAAGGCGATGGGGAGGGGCGCCGCTGCCTGTGCGGCGGTGGGGCGCGCGTTTGCCAAGCCGCTTTGGTGGGTGCGCGAGGCTGGGGCCAACGCGGACCATTGGGCGGCCTGAGCGGCCAAAGCGGCTGCACTCGCGGCAATCTGCGCATCGGTGGTGGCAATCAGCCACACGTCGGCGGGGCGCATCGCATCCAAGTGTGCGACCGGGACGCCCGCGCCCACAAAGTCGCAGGCCGTTTGCGCGCTGGCTGGTGACCGGGTCCGCACGTCTTGCACCGCAAACACGCCGGCTTGCGTCCACAGCCGCGCCAGCGTCTGGCCGACGCGCCCGGCGCCTACCAAGTTGAGGGTGGGCTTGGGTTGCGCCATGGGCTACACCACCAGAGGGTCTTCTTGCATGGCCTCGCACTGCTCCACCAGCATTTGCACCTGGCCTTGCCAGTAGTCGCTGGAGCCAAACCACGGAAAGTTGGTCGGAAAGGTGGGGTCGCTCCAACGCCTTGCCAGCCAGGCGCTGTAATGAATCAGGCGCAGGGTGCGCAGCGGCTCTATCAAGGCCAGCTCTTCGCGGTCAAATTCGCGGAACTGTTCGTAGCCGTCCACCAGCGCGCCCAACTGGCGGGTGCGCTGGTGGCGGTCGCCGCTGAGCAGCATCCACAGGTCTTGCACGGCGGGGCCCATGCGGGCGTCGTCCAGGTCCACAAAATGCGGCCCCGGCCCGACGCTGGTGGCCGCGTCCAGAGGCGTCCACAAAATGTTGCCGGGGTGACAGTCGCCGTGCAGGCGCAGCAGGCGAATGGGCGACTTGTCGCCGGTCAGTGCCGGGTGGCGGGCAATCAGCGCCATGGCCTCGTCGCAGGCGCGGCTCCAGGCGGACTGCACGTCCAGCGGCACCATGTCGTGGGCCAGCAGCCAGTCTTTGGGCTCTTGGGCAAAAGTAGCCAGGTTGAGCGTGGGGCGCACCGCGAACGCGCGCTTTGCGCCCACGCTGTGGATGCGCGCCAAAAAACGGCCAATCCACTCCAGCACTTCGCCGTCGTCCAGCTCGGGCGGCCTGCCGCCCCGGCGCGGGCTGACGCTGAAGGCAAAACCGCCAAAGGGGTGCAATGTGGCGCCGCACAAGTGCAAGGGGCCGATCACCGGGATTTCAGCGTCCATCAGCTCTTGGGCAAAGCGGTGTTCTTCCAAAATTTGCGCCTCGCTCCAGCGCTCGGGGCGGTAGAACTTGGCCACCACCGCGCTGCCGTCTTCCAACTGCACCTGGTAGACACGGTTCTCGTACGACGACAAGGCCGTCAAGCGCCCGTCGCCGCGCAGTCCCACAGATTCGAGCGCGTCGAGCACGACGTCGGGGGTGAGGGATTCGAATACATGGTGCATGGCCCCATTGTCAACGCTGGCGCACTATGCCCAAGCCGCTTAGCGCATAAGATGCGCGCCCCTTCCCTTGCTTTGCAATCCTTCTGATGCCCTTGTCCCACAACGCGCCGCGCGCCGCCGTATTGATTGCTCCGGCAGACCTTGCGCTGATGATGGTGGTGGTGCTGGTGTGGGGCATGAACTTTGCGGTCATCAAAGTGGGCGTGGTGGGCATACCGCCGCTGCTGCTGGGCGCCATGCGCTTCATGCTGGCGGCGTTTCCGGCCCTGCTGTTTTTCAAGGCGCCCAAGGTGCCGCTGCGCTGGTATGTGCTCTACGGCATGACGATCTCGGTCGGCCAGTTTGCGTTTTTGTTCTCGGCCATCCATGTGGGCATGCCTTCGGGGCTGGCGTCTTTGGTCTTGCAGTCGCAGGCCTTTTTCACCATGGTGTTTGCCGGCCTATGGCTCAAAGAGCGCTGGCAGGCCAACCAGGTGCTGGGCTTGCTGCTGGCCGGTGGCGGCCTGGTGCTCATTGGCAGCGCCCACGGTGTTTCTATGCCGCTGGGTGGTTTTGCGCTGACGGTGGCGGCGGCTGTGATGTGGGCGGGCGGCAACATCGTCAGCCGGTCGCTGGGGCGGTTTGGGCCCATGGACCAGCAGGCTTTTGTGGTGTGGGCGAGTTTGGTGCCGCCCTTGCCGTTTTTGGCCCTGTCTGTGTGGCTCGAGGGCCCGCAGGCCATGGCCTCGGCCTTGCTGCATTTCCAGTGGCAATCGCTGGCGGCGCTGGCCTATTTGGCCTGGGCGGCTACTTTGTTTGGCTATGGGGTGTGGACGCGCATGCTGTCGCGCTACCCGGCCAACCGGGTGGCGCCCTTTAGCCTGCTGGTGCCGCTGGTGGGTTTGACCACCGGCTGGCTGGTGTTTGGCGAGGTGCTGCAGCCGGTGCACTTTGCGGGCGGCGCTTTGCTGATGGCGGGCTTGCTGCTCAACTTGTTTGGCGCGCGCTGGCTGGGGCGCAAAACAGCGCTTGCCGTACCTTGATACTGATATTTGCTGAGGAGTTGCTTGTATGGTGGAAGACGAACGTTGTTGTGGTACGGGCACTTGCCTGATCAATGCCGAAGGCTTGTGCTGGTGCGGCCAGCAGTGGGACGGGCAGGTGATGTGCCGCCCAGGCAGTGCGGCGCAGCCGGATGCGGCGCAGCGGAATGCGGTGCATGACACAGTCCAGCCCCCAGAGTTGCCGCCGAACAGCGCGCTGCCCGATGCCTAATCTGCCGGTCGCCCTATGAACCCCGACGCAAGCACCTTGTGGCGCCTGCCGCAATGGGCGTTTGCCGTGCTGCTGGCGGTCTTGGGCATGCTGGGGCCGTTTTCCATTGACACCTATTTGCCGGCCTTTGCCGGTATCGCCGCGTCCTTGGGCGCCACGCCGCTGCAAATGCAGCAAACGCTGTCGGCCTATTTGTTTGGATTTGCCTTTATGGCGCTGTTCCATGGCGCTATTTCAGACAGCATTGGCCGCCGACCCGTGGTGCTGTGGGGGCTGGCGGTGTTTACCGCAGCGTCTGTGGGCTGCGCGCTGTCGCAAACCATTGGGCAGCTCATCTTTTTTCGTGGCCTGCAAGGCCTGTCCACCGGCGCGGGCATTGTGATTGCGCGCGCCGTGGTGCGTGACATGTACGCCCCGCACCAGGCGCAAAAGGTGATGAGCCAGATCACCATCTTCTTTGGCGTGGCGCCCGCCATTGCGCCGCTGGTGGGTGGCTGGCTGCTGCTGCACAGCAGCTGGCATGCCGTGTTTTGGTTTTTGGCCGCCATCGGTGTGGCGCTGTGGGTGGCCAATTACCGGCTGCTGCCCGAGACGCTGCACCTGAGCCAGCGCCAGAGTTTGAAGCTCAAAAACTTGCTCGCAGGCTACTGGCAGCTGGGCGCAGACCCGCGATTTTTGCTGCTGGCCTTGGCCAGCGGCGTGCCGTTTAACGGCGTGTTTTTGTACGTGCTCAGTGCCCCGGTTTTTTTGGGTGAGCACTTGCACTTGCCGCCCCAGCAGTTTTTCTGGTTCTTTTTGGTGGTGATTAGCGGCATCATGGGCGGGGCCTGGGTCAGTGGCCGGGTGGCAGGGCAGTTAGCGCCCAAGCGACAAATACGCAATGGCTTTGTCATCATGCTGTGCATCGGGGTGCTGAACGTGCTGGCCAATATGTTGTGGAGCGCCCACGTGGCCTGGGCCTTGTTGCCACTAGGCGTGTTTGCCTTTGGCTGGTCCATGATGGTGCCAGTGGTCACCTTGCTGGTGCTGGACTTGCACCCGGCGCGCCGGGGCATGGCATCGTCCTTGCAAATGTTCATTGGTTCCACGGCCAATGGCATCGTAGCCGGGGTTATATCGCCTTGGGTCATGCATTCCACCGTGGCCTTGGCGGCGGCCTCGCTGTGCATGATGAGCGTGGGCTTGTGCAGTTGGATTTTTCTGCGCAAGCGCTGGCCGGAGATTGGCGATAAGGTGATGCGCCAGTAGATGAGGCCTTGCGCTTGGTCCAGCGCTCAGGCGTCTTTACTTCGGGTGCTTGGGATGGGGCTGACTGTGCGCAGATTCTTTTCGATACGCATCCTGTGGCTTGTCAGGCCTTAATTGAATTTTCGCGTTGCCGTGCGCGTCGGTGATCAGGTGGCGCAGCGCAATGGGCTGGAGTGGCAATGAAAGAGGTGGCAACGAAGTCTTGGGCAGTGAATTATTTCGCACAGTGGCTCCCTGGATTTAATTTTAGTTTCCGATATTAATTCCAATATGTGGTGCTATTGCCAGTTTGGCGGGTAGCCGCATCAAATAAATACTGTTAGTTTGTCGCCAATCCACCTGCGGCGAAGCCCAGGCAAGGCGCACGCAAAGGGCGCGAACGGGCAAACTAAAGGTCGAGCGCGGGGCGCAGTGCCCGGTGGTGCACATAACGCCAGCGGCCCAGGTACATGGCCACCAAGGTCGCACCGGCGCCAGCGAGCAGCACCTGTTGCCAAGACGTTTGCCAGGCACCGTCAAAGGCGCCAAACAAACTGGCTTTGAGCCCGTGCACCACCCAAGTAATAGGCAGCCAGGGGCTCACGCTGGCAAAAAAAGTGCCGCTCAGCTCCACCGGCAGCACGCCGCCAGAAGAAGAAAGTTGCACTGCCAGCAACAGCATGGCCAGCGCCTTGCCCGCGTCGCCCAGCAGCCGGTTGAGCGCACAGACAATGAGCAAAAAGGTCAGCGCGGCGCTGACGACAGTGCACACCAGCGCCGCCGGTTGCACCACCTTGATGTGCAAAACGTAAATCACGGTGGCAAGCACCAGCAGTGCTTGCAGCACCACCACGCCTGCGGGCAGGGCCAGTTTGCCAAGCAGCCGCGCCAGCGGGCTAAAGCGCCGTGCGGCATGGGGCAGCATGCGCAGGTTCACCAAAAAGGCCGCAATACCGGCGCCCAGCCACAGCGCAGCCGGAATGACGTTGGCTGCAAATCCGCTGCCACTGTTTTGTACGTTGGCGTCAATCTCTAGTGTCTAATTGCATTTATTGACGATAGTATTATGATACCCCTATGTTCAGTCATAGGAGAATGCGATGGCACGAGTTGCTGTGGCACTGTCGTGTACGGCGGATGTAATGGCCGAACTTGAACGCATGTCGCGCAGTCGCAGTG
>CANEVH010000059.1 GCA_947442105.1 Comamonadaceae bacterium | reverse complement strand
GGGTCACGCCTACTACCTTGGCGCCATATTTTTGGGCGGCGCGCATTGCCAGCGCGCCCCAGCCGCAGCCAATGTCGAGCAGCCTGTCTCCGGGTTGGAGCATGATTTTGGTCAGCACGTGGTCCAGCTTGGCCTGTTGGGCCGCTTCCAGGCCTTCGCTGGCGCTTGCAAAGTAGGCGCACGAGTACGCCATGGCCAGGTCCAGCCACAAGGCGTAAAAGTCGTTGGACACGTCATAGTGGTGCGCAATCGTACGGGCGTCTTTTTTGCGGTCGTGGTGCAAGGCGGTGAAAAAACCGCCCCAAGCGGCTTTCAAACCCACCGCTTATACATTGTGAAATTGACCCTGAATGCGTCCCGTGACCTAGGTCATTTTTATGTGGCTTGGCCTCGGAGCAGGCGCAAAAAAGGAGTGGGCTCGCGGTGTCGCTGTGAATCTGCCGCACCGCGCGGCTCTGCGCCTAGGGGTGTATACCGATGGGCGCCACCGTTGGGCACAAAGCCCCGCTCGCTAAAATTGACCGGATGAATCTGCCCGACGTTCCGTACACCCTGGTGGTGCCCAGCATTTATGGGCAGGTAATGGTGAATCGCTTTGACACCAACCAAACCAATGCACTGATTAAAACGGGCGAGGCCTTTGACGCTGGGGAAATTCGGCTGCTGCAAAGCATGGTGCAAATGCTGCCTGCCGGCCAGGTGTTTTTGGACGTGGGGGCCAATTTCGGTTTGTATTCCCTGGCCATGGCGCAAACCCTCAAGGCCACAGGCGGCGTGGTCCATGCCTTTGAGGCGCAACGCGTGCTCTTTAATATGGTGTGTGGCAGCGTGGCGCTCAACAGCTGGGAAAACATCTTCGTCCACCACGTGGCGGTGGCGGACCACCTTGGCAGCATTGCCATTCCTAAATTTGATTACCGGCTGATTACCAGCTTTGGCAGTATTGAGTTTGGCGACCAGCAGCGCGAGCCCCTCACCCAGCCGCGCCAAGCCAGTACCGAGCAGGTGCGCGCCATTACCCTGGACAGCTTGCAATTGCCGCGCGTGGACCTGGTCAAAATGGACATTGAGGGCATGGAAGAGTGCGCGCTGCAAGGTGCGACGCAACTCCTGTCCACCCACCGCCCCATTGCCTTTGTGGAATGGATCAAGTCCGACAAACAGGCCTTGGTGAATTACTTTGTGCAGCAAAGCTACCAGGTGTTTGAATTAGGCGGCAACCTGCTGTGCCTGCCCAAAGACAAAGCGCCCAAAATTGTGGTGGAAGGCGCTGCGCTTTTGGGCGGCTAGCGCCAAGCCCCTTGCGGGCACTTGCAGAGCCCTGAAAAGTGCAGAGCCTTGTGGTCCCCACGGCGCGCGCGCGGTATAAATGGGCGCTCCTGCGCCCCTTTCCCTCACCTGTGGCCTACGCCCCACCCCGAACTGAAACCATGTCTGAAAACGCTTGCCTAACCGGTCGTCTTGATCTGCCCTTCGTCGGCCATTGCACTTCTGCCGCAGCTCCGGTGTGCGCTGACTGGAAGGCCATTGCCTCCAACGTGGCGGTCATTGTTTTTTCAACACACTAGACTTAATCTTTCATGTCCACCACAGCAAGTAGTCCGGCGGGCGTGCCCCGCGTTTACCTGGCGGTTCCTACCCACAGCAACACGATCACGGTTGAGGCGGCGATCACGACTCTGGAATTCACCCAGTTGGCGATGCAACGCGGCGCAGTGGTGCAAACCGTTTTTTACAGCGCTTCCATCATCAGCCACCTGCGCAACATGATCGTGGCGGACTTTTTGGCCGGTGACTTCAGCCACCTTTTCATGCTGGACGCCGACCAGGGCCTGCCCGCACCGCTGATATTCAAGATGCTTGACAGCGGCTATCCGGTGGTGGGGGTCTTGTATCCCCGGCGCAACTTTGGGTGGCAGCAGGTGGATCTGCAAAAGGCCCAGCGTGGTGTTCCCGACGTGCTGCACCAGGGCTTGCGCTTTGTGGGCGAACCGCTGCTCGATGCCACAGGACAACTCACGGTAGCTAACGGTCTGGCGCGGGCCCGCAGCGTCGGTACGGGCGCCTTATTGATCAGGCGCGCGGCGCTGGAGCGCATGTGCACCCAGTACCCCGAGTTGCGGGGCCAGGGTTTTCCAGACGAAGACGAAAACCTGCCGCGCGCGCCCCACAACTGGGGCTTTTTTAATCCGCTGGTGCAAGCCACCGACGGGCGCAATGCGGGTGAAGACATCGGCTTTTGCCAGCGCTGGTTGGACTGTGGGGGCGAAATTTGGGCCGATTTCGTCACCGGCACCACCCATGTGGGGCGTTTTCCCTTTTCCGGCAGCTATTGGGAACATTTGCAGGCGCTCGGCCGTACGGCCACCGGTCGCGAAGCCTAGCACCGCATCCGGCGATAGACCGCACCACGGCGCTGGCAGGTGCCTTACCTACAATCGCCGAGATGTTTATCCACCTGCGCTTGCACACCGAATTTTCCGTCGTAGACGGCACCAACCGCGTGGACGAGGTGGTGCAAGCCGCCGCCGCCGACACCCAGGGCGCGCTGGCCATTACCGACCTGAACAACCTGTTCGCCACGGTCAAGTTTTACCGCGCCTGCCGCGCCAAGGGCGTCAAGCCGCTGATTGGGGCGGAAATCATCCTGGAGGGCATGGGCGCCGACCCACTGGCCACCGGGCGCATGGTGCTGCTGGTGCAAAACCAGCGCGGCTACCTTCATTTGTCCGAACTGCTGGCGCGCTCGTACACCCAAAACACCGGCAAACCCCAGGTGGCGGCCAAGCTGGCCTGGTTGCAAGAGCTCAATGAGGGCCTGATTTGCCTGAGCGGCGCGCAAGCCGGGCCAGTGGGCCAGGCGCTGGTGCAGGGCGACACCGCGCGGGCGCACGACCTGGCGCTGCAACTGGCAGGCATCTTCACCCACCGCTTTTATCTAGAAGTGCAGCGCGCCGGGCGCACGGACGACGAGAGCCACGTAGTGGCCTGCGCCCAACTGGCCGCGCGCATGCACCTGCCGGTGGTGGCCACGCACCCGGTGCAGTTTTTGGCGCCGGACGACTTTGAGGCGCACGAGGCGCGGGTATGCATCTCGGACGGCGACTTGCTCAGCAACCCCAAGCGCGTGCGCCGCTTCACGCGCGAGCAGTATTTCAAGTCTGCGGCGCAAATGCAGGCGCTGTTTGCCGATTTGCCATCGGCCATTGCCAACACCGAAGAAATCGCCAAGCGCTGCAACCTGACCCTGGTGCTGGGCAAGCCGCAGTTGCCCGAGTTTCCGACCCCGCTGGTGGACGGCGTGCGCATGACGCCGGAGGACTACTTTCGCTACGCCTCGCACCAAGGCCTGACCGAGCGCATGCTTCATTTGTACCCCGCAGAGGCCGAGCGTACGGCGCAGCTGCCGCGCTACCTGGAGCGCCTGGAGTTTGAGCTGGCCACCATCATCAAAATGGGCTTTCCGGGCTACTTTTTGATTGTGGGCGACTTCATCAACTGGGCCAAAAACAACGGCTGCCCGGTGGGGCCGGGGCGCGGATCGGGCGCGGGCAGCCTGGTGGCCTATGCGCTCAAGATTACCGACCTGGACCCCTTGCAATACAACCTGCTGTTCGAGCGCTTTCTGAACCCCGAGCGCGTGTCCATGCCCGACTTTGACATCGACTTTTGCCAGACCAACCGCAATCTGGTGATCGACTACGTCAAAGACAAATACGGCAAAGACGCCGTGAGCCAAATCGTCACCTTTGGCACCATGGCCGCGCGCGCCGCTATTCGCGACGTGGGCCGGGTGCTGGATTTTCCGTACGGCTTTTGCGACGGCATCAGCAAGCTCATCCCTAACAAACCGGGCACCTCGGTCACCCTGCAACTGCCCCCGCCAGACCGCAAAAAAGACGACAAAACCATTTACGCCAGCGAGGCCGAGCCGATACTGGCCGAGCGCGAAGCGCGCGAAGAAGACGTCAAAACCCTGCTCGAACTCGCCCGCAAGCTAGAGGGCATGACCCGCAACGTCGGCATGCACGCCGGTGGCGTGCTGATTGCGCCGGGCAAGCTCACCGACTTTTGCCCGCTCTACCAGCAGCCGGGCAGCGAATCCGCCGTCAGCCAGTTTGACAAAGACGACGTGGAATCCATTGGCCTGGTCAAGTTTGACTTTTTGGGCCTGGCCACGCTCACGATTTTGGAGATTGCGCGCGACTTTATTCGCGCCCGCCACCCCGGCCAGCAAGACTTTGCGTTTGAGAACCTGCCGCTGGACGACGCGCAGGTCTACCGATTGTTCTCCGAGGGCAAGACCGAGGCCGTGTTCCAGTTTGAAAGCCGGGGCATGCAAGGCATGTTGCGCGACGCCAAGCCCACGCGCTTAGAAGACCTGATTGCGCTCAACGCGCTGTACCGCCCCGGCCCCATGGACCTGATTCCGAGCTTTGTGGCGCGCAAGCACGGGCGCGAAGAGATTGAATACCCCCACCCTCTGGTGGCCGAGATGCTGTCTGAGACCTACGGCATCATGGTCTACCAAGAGCAGGTGATGCAGACCGCGCAGATATTGGGCGGCTACTCATTGGGTGGCGCCGACATGCTGCGCCGCGCCATGGGCAAGAAAAAGGCCGAAGAAATGGCCGAGCACCGCGCCATTTTCCGCGCCGGTGCAGCCAAAAACAACATCATCGAGGCCAAGGCCGACGAGGTGTTTGACCTGATGGAAAAGTTTGCGGGCTACGGCTTTAACAAGTCGCACGCCGCCGCCTATTCGCTCTTGGCCTACCACACGGCCTGGATCAAGGTGCATTACACGGCCGAGTTTTTCTGCGCCAACATGACGGTGGAGATGGACGACACCGACAAGCTCAAGGTCTTGTTTGAAGACGCCACCAAGTTCAACATCGACTTTGAGCCGCCCAACATCAACCGCGGCGTGCACCGCTTTGAGCCCATCTCGGACCGGCAAATTCGCTACGGCCTGGGCGCCATCAAAGGCACGGGCCAGCAAGCCATTGAGGCCATTGTGGCCGCGCGCGAAGGCCGTGGCCCCACGGCTGAGGCCGGGCCGTTTACCAGCCTGTTTGACTTTTGCCGCCGCGTGGAGCGCAGCCGCATGAACAAACGCTGCCTAGAGGCGCTGATCAAAGCCGGCGCCTTTGACACCCTGGAACTCAACCGCGCCGCCCTGGTGGCGTCCATAGACCGCGCGTTTGACTTTGCCGCCGCAGCCAGTGCCAACGTCCACCAAGCCGGCCTGTTTGACATGGGCGGCGAAGACGACCACGGCTCCAGCACCCAAGAGCCCGACCTGGTGGCCACCATCCCCTGGGGCGTGAAAGAGCGCCTTACCCAAGAAAAAACCGCCCTGGGCTTTTACCTCTCGGGCCATTTGTTTGACGAAGTGGCGCTCGAAGTGCGCCGCTTTGCCAAGCGCCCGATTGAAGAGCTGCTAGAAACCCGCGAGCCCCAGTTGCTGGCGGGCATCGTCACCGACCTGCGCGTCATCAACGGCCAGCGCGGCAAGCTGGCGCTGTTCAAACTGGACGACAAAAGTGCCACCATCGAGGCGCGCGCTGACGAGGCGCTGATCAACGCGCACAAAAACCTGCTCAAGGACGACGCCCTGGTCATTGCCATGGGCAAGGCGCAGACCGACCGCTTCTCAGGCGGCATGCAGTTCACCATCACCCAGCTCTGGGACTTGGAACAAGCCCGCTGCCGCTTTGGCCGTTACCTGCGCGTGGCCCTGAAAGCCGACGCCACCAGCCCCGGCCCCGACGTGGCCCAGCTGCTGCGCGAGTTTCCAGCCCAGCGCGAGATGACCGAACAAGGCGAACTGGTGCGCGGCCTGCTGGTGCGCTTTGCGCTGGAGCGCTTGCCCGGCGCACCACGCGCACCGAACTCCGCAGCAGACACAGCCCAGAGCGAGGAGGGCGCCTATGCCGAGCTGCAACTCAGCGACGCCGCCCGCTTCTACCCTAGCGACGCCGCCCTGGCCCGCTGGCGCTCGCAGGCGGACGCGGGGCGGGCGGTGATTGCGTACGACTGAACTGAGTTCCCCCAGATGCGGCGCGCACGCTGACAGTGCTCGCCCTGCGCCTACCCGAAATGTGGAGAGATGGAAAAATCTTTAAAGAAAAGGCGCCATAGCCAACACCAAGCACACAGCTTGTGGTCGCATGAAAGTGGCGACGCCACGGCTATCGGCGCGGGGCGGGCATTGAAACCGCGCCCTGGCGGCAGCGGCCAAACTCAAGCGGCGCCGGTCCGCCAATTTTGAATCTGGAGGCCCGGCACCCGCTCAAACTCCCGCACGTTGTCGGTCACCATGATGTGGCCGTGGGCCAAGGCCGTACCGGCGATCATGGAGTCTCGCTCTCCAATGGTTTGGCCCTTGTTTGATAGCCAGCCGTGCAAACTTCCGCCAACGGCCGCAATCTTCGCGGTAAGCGGCTATACCGCAAAAAGCCCAATCGCCTCCATCAAAGCGCGGCTCGCTTTGGTTGATACCTTGGCCTTTTCAGCCATCCTGCTAACTTCCCAGACCGTTACCGCACTGATGTGCAAGCTCGCTATGGGCAATGTGAACAGGTGTTTCTCAATAAGCGCGTGGCCACTTGCCTTGTTCACCCAATGCGTGATGACATTGGTGTCCAACAGGTAGCTCGTCATGCCAGCTTGGCACCCTCTTTTTCCCAAATTTTGCGAAAGCGGGCAACGGTTTTTGCGGCTTCGGTGCCCCAGTTTGGGGTGGCAATCGCAGGCGGTGGCGCCTTGCTTGCAGGTTTTTTGGCAGGTGCGTTTTGGTGTGTTGTCGTGTTCGTGGTGTCAGACTTCTTCATGGCTTTGCCCTCCAGTGGCGCATTTTAGGCGTGGCCTTGGTGGTAGACGGCGCCGACCAGGAGGCGCCAGGCGCCGCGCCACGGTAAAACCGCCGGATAAATTGCGGGTCATCTTTTTTTGGTATAGCTCACCTGGTGAGCCTGATTGCGTGTATCTTCCATTGTCTTAAAGGCAATGAAAGCGATTTATGCAAGAACCATTGGCCCATTCCGGCGGGCATCTTTTGGCGGACCATTTAGCGGCTGTCGCTGCGCTGGGGAAGGGGTTTGCGGCAGAGGCTGTTCCAATGACCGCCAGTGCGCAGTGGGCTTATCTGGCTGGTCTTTGGCACGACTTGGGCAAATACCGTCCTGGCTTTCAGCGCTACCTGCGTGCCTCTGACAACCCAGACGCGCACATCGAAGGGAAGGTGGGCGGGCGTGAGAAAACCCATTCGGCGGCGGGTGCGCTTTGGGCCATAGAGACTTTGGGCGCGCAGCATGGCGCGCGCGGCAAATTGGCGGCAAGGGTGCTGGCTTATGTGATTGCCGGGCACCACGCTGGTTTGGACGACTGGCACCAGGGTTTAGCCCAGCGACTGGAGAGTGACGACGCGCTGGCCGAACTTAAAGAGGCCAAAGCCGCCCAGCCGCCCGACAGCGTGTTACAGGCTAGCGACTTTGTTCCAGACTTGGCTTCTATTCCCGGTGGGCCAGCGGGCTTTGCCTTGTGGGTGCGCATGTTGTTCTCGTGCCTGGTGGACGCTGATTTTTTGGACACCGAGGCGCACTTTGACGCCGCCAAGCCCGCCCGGCGCACTGGCTTCCCGACCTTGAACGCCATGCAATCTGCCCTTGATGCGCACTTGCACACGCTCGCGGCCAGCGCGCCGCCATCCCCGGTAAACACCTTGCGTGCCCAGGTTTTACGCCAATGCCAGACCCAAGCCGCCTTGCCGCCGGGCTTCTTTTCACTCACCGTTCCCACGGGCGGCGGCAAAACCTTGTCCAGCCTGGCGTTTGCGCTCAACCACGCACAGGCCCACGGCAAGCGGCGCGTCGTCTACGCCATTCCTTACACCAGCATCATTGAGCAAACGGCGGATGTGTTTCGTGGCGCGCTCAAGTGGCTGGGCGACGAAGTGCTTATCGAGCACCACAGCCAAGCCGACGCGGCAGAAAAGGACGAAACCGCCCGCAGCCGCCTGGCCTGCGAAAACTGGGACGCGCCCCTGATCGTCACCACCAACGTGCAGTTGTTCGAATCCTTGTTTGCCGCCAAAACCTCGCGCTGCCGCAAGCTTCACCGTCTGGCGGGCAGCGTCATCGTGCTAGACGAAGCACAGCAACTGCCACCGGAGTTTTTGCAACCCATATTGGACGCGCTCAATCTTCTGGTTCACCACTACGGCGTGACCGTGTTGCTTTGCACCGCCACCCAGCCCGCACTCAACAGCACTGCCTATTTCGACCCCCGCATGAATCTGCGGGGTTTGGACGGTGTGCGTGAAATCATTGCCGAGCCAGACGCCTTGTTCGAAGCGCTCAAGCGCGTGGACGTGGAGTTGCCCGCCGACTGGAGCGTCGGCACCCCATGGGCCGAAACCGCCGCGCGCATTGCCGCCGAAGACTGCGTGCTGGCCATCGTCAGCACCCGCAAAGCGGCGCGCGAACTGCACCGCTTGCTGCCGCCGGGCACTTTGCACCTGTCGGCGCTGATGTGCGGCGCGCACCGCAAGGCGGTCATTGCCCACATCAAAGCCCGGCTGGTGGCTAAGCGCGCAGGCACTGACTTGGCGCCCTTGCGCGTAGTCAGCACCCAACTGGTGGAGGCGGGTGTGGACATTGATTTCCCGGTGGTGTTCCGCGCCCTGGCGGGCTTGGACGCAATTGCCCAGGCGGCAGGGCGCTGCAACCGCGAAGGGCGCTTGCCCGGGCGGGGCAGGGTGGTGGTGTTTGTGCCGCCGGAGCCGCCGCCGGTGGGTCACCTGCGCAAGGCGGCGCAGGCTTGCGTCAGCACTTTGCACGGCCAGCAGGCCGACCCGCTGGCGCGCGGCCTGTTTGCCAGCTACTTTCTCCAGTTTTACAGCGCGGTGGACCTGGACGCCAAGCGCATCGTGCTCATGCTCACTGTCGAGCGAGACTCACTCGCCGTGCAGTTCCACAGCGCTGCCGAGGCCTTTCGGTTGGTAGACGACCAAGACCGCGCCACCGTGGTGGTGCGCTACGCCGAACATGCCCAAGAAATCGAAAAACTGCTGGCCTCGCTCGCCTCGGAAGGCCCGGCGCGCTGGCTCATGCGCAAGCTACAGCGCTACACCGTCAGCATCCACCAGCGCCTGGCCACCCAAATGCTGGCGCAAGGCAGCCTCACGCTGCCCATGCCCGGCTTATACGTGCAAGTGGATGCCGAAAACCTTTACCACCCGCTGCTGGGCCTAGTGCTGGAAGCGGATGTGTTCAACCCTGGTGGCTTTGTCCCTTGAAGGAAACCTATGACATCCTTTTGCCTTGAAGTCAGCGGGCCGTTTGCCTGCTTTACCCGCCCAGAGATGAAGGTGGAGCGCGTCTCTTACGACGTGATGACGCCTTCGTCCGCCCGCTCCATTTTTGAAGCCATTTTGTGGAAACCGGCCATCCGTTGGCGGGTGCACCGCATTGAGGTGCTCAAGCCCATTCGCTGGATCAACCTGCGCCGCAACGAGGTAAGCGCCGTGGTATCCACCCGCAATGTGCAACAGGCCATGACGGCGGGTAGCGGCACGCTGGGCCTCTACATTGAAGACGAGCGCCAGCAGCGCGCAGGCTACTTTTTGCGCGACGTGGCCTACCGCATCCATGCCGACTTATCGCTGGCGCCTGGTCACCCACCGGAGCCACTGGCCAAGTACACCGAGATGTTCACCCGCCGCGCCCGCAAAGGCCAGTGCGTGAACCAGCCCTATCTGGGCTGCCGCGAGTTCGCTGCGGCTTTCCAGCTGGTTACCCAAGATTCCCCGGCGGCCGCACCCATTGCCGAATCTCGCGCGCTGGGATGGATGCTGCACGACTTGGACTTCACCCACCCCAACGACCCGCAAGCCCGGTTTTTTAACGCGGCACTGGTGAACGGTGTGGTGGAAGTGCCGCCGTTTGAGGAGGCACGGGGATGATTCTTCAGGCACTGACCGCGTACTACCGCCGCAAATGCGATTCGCCCGACCCGGCCGAGCGCTTGCCGGAACTTGGCATCGAACAAAAAGAAATCCCTTTCCTGCTCGAAATTGCGCCTGATGGCGCGTTGGTTCAACTAGTAGACACCCGCGCCCCGGATGCGCGCGGAAAGAAGCTGGCGCAGAGTTTTCGGGTGCCTCAGGGGGTAAAGAAGACCTCGGGCGTGGCCGCAAACCTGTTGTGGGACACGGTGGAATACGTGTTGGGCATAGACACACGCGGGAAGCCCGAGCGGGTGGCGGAGCAACATGCGCAGTTTGTGGCGCGCATTGACGCCCTGCCAGACGCCGCGCTTGAGGACGCGGGCATTCAAGCGGTTCGAAACTTCTACCGGCAGTTCACGCCTGCGCAGATCGAAGCACAGGCGGCGTGGCCGCAGGCTTTAGAGTCCAACGCCGTACTGAGTTTTCGCCTACAGGGCGACGTGAACCTTGTTTGCCAACGGCCCGCCGTGGTGCAAGCGGTGTTGAACATGGCTGGCGACGCCGACGCGCGCAAAGTCATGTGCTTGGTGAGCGGAATTGAAGCACCAGTGCAGCAACTGCACACCTCCATCAAAGGCGTGTGGGGAGCGCAGTCTTCGGGGGCGAACATCGTTTCCTTCAACGCGCGCGCTTTCGAGTCCTATGGCAAAACCGAGCGCCAAGGTGAGAACGCGCCCGTGGGCCAAGCCGCCGCCTTTGCCTACACCACCGCCCTGAACCACCTGCTGCGCCGCGACTCACCCCAGCGCATCCAAGTGGGCGATGCATCCACCGTGTTTTGGGCCGACCAGGCGAGCGATCTGGAATCCGCCATCCCGGACATCTTTGGCGACCCGCCCCGCGACGACCCTGACCGCAACGCCCAAGCAGTGCAAGCCTTGTTCGCGGCCATCCGCGGCGGCCAGTACGGTGCGGCGGCTGACGCCAACCGCTTCCATATTTTGGGCTTGTCGCCCAACGCGGCGCGCATCAGCGTGCGCTTCTACCACTGCCTGCCGCTGGCGGAAATGGGCGGGCGCATTGCGCAGCATTTCAAGGATTTGGAGATGGTGCGCGGCGACTACGACCCGCAATACCCCAGCCTCAAACGTTTGCTGCAAGCCGTGTGTTTGGCCACCACCACCCAGCCGCAGGGCGACATTGAGCGGGTGCCACCTAACCTGGGCGGCGCCATCGTTGACGCCGTTTTTGCAGGGCCAGACGTGCCTTATCCCAGCCTGTGGCTGAACGCCGCCGTGGGACGCTGCCGTGCAGAGCAAAGCGTGAACTATTTCCGCGCCGCCGCCATCAAGGCCTGCCTGAACCGCCAGATTCGCCGCGCGAATTCATCTCCATCCCATCCATCCCCAGAAAAGGAGTTTTTGCCCATGCTCGACCCCACCAACCCCAGCCCGGCGTACCGCATGGGCAGGCTCTTTGCCGCACTGGAAAAAATCCAGGAAGAAGCCAGCCCCGGCATCAACGCCACCATCCGCGACCGCTACTACGGCGCTGCGTCCAGCACACCGGTGGCGGTGTTCACTACCTTGCTGCGCCTCAAAAACGCCCACCTCAAAAAGTTGGCTACTGTCCGAGGCGTGTGGTTTGAAAAGCTGCTGGCCGACATTCTGGGCGAGGTGGCCGACTTTCCCCGCCAATTGCCGCTGCCAGACCAGGGCCGCTTCGCGCTGGGCTACTACCACCAGCGCCAAGACTTTTTTGCCAAAAAACCCGTTGACACCACCCCCACCCCCGAAGGAGACCCCGCATGAGCCTCGCCAACCGCTATGAATTTGCCCTGATTTTTGACGTCAAAGATGGCAACCCCAACGGCGACCCCGACGCCGGCAATATGCCGCGCATGGACGCCGAGACCGGCCACGGCTTGGTGACCGACGTTGCGCTCAAGCGCAAAGTGCGCAACTTTGTTGGCCTTGTCAAACCAGGCGATAACGCCGAGCCGCAAGCGGGTGAAGCACGGTTTGCTGAAAAGCTGGCACCCGGCCAAAAGCGCTTTGAAATTTATGTGCGTGAAAAGGCCATTCTGAATCTGGAGCACCAGCGCGCTTACTCGGCCTTGCAACTCGACGCGCCGCCAGAGGACACCGCGACGGAGGCGGGCGAGGGCGCGGAGGTCGAGACAAAAAAGAAAAAGCCGGCCAAAGAAAGCCGCAAAGGCAGTGCAGACCAAGTTGCCCTGGCACGCCAGTGGATGTGCCAGAACTTTTTTGACGTGCGCAGCTTTGGCGCCGTCATGTCACTGGGCACCAACTGCGGCCAGGTTCGCGGTCCGGTGCAACTCACCTTCGCCCGCTCGGTGGAACCCATCGTGGCGCTGGAGCATTCCATCACCCGCATGGCGGTGGCTACCGAGGCTGAGGCCGAAAAGCAGCAAGGCGACAACCGCACTATGGGCCGTAAACATACGGTGCCTTACGGCTTGTACGTGGCCCACGGTTTTGTTTCATCCTTTTTGGCCAAGCAAACCGGTTTTGGCGATGACGATTTGGCGCTGCTTTGGCAGGCGCTGGGCCAAATGTTTGAGCACGACCGCTCCGCAGCGCGCGGCGAAATGGCAACCCGTGGCCTCTACGTGTTCAAGCACGACAGCGAGCTGGGCAACGCCCCTGCCCATGCGCTGTTTGACCGCCTGCAAGTCGAGCCACTAAGCCCCGGCGTTGCTGCGCGCAGCTTTGCCGACTACGCGGTGACTTTTGATGGTCAAGCGGTGGCGGTCGGCGATCTGCTCGCTTCCGTGGCGCCCGGCGTGCAACTTACACGCTTGGCGTGAACCTACCGCGTGGGCTCAATGACTACGCCTAAGGAGTATGATTTGCGACTCTTTACCGTGATTGAGTCGCCGCTTTTTGGCAAGCTGTGGCCCAGCTACTGGACTGAGGACGAGATGGGCACCTTTTGCGCCTTTATTGCGACGCACCCCAATGAAGGCGTGGTGGTCCCCGGCACCGGCGGGGTGCGCAAGCTGCGCTGGGGCCGCTCTGGGGCGGGCAAGTCTGGTGGGGTGCGGGTGATTTACTTTGCCCGCAGCCAAGCTGGCGAACTGGTGCTGTTATTCATTTACGCCAAGAGCCATTTGGAGACGCTCAAAGCGAGCACTTTGAAGGAGTTACGCGATGCCTTTGACCACTAAGCAAGTGAACGTTAGAACCAAACCGCCGATGACCGACGCAGAGCTTGAGGCTTGGGAAGCCAGTCGCAACCTTGAGGCCGAGCTGCTGGAGTCGGTGCGGCAAATTAAGCGCGGCGAAGGTATGGTGGTGTATTCACCATTGATTGCAGCGCGCAAGAACTCCGGTCTATCGCAAACCGAGTTCGCGCAGCTCCTGGGCGTTTCGGTGCGCACCTTGCAAGGCTGGGAGCAGGGCCGCAAGCAGCCCTCGGGCGCGGCGCGCACGCTCATTGCGCTGGCCCAGCGCCACCCCAACATCTTGCGCGAGCTGGCGCAAGCGCAGCCAAACGCCGCGTAGTGGCCACCGACCCCGACCCCATCCCCCTGTCTGCCCTGCAGCACTGGCACTACTGCCCGCGCCAGTGCGGCCTGATTCATCTGGAGCAGGTGTTTGACGAGAACGTGCACACCCTGCGCGGCCAGGCGGTGCATGCCAAGGTGGACAAGCCGGGCGTCGAAACCGCCAAGGGCGTGCGCGTGGAGCGCGCCATGCCGCTGTGGCACGACGCGCTGGGCCTGGTGGGCAAGGCGGACGTGGTGGAGTTTTTGCCTGGCGGCGCGCCCTATCCGGTGGAATACAAGCACGGCAGCCGCAACAAGGCCGCCGACATTGCCGCGTGTGACGACATCCAACTCGCGGCCCAGGCCTTGTGCCTGGAGCACATGCTGGGCAAGCCGGTGCACGAAGGCGCCTTGTACTACGCCACCTCCAAGCGCCGCCGGGTGGTGGCCATCACCGCCGCGCTGCGCGAGGGCGTGGCGCAGACCGCGCAGGCCATACGGCAGATGCTGGCGTCCGCCGTTTTGCCCCCGGTGCTGCCCGCTGCGCAGGCGGCTGCGCGCTGCAAAGCCTGCTCTTTGATGGACCGCTGCCAGCCCCAAGCCACGCCCGCCGGGCTGGCGCAGGCGCGCGCCAGCCTGTTTGACCCGGACGCATAAGGACCGCCCGTGCAATTGCTCAATACCCTGTACATCACCACGCCCGAGACCTACTTGCGCCTGGACAACGACACCTTGCGCGTGGAGGTGGACCGCGAAACCAAGCTGCGCGTGCCGCTGCACCACCTGAGCGCCGTGGTGTCCTTTGGCCACATCGGCTTTTCTGCGCCGCTTATGCACCGCCTGGCCGGCGACGGCATTGCCTTGGTGATGCTGGACGACAACGGCCGCTTCAAAGCCCGGTTGGAAGGCGGCGTCAGCGGCAATGTGTTGCTGCGCCAAGCGCACTTTCAGCGCGTGGCCGACCCCGCGTTTGCGCTGGACGTGGCGCGCGCCTGCGTGGCGGGCAAGATCAAAAACACCCGCCAGGTGTTGCAGCGCGGCGCCCGCGAGTCCAAGCAGCCCGACGAAGCCAAAACGCTGTCGCGTCTGGCCGACGACCTGGCCGCCAGCCTGCGCGCCCTGCCCGCCGCACCCAATCTGGACGTGCTGCGCGGGCTGGAGGGCGAGGCGGCGCGGCAGTATTTTTCGGGGCTTAACCTGCTGGTACGAGCCGACCGGCGCGAGGCCTTTCAAATGGACGGGCGCACCCGCCGCCCGCCGCGCGATCGGTTCAACGCCCTGTTGTCGTTTTTGTACGCCATGTGGATGAACGACTGCCGCTCAGCCCTAGAGGCCGCAGGCCTGGACCCACAAGTGGGCTTTTTGCACGCCCTGCGCCCCGGTCGCGCCGCGCTGGCGCTGGACTTGATGGAAGAGTTTCGCCCCTGGGCCGACCGCCTGGCACTCACGCTCATCAACCGGGGCCAACTAGAGGCCAAAGACTTTGCCCTGCGCGAAGGCGGCGGCGTGTTGCTCGAAGGCGACGCCCGCAAAACCGTGGTGGTGGCCTACCAAGAGCGCAAGCGCGACGAAATCAACCACCCGCTACTGGCCCAGCCCATGGCGCTGGGGCTGGTGCCCTTTGTGCAAGCACGCTTGCTGGCCCGCGCGCTGCGCGACGACGGCGCGCCTTATGTGCCATTCGTGCCCAAGTGAGGTAGGCCCATGCTCGTATTGGTTTGTTATGACGTCAGCACCGAAACCAAGGCAGGGCGCCGCCGCCTGCGCCGCGTGGCCAAGGTGTGCGAAAGCACCGGGCAGCGGGTGCAAAAGTCGGTGTTTGAATGCCAACTAGACATTGCGCGGTTTGAAACCCTGGAGCGCGAACTGCTGGCCGAAATCGACCCGCAGCAAGACTGCCTGCGCCTGTACCGCATCCCCGGCACGCGCGGGTTTGAGGTGATTGAGCACGGAGTATTTAAAGCGGTTGATTTTGAAGGCCCCTTGGTGCTTTAAACCCCGGCCCACCATCGCAAATTGCACCGTGGCCGTGCTATGGTCGCAGTGCGAACTCCAAGTGACTGACTACCCCCTTTAGGGTTCGCGCAAGCGCTAAGTCCATGATTTTTATAGAAATTTTTGCAAACTTCGTTTTTGACGCACCGCCGCCGCCACAAGCGCCCAGCGGTTCGCGCCAAAGCGCTAAAAAACCCTTCGCCCGCGCCCACTTGGCCGCGAAGCGATTCGCCCGGCATTAATGCCGGGCGTGGATTGAAACAAGGCCCATGCGGCTGATGGATCGCTTGAGCGCCGATTCGCCCGGCATTAATGCCGGGCGTGGATTGAAACGCCAAAAACATCGACCGGATCACTAGGGTTGGCCAAACGATTCGCCCGGCATTAATGCCGGGCGTGGATTGAAACAAATCCACTTTTGTGGGGGTGGGCTATATCTCAGGATTCGCCCGGCATTAATGCCGGGCGTGGATTGAAACACCCCGCCCGACCAAACCCCTTAAGAGCACCCTATGATTCGCCCGGCATTAATGCCGGGCGTGGATTGAAACATCGACGGGTCCGCTGTCTCGTCGCTCTCAAACTGATTCGCCCGGCATTAATGCCGGGCGTGGATTGAAACAATGCCCCACGCGCCGCTGGCGCTCCCACGCCGGATTCGCCCGGCATTAATGCCGGGCGTGGATTGAAACGGCTCAACGCGGCGCGCTGCGTCAGCGGGTCAAGATTCGCCCGGCATTAATGCCGGGCGTGGATTGAAACAGCAAGGCGTGACTATGAGCGCCTGGTTTTTTGTGATTCGCCCGGCATTAATGCCGGGCGTGGATTGAAACATGTTTGGGTTTTCGTAGCTATTCAGCCATTCCGATTCGCCCGGCATTAATGCCGGGCGTGGATTGAAACATTTGGTTTGCGGCGCACGCCGCAACTGCACGCGATTCGCCCGGCATTAATGCCGGGCGTGGATTGAAACATTTTCAAGCGCTTGCGCGAGTGCATAGACGGCGATTCGCCCGGCATTAATGCCGGGCGTGGATTGAAACAAACTTACCGCGATGCAACAGGTGCAAGATTTTGATTCGCCCGGCATTAATGCCGGGCGTGGATTGAAACACCTTCGGCCAGCGCAGCGCATCCTTGTCTATCGATTCGCCCGGCATTAATGCCGGGCGTGGATTGAAACTGTGCTTGCCGCATGGCAGCAGCGGCTTCGTGCGATTCGCCCGGCATTAATGCCGGGCGTGGATTGAAACTTGCAGCACACCTGCAATGCGCTTTGCAGCATGGGGATTCGCCCGGCATTAATGCCGGGCGTGGATTGAAACTCGGTGGCAAAATCCTTAAAGGTCTTCCCCTCTCGATTCGCCCGGCATTAATGCCGGGCGTGGATTGAAACGCCATTCTTGCCGCGCGAGAAGTTGGCGCCAATGGGATTCGCCCGGCATTAATGCCGGGCGTGGATTGAAACATCCTCTAAGCGCGTGACGCGGGTGCCCAGGCCGATTCGCCCGGCATTAATGCCGGGCGTGGATTGAAACTTCGTAAGTGGGGGGGGTGTCCATCCAGCCGTTCGATTCGCCCGGCATTAATGCCGGGCGTGGATTGAAACATTTGCAGCCTGGTGTCTGGTATGCGGGCTATCGATTCGCCCGGCATTAATGCCGGGCGTGGATTGAAACATCCAGCGCGGCGGCAAGTTCGACAAGCTCAAGCGATTCGCCCGGCATTAATGCCGGGCGTGGATTGAAACGCGACTTGCCGCCGCAGGCCATCACGGTGGACAACGATTCGCCCGGCATTAATGCCGGGCGTGGATTGAAACAGGCATAGCCTCCATCAACTGCATCACCTTGGTGATTCGCCCGGCATTAATGCCGGGCGTGGATTGAAACTCACTCCAAAAAACCGCCGTGACGTGGCGGGTTGGATTCGCCCGGCATTAATGCCGGGCGTGGATTGAAACTACCCACCACAGCGCTACGGCGCAGGAGATTTGGAGATTCGCCCGGCATTAATGCCGGGCGTGGATTGAAACTAGCTGGGTGACGGTAAATCCGGCCATGGTGTTGATTCGCCCGGCATTAATGCCGGGCGTGGATTGAAACTTTTGCGGTCATGGCGTCTTTGAGGGGGTCCACGATTCGCCCGGCATTAATGCCGGGCGTGGATTGAAACAGTGCGCACCAGGTGCGCGCGGTGCTGGATGGCAGAGGATTCGCCCGGCATTAATGCCGGGCGTGGATTGAAACTGGCTGGACGTAAACAACAACACGACGTGGAGGAGGATTCGCCCGGCATTAATGCCGGGCGTGGATTGAAACATCAAAACCATATTGCACCCGCCCACCGCCTAAAGGATTCGCCCGGCATTAATGCCGGGCGTGGATTGAAACTTCGGCGCCATTGACCCCAGCCTTGGCAAAAGCGGAGGATTCGCCCGGCATTAATGCCGGGCGTGGATTGAAACAGCGAGATTTTTGGCGGCGTGCACTACCTTAACACGATTCGCCCGGCATTAATGCCGGGCGTGGATTGAAACTGCATCTCCATTGCAGCGCAAAATCCACACCTTCGGATTCGCCCGGCATTAATGCCGGGCGTGGATTGAAACGCGGTGATCTGCTCCAGCATGCCGCGCGCCATATGATTCGCCCGGCATTAATGCCGGGCGTGGATTGAAACTGGCCGAGGTGGCAAAGCATGCCGCCGATCAAGCGGCGATTCGCCCGGCATTAATGCCGGGCGTGGATTGAAACATGACGGAAACAATGTCAGGGGCAACCCTGCAAACGATTCGCCCGGCATTAATGCCGGGCGTGGATTGAAACACCAGCAGCGGCGTGCAAGCCTTTGCCAACGGCGGATTCGCCCGGCATTAATGCCGGGCGTGGATTGAAACAGACGCAAGGCAGCCGCCGGCAGCGACCCGCTGGGATTCGCCCGGCATTAATGCCGGGCGTGGATTGAAACATCCGCACCGGCACCCCCAGCCGGGTGGAGGGCATTGGCGTGATTCGCCCGGCATTAATGCCGGGCGTGGATTGAAACGCGCGTGAGCTCAACACCAGCTTTGGTGGACACACGGATTCGCCCGGCATTAATGCCGGGCGTGGATTGAAACAACGGCGACCTGGTCGAAATGGCCAAAAAAGCGAACGATTCGCCCGGCATTAATGCCGGGCGTGGATTGAAACTTTTTGTCTGGCCTAAAGTTGCCGTTGCTGTCAAGATTCGCCCGGCATTAATGCCGGGCGTGGATTGAAACAAGGCGCTTTGCCATCAAGCCCCCGCCGTAGAAACGATTCGCCCGGCATTAATGCCGGGCGTGGATTGAAACATGCGCAAAAACGACGAACTGCTCAAAGCCAAAGCGATTCGCCCGGCATTAACAGGCTGCTGAAATACCCCACGCAAAAGTGTGGCGCCTTGCTCGGGACATTTGATTTCCACGCAACCCTTTCATATCGTGAACTCCCGACGCTTTTCGAGGCTGATTTCATCGGTTTGAGCCTCGTTTTCCCGCATTTCCCG
>CANEVH010000058.1 GCA_947442105.1 Comamonadaceae bacterium | reverse complement strand
GGGTTTGGTACGGTTGAAAGCGTAGCAAGCGCTGCCAAAGCGGTGGTAGCCAATGTGAACGACGCACCCACTGGCAGCGTGTCTATCACTGGAACCGTGACGCAAAAACAGGTACTCACCGCAGCCAATACCCTGGGCGATCTGGACGGTCTGGGCACCATCACCTACCAATGGCAAGCCTCCAAAGACGCAGGCAAGACCTGGACTGCAATCACCGGGGCAACTGCTTCTACCTTTACCCTGGGCCAAGCGCAAGTCGGTGCCACGGTGCGCGCTGTGGTCAGCTACAAAGACGCCTTTGGAACTACCGAGTCGGTTGCCAGCGCTGCGAGCGCAGCAATAGCCAATGTGAACGACGCACCCACGGGCGCGGTCACCATCACCGGCACCGCTACGCAAAAGCAAGTACTCACCGCCGCCAACACCCTGGCCGATCTGGACGGCCTGGGCAAGATTGCCTACCAATGGCAAAGTTCCGCAGACGCCGGCAGGACCTGGACCGCCATCACCGGCGCCACTGCTTCCACCTTCACCTTGACCCAAGCGCAAGTCGCTGCAACGTTGCGGGTGGTAGCCAACTACACGGACGGCTTTGGATCTGCTGAAAGTGTCGCCAGCGCTGCCAGCGCAGCGGTAGCCAATGTGAACGACGCGCCTGTGCTGGTGGGAGCGCTGGGCAGTCAATACGGAACTGAGACGCAAGCGTGGAGTTATGTCGTTCCCAGCGCTACGTTCGCTGATGCGGATGGGGACGCATTGGTGTGGAGCGCGGGCTTGGCGAGCGGGGCCGCGCTGCCTAGTTGGTTGACATTTAACAGCGCGACCCGCGCCTTTAGTGCCACACCGCCGTCTAGTGCGGCTGGTGTATGGAGCGTTAAGGTCAAAGCAAGCGATCCGTCGGGCGCCAGCGCCACCACAACTTTTAGTCTCGACATTGCGCGCGCGCTTAACGGCACGGCAGCCAATGACGTGATCGTTGGAACCGCGCTGCGCGATATGGTGCATGCCGGGGCGGGTGACGACACGGCATCTGGCGGCGGGGGTGACGACACGCTTTATGGCGAGGCCGGGAACGACCGCCTGGACGGCGGTGTAGGCAACGATGCGCTTAACGGCGGTGCAGGCAACGACACCTATGTGTTTGGCCGAGGCTCAGGCGCAGACCTGGTCACCGAGAACGACGCCACAGCGGGCAACACCGATGTAGCCAGCTTTGGCACCGGCATTTCCTCTGAGCAACTGTGGTTTGCCAAGTCGGGGAACGACCTGCAAGTGTCTGTTATCGGCACCACCGACACGCTTACCATCAGCAACTGGTACTTGAGCAGCCAATACCACGTGGAGCAGTTCAAGACCGCAGACGGCAAACTGTTGCTTGACAGCCAGGTGCAAAACCTGGTCAACGCCATGGCCGCGTTTGCGCCACCGGCTGCGGGGCAGAGCAACTTGGGTGGCAGCACTGCCGGCGCGCTGGCGCCGGTGCTGGCGGCCAATTGGCATTGATCGGTGAGCTGAGTGTTGTGGTGGCTGATGTCTTGGTCGCGGCGTCGGGCCGCATCATCGTGTCAGCCGTCACCAAGGTCATTCAGCCGCTGGTGCCTAGCGTGGTCAAAGCCTTGCCGGTGCGCGATGGCGACACCGAACGCAAATAGTTGCAGGTCGACAGCGCCAAGGCCGATAGCTATATATCTGGTCAAGCGCTGCCACCAGCTTTTGCCAAATGTGAAGAAGCAGCCCCTAAAGATTGCCTAACATGAACTTCCGTCTTTTTGTTAAACAAGCCATTTCGTTGGCTTTCGTATTCGTTTTACCGGGCTTTGATTGCAATGCGCAGGTCCGTGATGAGGTGTTTTTATTTGAGGATGTTCGGAATCCCAAGGGCTTGACCCAGACCGACTGCTCAGCGAAAGAGGATGCGGTGTGGGTGCAGGTCGAATGGGCGGAACGGGGCCTCTTTGGCAGGTCTGTTACGCAATCGGCCAGTGCTTGCATACGCTACTTTCCCAGCGCCACCGCCCAGGGTGCACCAACGGCGGTCTTCTTTATTCATGGCGATGTGATGAGCTTTGAAGAACATCCCGGTCAGAACCAGGAGGTATATGAAAAAACGTCAAGTAGGAAAGCGCAAATCGCACAAGCTGATCGAACTGCCAAAGAAATCGGTCTGCCAGTCATTCGCATCGGTCGTCCTGGTGTGTATGGAAGCACCGGCATGAGCCATGTGAAAGATCGCCGTATGCCGGTCGAGGCCTACCTGGTCAATGCCGCCATTGACGCGATTAAGACTCGCTATGGCTATGAACGTATACAGCTGACGGGCCTCAGTGGTGGCGGTGGCCTGGTTGGTGCCGCCCTGACGCTTGGACGTACCGACGTGGACTGCGCCGTTGCGGCCAGTGGTGCCTTGAGCATTAAGAGTCGCGCACGCGCCCTGGGTACTCCGGAAGCCCAGCGTGGCCTTGACCAGACAGGGCAACTACTGTCAGCCGTGTATGACCCGGTTGACCACATCGATGGTGTAAAAGCCGACAAAATGCGCCGCATTTTCGTGGTGGGCGACCCGCTGGACCGCTCGGTATCGTTCGATTCCCAAAAGGAGTTCCACGAAAAGCTTGTTGCCGCTGGCATTGCTTCAACGGTGTTGACCGCAGTGGCTAAGGACAAAATGCACCATCGGATCGCCCCTGAGGCCCAACGCGTTGCCAGTTGGTGCAAAGCGGGCGTCAGCGATGCGGAAATCCAGACTCGCCTTCTCAATCTATAGGACAAGAGGGACCAGGATCGCGCGGAAGTGCAGACAGGTACAGATTGGAGTGCAGTTCAGCTTGCAATCGACTTCTCGCGGCGCCAAAGACCCCAGTAGGCAAGGCCACGCTGTCACTCAGTCCACCCGTAGGCATTGTCGGCCACCACGATCACCACAAGCCCGACCTCTGGCGCCAAGCCTTGCCGGACTACTTGGATCAACTCCAAGCGACATGTCAAGAGGCGATAAGTGCATACCCAAACACCACCCAGACCAAAAGAGCTGCCACTTGCCATGTAACGCTTTACCAAACCTGCCAAACAATCCAAAGGTAGTTTTATGAAACCCCAACACTATCGCGTCGCATCCCTCGCCACCCTTGCCACATTCATCGGCCTGGCGGTCTTTACGGCGACCACTGCCCACGCCAAACTGGTGCAAGCCATCATCAACGTACCCGTGAAAGTGACCAATGCCTACGGCAAAGTCATAGAGAAAGACGCTGTGGTCACCGTTTTTTATGATGACACCACGCCCCCACCGCGCCCTATAGCAGTCATCAACCATGGCCGCGCGCCCTATCCAGACAAGCGGGCCGCGATGGGCCGCTCCACCTTTGTCACCAACGCCCGCTGGTTTGCCGCCATGGGATTCTTGGTGGTGGTACCCACCCGCCTAGGCTATGGTGTGACCGGCGGTGACGACGTAGAAGACACGGGCGACTGCAACAGGAAAAACTATCCCCCCGGCTACGACGCAGCCGCAGTGCAAACCCTTCAAATACTGGCCCACGTGCGCGAGCGCACTGACGTGCTGCCGGACCGTACCCTGGTGCTGGGCCAATCGTTTGGCGGCACCACCGCCATTACGGTAGCCGCCAAAAACCCGCCCGGCGTGCTGGCGACCATCAACTTTGCCGGTGGTGGCGGTGGCAACCCCGAGACCCAGCCGCAAGAGCCTTGCGGCACGAACCGCCTCAAGGCCATGTTTGCCAGCTATGGTGAGACCGCCCGCATACCCACCCTGTGGGTCTATACCGAAAACGACCAGTACATGGGCCCCAAATACCCACGCGAATGGTTTGACGCCTTCAAAGCCAAAGGCGGTGTGGGCCAGTTCGTACAGTTCCCGCCCAACGGCAAAGACGGCCACCCCCTGTTTACCCAAGACCCCAGCGTGTGGCGCCCCACGGCCTTGGAGTTTTTACGTGCCAACGGTTACCCGGACTTGCAGCCTAAAGAGGAGGGGAGGAAATGAGCAATTTGCAGCCAAAACGGCGATTGCTTACAGCGCCAAGCAATGCGCAGTCCGTTTGCAAGCCGCCCAAAGGTTTGCAAGCGCTCAGGCGTCTAGCGCGCGCAGCTCCCGCATGCGTTCATCAAAGTAGCTGCCTACGGTGTAGCGCGCAGACAGCACCACGTCCCGGCGGGGGTGCAAAAACAGGGGCAGGGAGATGCGGCTTGTGGCGCGCTGTGGCCCCACCGGGTTGAGCACGCGGTGCACGGTGGACGGGTAGTAGCGGCCCGAGGCCTCTTGCAGCATGTCGCCGATGTTGACGATCAAAAGGCCAAAGTCGCAGGGCACGTCCATCCAGCTGCCGTCTGGGGCACGGATTTGCAGCCCCGGCGCGGTGGCCGCAGGCAGCAAGGTGAGCAGATTGATGTCGGTATGGGCGGCGGCGCGCACCGCCTGGGGCGCCTCGTCGCCTGCCAGGGGCGGGTAATGCAGCACGCGCAGCAAGGTGTGGTCGCTGGCCTCCAGCATCTGCGGCAGTGGCATGGAAAAACGCGATAGCACATCGGCCGGGGAATGCGCTTGCACCCAGCCCAGCAGCGTGGCGGCCAGGGCGCTGGCCTGTGCGTAGTAGTCGCGCGCCGCCCCAGACAGCTCGGCGGGGTAGCGCCCCCAGGGGAAGACGTGGAAAAACTCTTTGAGGTCGCGCTGCTTTTCGCCCTTGGCCGTCTCGGACACGGCGGTGGAAAAGTAGCCGTCGCCCGTGGCAGGGTCAAAGGCGTAGGCGTGCTTGGCTTCTTGCGCAAAAAACGCCTGCCATTCGGCGTAAATGCCTTCCACCAGGCTTTGCGGCAAAGGGTGCTTGCGCAAGACGGCAAAGCCGGTTTCGTGCAGGCTGCGGCAAAAGGCCTGCGGCGCGTCGGAGGCCTGGAAGTCCAACACGGGCAATTGCAGCGTCATGGTCAAGCCCCCAGCCAGGCGCCCATCAGGGTGCGTTCAATCAGCGCTTTGCAGGCCTGCGCTTGCACCTGGATACAAACCTGGGTGTCAGGCACCTCCGGGCCCCAGCCGCTCTGCGGGTAGGCGATGCTTTTGCGCCGCAGCATGGTCTGGCCCTGGGCCAGGCCGTCCACCGCCACGCGCACGCGGCCCGTCTCGGTGCTGAACAACTCGGGGTTGGTGAGCGCCACAAAGGCCAGCACGTCGTGGCCAAAGCAGCCGTGGATGGCTGCCACATGCGGGTACAAGCCGCTGTAAAAATCGGCATAAAACGCCACTGCGTGGTGCAGCGTGTCGGTGGCGGGGTGCTGGTGGTGCTGGGCAATGTGCGCAAACAGGCTCACAGGCAAGATCACCTGGTGCGTCACGTCCAGGCCGACCATGGTCAGGTTAAAACCTGCCGTAAAAACGATGTCGGCAGCGTGCGGGTCGTTCCAGATATTGGCCTCGGCCACGGGCGACACATTGCCCGGCTCTAGCACCGCGCCGCCCATGGTGACCACTTTGCGAAGCAAGCGCGGTAGTTGCGGCTCAATGGCCAGCGCCAACGCCAGATTGCCCAAGGGGCCGACCGCCACTACCGTGATGTCGCCCGGATGCTGGCGCGCCATGTCCACGATGAACTGCGCCGAGCTGCGCGCGTCGAGTTGCGTGGGTGTGGCCTGTCGCTGCGGCAAGTTGCCCAGGCCGTCGGCACCGTGGATGTGGTCCGGCGGCGCCTCGCCGCGTTTCACCAGCGGTGCAGCCACGCCCTGGGTGACCACAATCTCGCCGCGCCCGGCAATGGCCAGCAAATACAGGGCGTTTACCGCAGCTTGTTCTACCGTCACATTGCCAAAGCTGGTGGTGACGCCCAGCACCTCGATGTTCGGATGGGCCAGCGCGTAGTACAGGGCCATGGCGTCGTCGACGCCGGGGTCGGTGTCATAAATCACGCGGTGGGGGGCGGGGTAGGTCATGGTGGGTAATTGGGTATTGGGGATTGGGTGGCGAAAGAATGGCGTCGGGCAGGGTGCGGCTGGACGTCGCTTAAGGCAGCCCGGCGAACTGGCGCAGCGCCAGCAAAGCCTCGGCCTCATTCGCTTGCGAGGCTTGGGTTAAGAACGCCGCCACATCGGCGGCCTGTGGCACGCTGCTTTGCGCGCCCATCTGGGTGCAGGCCAGCGCAGCGGCGGCGCTGGCCTGGCGCAGTGCGTGGGCCATGGTGTGCTGGCTTGCCAGCGCAGCCACCAGCGCGCCGCAAAAGGTATCGCCTGCGCCTGTAGTGTCCACCACCGGCACGTGAAAGCTGGTTTGCGCATGGAATATGTCGCCCTCACGCGCCACACAGCCGCGCGCGCCCAGGGTCACCACCACGGCGGGGCAGGGCAGGCGCGCCAGGCATTGCGCCACGCTGCCCTGGTTGCCCGCGAGAGTGCGCAGCTCGCCTTCGTTGACCACCAGCAAGTCCACAGCAGCCAGCAGCGCGGGGCTGAGCGCTTGCGCGGGTGCGGCGTTGAGCACCACCCGCAAGCCCGCCGCCTGCGCCGCCAGCGCATAGGCGGCCACGGTGGGCAGCGGAATTTCGAGTTGCAGCAGCAGGTGGCTCAAGCCTTGCAGGGCTGGCAGGTGCGCTGCTTGCAAGCAGGCGTTGGCGCCGGGCGCCACGGTAATGGCGTTTTCGCCCTGGTCGTCTACGCATATAAAGGCCGTGCCGGTGGCCACGCCACTGGGGCGCACCGTGTGCAATGTGACGCCCGCGCTGCGCAGCGAGGCCTCAATGGGCGCGGCAAACGCGTCCTCGCCCAGCGCCAGCAGCATGTGGGTTGCCACGCCCCCGGCGCGGGCACAGGCCAGTGCCTGGTTGGCACCCTTGCCCCCGGCAAAGGTTTGAAACGCGCCGCCCAGCACGGTTTCGCCGGGTGCGGGAATGTGCGGCGCGCGCACCACAAAGTCCAAATTGGCCGAGCCTGCCACCAGCACCATGGGTGTTTCCTCTTTGTAAGGTGAAAGAACGTGTCGATGGAGGGCGCTGCGCACCCTCATGAAACGGGGCACTGCCTACGCCAGCCCCCGCTGGGCCTTGGCCCGGCAAGCCAGGCTAGCGCTTCAAAGTGTAGGTGAAGCGCCAGGGGTTGAACGCGTGCTTGAACGTGCTGTTGAACCTGCTGCCGGATGGCGTACGGCATGCCCAACTATCGGTGCCAAAACGAGAAGATTCGCGCACATTCGGCAACCGCTCGGGCACAATGTTTCAGCGGCTTCAGCCCTCCACGGCAGGTCCGCTGCAGCCGTCACTTTTCCAATCCACCACCTGAGGAACCACCTTATGCGTACTGTCCATGTGTTGAAACTGAGCTTGTTGTCTGCGGCTTTGGGTGCCGTCTTAGGCGCCACGCAGGCCTGGGCCGAACCCGCCGTGATTTTTGACATGGGCGGCAAGTTTGACAAATCGTTCAACGAAGCCGCCAACAACGGCATACAAAAGTGGAGCAAAGAGACGGGCAAGAAGTTTTTGGAGTTTGAAATCAGCAACGAGTCCCAGCGCGAGCAGGCGATTCGCCGCATGGCAGAAAAAGGCGCCAGCCCCATCATCGGCATTGGCTTTGCGCAGGCCTCCAGCATCGAGAAGGTGGCCAAAGAATTCCCCAAGCTCAAGTTTGCAATCGTGGACATGGTGGTGGACGCGCCCAATGTGCAGTCCGTGGTGTTCAAGGAACAAGAGGGCAGCTTTCTGGTGGGCGCCATGGCGGCCATGGCCAGCAAGAGTGGCAAAGTCGGCTTTGTGGGCGGCATGGACATTCCCCTGATCCGCAAGTTTGAATGCGGCTACCGCCAAGGCGCGCTGTTTATCAACCCCAAGGCCAGCGTCATCGGGAATATGACAGGCACTACCGGCGCGGCTTGGAGCGACCCCACGCGCGGCGGCGAGCTGGCCAAGGCGCAGTTCTCGCAAGGCGTGGACGTGGTGTTTGCCGCCGCTGGGGGCACCGGCATTGGTGTCTACCAAGCGGCCAAGGACGCGGGCAAGCTGGCCATTGGCGTGGACAGCAACCAAAACCACATCCAAAGCGGCACCATGCTGACGTCCATGCTCAAGCGCGTGGACGTGGCGGTGTACAACGTGGCGATGGGCCACAAGCCGGGCATCTCGGTGCTGGGCCTCAAAGAAGGCGGCGTGGACTACGCCCTGGACGAACACAACGCCAAGCTGGTCACGCCCGACATGAAAAAGCGCGTAGAGGCGGCCAAGGCCGACATCATCAGCGGCAAGATCAAGGTGGCCGATTACATGGCCGACAACGCTTGCAAGTTGTAGCCAGCGACCGGGGCGAGATCGGCGAGCCAGCGCACCAGCCCCCGGCCAGCGGCCACTGGGCTTTGCGCATGCGCGGCATGCACAAGCGCTTTGGCGCGGTGGCGGCCAATGCCGATGTGGACTTTGCGGTGCGCGCGGGCAGCTTGCATGGGCTCATTGGTGAAAACGGCGCGGGCAAAAGCACGTTGATGTCGGTGCTCTACGGCCTGTACCAGGCAGACCGGGGGCAGATTGAAGTGTTTGGCAAGCCAGTGGCCATACGCCGGCCCGACGACGCCATCGCCCTGGGCATTGGCATGGTGCACCAGCACTTTATGCTGGTTGAAACCTTGAGCGCGCTGGACAACATCATGCTAGGCGCCGAGGGCCATTGGCGCCTGCGCAAAGCCCAAGCGCAAGTGCGCCCGGCGCTTGACGCGCTGATGCAGCAAACCGGCTTGCACTTGAACCTGGATGCCTTGGTTTGCGAGCTGCCGGTGGGCGACCGCCAGCGGCTGGAAATCCTCAAAACCCTGTTTCGCGGCGCCCGCATTCTGGTGCTCGACGAGCCCACGGCGGTGCTGACGCCGCCCGAAACCGAGCAACTGTTTGTGGTGCTGCGCACCTTGCGCAGCCAGGGCACCACGGTCATATTGATTACCCACAAGCTCAAGGAAGTGATGCGCCTGTGCGACACGGTGACCGTGATGCGCGCGGGTCGCGTGGTGCAAGAAATGCCGATTGACCAGGCCGATGTCGACCTGCTGGCCCACGCCATGGTAGGGCGCAAGGTGCAGCTCGGGCGCGCGGAGGGGGCCGCCAAACCGGCCGGTGCGGTGCTATTGCGCGCCCAAGGTCTGGCCTGGAGTGACGCAGCCCAGGTGCGCCAAGTTGACGGTGTGAGCCTGGACTTGCGCGCGGGGCAGATCACCGGCCTGGCCGGGGTGTCGGGCAATGGGCAGACGCCGCTGCTGGAGCTGCTCAGCGGCTTGCGCGCGCCGCAGGCGGGCAGCATGGACTTGGTCGGCCAGCGGTTTGACGTTGCGCAGTGGCTCGATCCGCAGACGGCGCGCCACTTGGGCCTGGCGCACGTGCCCGAAGACCGCCATGCGCGTGCGCTGGTGATGGAATTTGAGGCCTGGGAGTCGGCCGTGCTGGGCTACGAGGCCACGCCTGCGTATAGCCAGCGCGGCTGGATGCGCCACCGGCCCATGCAAACCGCCACGGCGCAACTGATGGCGCAGTTTGACGTGCAGCCGCGCAACCCGCATTTGCGCAGCAGCCGTTTTTCGGGGGGCAACCAGCAAAAGCTGGTGCTCGCGCGCGAGTTGAACCAGGCCCCGCGCGTGCTTTTGGTGGGCCAGCCCACGCGGGGGGTGGACATTGGCGCCATCGAATTCATCCATGGCCGCCTGCGCGCGCTGCGGGACGCCGGCTGCGCCATTCTGTTGGTCTCCAGCGAGCTGGATGAAATATTGGCCTTGTCGGACCGTGTCTTGGTCATGCTCCAAGGCCGCTTGGTGGGTGATCTGGAAGTGGCCGACTGCACAGAGCTGGCGCTGGGGCGGCTGATGTCGGGCGGCACATCATGAGCGCCGCGCCCGCCTTGCCCCTTTGGGCCGACCGGGTGCTGCTGCCCCTGGTGTGCCTGGCCGTGGCCTTGGGCTGCGCGGGCGGGGTGGTGCTGCTGGTGGGGCAAAGCCCTGTGCAGGTCATGGGCGTGCTGCTCGACGGCGCTTTTGGTTCGCCGCGCGGCCTGTGCTACGTGCTGTACTACGCCACCACCTTTGTGTTTACCGGCTTGGCCGTGGCGGTGGCCTTTCATGGTGGCTTGTTCAATATTGGCGGCGAGGGGCAGGCCGTGGTGGGCGGCCTGGCCACCGGTTTGGTGGCGCTGTGGCTCTCGCCTTATGTGCCAGCGTGGGTGATGCTGCCGCTGATGGTGGCCGCAGGCGCCCTGGGCGGGGCCTTGTGGGCTGCGGTGCCTGGCTATTTGCAGGCCTACCGGGGCAGCCATATTGTGATTACCACCATCATGTTCAACTTTATTGCCGCCAGTGTGCTGGTCTACGTCATGGTCAACCACGTGCGCGCGCCGGGCTCTATGGCCATTGAGAGCGCGGCCTTTGCTCCCTCTGCCGTGTTGCCGTCCATGCAGACGGCCTTGGGCTGGTTTGGCGTGGACTGGGTGGGCTCGCCCTTGAACCTGAGTTTTTTTCTGGCCATTGCGGCCAGCGTGGGCGTGTACCTGTTTTTGTGGCGCAGCCGCAGCGGCTACCGCTTGCGTGTGGTGGGCGCCAGCCCCGGCGCCGCGCAGTACGCGGGCATTCGGGTGCAGCGCCATGTGCTGGTCAGCATGGCAATGTCGGGCGCCTTGGCCGGCCTGGTGGGTATGAATGAAATTTCGGGAGTGAGTGGGCGCTTGCTTTTGGAGTTTGTCAGTGGCGCGGGCTTTACCGGCATTGGTGTGGCGCTGATGGGTCGCAACCACCCGGTGGGCATTGTGCTGGCCAGCCTGTTGTTTGGCGCTCTGTTTCAGGGCGGCGCGGAGGTGAGTTTTGAGGTGCCCGGTTTTGGCCGCGATATGGTGGTGATGTTGCAGGGCTTTATCGTGCTGTTTTCAGGCGCCATGACCTATGTGATCGCCCCCTGGCTGGCGCGTGGCTTGGCCGGCCTGGCGTGGCTGGCCCAGCGCCTGCAGCCCGCCAAAGACCAGGAGCGCTACCGTGGATGAGACGCAGTGGCTGGCGCTGCTGACCTCCACCCTGCGCCTGTCCACGCCGCTGGTGTTGTGCGCCTTGGCTGGCCTGTTTTCTGAGCGCTCGGGCGTTGTTGACATTGGCCTAGAAGGCAAGATGCTGTTCGCCGCCTTTGCCGCCGGTGCGGTGGGCGCCTGGTACGGGTCTACGCTGCTGGCGCTTGCGGCGGCAATGGTGGTGGCCATCGCCATGTCTTGGCTGCACGGTTTTGCCTGTGTGCGCTACCCCGGCGACCAGGTGGTGTCGGGGCTGGCGCTCAACATCATTGCAGCGGGCCTGACGGTGGTGCTGGGTGCGGCCTGGTTTGGCCAGGGCGGCCAAACCCCGGCGCTGGGCGCGCAGGTGCGCATGGGCGCCTTGTGGAGCCCCGGCGCGCCAGGCACTGGCCCGCTGGCTTGGCTGCAGGCGCTGCTGTCATTGGACCTGCTGGTGCTGGTCAGCTTGGCGCTGGTGCCCATCGCCTGGTGGCTGCTGTACCGCACGCGCTTTGGGCTGCGCCTGCGCGCGGTGGGCGAAAACCCGCACATGGTCGAAGCCGCTGGTGTGTCCGTGGCGCGGCTGCGCTTTGCGGCCCTCACCATCAACGGCGCCTTGTGCGGCCTGGCAGGCTCCTACCTGGTGCTGGCGCAAAGCGCCCAGTTTTCGCAAAACATGACGGCCGGGCGCGGATTTATGGCCCTGGCAGCCCTGATCTTTGGCCGCTGGCAGCCGGGCTTGGCGCTGTGGGCCTGCTTGCTGTTTGGCTTTTTGGACGCCGCGTCCATTCGGTTGCAGGGCTTGCACATCCCCACCGTGGGGGAGGTGCCGGTGCAACTCATTCAAGCGCTGCCCTATGTGCTGACCGTGGTCTTGCTGGCAGGGTTTGTGGGCAAAGCGGTGGCGCCTGCGGCCTTGGGCAAACCGTACCGCAAAGAGCGCTAGACGGGTGCGGCGGGTGGCGGGTACGGCGCATTAGTCGCATTAGTCGCATAAGGCGCCTTATGCGCCTTGGGCGCTAGCGCTAGCGGTCCAGGCGCTGCGCGTCTAGCAGACGGGCCAGGCGGGCGGGCAGGGGCAGCGGCTCGCCGCCTAGGCGCGCTGCCAGCAGCTCGGCGCACAGTGCGGCCAGCGTCAGGCCCCGTGCGCCCATGGCGGTGCTGATCCACAGGCTGGCGTCGGGCGCGGCTTGCACCGGCCCCACCAAGGGCAAGCGGTCGTGGCTGATGCAGCGCTGGCCTTGCCAGAGTTGCACTTGGCCCGAAGCAAACTGCGGCGCCAGCGTGGCCGCAGTGCCTGGCAACAAGCGCGCCAGGCGGGCCAGGTTGGCGTGGTGCTGGGCCTGTGCGTCTGGCGCGGGCTCGGCGTCAAAGCCCGCACCTGCCAGCCACATGGCACCTTGGGCCAGCGGCACCGAGGGCAAAAAACTGCCATGGCCCTGCACCGGCTGCGCTGGCAAACCGGCCAGGCCAGCGCTTGCGCCCATGCTGATAGCGCCGTAGCGGGGGTGCAGGCCCGCCAGGGCCTGGGTTAGCGTGAATGAACTTTCGTCATTGGGGCTGCTGCGCTCCTTCATGTGACCTAGCGCGTCGGTGGGCGCGGGGCGCTGGCCCCACCCCGGCGCCTGGGCTGGGCCAGAATCGTTCAACAAACGCGCCGCGTCCAGCGCGTTGGCTACTACCACCACTTCGCTGCGCGCCAGTTCCAGCCCGTCTTGGTCTACGCAAACCCATTGCTCGCCGTGGCGTTCCAGTGTGTCCACGCGCGAGCGCCCGGTGAAGGTGATGCCCGGCGTGGCCAGCCAGGCCCGCACCAGGGCGGCCGGTTGCAGCCAAAACGCCTGGGGCAAGTGGCGCGCGTCGCCCGCCGCTTGGGTCGGGTCGTCTGCCACCGGGCGCAGCCAGGCGCCACTGGGCGCCCAGTCTTGGCCCTGCACCAGCAGCGTCTGGGCGTGCTGGCGCATGAGCGCGCAGCCGCTGCGGGTGAGCTGCGACACCGGGCCGTCGTCGGCGCTGTGCACCGGGCTGACCAAACCCGCTGGCAAGCCCGAGGCGCCACCAGCCGGATGGTCTTGCGCATCCAAAACCTGCACCTGCCAGCCGCGCAGCGCCAGCGCCCGCGCCACGCTGGTGCCGCTAAGCCCCGCGCCGATTACCGTGCAGCGCTGGGGCTGTGACCATAACCGGCGCGGCGTCTGGCGGCTTCGCCGCAGCTGCCAGGCCGGCGCAAACACCCAGTCGCCTTGGGCGCCGGCTTGAAAGCCCAGGCCGCTGAGGGCGGCGGCGTCCACGCCGCCAGCGGCAACTACATCAGCGGAGTAAGTGAGGTACGTGCCGCGTTGGCAGCACTTGGTTAGCGCCGCGAGCGCGCCACCTTGCGCGCAGGCAGTGCCCAGAATCACCCGGTCGGCCTGCAAGGCCAGTTGCCTCAGGCTTGTGTGCGGGTCGCCCAAGCAAAGCGTGAGCGAAACCCGCCCGCCATCAAGCAGCAGGCGGTAAAAACCAGATTCACCGCTGATACCCGTAGTCGCCTGTGCCCAAGCGCGCAGTTGCACTTCGTCCGCGTCGGGCGGCTGGGCGTTCAGGGTTGGGGCTTGCAAGCCAACGTAGTGCAGCATCGCCCCAGGTGTGGCGGCGTCGCGCCACTGGCGCCAAAGGGCAAAAAACTGGGCGCCGTCGGAAAAGTCGGTGTCCAGCACCGTGTGGGCTGGAGGTGCCGCTGCGGTCACGCGCGGGCCAAAGGGGCAGGGCGGTGCAGCGGCAGACTGGGCGCTGGGGTTAGCGTGCGATAGCTTTCATGGCTGGGGGCGCTACGCACTTTCATGAAAATGAATGTGCAAGAGCTTTCATGGTTGGGGCTGCTGCACACCTTCATGAAAATTAGGCCGTGGGCGGCACGTAGCCCTGCGCAGCATCTGCGCCGCCGCCAAAAAAGTGGTTTTCCATTTGCCGCGCCAGGTACTGGCGGGCGCGGGCGTCGGCCAGGTTCAGGCGGTTTTCGTTGACCAGCATGGTTTGGTGCTTGAGCCAGGCGGCCCAGGCTTCTTTGCTCACGCCCTCCCAAATGCGCTTGCCCAGCTCGCCGGGGTAGGGAGGAAAGTCCAGGCCTTCGGCCTCGGTGCCGAGTTTGATGCAGGTAACAGTGCGTGCCATGGGGTGCCCTCAAGACGAAAAAAGATCGGTGAAAAAACGAAGCCGGATCTTATTCGCTTTGCCCGCCGCCACTCACGCGCCGCCACTCACGCGCCACCCACCCCACCACCCACTTCGCCAATCGGGGTGGCAGAAGCCAGAGCTGCGGCCATCGCGTCCCGTATTTCGCTGAGTTGGGCGCCGTAGTCGAAGTTTGGGGGCTGAGCGCAACCCAGACACGGCGGCAGCGGCGTCGCGGCCCGTGGATTGCGTGCCCGGTGCTTGGCGCGCTCTGCGCCGCACCCATTTGCAACTTTGTGCGCTGGTGCCGAGTCAGCCTCTTGGCTTGATAATTCGGCCTGCTGTTAGATAACGCCAAAGGTGATCTGTGAACTTTCTCATCCCATGGGTGGACTCCCACCCCCGCCGGCTATTTGCATTGATCAGCCTGGGCTGCGCCGCTTTGCTGGCCTTTGGCCTGTATTTGCAGCATGTGGTGGGTTTGGAGCCTTGCCCCATGTGCATCGTGCAGCGCTACGCCATGGTGCTGGTGGCGCTGGTGGCCGGGTTGGCCGCCACGCGCAGTTCGCGCGGCGCCTTGTTGGCTTCCAGCGTGGCGCTGCTGCTCATTGCAGGTTTTGGCGGCTTTGTGGCGGCACGCCAAAGCTGGTTGCAGTGGTACCCGCCTGAGGTGCTGAGCTGCGGGCGAGACCTCTACGGCATGATCGAAAACTTTCCGCTGCAGCGTGTCATCCCCATGGTGTTCAAAGGCAGTGGCGACTGCGCGGCGGTGGACTGGACCTTTTTGGGCGGGTCGATTGCCAACTGGTCTTTTCTGAGCTTTTGCGCGATTGCGCTCGCAGCGCTGCTGATCGCAGTGCGCGCGGTCCGGCGCTAGGGCCTAGGCGGCGCCTGTCTTGCGGCGCTTGTCTGCGCCGCTCACTTTCACCTTCACGTGAAAGAACTTTCCTGATTTGTGGGTGCTGCGCAGCTTCATGAAAGTTAAGCGCTGAGCTTTTTCACCAGCACCTGGCTTTTGCGGTCCCAGTTGTACTTGCGCTTGCGGGCGTCGGGCAGCCAATCGGGGTCTACCAGCACAAAGCCGCGTTTCAAAAACCAGTGTGTGGTGCGCGTGGTCAGCACAAAAATACTGTCCAGCCCGGCCGCCTTGGCGCGCTGCTCAATGCGTTTGAGCACGCGTTCACCGTCGCCCTGGCCTTGCACTTCGGGCGACACGGTCAGCGCCGCCATTTCGGCCGTTTTGGCCTCGGGGTAGGCGTAGAGCGCAGCGCAGGCAAAGATCACGCCGTCGTGCTCGATCACCGTGTAGTAGCCCGCGTCGCGCTCTATCTCGGTGCGGCTGCGCTTGACCAGGGTGCCGTCTTGCTCAAACGGTTCAATCAGCTTGAGGATGCCGCCCACATCGTCCTCGGTGGCTTCGCGCAGCTCTTCGAGCTTTTCGTCCACGATCATGGTGCCTATGCCGTCGTGCACGTACACCTCTAACAATATTGCGCCGTCCACCGCATAGGGAATGATGTGGCTGCGCTCCACGCCCGACTTGCAAGCTTTCACGCAATGCTGCAAGTAAAAGCCCACATCGGTGGCCTGGGTTGCGGGGGGCAATTCGGCCAGCAGCTTTTCGGCGGCGGCCAGGGGCAGCTCGGTGTCAATCGGGTTGTCTTCGCCCGCGGGTTCGGTCGGGCGCATGCGCAGGCCGGGTATTTCGGTCAAGAAAATCAGCTTGTCGGCCTGCAAGGCGGTGGCCACCGAGGTGGCGACTTCTTCCATGGTCAGGTTAAAGGCCTCGCCCGTGGGCGAAAAACCAAAGGGCGACAGCAGCAGCAGGGCGCCCATGTCCAGCACCTTGCTAATGCCCGCCGTGTCCACCTTGCGCACCACGCCCGAGTGCTGAAAATCCACGCCATCCACAATGCCCACGGGTCGCGCGGTAATAAAGTTGCCCGAAATCACCCGCACCGTGGAGTCCGCCATGGGCGTGTTGGGCAGGCCCTGGCTGAACGCCGCCTCAATCTCATAGCGCAGCTGACCGGCTGCCTCTTGCGCGCAGTCCAGCGCCACCTCGTCGGTAATACGGATGCCATGCGAATACTTGGGCACATGGCCTTTGGCCTGCAACTGCTCGTTCACCTGGGGTCTAAAGCCGTGCACCAGCACAATTTTCACGCCCATGCTCTGGATCATGGCCAGGTCTTGCGCCAAGTTAGGCAACTTGCCCGCCGCCACCGCCTCCCCAGCAATGCCCACCACAAAAGTCTGGTTGCGAAACTTGTGGATGTAGGGCGCCACCGACCGAAACCAGGGCACGAAGGTGAAATTGAAAACAGAGGTCATGGCTGAGGGCGTGGCTGCGAGGCGGGGGTGGGCTAGCCGCTAATGTAGCGAAGGCGGGATTGCTGCCCCCTGGCGGAGTCGGCACGCTATCGTTTAAGTCTGGGCGGGGTGCTTAGGCCGCTCTCAAGCCGCAGTTGGCACTGTGTTAGAGTTCAAAGGTAGTAATTTTTGACTACCTTACGACTTGGAGTATTTCATGTCCACCACGAGCCTCGCAAGCAAACCCACCAGTTTGAAGTTGCCTGCCGCACTCAAAACACAGCTTGAAATCAACGCCCAGAGTGCGGGCATCAGCCTGCACGCATTCATGGTGCAAACCTTGGCAGACTCGGTGCACCGCACGCGGCTGCGTGAGGCGTTTGTTCAGGACTCACAAGTCGCATTGGCCGACATGAAAGCCAGCGGACTGGGTTACGAACTGGGTGACGTCCGCACCTATTTTTCTGAGTTGTCCCAACACCGCAAAGGCTTGCAAACCAAGCCGCAAGACCTGAAGCCAAGGCCGATGGGCTGAGGGCTATGTCGCTTGTATTTCTGAGCCAGGCGGCATTGGACGATCTGCTTCGGCTAGAGGAGTCTCTTGCTGAGTCAGATGACCCGATGGCCGGTGCGTTGCTGGATTTCATCTTGGATGCATTGAACGTGTTGACGCACCAGCCCGGTATCGGAAGGCCGGTGGAGGGCGGATTGCGCGAACTCATTGTTTCGCGCAAGCGCAGCGGCTATCTGGCGCGCTACGAATTCGACCCGATCCGCGATTTGGTGCTGGTCGCGCGCATTCGCCACCAAAGGGAATCGGGGTACGCTGAGGGCGAACTTTGATATGAGCCTGGCGGGCAGCATGCAAGTTTTTCTTCGGCCTACTGGAGCGTTGCGCTTGTGATGGTTTGTACCGATTTAATGTGAAAGTTAGACCGACACAGAAACAAACGGATTCACCACACCAAAACGTTGGTGTCGAAAAAAACGCTCGCGTTTCGTCCTGCTGCACTGGATTTTTGCTTGGATGAGTTGCGCGGCGGTCGTTGGCGCGAAAGTCCTCGGCGTAAAGCTCTTCGCGCAGGGTTTTAGGAGGGGCCGCCTCATTGGGAGGCAGGGGCGCTTGGGTTGCCAGCGTGGCGCTCTCCATAGCCAGCATGAGGTTGGCGGTGGCTTCTTCGTGCAAACGCTTGGTGGCGTCGTTGGTTCCGTTGACATAATGCTGCAAGAGCTCGCGCACTTTGGCGCTCAAGGAGATGCCTTGCTGCGCAACGCGGATGCGCGCTTGCTTGATCAGTTGGTCATCTAAGGAAATTGTGAGCTTGGACATGGCCATGCTCCTAATCGAATGAGGTTGCGCTCAAGCCTCCAACGGTTGCGCCACCAACCGCACTCCCAGCGCGGCACAAACACGGCTGACCGTATCGAAACGCGGCGCGCTACCGGGTCTAAGCGCTTTGTACAAGGCTTCCCGCGTGATGCCCGAGTCCTTGGCAACCTGCGTCATACCCCGTGCGCGCGCAATATCCCCCAGCGCGGCGGCCAGCAGTGCCGCATCGTTTTCTTCAAGAATGGTCGTGAGGTAAGCCGCCACCTCTTCGTCGCTTGTCAGGTATTCGGCGGCATCAAACTCGGGAATTTCGGATATTTTGATTTTCTTGGTCATGTTTCAATCCTCTAAAGAGTTGGCAAGGTGGATAGCCCTATGGATGTCACCTTGCTGTGATGACTTGTCTCCGCCGCCCAGCATCACGATCAGCGTGTTACCGCGCTGGATGTAGTACATGCGCCAGCCTGGGCCAAAGTGTTCCCGCATCTCAAAGACGCCCTGGCCCACCGCTTGCACGTCCCCCAAATTGCCAAGCTGAACCTTGCGCAAGCGCTTAATGAGGCGCAGGCGGGTGTTGCCATCCTTCAAGCCCTTGAGCCAGCAGGAAAACTCGTCGAGGCGGCTAACCGTGTAGACCATCGCAAAAGTGTAATCGAGTGATTACGAGTCGTCAAATGCTACAGACTAGTAAACGTCACTAAATTAGCAATGATCGCCGGTGTCCGTGCTATCCTTTTCGCGTCGGTCCAGCTCTTGGCCGATGGACAAGAAAATTGAAGGGCAAACCCGGTGAAAACCGGCGACGCAAAGCCACCGAACTAAGGCGCTATGCATAGCGCAATGTCAGCGGGGCCGCTAGATTTGACAGACAAGAATGGCTTGTCTGCTCTTTACTGATTTTTTTATTTCGATGACGAATCACTTCAACAAACCTGAATTACGACCAGAACCAGAGGCTGGAATTTCTACTGGTTACATTGACTTATGGAGCAGAGATGACGCCCGATGATAGTTATTCAACAAGCATGTTAATTGCGAAACATAAAACTAATCGTGCTATTGAGCATTTGATGGGATTGATTACCGGTCTTGTTGCTGACGGTCAATTAAATGATCTGGAAATAATAATGTTGTCCACGTGGGTTGCAAGTCACCCAGAGGTGATTAACGAGTACCCAGGTTCAGTTATTGCTATGAAAGTAAATGAAATCCTTAACAGGCTGCTGAAATACCTTCCCCCCTGTACACGCCGACAGCCCCTGAAGCGTTCTAGCTTAGTACCCTATCACTACCACTGACCCATCCAGAGCCCACTATGCGCGGATCCGACACCTTCACCGAGAGTCTGTTCACCCTGCG
>CANEVH010000057.1 GCA_947442105.1 Comamonadaceae bacterium | reverse complement strand
CCTCCAGCTTGCGCAGGGTGAACAGACTCTCGGTGAAGGTGTCGGATCCGCGCATGGTGGGCTCTGGATGGGTCAGTGATTCGGTATTTACCTAGAACGCTTCAGAGGCTGCCGACGTGGACAGGGCGGAAGGTATTTCAGCAGCCTGGTAGGTTCGGGGGTCTTGCAGAGGCTCGCTCAGATCGCCAAGACGATGGGACGCAGCCCGTGCCCAGTGAAAGCCCGTTTGAAGACACCATGAATATTTATTAGTTATGTAGTTTTTCTCGATATAGAACTGCGTCGCGGTGTGCGTCATGCCGTTCATGCCTACGAACACGAGAGTATTTTTCCCGAATCTTCGCTACATTTACGTTCATACCTGCCTCTTGACCTAGAATTTTTGTGAGCCTCCAAAGCTTATTGGAGTCATCAAAATTTACGATGGAATACTCGCCGAGGGTAATTAGTGAGATCATCTTGGCTTCTTCGTCGTAACCGCTCGGTGATGCTAAGCCGTAAAGGTGTTCCATGTTGTCACCGGTTTCCAGGTCAATTGATGAAAACACAGGGGCACTTGGAATCCCAGGCTCATTTGGCATGCAGACCGCAGCATCGTAAATCCTATTACCCACCTAAATCCATGAGTGATCGAAATAATATGGAAAATTTCCTACTTCGCCAATGCAAAGTATGGGAGTTGGGCCACACTCAAATAGCAAAATATACATGGCCGCAGACGTATCGTGACAGCCACCCTTGTATTCTGTGATGTAAATCCATCTCAACGCTGCGTTGAATACATTCGTGACGAATTTTCCACTTTGAGATTTAGGCGCCAATTACTCGACTTTCGACAACCATGAGCGGAGGAGCATACTGCTTTCTTTCGCCTAACTTTAGGTGCGACCTTAGGCCATCACGTAAAAGGGAATGTTGGACATAGCCGTGATAGGTATGCGTACTAATCAGTTCAATGAGGGCTTATTTCGAAAGAGTGACCCGCAGGTGACTTAGCAGAAACAGAAAAGGGAACGCCAAGCGCGGTCAATGTCCCCAGTGACCCGGTTAACGCCAAAATTAGTCCGCCGCCGATCAATAGGCCGAGTTTGGTAGTTGGCTCTGGATCTGCAATGGCTGCGGCGATGACCCAAGCCGCTACGCCTAAAATTCCAATACAGGCCAACGCGCCTACCAATTGGCGCCATGACAAAGCGCCTTTTCATCTGGCCGCACGTAAAAGAGTTACGGCTGTTTTCAAATCTGCCTCATCAAACCCTAGTTGGGCATATTCTTCGAATGTGAATGCCTTTTTGTTACAATGGAACTTGATGGATTTTTCTAGCCAATCGTCTTGGATCATTCTCACGCTTTCAGTCATTTTCTCCTTTTCAATATTTAAATACGCCCTGTATTACCACGATACGTAACACTTGGCGTTTGGTGCTCGGATTCTAGTTTTTTAAATATTATTTTCGCATATGATTTTTTAAGTAGCCTTTGTGCCGCCCGTTATCCCTATTGGTATAGAGAGACTCGCAGCTGATTTTCTATCAAGCAACTCAAAATGAAAATATGAAACTTCCTGCATTTGTTGTGACTTCAATTTCTTTTGCGTTATCATAAGGACAGGATCCGAAGCCCAAATAACTTTCGCCAAAGCTTAGATTTACAGTCCCGCCAATTTCAGCGGCTGTTCCTGCTGGTAGTTTGCAATTTCCTCTGTTAACAACCACTCCCGTCACGATTACTTTATTTTCTGTCGCTTGAATAACAAATGACAATGTTCCATAATATGGATTTGGTTTAATTGATAATTTAATATTAGGTTTGGAAGAGCAGCTTGCCGCCAGAAGCAAGGTCATAATAATGAATCCAGTAGATTTCAATTTATTTTCTCCAATAAGATAAATTAGATAGTGGGCAAGCATAAATTTGCGTGTAATGCAACGCGTTTGTTGTGATTTTCAAGGTATAATTTTTTGTAGATAAAAAATTTAACATATCAATAAACTCTCAATTATAAAATAAAGCATTAATGTCGGATAGAAGGGGTTTTGTTTTCAAGTAGCTACCGAAGTCATTCCTACTGGTGTGCGACGTTCGAACTTATGGATTTACTATAAATATAAATATATTAAAGAAAACCAGAGTAACTCAATTGCGCTATTTTCAACGTACGAAATAATACAGATACCGTCGGGTTTAGCCTTTGCTTACTCCTTTGCTGCTGGTGCGATTTATGTAGACACACTGCAATAGCGCATAAAATCACCGTTAGATTTTTGAACGTGATGTCATTTGCCTAAATAGTTTCCATTATGACTTGTTTGTAGAGGTGCGAAGGCCCTTACCGGGCTGCGGTGGCGATCTTTTGCACGGCCCCCGCCAAGTATTACCTAGCTGGTATGCGGCACCTTACCGACGGTGCTGCCAGCGCCCACGCCGCCCCTAGTCCAGTAGCTTGAGTCTTTGCCCGCATCCCAGGCATTGGCTGATGTTGGGCCATGCCACGTCGGCAATGAAGTTTTGGGCACCTTGCAGCGCCACTTTGGTAGGCGCTGGCATGTCCAGCGTTGGCAAAAGAGAACCCGTGAAAGAAACGTTTTGAGGCGGGTTTACGCGTAGCGCGGTAGTGTTGGCTGATGTGGCTTGCCGCGTGCAGGCTTTTAGTGCTGTCTTAGCACTTTTGAATCTTGGTTACGTTCAAGGGCGGTAGTAGCCATAAGTCGCCATGCAAGACCCCACGTTTTGGCAAGCGCTGTCAAGTTTGTGTGACGCTCTGTAACCAAACCACACGCCGCCCAGCTCTCAAAGTGTCGCCATCCAGCAAGCCGTAGCCACCAACACCCCCGCTATAGCCCGGTTAAACCAGCGCAGCCGCTGCGCCGTGGCCACACCGTCCACCACCGGGCCGCTAAGCCAGTCGCGCAGCAGCGCGCCCATGGCCGCATAAAGCAGGTTGCTGAAAAACCCAAAGGCCACCATCAGCGGTAGCGTTATGGCAAAGCGCTGCAGCACATCGTCACGCCCGGCCAGCCAACCGGCCACCACGGTAAGCGCCAGCATCCAGGCCTTGATATTCAAAAACTGCAGCGCCACGCCCTGGGTAAACGTGACCTGCAGGCGCGCCAAGTCAGCCTGCGCCAGTGTGCGGCTGCCCCAGAGCTTGGCCGCCAGCCACAGCAAATAGGCCACGCCCAGCGCCTGGATGGCCAGACACAAGCCCGGCACGGCCACCACCACCGCGCCCAGGCCCGCCGCGCACAAGGTAAACAACAAGCCCCAGCCCACCGGCACCGCGCAAACAAAGCGCAGCGCGTGGCGCAAGCCCAGGTTGGCGCCCAGGGCGGTATTGGGGCCAGGGGAAAAGCTGGCGGCGGTAGACAGCAAGAGCAAGGCGGTGAATTCGGCAAAGGGCATGGGGATGGACTGTAGCGACCAGGCTGCGGCGGCCCGCCACAAGGCCATACCGAAACTTAGGGCGGCGAAATAATGCACTTCTCCATTACGATGCGCACTTGTGCATGAACGAGGTATTCCTATGACCCAATTAACCGTCACCGCCCGGGGCCAAGTCACCTTTCGCAAAGAGGTGTTGCAGCACCTTGGCATACGGCCTGGTGACAAGATGGAGCTGGACTTGCTGCCCGGCGGCAAGGGGGTTCTGTATGCAGCAAAACCGGCCGGAACCATGGCGGGTTTCGTCGGCCTGCTGGCGGGTAAGACTACGAAAGTGGCCACTCTGGAAGAGATAGACCAGGCCATCGCCCAAGCCTGGAGCAACACTCCATGAAGATCACCGCCGACACCAATGTGCTGGTGCGCGCCTTGGTGCGAGACGAACCGCAACAGGCGCAGGCAGCGGCTGACGCCTTGTTGTCCGCCACCTTGGTCGCGGTGGCGCTGCCCAGTTTGTGCGAGCTGGTTTGGGTGCTGCGCCGCGTTTACGGTTTTGGGGCGGCTGACGCAGCGGCGGCGGTGCGCGCCTTGATGGCCGCCTCCAATGTGCAAGCCAATCGCCCAGCCGTGGACGCTGGCTTGGCGATGCTGGAAGCAGGTGGCGACTTTGCCGACGGTGTGATTGCCTTTGAAGGCCAGTGGCTGGGCGGCGAGACCTTTGTGTCCTTTGACAAACAAGCCGTCGCCTTGCTGCAGGCGCAGGGTCAAAGCGCACGGCGTTTGTAAGCCCCCTGGCCCCAGCGTTCTGGGGCGCTTTGGCGCCGCGCTGCGCCCAGTACCATTGCCAGCCCTGCGCACCTTCGTCCCCTTTTTCGCAAACCGCCCTATGAGCCACGCCACCAAACGCCCTCACATCCTGTTCATCATGGCCGACCAGATGGCCGCACCCTTGCTGCCGCTGCACGACCCGGCGTCCGTGGTGCAAATGCCGCATTTGTCCAAGCTCGCCGCTCAGGGTGTGACTTTTGACTCTGCGTATTGCAACAGCCCGCTGTGCGCGCCATCCCGCTTTAGCCTTGTCAGCGGCCAGTTGCCCTCGCGCATTGGCGGCTTTGACAATGCGGCGGACCTGGCTGCCGACGTGCCCACTTACGCACACTACTTGCGCAATCTGGGCTACCGCACGGCGCTCTCGGGCAAGATGCATTTTTGCGGGCCGGACCAGTTGCACGGCTACGAGGAGCGCCTGACCAGCGACATTTACCCCGCCGACTACGGCTGGGCGGTCAACTGGGACGCGCTGGAAAAGCGCCCCAGCTGGTACCACAACATGGCCTCGGTGCTGCAAGCCGGGCCGTGCGTGCGCAGCAACCAGCTCGACTTTGACGAAGAGGTGGTCTTCAAGGCGCGCCAATACCTGTATGACCATGTGCGCAACACGCCCCAGCAGCCGTTTTGCCTGACCGTCTCGATGACGCACCCGCACGACCCGTACACCATTCCCGCCGAATACTGGGACTTGTACGAGGGCGTGGACATCCCCATGCCGCGCACCGTGATTGCCCAAGCGGCGCAAGACGCGCATTCCAAACGCCTGCTCAAGGTGATTGACTTGTGGGACAAACCGCTGCCTGAAGAGGCCATCAAACGCGCCCGGCGCGCCTACTTTGGCGCTTGCAGCTATGTGGACAGCCAAATCGGCAAGCTGCTCAAAACCCTGGACGACTGCGGCCTGCGCGAGAACACCATCGTGGTGTTCTCGGGCGACCACGGCGACATGCTGGGCGAGCGCAGCCTTTGGTACAAGATGCATTGGTACGAGATGGCCGCGCGCGTGCCCCTGGTCATCCACGCGCCCCAGCGCTTTGCCGCGCACCGGGTGGCGGGTAGCGTGTCCACCATCGACCTACTGCCGACTTTCGTGGAGCTGGCCGGTGGCACGCTGGACGCGCAGTTGCCGATCGATGGCCGCTCGCTGCTGCCGCACCTACAAGGCGTGCCCGGAGCGCCGGGCCACGACGAGGTGATTGGCGAATACATGGCCGAAGGCAGCAAGACGCCGCTGGTGATGATCCGCCGTGGGCCCTGGAAGTTCATGTATTCGCAAGACGATGTTTGCCTGCTCTACCACCTGGAGACTGACCCTGACGAGTTAAACAATCTGGCCGCCGTGCCCGCGCACCAGGCGGTGCTGAGCGGCTTTATGCAAGAAGTGGCCCAGCGCTGGGACTTGCCCGTGCTGCACCAGCAGGTGCTGGCCAGCCAGCGCAGGCGTCGGCTGGTGGGGCAAGCGCTGACCAAGGGCAAGCTCACCTCCTGGGACCACCAGCCCCTGGTCAAGGCCAGCGAGCAGTACATGCGCAACCACATGGACCTGGACGACCTGGAGCGCCGCGCGCGCTTTCCCAAGGTGTCCTAGGCGGGTTTTGTGGCGTCGGCCGCGCCTGCTATTGGTTGATCAAACGCTCCATGGCTTGCGCACGCAGCGTTTGGGCTTGCTGCGCGGGGTCTGGGGGCGCCGAGGCTTGCACGGCGGGTGCGGGCGGCGCCTCTAGCACCGTGACGCTGCCATTGGACACGGCTTGGGTTTTGCTGCCGGCGGGGCACGCAAGGTCGGTGTAAACCGTGCCGCTGGCGCTGGTGCACTTGTGCACGCCAGCCGGACTTGCGAGCACACCCGTGGTGCCGGTATAGGTAGAAGATGCAGCTTTGCGCTCGCCTGCCAGCGGCCAGTAGCGCCGCACAGTAGCGGCGTCCACACCCACCTTGGCCAAACCGGCCTCTAGATAAGGACGCGCCTGCTGCACAGCCGACGTGTCCCGAAAAAACCAGGCTATCGAAACCACAAACACCGCCAGTACCAAGCCCGTCAAAAGCCGCATCAGCATCCCAGCCCCCTTGTGAAAAGTCGATGCCGGGTTGTACCTGAAAAACTTCGCTATTTGCGCATCAATGTGCTTTTGCCAAAAAGCGATTCCACCAGGTCCACCGCCAGCTCGGCCGTGCGGTTGCGCTCATCCAAGGCGGGGTTGAGTTCCATGATGTCCAGCGAGGCCAGCAAACCGGTGTCGGCAATCATTTCCATGCACAGCTGCGCTTCGCGGTAGCTGGGGCCGCCGCGCACCGTGGTGCCTACGCCAGGCGCAATGGCCGGGTCCAGAAAATCGACGTCAAAGCTCACGTGCAAATGGGTGTGGGTGTCCAGACCGGCCAGCGCCAGGTCCATGGTGGCGCGCATGCCTTGTTCGTCGATAAAGCGCATGTCGTACACGTCCAGTTGGTGCGCGTGCACCAAGCGCTTTTCGCCCGCGTCCACGCTGCGTATGCCGATCTGGCGCAGCCAGGCGGGCTCAATGGCGGGCACCTGACCGCCGATGTCTATCAGCGCCAGCGGCCCCAGCCCGCACAGGCAGGCCACCGGCATGCCGTGCAGATTGCCGCTGGGCGTGAGCGTGTTGGTGTTGAAGTCGGCATGCGCATCCAGCCACAACACGCGCAGCTTTTTGCCGGTGTTGCGGCAGTAGCGCGCCACGGCGCTGATGGAGCCTATGCCCAGGCAGTGGTCGCCGCCCAGCACGATGGGCAGGCGCCCAAGCCCCAGTTCGGCATACACGGCGGCGTGCAAGGCCTGGTTCCAGGCCACCACTTCATTCAGGTGGCGGTAGCCGTCCTGCGGTGGCTGCCAGGGGTTGCGCGGGCCGCTCACGTCGCCGCAGTCTTGCACTTGCAGGCCCTGGGCTTGCAGCACGGCGGCAAGTCCCGCCACGCGCAAGGCCTCTGGCCCCATGCTGGCGCCGCGCATGCCTGCGCCAATGTCGGTGGGGGCGCCTATCAGGCTGACGTGCGGGTTCATGGGCTGCTCAGGTGGGAATTTGCAGACGGAAACAGGCGTCGCGCGCACCCACGCTGATGCCGCGCGCGTTGACGATGGGCTGCGCGCGCCAGGGCTGCAGTGCCTCACGCTGCGCTGCGTCCAGCCAGCCGAGTTGCTCTAGCGCCTCCACGGTGGCGGCGTAGAGCGCGGTTTTGTTGCCGTCGCTGATCTTGAGCGCCAGTGCCTCGCCCCGGCTCTTGCTAGCCACCACCTGCACGCCGTCGGCGCCGATTTTGGTAATCCAGTCGCCCCGGCCAATGTGCATGAAAGCCAAGTCGTTGCGCCCGGTGCCGCTGACCATCTCGGGGTAGGCCGTCATGGCTTCACCGAGCTGTGCAAAGCTCTCGCCAAACTGCGCGTCCTGCGCGCCGCTGGCCAAGCGGGCGTAGCCGTAGGCCAGTTTGGACAAGGGCATGGCGTAGTTGGGCGCCGAGCAGCCGTCAATGCCCATCTTGAGGTCTTGCACGTCCATGCCCACGGCGGCAGCCACGTCGCGCGCAATCGCCTGCTGCAGCGGGTGCTCGGGGGCGATGTAGTCGTCCAGGCTCCAGCCGTTTTGCACGCAGTGCGCCACAAAACCGGCGTGCTTGCCGCTGCAGTTGTTGTGGCGTTCGTCAAAGTAAATGCCGTCCGGCGCGGTCTTGTCCATCAGCATGTAGGTGCCCGGCACGTGGCAGCCGCAGCGCAGCACTTTGTAGTCTTGCCCGGCCTTGGCCAGCATCGATTCGGCGGCCTGCACATGCATGTCTTCGCCGTTGTGGCTGGCGCACAGCATGGCCACTTCGGGCTGGCTCAGGCCAAATGCTTGCGCGCCACCCGCCTGCATAAAGGGCAGCGCCTGCAAGGCCTTGAGCGTAGAGCGCGTAAAGCTCATCATGTGCGGCTTGCCCACGTAGGCCTGCAATTCGTCGCGCGCATTAACCACCGCCAGCGCGCCAAAGTGCACACATTCGGTGAGGCCGCCACGGCTGAGTTGGATGAGGGGGGCGAAATCGCTGGGGGTCATAAGGTGGTTTCTTTGGGCATTAAATGGGTGCTGGGCGGGCGGGGCGCCTTGTCTGGCCCGGTCGCCCGAACGACAAGCATACCCCCTCGCTTGGTCGGCGATTCCTATACTGGCCAAGCGCTTGCGCCTCTTCGTTGACATCCCTTTTGACCTGTTTCCGCCACTAGGCCACACCACCATGTTCGAACTACGCGCGCCCTTACAAGCCCACCTCGCCCACCTGCTGGTCCGCCCCGGCGACACGGTGCAAGCCGGGCAAGTGCTGCTGGTGTTAGAGGCCATGAAGATGGAGCACGAGGTGCTGGCACCGCACGCCGGCGTGGTGCAGGAATGCTTTTTTGCAGTGGGCGAGGCGGTGGCGCAGGGTGATGTGCTGCTGGTGATGCAGCGCAGCGCCAGTGCAAGCGCGCCGCCGCCGGGCGCCGAAAGCGCAGCGATAAAGCCTATCGCCCTGCGCGCGCCGCTTTCCCCCACCACACCGCCAGCGCAAGGCGCGGCAGGTCCGGTGGCCGCCGCCGAGAGTTCAACACCCCTGCGCCCCGATCTGGCCCGCGTCCTTGCCCGCCACGCCTTCACCCTGGACGCGAACCGCCCCGCCGCCGTGGCCAAGCGCCACGCCCTGGGCCTGCGCACCGCCCGCGAAAACTTGGCCGACCTGTGTGACGCTGGCAGCTTTTCAGAGTACGGCGCGCTGGCCGTGGCTGCACAAAGCCAGCGCCGCAGCCAAGACGACCTGGTGCGCAACACCCCGGCTGACGGCATGGTCTGCGGCACCGCCACCGTGGGCGGCGCGCCCTGCGTGGTCATGGCCTACGACGCCACTGTGCTGGCGGGCACCCAAGGCATGCGCAACCACCAAAAGACCGATCGCATGCTTGGCCTCGCGCTGCAGCACAAGCTGCCAGTTGTGTTGTTTGCTGAAGGCGGCGGCGGCCGACCGGGCGATGTGGACATGCCCATCGTGGCGGGTTTGCACGTGACCACCTTTGCCAGTTTCGCGCGCCTGAACGGCCAGGTACCGGTGCTGGGCGTTGCAGCCGGGCGCTGCTTTGCCGGTAACGCTGCGCTTTTGGGCTGCTGCGACGTGGTGATCGCCACCCGCGGCAGCAACATTGGCATGGGCGGCCCGGCCATGGTCGAAGGCGGTGGCCTGGGCGTGTTCACGCCCGAGCAGATTGGCCCCAGCAGCGTGCAGCACGCCAATGGCGTGATCGACATCTTGGTAGACGACGAGGCGCAGGCCGTGGCCGCTGCCAAGCACTACCTGGGCTTTTTTACCGGCGCGGCCACCACCTGGCAGGCGCCCGACGCGCTGGCGCTGCGCGCCGTGGTGCCTGAGAACCGCCTGCGCGTCTACGACACCCGTGCCGCCCTGCACGGCCTAGCCGACGCGGGCAGCGTGCTGGAGCTGCGCGGCGGCTTTGGCGTGGGCATTCACACCGCGCTGGCGCGCCTGGAGGGGCGCGCCGTGGGCGTGCTGGCCAACAACCCGCAGCACCTGGGCGGCGCCATTGACGCGGACGCGGCGGACAAGGCCGCGCGCTTTATGCAACTGTGCAATGCCCACGGCCTGCCGCTGCTCAGCCTGGTGGACACGCCCGGCTTTATGGTCGGGCCAGATACCGAGGCCACGGCGCAGGTGCGCCACGTGAGCCGCATGTTTGTGGCGGCTGCCCACCTGCGCGTGCCGTTTTTGAGCGTGGTGCTGCGCAAGGGCTACGGCCTGGGCGCCATGGCCATGACGGCGGGCGGCTTTCACGCGCCGCTGTGCACCGTGGCCTGGCCCAGCGCCGAATTTGGCGCCATGGGCCTAGAAGGCGCGGTGCGCCTGGGCTTTAAGAAAGAACTGGAAGCCGTGGCCGATGGCGCCGCGCGCGACGCGCTGTTTGCGCAGCTGCTGGCGCAGCAGGTAGAAAACGGCAGCGCCCTGGCCATGGCCAGCAGCCTAGAGATTGACGCGGTAATCGACCCCGCCGACACCCGCGCCTATCTGGTGCGCGGCCTGGCTTCTGGGCGGGTGGGCGCGTTGCGTGGGGCGGCGATTGACACCTGGTAACGCTGCGCCGCGACCCTCGCTAGGCGTGAAGCGCAGAAGGCGGTCAAACGGCGCGTCCAATGCACAAAGCTTTGAGAATGTCCGCCCCTGTGGTCCCATCAAAAATCGGTTTCCAGGTCTGGGCGCAGGGAGCGTCGAGTTGCATCTCTAAGGAATCACCGACCTCGCACTGCGCATTGTTTTTGGGCGGCAGTTTGTCGCCTCCCGCCATGGACTTCAAATACAAACTTTGCCGCCAAGTGCGCGCCTGCCGGTTTTCACAATCGTATTGGTTCAAGGCCTTGGAAGACATAGCCCCGTTGTCTGCCGGGCCGTCCCGGTCGTAGATGACCCAGGCAAAAACATAGTCGCCCCGCCTTTGCATTGATGTGGATTCAAGCCAAATCGTGACCGATTTATCACTGTTGAGTGTCAAGATATTCCACTGCGCATAGGCACTTGAAACATGCAAGGCCAGACAAGCCACCAGGCAGGCGCATTGGGCAAACAGGCGTTTGCGGGCCAAGGTCGTTTTTTTCACAAGAAATCCTTTCAAAGGGCTTGGGCAGAAGCGTGCCAGGCCCATGGTCCTCGTTCATTGTCTGCTGTCGCTAACGCAAAGTGACGGCATGGGGCCGGTGCACTTTGGCGTTGTTGTCTTGGCGGCCATGCGAATGGCAATGGGCATTTTGTGCCCCGGCGGCACACAACATCAACATCCACATCTTTTTTGCCCTGGCCCTGTTTGGCAAACTCATCCGCCGCCTGGCGGCGTAGGTAGTGCCTGGGTTCCGCTTGGGCGCCTCTTCTTGGAACTTTGCGCACCGCCAAGGTTGCTAGAGCGGTCTACCACCCTGCCAGCCTTAGCGGCTTTTGGCACTCCTGCGCAATAGCGTCAGTGCCAACAAGCCAGACGCCAGCATCAAAAACAGGCTCACGGCGTTGAGCACCGGCGTGGCGCCTTCGCGCATGCGGCCGTACATCATTACCGTGAGTGGCGAGTCCGAGCCCACCAGCATGAGCGTGGTATTGAAGTTCTCGAACGACATCAAAAACGAAATCGCCGCCGCACCCACCAGCGCAGGCCGCAGGTAGGGCAGCGTGATGGTGCGCAGCACGGCGGCGCGGCTGGCGCCCAGGTTGTAGGCGGCTTCTTCTAGAGTGATGTTAAAGCGTTTGAGGCGCGCGCTGATGGTCAGCGTGGCCACCGAGATGGTGAAGGACAGCTGCCCCAGCACCACCAGCGCCAGGCCGGGGCGCAAAAACTCCAGCTCCAGGCCCCACAGGTCGTCGGCCAGGTTGGCGATGCGGCTGGCAAAAGCCAAGATGGAGATGCCCAATATCACGCCCGGAATCACCAGTGGCGCGAGCATCATGAGCGAAAAAAACGACTTGCCCCGAAACTGCGTGCGCTCCAGCAAAAACGCATTGCTCGTGCCAATGAGCACCGCCAGCACCGTGACCCAGCTGGCCACCACCACGCTGGTCCAGACGCTGCCCATGAGCGCCCGGTCGGCAAACAAACCCTTGCGCCCAGCCTGCGCGTTGCCCAAAAACCAGTCCAAGGTAAAGCCCTGCCAGGGCGGCGCCGGGTAGGGCGCGTTGTTAAACGCAAACGCCGCCACGATGGCCAGCGGCAAAAACAAAAACGCCAAAAACAGCAGCGTGTAGCCCACGGTGCCAAAGCGCAGCCAGGCCGGGCGGGGCAGAGAAGGAATCATGATGCGCGCATGACTTCGCCAAACTTTTGGCCCGAGAGCTTGAGGCCCACCCAGACGATGGCAGTGCTCAAACCCAGCAGCAAAAAGCCAAAGGCCGCCCCCTGCTCCCAGTTAAAGCGGGTAATGAACTGGGTGTAAATCTGCTCGGTAAACCATTGCGAGCTTTTGCCGCCCAACAGCGTGGGCGTGAGGTAGTTGCCCAAGGTCAGCATGAACACCACGATGCAGCCCGACACCATGCCCGGTGCAGCGTGCGGAATGATGATCTGGCGCAGGATGGACCAGCCGTTGCCGCCCAGGTCGTACGCCGCCTCGATCAGCGTGTCGTCCAGGCTTTCCAGGGCGCTGACCAGCGGCACCACCATGAACAGCATGGACGTGTAGACCAGACCTACCAAAATCGTGCCGTCGTGGTAAAGCATTTCCACCGGCTTGTCCGTCATGCCCAAGGCCGCCAGCAAGCCCGGCAGCACGCCAGACTCGCGCAGCAAAATCATCCAACCCAAAGCGCGCACGGTTTCGCTGACCCAAAACGGAATCAGGCACAGCACAAACAGCGTGGATTGGATGCGCCCGCGCGCAATCTTGGCAATCGTCCAGGCCATGGGAAAAGCCACCAGCAGGGTGATGGCGGTGGACACGATGGACATGAGCGCGGTGCGCACAAAAGTGTGCCAGTACAGCGGCTCGCCAAAAAAGGTGGCGAACTGCGCCAAGCTGGGCTCATAGACGCGCGGGGCCACGCGCACGCGCAGCGACAAAATGGCCAGTTCCACATGCGGCAGCACCAGCAGCAGCGCCAGCCAGACCACGGCCGGCGCCAGCAGCAGCGCGAGCATCAGCCGCGCCTGGGTTTTGCCCACGGACATGGCGTCAAGAGCCATCGGACTTGGCCTTCGGCCCTGCGCCAAAGCAGACCGCACGCTGCGGGTCAAAACCAAAAAACACCCGCTCGCCCACCACCAAGTCCTGGAACTGGCCGGTCTGGGGCAACGCAATGCGGAATTCGAGCCGGGTTTTTTCTTCGCGCAGCAGCACCGCAGAGTTGGCGCCGTCAAACAAAATGCTTTCCACCTGCGCGCCATAGGCGACCTGGCCCTGGCCGACAAAAGTGTCCGCCTGGCGGGCAATGCGGGCCACCTCGGGGCGCACAAAGGCCTGCACCGCGTCGCCCACCCGCACTGTATCGCCCACACCCACCGCGCCCATGGGCCGCGCGCGCAGCTCCAAGCCGTCCGCTGTCACCAGTGTGATGCTGTCGTGGTCTACAGCCGTAGCGCGGCCCTGCAAGCAGTTATTGGCACCCACAAAGCCGGCCACAAAAGGGGTTTGCGGTTGGTAGTACAGCTCTTGCGGTGTGCCGACCTGTTCAAACCGGCCTTGGTGCATCACCGCCACCTGGTCCGACATCACCAGCGCCTCCGACTGGTCGTGCGTGATGTACACAAAGGTGGTGCCAAAAGCGGCCTGCAGCTGCTTGAGCTCAATCTTCATGTGCTCGCGCAGTTTCAGGTCCAGCGCGCCCAGCGGCTCGTCCAGCAGCAGCAAAGTGGGTTCGAGCACCAGGCTGCGCGCAATCGCTACCCGCTGCTTTTGCCCGCCCGAGAGCTGGTCAATACGCTTGGCCTGCGCGCCGGGCAGGCTCACACGCTCCAGCATCTCGCCCACGCGGCGTTTGATCTCAGACGCCGCCACGCCCCGGCGGGCCAGTCCGTAGCCGATGTTGTCGCCCACTGACATCATGGGAAAAAGCGCCAGGTGCTGAAACACCATATTGACTGGGCGCTTATTGGGCAGCACGCCGTGCATGGACTTGCCGCCGATCAGGATGTCGCCCTGGTCTGGGCTTTGAAAGCCGGCAATCATGCGCAGCAAGGTGGTTTTGCCGCAGCCTGAGGGCCCAAGAATGCTGAAAAAACTGCCGCGTGCCACGCTAAACGACAGGTCGGCCACCGCCGCAAAGCCGCCGTAGTGCTTGCTCACCCCCAGAGTTTGCAGGTCGGTGTCAGAGGCCTGGGTCATGGAAACCAGCTCAGTGCAAACGCACGCCTTGGCGTTCGAGTTCGGCCTGTATGGCCCTCAAGTCCACCTCTGCCGTGGATTGGCCTTTTTGCAGTGACACCGCAGCGGCTACGCCGGCGCCTTGGCCGGTGACGGTGCAGGCCATCATGTTGCGCATGGCGGCGTGGGACACCATGTCGCCGGCCACGCAGCGCCCGGCCACCAGCAGGTTGTCCACTTCCAGCGGCACCATGCAGCCGTAGGGCACCTCAAAGTAGCGGCCCGTGGTGGGCAATATCAGCACGTTGTAGCCGTCAATGAACTCGGGGAATATGCCCACCGAGTCTTCAAACTTGGCCTGGTTGCGGACATCGTCGCTGCTTAGGTTGTAGCGGCCAATGATCTTGCGCGAATCGCGCGTGCCCAGTGTCATGCCAAAGTTGCGCAGCTTGGCGTTCTCAAATCCGGGCACCACTTTTTTGAGCGCCATCAGCGCGTACAGGGCTTCTTGACGGCCTTGCATTTCGGCCTTGGTCAGGTCCATCACGTCGGTGCAGTCAAAGCCGCTCAGGTGCGCCAGGTTCAGGTTAGTCGCCTCGCCCGCCTCGGTCAGCGCCGACCACGAGCCGCCCAGGTTGGTGGTGTGGGCGGGGATGACGCCCAGTTCGCGGGCGGTGTCGAATTCTTTGTCCAGGTAGGGGCTGCGCAGCGCGTCTTCTTTGCCGGTGGTTTCCTGGTCCCAGGTGCGGCTCCAGTCGGCGTAGGTGGCCGGCTGGTCTTCGGTGTATTGCAAAAACTTTTGCTTGTCCACGCCGCTGGCGTTGAACACCGTGGTCACACCCAACATCTTGTCCTTAGGCGTTTTGCGGTAGCTCGCACCCGCCAGGTGGGCAATGTCGGCGTCGCCCGTGCAGTCGATGATGCGCTTGGCCAGCACCACCTGACGGCCCGACTTGCTCTCGGTGATGATGCCCTTGAGGCGATTGCTGCCTTCTTCAAAAATCACGTCGACGGCCATGCAGTGCAGGATGGGCCGCACGCCCGCCTCAGTAATCAGCCGGTCGGCCACCACCTTGAAGAAATCCGCGTCCAAGCACTGGCTGTCGTTGTACGGCCACTTTATAGAGCCGCCCATTTGCGCCGCAATACGTTCCATCTCAATACCAATGCCCTCGCCCTCCACCGTGCCCTCGTAGCGGTACCACGCCAGGGTTTCCATGCCCACGGTGGTGATGACGCCGCCAAAGCAACCAAAGCGCTCCAAGATGATGGTGTCCGCGCCGGCACGCTTGGCCGCCAGCGCTGCTGACAGGCCTGCGGGTCCGGCGCCCACCACCAGCACGTCGCAGCTCGCCAGAATGGGCAGCGGACGGGCGGGCTCCAGGTATTGGCCGCTCTCTGCGTCCAACTCGCCCACCGCAGGCGGCGTGTGGCGCATCACATCGCCCTCGGTGGTTTGCTTGCGCGTGACCGGCAGGCGCTGGCCGGACCAGCGGGTGAGCATCCGCTCGGTGCGGGCGATGTATTTTTCTTCGTCGTTCATGGCGTGGCTCCAGACATTCGCAATAAAAAAACCCCGCTGCGCCCTTGCGGGCGGGCGGGGCCATCAGCGGCGCAGTCTATGGCAAAGCGTTAAAAACCTGCCAGCTGGCGTGCGCCCCAGGTTTGCCTTACTGCGCCGCTTTCACGCGGTCCAAAATGCGGCCTTCGATTTCTTCCAGGCCCGCAGGAACCGCGGGGTACCACTTGATGTTCTTGATGGCGGCTTCGGGGAAGCTGGCCTTGAACTGCTCTTTGAGCTTGCCCGAGGTCAGGTCATCGGCGCCCTTAGAGGCAGTGAAGTTGCCAGCCGAGCCTGCCACCTTGGCAGCGATTTCGGGACGCATATTGAAGTTGATCCAGGCGTAAGCGGCTGCGTCGTTCTTGCCTTTGGCAGGAATGGCAAAAGTGTCGATCCAGCCGGTGGCTCCCGACTTGGGCGCGATGTACTGAACGTCGGCGATCTCGCCATTGAGCTTCCAGCCGCCGGTGTCCCACATTTGGGCGGCAACGATCTCGTTGGTGCGCATGCCGTTGAGCAACTGGTCTTTGTTGTCCCAGTAGAACTTGACGTTGGGCTTGCAGGCAATCAGCGTTTTGCCCACTTCTTCCATCAAGGCGGTGTAGGCCTTGGGGTCGTTGTACAGGGCAAACGGGTCTTTGCCAGCGGCAAAGGCAAACGAGATCAGCGTGGGGCGCTTCAAGCGCATAGACACTTTGCCCTTGACGTCGGCGCGGCACAGGTCGGTGTAGTCGGACATTTTGGTCAGCTTGGTGTTGACCACCAGGCCTTCGGTGCCCCAGATGTGGGGCATGCCGTAGACCTTGCCGTCTTGCGTGGTGTTCTTTTTAGTGGCGTCCAGCATGGAGGGGATGAACAGCTCAGATTTGATTTTGCTCAGGTCCATGGGCTTGTAAATGCCAAACTCTTTTTGCGGTCCGGTAATGCGGTCTTGCGAGGGCTGGGCCAGGTCAAAGCCAGCACCGCCGGTGGCGCGCAACTTAGAGATCATTTCCTCGTTGTTGGACAAGGTGACTTCAACCTTGTAGCCAGATTCCTTTTCAAACTGCTCGACGATGGCCGCGGGCGCATAGTCGGCCCAGGTGAGCAAGCGGAAGGTTTTTTCCTGGGCAAAAGCGGTGGACGCCAGGCCAAGACACAGACCGGCGACAGCGAACACGGTAGGTTTGAAGTTCATATTGATTTCCAGTTGGGCGGGTAAAGACGAAAAAGCGAAGTGCAAGTTAATGCGAAATCATGACACTTTTGTGTAGGAAGAGCAACATGAAAACCCTGGTCGCGAAGACACAGGCCCCAAAGCGGCCTTGGGCCTGTGCAAGGAATCAGCCCATGTGCTTGCCCGCCTCGCGCCGCGTCAGGCCCGAGAGCCGATCTGCATGCTGCGCCAAAAAGGCGCGCACCGCCTCGGGCCGGGTGCGGGCATGGTCGCGCAGCGCCCAGCCAATGGCTTTGCGGATGAAAAAGTCGCTCTCGCTGGCCAGCGACAGCGCATAGTGCAGCAGCCGCGCTTCGTCAGTGTGCGCCCTCCAGCCCAGCTGGTGCAGCATGGCCACCCGGCGCACCCACAGGCTGGGGTGGCGCAAGCACGCATCCATGGCGCGCTGTACGTCCGGCTGGCTCGGGCGTGCGCGTAGCAATATGTCGCCTACCACCCCGGCCAGACCGTCCACCGTGTCCCACCACGGTTTGCGTTGCACCAGTTGCAGCAGATGTTCCACGCTCTGCGGCCCCAGTTGCCGGTGGTGCTTGGCCAGCAGGTCCACCGCCACGTACTGAAATTCGCGCTCCGGCAAATCCCAAAGCTTCTCAACCAGCGCCAGCAGCGCAGGCGCACCCCATTGGCTCAACTTCGGCAAGCCGCGCAAAGCCTCGCGGCGCGGTGTGGCGCGTATGCCCAAAAACGCAAACTGGTCCAGCATGTAGGCGCGCATGGGCACCGCTTGCGCACCGTCGGCCAAGGGGCGCAGGGCGGCTTCGATGTGGGCGAGTTGGGCCGCTACGGGTGGGGTGGTCATGTCTGGTTCCTTGTATCACGCCGCACATGGCTCTGGCGGCGCTCAAACCACAGCTCATCGTCCTTGTTGAGCGCCACTGAGTCCAGCAAACCTTGCCAGTCCCTGGGCGTGGGCGACAAAACCACGTCATTCCTTGCTGGGTTGCGATGGGTAAGGACCTCACTTCGGTTGATACGTAACTCCGGCTGCAAGCGCAGCGATTGGCTTGTGTTTAGGGTGATATTTTTGGCGACTTGGTGCATTTGGGATCATTCGCCGCGTTGGAGATATGTCTGGCCTGATCTGTTGTCAGTTTTCGAGTCATTGAAAGTCAGTTGTGCGCGCATGGGACAAGTCCTCTCAAAGCGACATCAAAAACGTAGAGGCTACCGCGGCGGCCTGCGCATAAGTCAACGCGAAGTCGAGCCGGTCAATCGCTTCAAACTGGACTTTTAGCACCGCTTGGCGTTGATCCACCTGCTGGAGAAACTCAGCGCGGTGGCGCAGAAGGTAGGGAGCAGCCCGCGCAAGTGCTACAGGCTCGCGCTCTACCACCAGTGCCAGATCGAACAAGTCGCGAGCGCTTGCGCGGTCGCCGCGATGCCAGAGCTTTTTGGCCACAATCTCGGCTGCGGTTTCCACCCGAACCTGGCGACCCAAAAGGTTCCAGACTTCGAAGGGATAGTCGCTCAGGTTGGGAGAGGCTACAAAGTCAATTTCCCCCTCAGGTCGCAGCAGCTTGATGTAGCCAGGCCCTTCTACATACTGGTCTGAAACACCCTCGGCCACATCACTCAGGCGTGGTGACACAAACCCGAGGTACTGCGGGTCGGGTACAAAAATATCGATATCTTTGCTCAGGCGGTGCCCATAGCGCAGCATCAGCACCGTGCCGCCCCCAAAGGTCCAGAAAGGGTCGGCGATGCCATGGGCAGCAATCTCGTCAACCAACGCAAATGCATGTTGCAGCAATTCGCGCCATACACCGGCGGGCAGCGAATCCGGCGTTTGAGGCTTCGGTCCCATCACAACCACACCTCGCGCGGGGACTTCAAATCATGCGCCCACTGCAAAAGATGCTTCCAAATTAGTTTGGGCGACTGGCTGCTAGCCACGGCCACTTCTTCTACGGCGGCAACAATCAGTGCCAACGGCGCCTCGTCAAGCAGCGTGGCAATGTGCGGCGTGATGCTTGGTGGCAGCTCGCCATCTACCAAGGCCGCAGCCAAGGCGGTGGGGTCAAGTGCCAACTTGTAGCTGACACTGGCCGTCTGGCTGACAGATTGCAGTGCACGCTGGCGCGTTTTGGATGCATCGGCGAAAAAAGCGAGCCCCAGCAGCTTGAGCAGCGCGATCAGCTTGGCCACCCCCAAATCCACCAGTGCGCCGGTTTCCAGTTGATTGACAGTGGCGCGCGACAAACCGCTCAGCGAGGCGAGCCGCGCCTGCGATAGCCCGAGTGCGATGCGACGCGCACGCACCAGACGACCAATTTCTGCAACATTCATCTCGCGGATTAAGCGACTTTAGGCAAAAAATGTCAAACATGTTTTACAAATTTACCGCGAGAGGCTAACAATGCCGCTATGCGCCGCCCATTTCGAAGCGCCACGATGACCTTGTATGAACCTGCGGCGAGTACGAATGCGGCCACTGAGAAGACGAGTTGGCCGATGGCGCGGCGCTCCCAACCCAATCGATACGGGTTCGGCGGGCCACCAGACATCCATGCGCTGAAAAACGCGCCGTTCAGGTAGACGAGCCCTACAAAGATGAGCCCGCGGGATGCCACTCAACCAGCGATTCATTGAAGACGGTGGTGCGACATGGGCAAGGGACAACACATGATCCAGTCCAGCGGAGGTGGTTGCTAAAAAACCATTTGGTACACGCGAGCGAGTTCATCGCTTATCGATACTGATCAGCAAGACGATCAAAAGCGCTAGCGCCACATAGTAAAAAACATGCAGCAATTTTGGCTTTGGCTGAATCGTTCTCGGGCGTGCGTACCGACAGGCGAGAAAGAAACCAACCGCCACGGTGGCGGGAAGAAGAAAGTAGGGGAAATAGCTTTTCTCTTTTACGCTGAATGCTGCGGCCACGAGAAAGGCTAGCCCAGTAGCGCAAACAAGATTCCCTTGCCATACAGCACCAACAGTCCATGCGCCATGGCAACTGGGGCACCTTGGATTCGGCCCGAATCCAATGGCAGATCGTGCAATTGCCAGGCATGAAATGGTCATGGCGGAACAGGCCGGGCAGGCGATCAACATAAATGCGTCCAAAGTGGAGGCTACCGTCGCCGCAGGCCGTTGTTGCACGGCTGACAGCAACCGAATGGCGCGCGCATGCGCGCCGCAGTAGTGCCGTGGCACATCACAAAACGACAGGCTTCTCGGCGAAGGCCTTGCCCCAAACAAGCAACTGGTAGCTGCGGCAGCGCGGTACGAAATAGGGGTCGTTTTCGATCAACTCGACAGCGCGTTCTTTGGAGGCAACCTCCAAAACCCACAGCCCGCCGACAAAAGTACCGCCTGGCACCTCTCGGCAACCACCCGCAATGAGAATTTCGGACTCATGTTTCTTGAGGTATTCGAAATGCAAATCTTGTCGCTCTTTTCGAATGTCCATCATGTCGGGTGTGTCTGAAAAAAATGCAATCCAGCGCATAAAGTCTCCTTGAATAAGTCCGTTGCTGCGAGCACCAGCAGATGAACAAACTATTTCCGATGTGTGTCGCACCCTTGCCAATCCTACAGCGCCAAAAAACCGCACCACAAAAGCACAAAAAGCCAGGTTATTGGACAAGGTGGCAAGCGCTGACTGACCGTTAAAGGCTGGGCTGAGAGCCCAACTTCGGTGTGGGGCAAACTCCCTTTAGGTTCGGATGCTTTGCCCATCTGCGCGAGCCTATTCGATGCACGCACTGTAGTCGCCACCCTGACGGCCACTTCAAATTCCCCCACCCGTGGCCACCCCAAATTCCCCCAGGCAGCACTTACAGATTATGACGGTTCGGCGTTGATGGCAATGCGTGCTGCGGCCTCCTTGAGCCTGTAGCTCTTGCCCTCAAACTCCAGCATCGTG
>CANEVH010000056.1 GCA_947442105.1 Comamonadaceae bacterium | reverse complement strand
TCAAGTTCGGCCATTACATCCGCCGTACACGACAGTGCCACAGCAACTCGTGCCATCGCATTCTCCTATGACTGAACATAGGGGTATCATAATACTATCGTCAATAAATGCAATTAGACACTAGGGCCGACACGCGCTGCTCCAGCACCGCGTTGGTGGGGTTGCTGATGCGGCTGTAGACGTGGCCTGCGCGCTCCAGGTTGAAAAGTGAAGCGGCTTGGTCGCTGGACTCGAACACAAACGAGGTCGTCAGGTGGATGGGCACCGCGCGGGCGCCTGTGGCATCCGGCGTGGCGCCCGCGTGCAGGGCCAGGGTGTCGAATCCGGGGTCAGCGTAGCCGGTCATGGGTGAATTCTCCGAAGATGTAGGACATAGTGCGCGCGCCATTGTGGGCTATATTCAAAGCCACTTTGTCCCCGGCGCACGTCCAGCCGCCATGCCCCAAAGAGGAAACACCATGAAAGTCAGCGATATCCTGCGCGTCAAAGGCGGAACCCTATTTACTGCCCATCCCGACGAGCCGCTCTCTGGCGCCGCCCAACTCATGGCGGAGCGCGACATTGGTTCGCTGGTGGTGATGGAGCACGGCGACCTGGTCGGCATGCTCACCTTCCGTGAAGTCATTCAAGCAGTGGTGAAGAACGGCGGCGGCCTGGGAACAACGCTGGTGCGCACCGCCATGGACGACGCCCCGCTGACCTGCACCATGGAAACCGACATGGACGAAGTGCGCCGCATGATGCTAGACCGCCACGCCCGCTACATGCCCGTAATGGACAAGCGCATGCTCATGGGCGTGATCAGCTTTTACGACGTGGCCAAGGCCGTGGTGGACAGTCAAAACTTCGAGAACAAGATGCTCAAGGCCTATATCCGCGACTGGCCTGGGCAGGACGAGGAAGAGAAAACCTAAAGGGGATAGTCAAATGGCACAGGCTGACACACTGGTCAACCTCATTAAGGCAGCAAGTAACGGTGATCAGTTGACGTTTCGCAAAGCCGCAGAGTCGCTCATCGTTGAAGAGCGTTCAAAAGGGCACAGGATATTGGCTGACCGTTTGACCAAATCCATGGCGCCATCCGCCTTTTCGTCCACACGACCCCATGTGGTCGCGCCGATACGCCCAGGTGCAACGATGCAAAAAGACCTTTTCCACGAAATTCAGCCAGAGCGTGGTCTTGCGAGTTTGGTAATCGCGCCGACGATTCACGCCCAGGTACGCGAACTGGTGGAAGAACAGCACCGGGCGGAATTGCTCCACGCCTATAACCTGAAGCCTCGGCACTCCGTGCTATTGGCGGGCCCGCCCGGCAATGGTAAGACCACGTTAGCCGAAGCGCTCGCATATGAATTAATGATGCCTCTATTGGTGGTTCGTTATGAAAATCTAATTGGCAGCTACTTGGGTGAAACGTCCTCGCGATTAAAAAATCTGATTGAGTACGCCAAAACCCAGCGGTGCGTACTTTTTTTCGATGAGTTTGACACCTTGGGCAAAGAACGGGGCGACACCCACGAAACGGGTGAAATTAAGCGGGTTGTTAGCTCCTTACTATTGCAGCTGGATGATTTGCCAGACCACGTTGTAGTCGTGGCTGCCAGCAATCACCCGGAGTTACTCGATCGGGCGGTTTGGCGTCGTTTTCAGCTTCGTTTGGAACTTCCCGAGCCAACGCGCGCTCAACTTACTGCTTTTATCGATGGAATTGCAGCGCGTTGCAAAGTTAATTTCGGATTTGCCAGCGAAACGTTGGCAAATCACCTGCATGGCACTAACTTTTCTGAGGTGGAAGAGTTTTGCCTTGCCGTGGTACGTCGCGCAGTACTAGATCAAAAAACCAACGATGCAAAGGCCGTCACCAAATTAAAACTAGAGCAATGGCGCGCCAGGCTGCGACCTGTGCCGATGGAGTAAGCCAAGCGTCTATAGGGCGCTGACCACAATCAGGGAGTAATAAATGGCAAATCAATTGCCTCTTTTGGTTTTTCCTCAAAAGCGAGATGTTCAGCCTGCGGCTGGTAGGCCATTCCGCCCGACTGCACTACGAATCCCAGGTCGAGAGCGACAGATTGAACGTGTTAACGCTCAACTTGACTCGTTGACCGCTTCTTGGGATCGCTATCGCGCGAAACTTTCAGATTCATTTACTGGTTTAGAACCCGAGACGGTATTGGTGATCGAAATTGCGGGGCAGGTCGATAATTTCAAAGTGGCAATTGAGAAAGCTGGCCTGGAATGGCTTGGCGAGCAGGATCAGCTAGACATTGATCCCGATGACGATTTTGGCGCTCGCAATAACGAAGGCGAACCAACTGGAAGCAACTATTCGGGAAGATTGTTTCTATCGGTGGCTAACCAACGAGCAATACAGGAGTTGCTCAGCCTTTGGGCATTATGGAAGAACAATCAAATCCTCCCGAAGGGGAAAGCGCCGTGGAAACACGTTTTTGCTCAATTGAGGGTCATTCGCCGCTGGGGATTGCAGGAAATATTGGTCGAAACCGGTATGCAGGAGCGTTGGAGCGATTTACGAGATCCAATCGATCAAGAGCGCATGGAACGTTTCCAGATCGAGTTTTTCTTTCGGAAGAACCCTGATCGCAGACGTAGTACAGAGGTCATGGTTAAGCAGCTTTTGCAGGAATTGGGTGGCCAAACCATATCGGGTTTGTTTGAACTGGAGCAAATTAGGTTCCACGCGATAAAGGCCGAACTGCCCGCCCAGTCTGTCCGTCGATTGCTGGATGCGATTGACAATGACGAGTCAGCTGCAGGGATTAATTTGCTTCAATTTGCTGATCTGATGTACGTGCGCCCGACAGGGCAAGCTCTAGCGCTTTCGGCCGATGCTGCGGGTGACCCTGGCGTGTTTGAAGTCGGTGAGGCTCAGCTGGCCCCAGTTGCCGCATTGTTGGATGGCGTGCCGCTTGATTTGCACGATGCGCTTCGTGGTCGGGTTGCCGTTGACGATGCGTTTGATTTGTCTGACACCTATGAGCAAGGGGAGCGCCGACATGGCACAGCCATGGCTTCATTGATTATTCATGGTGACCGCAGTGGTGGAAATCACTTTCCACTTAAACGTTCGCTGTACTGCATTCCGGTAATGCAGCCTGACCCGCAAAACCGGAACTGCGAGCACATGCCAGAGGACACTTTTTTTGAGGATCGCGTTCATATCGCTGTGCGCCGTATGCTAATCGGAAATGGGAGTGAACTTGCGGCACAGGCCCCTGCGATCAAAGTGATTAATTTGTCGATTGGCGATCCAGCCAGGCCATTTGTTCAAACGCCGAGTTCTTGGGCCCGGCTTTTGGACTGGTTATCGTATGAATACCGGTTGTTGTTTTGCGTAAGTGCTGGCAACGTTGGCGACGATATAGATGTAGGAATCTCGCATAGACAATTTGAGTTACAGGATGACACCGCCAAGGTCAAAACGACTTTGACAGCTATCGAAAAAACACTCGCGTCACGTCGGCTTTTATCACCGTCGGAGTCAATCAACGCTATTACCGTGGGTGCTACGCACAGTGATGATTCAGGAGTAGAGCATTACATGGGCATACGAGTAGATATTCTTCCCACGCAAACGCAATTAAGCCCTGCCGGTCGGTTGGGGCATGGATTTCGACGATCCGTCAAGCCGGAAGTGTTTTTCCCCGGTGGTCGACAACTCTATGTAGGCGGTGGAGGCAATAAATATCGAGTGGATCAGAACCTAAATTTTGGTCCAGGTCAAAAAACTGCGGCAGACAGCAAGTCGCTAGGGCAACTCGACCGTGAGCTCTTTACCCGTGGCACCAGCAACGCGACCGCCTTGGCCACCCGCGCGGCAGTCCGGATACACGATATGCTGGAAGAGTTACGTCAGGAGCAGGACAACGCCGCGATTCCGGGCGAGTTGATGTCGGTTCTCATGAAAACGCTTTTGGTACATGGCGCGCGCCAGCAGGAATCAGCAAAACAAGAGTGGGCTGCGTCACTCCAGTCTGGTGCTAAAAAATCGGTTTTATCCAGGTATTTGGGATATGGAGCGGTAGATGTGGAGCGTGTTTTGGCTTGCACCGAACAGCGAGCGACGGTATTGGGCTGCGGCGAGATCAAAGCCGACGAAGTCCATGAGTACGATTTTCCTTTCCCGCCTTCGTTGGCGGAGCAGCGCCTTTGGCGCTGCCTAGTCGTCACGCTTGCATGGTTTTCACCCATCAACCCTGATCATCGCAATCTTCGAGAGGCCAAATTGCATTTCGAGCCGGGCGGGCTTAAATGGTCGGATATGCCTCTGAAACTGGATCGTATCGACGGCGATTTCAACCAAGTCCGGCGCGGCACTGTGCAGCACGAGGTTTTCGAAGGTTCCCAAGACATTTCGGCATACCAAGACGGTGACATGCTCAAAATCAGGGTCGCCTGCAAAAAGGATGCAACCGAAAGCTTGGATGTGTCGATTCCTTATGGACTTGCCGTAACTTTGGAAGTGAGGGAAGACATTCCGATTTATCAGGAAGTTAAAGCGCGTATCAAGCTGCCCGTGGCGGTACCAATTGCTTAAAACTACCGAATTTTCGATCTGGCTTGGTGTTCCTTCGCGCCAATTGTTTCCGGCAAGGTACTGATGCCTCCCCACCAAAAGCGATTGGTTGCTCGGGGATAATGCACCGCATGAGCGGCAACACCTTCGGCACCCTATTCGCTGTCACCAACTTTGGTGAATCCCACGGCCCGGCCATTGGCTGCGTGATTGACGGATGCCCGCCGGGCATGGACTTGTGCGAGGCCGATATCCAGCACGACCTGGACCGCCGCCGCCCCGGCACCAGCCGCTTTGTGACCCAGCGCAACGAGCCCGACGCGGTGCAGATTTTGAGCGGCGTCTACCAGGGCAAAACCACCGGCACGCCGATTGCGCTTTTGATTCAAAACACCGACCAGCGCAGCAAGGACTACGGCAATATTCTGGAAACCTTCCGCCCCGGCCACGCCGATTACAGCTATTTCCATAAATACGGCATTCGCGATCCGCGCGGCGGCGGGCGCTCCTCAGCCCGCCTGACCGCGCCCATGGTGGCTGCAGGTGCGGTGGCCAAAAAATGGCTCAAAGCGCAATACGGCACCGAATTTCGCGGCTGCATGACGCAAATTGGCGAGATGCCGATTGGCTTTGAGGACTGGAGCCACGTGCCGAACAACCCGTTTTTTGCCCCCGTGGCCGATGTGCAAGCTTTAGAAGACTATATGGACGCGCTGCGCAAGGCGGGCGACTCGTGCGGCGCACGCATCAGGGTCTCGGCATCGAACGTACCGGTGGGGCTGGGCGAACCGCTGTTTGACAAGATGGACGCCGACATCGCCTACGCCATGATGGGTATCAACGCCGTCAAGGGCGTGGAAATTGGCGCCGGTTTTGCCAGCGTGGCGCAGCGCGGCACCACGCACGGCGATTCGCTCTCGCCCCAGGGCTTTGTCAGCAACAACGCGGGCGGCGTGTTGGGCGGCATCACTACCGGGCAGGACCTGGAGGTGAGCATTGCGATCAAGCCCACCAGTTCCATCATCACGCCGCGCGCCTCGATTGACGTCCAGGGCCAGGCTTCTGAGGTAGTGACCAAGGGCCGCCACGACCCGTGTGTGGGCATTCGCGCCACACCGATTGCCGAGGCCATGCTGGCGCTTGTGGTCATGGACCACGCCCTGCGTCACCGCGCCCAGTGCGGCGATGTGCGCACCGCGCTTGCGCCCATCGCGGCCCAGGCGCCGGCGGTTTAACGCCGCGCGCACTATTTCTAACCCCGCGCCCCCAATTGGAGCCCGCATGAAAACTGCCCTGGTACTCAACGGTCCCAACCTCAACCTGCTGGGCACGCGCGAGCCTGCGGTGTACGGCAGCCAAACGCTGGCCGATGTGCAGGCGCTGTGCCAGCAGGCCTGCGCCACCCACGGTTTTGCGCTCGACTTTCGCCAAAGCAACCATGAAGGCGTTTTGGTCGACTGGCTGCACGAGGCTGGACGCTTGCACGCCGCTGGCGAATTGGCCGGCGTGGTGCTCAATGCCGGCGCCTACACCCACACCAGCGTGGCGCTGCACGACGCCATCAAGGGCACGGGTATTGCGCTGATTGAGTTGCACATCAGCAATGTGCACGCCCGCGAGGCGTTTCGCCACCATTCCTGTATTTCGCCCGCCGCACGGGCGGTGATGGCGGGGTTTGGCGTGCAGGGCTACGCGCTGGCCATTGCGGGCCTTGCAGGCCTGTAACAGCCCTTGTTTACCGGCGGGCCTGCCACAAGGCCCGCACTTTCATCGTCTTAAAGAAGCTCTCCATGACCACCACCCTCAAAATCGATTTCGTCTCTGACATAGCCTGCCCCTGGTGCGCGGTGGGCTTGGGCGCCCTGGAAGGCGCGCTCAAGCGTTTGGCGCCCGATGTGTCCGCAGAGCTGCACTTCCAGCCCTTCGAGCTCAACCCCCACATGCCCGCCGGGGGCCAGGACTTGGGCGAGCACATTACCGAAAAATACGGATCCACCCCCGAGCAGCAGGCGCAAATGCGCGAGACCATTCGCCAACGCGGTGCCGAGGTGGGTTTCACCTTCAATGCCGGTGGCCGGGGCCGGGTGTACAACACCTTTGACGCGCACCGTTTGCTGCATTGGGCGGGTATGGCGGGTGTGGACGGCCCGCAATACGCCCTGAAAAAAGCGCTGCTAGAGGCCTACCAAGGCCGCGCCGAATGCATCGAGTCGCACGAGGTGCTGCTGGCAGCCGTGCGTACGGCCGGCCTGGACGTGGTGCAGGCGCAAGCCATTTTGGACAGCGACAGCTATAGCGACGAGGTGCGCGCGGTAGAGCAGTATTACCAGCGAGCGGGCATCCGCTCGGTGCCTGCCATCATCATCAACGACAAACACCTGATTTCGGGCGGACAGCCGGTGGAGGTGTTTGAGCAGGCGCTGCGCAGAATAGCCGCAGGCGCGGCCTAAATGGTGAGCCCGGCGCCTGCCACGGGCCTGCGCACCGTGGTGCTGGGTGCGAGCGGCGCCCTAGGTGGCGCTTTTGTAGACGCTTTGGGGGGCGATCCCCGAGTTTCCGAGGTGCTGGCCCTGTCGCGCAGCAGTTCGCCCGCCTTTGACCTGGAAGACGAGGCCAGCATTGCGCACTGCGCCGACCAAGTGGGGCGGGGTGGGGCGGTGCACTTGCTGATAGATGCTACTGGCGCGCTGGAAATCGACGGTGTGGGGCCAGAGAAGCGGCTCGACGCGATCAGCGCCCAGGGCTTGATGCGTTCCATGCTGACCAACGCCATTGGCCCGGCGCTGCTCATGAAGCATTTCATTCCCTTGCTGGCCAGCGATGCGCCCACGGTCTACGCCACGCTGTCGGCGCGCGTGGGCAGCATTGAGGACAACCGCAAAGGTGGCTGGTACGGCTACCGGGCGGCCAAGGCCGCGCGCAATATGCTGCTGCAAAGCGCTGCCATCGAAGCCAGCCGCCGCCGCCCGCTGGCGGTGTTTGCCGCGCTGCAACCGGGCACGGTCCGCTCCAAACTCAGCCGCCCTTTTGTGGCGCCCAGCGACGCCATGGCCCCCGAGGCGTCGGCAGCGCAGCTGTTGCAGGTGCTGCAGTCTCTCCAACCCACGGGGCGGGCGCAGTTTGTGGACTACCGTGGCACGTCCATCCCTTGGTAGCCTGGCATGAATGTGAAATGGAACAGTGCATCGGGGAGCGCATAGGGTGATCATTCGGGACTTTGTGTTTGACTTTGGCGGCGTCGTCTTTGACTGGAACCCGGCGGCGATAGTGCGCTCGCACTTTGGCGGCGACTGGCAGGGCTTTGAGAGCCCAGAGGCGCTGGGCAGGGCGATTTTTTCGCATGGCGACTGGCTGGCCTTTGACCGGGGCGAGCGCAGCTTGCCCAAGGTGGTGGAGCAAACGGCGCAGCGCCTGGCAATTGCCCAGCCGACCATCCACGCCCTATTGGCACCCATTGGTGAGCAGTTGCAGCCCATCGCCAGCACGGTGGCGCTGCTGGAATCCTTGCGCGAGCGGCGCCAAACCGGGGAGGGCATTCGGCTGCTCTACCTGTCCAATATGCCCGCACCCTTTGCACGCGCGCTAGAGCAGCGCCATGCGTTTATCGCTTGGTTTGATGGCGGCATTTTTTCTGCCGACGTGTTGCTGACCAAGCCCCACGCGCCCATTTACGCACTGCTGGCGCAGCGCTACGGCCTGCAAGCAGGCAGCACGCTGTTCATTGACGACCATGCGCCCAACTTGGCCCAAGCCACCGCGCGGGGCTGGCAGACCCTGCACCTGACCGACCCGGTCCAGCTTGCTACCCAACTTTCTACGCACTTGGCGAAGGCCTAAGAGTCAGCTGCGCCCATACCGGTACTGTCCTGCCCGGCACAGGCTGCGGACCTAGCCACGGTGAGAATGAAACAGCACAGGCAGTCAGCCAACGCCACCGCAGGCGCCACCATCCGGTGGACGAAGCTGCGCCTCCCCCAGCAAGCCATCCCACCATGTCCTCCAACACGCCGTCCGTCCCCTCCGATCCCTTGCCCCGCGTCTTGTGGCCCTTGTTGTTTGGCAACTTTGTCATCGGCACCGGCGTCATGGTGGTGCCGGGCACGCTGAACGATATTGGCAGTTCGCTGGCGGTATCGGTGGCCGTGGCGGGGCAGTTGATTACGGCTGCGGCGGTGGTAATGTGCCTGGGCGCGCCGCTGCTGGCCAGCGTGGTGGCCGGTTGGGACCGCCGGCGCTTGCTCGCGCTGTCCATGCTGTGGTACGCGGTGTTTTTGGGCTTGGGTGCGCTGGCGCCGGACTTTGGCACGCTGATGGTGCTGCGCGTGCTGGCGGTGGTGTCGCCTGCCATATTCACGCCACAGGCTGCGGCTTGCATTGGCTTGCTGGTAACGCCCGCGCAGCGCGGACGGGCGATTACCTTTGTGTTTCTGGGCTGGTCGGTGGCCTCGGTGGTGGGCATGCCGCTGGGCGCCTGGATTGGTGGCACTCTGGGCTGGCGCAGTGCGTTTGGGTTTGTGGCTTTTTTGAGTGTGCTCAGCGCGGCCTGGGTGTGGCGCAGCCTGCCCAATGGGGTGCGGCCCCCGGCCTTTTCCCGCGCGGCCTGGGGCGAGACTTTGCAGTCGCGCGCGCTCATGCTGTGCGTGGCGGTGACGCTCTTGTATTCGGCCGGCCAGTTCGTGCTTTTTTCGTATTTCGCGCCGTATTTCAAAGTCCACTTGCAGGCATCGGCGACCGAGTTGAGCCTTTTGTTCGCCTGCTTTGGCGCCTGCGGCTTGGTGGGCAACCTGTTGATGTCGCGCCATATTGACCGCATAGGCGCGCCGCGCGCGGTGATGTGGGCGGTGGCCAGCATGGCGGTGAGCCTGCTGCTCTGGCCCCTGACCACCAGCTTGGCGCTGGCCGCGCTGGTTTGTGTGCCCTGGGGCTTAGGCTGTTTTGCCTCCAATTCAGCCCAGCAAGCGCGCCTGGTGGGCATTGCGCCCTTGTTGGCATCGGGTTCGATTGCGCTCAACAGCGCGGCCATGTACGCCGGTCAAGCCCTGGGGGCAGGGGGCGGCGGCTGGCTGATTGCGCACGGCAATATGGATGCGCTGCACTGGTTCGGCCTGGCGGGCTTGCTGGCGGCCATGGCCATGAGCTGGTGGGCCACCCGCCAACCCGCGCACCGGGCGCGGGATACAAACTAGAAGTTCCTAAAAGTTCATCGCCAGTGGCTTGGGCAGCTTGTCGTCCAGGTAGATGCTGTACTCGTCCCAAACGCCTGCGCCGTAGTGCTGGTCGCACAGGGCTTCGATGTCGTCCAAGGTGGTCAGCACCGTGCTGAACATGGTGTCGTAAAAAAATGGCTGGTCGGTGTGCTCGCCGGGGCGCACCTCAATGTGGTATCCGTGCACCCACACCCGCTTGCCCGCATGTTTGGCGGCAAAGGCGGCCCGGCGTTTGACCAATTCGGCTTCCTCGTATTCGTCGTCGCTCAGGCGGCGCAGCTGGTAGGCGTTGCCGTGCAGGGGGTGGGCTGGGTCCAGCTGCAAGTCCACCATCTGCCAGTTGGGCGCCATTTGGCTGGCCACCTGCGCCAGTTCTTCGGGCGTGATGTCGCCTTCCCAATGCACTACGTCGATGCAGTGGGACGCGCCCACCTCTCCGTCCCAAATACTGGCGCTGTGTTTCATGGCTTTTGCACGCATGGTCTGGTCCTCTTTCTACGTTGTTGAAGTGTTCGGGTTGACGTGCCAGTGGTCGGCGCGGCGCGCTTTGCTGGTTTAGTCTACCCCTGCGGCGTCAAGCCACCCGTTCAGCCAGCGCCTGGGCAATGCGCTTGCGCCCCACCTTGGGCTTGGGGCACGCGCCTTGCGGCAGGTCAAACCAGCTGCGCACATCGTTTTCCAGCGCCAGGCCGTGCATGAAGTTGTAAATCGCTTTTTTCAGGCCCCGGCCCAGCAAGTCGTGGTCCACGCCGCTGGGGTCGTGAAAGCCGATGTCGTTCTTGGCAAAGCTCACGGCGGGCAAGGTGTCCAGGGTAATGCCGTAAGCCGCCGGGTCTTTGCCCACGGGTGAGTGCACGGTGCAAGTGAAGCGGTGGAAGAAACCGCTTTGGATGCAACCCGCCTCAAACAACTGGCGCACATATTCCAGCGCGTCCACCGTGTCTTGCACGGTTTGGCTGGGAAAGCCGTACATCAGATAAGCGTGGACCAAGATACCGGCGTCCGAGAAGCCCTTGGTCACCCGCGCCACCTGGGCCACGGACACCCCTTTTTTCATCAAGTCCAGCAAGCGATCCGAGGCCACTTCCAGCCCGCCCGACATGGCGATGCAGCCGCTTTGCGCCAGCAGCTCGGCCAGCTCGGGCGTGAAAGTTTTCTCGAAGCGGATATTGCCCCACCAAGAAATTTGCACCTTGCGCCGCAACAGCTCTTGCGCCAGGGCCTTGAGCATTTTGGGGGGCGCGGCCTCGTCTACAAAGTGAAAACCGGTTTGCCCGGTCTCGGCGACTATGGCCTCGATGCGGTCCACCAGCGTGGCCGCCGAGGCCGTCTCGTAGCGCGAGATGTAGTCCAGGCTCACGTCGCAAAAACTGCATTTCTTCCAGTAACAGCCCTGGGCCACGGTGAGCTTGTTCCAGCGCCCGTCGCTCCACAGGCGGTGCATGGGGTTGAGCATGTCGAGCAAGGACAGGTACTTGTCCAGCGCCAGCCCGTCCCAGGTGGGCGTGCCCACGTCCTCGAAAGGCACGTCGGGCTCGGCCCAGTTCAGGTATTTCACTTGCGCGCTGGCCGCGTCCCGCACAAAGGTGCGTACCAGGCGGCTCACCGACCGTTTGCCGCGCAGGTGCTCCAGCAGCGCCAGCAGCGGGCGCTCGCCAGCGTCAAGCGTTACAAAGTCCACATAGTCAAACATGCGCGGCTCGGTCATCTCGCGCAGCTCGGTGTTCACATAGCCGCCGCCCAGGGCAATTTGGACTTGCGGGAAATGTGCCTTGATGGTTTGCGCAATGCGTAGCGCCGCGTACACCGCGCCCGGAAAAGGCACGGACAAGAGCACCAGTTGCGGCTGGTGCTGCGCCATCGCGGCCAAGGTGAGGTCGCGCAGCACATCGTCAATCAGATTGGGAGTCGCTGCTAAAGCGGCGGTCAAGGGCTCGAAGCTGGCCTGGCTGCCCGCAAGGCTTTCCGCGTAGCGCACAAATTCAAAGCGTTTGTCGATGGCGTCGCGCAGCACGTCGGCCAGGTCGTTCAGGTACAGGGTGGCCAGGTGTCGGGCGCGGTCTTGCTGGCCCAAGGCGCCAAAGGCCCAGGCCAGCGGGTCGGCGGCCTCGGCGTCGCCATACACGTCCAGCGCCGCAAACCGGGGCCCCTCGGGCAAAAAGCCACGCCCGGCGATGCGGTGGCTGAGCGTGGAGTCACGGCCCTGCAAAAAGGCAATCGTGGGCGCGATGCTGGCGTGGTACTGGTCAAAGTTGTCCAAAAAACCATGCACGCTGGCGCTGCGCTGCGCTTCAGGCTGGGCCAGGGCTTGCGCCCGCACCCGCGCCAAGCCCTGCGGCGTGAACAGCGCCAGCACCAAGGCCAGTGCCAGATCTACCTGAACCGCGTCCTCGCCCTGGGCGCGCAAAAAACCGGTGAGGTAGGCGGTGGACGGGTAGGGCGTGTTGAGCTGCGTCATCGGTGGGATGAGGCTCAACACCTTGAGCGGTGCTGCGGGAGTCGGTGCGGCAGTCATTGGCTCATCAGCGCACCAGCGCTGTGCGATGCTTTCAGTTGGCAAAACCCGCGTAGGCGAGTTCGTCCATCAAGGCGTCCAGCTCTGCGGGCTCGGTCAGTGTGATTTTGAAAAACCAGCCTGCACCCAGCGGGTCGGTATTGGCCAGGCTGGGGTCGGCGCGCAAAGCTTCATTCACCTCGGTCACCGTGCCACCCACGGGGATATAGACATCGGCTGCGGCCTTGACCGACTCCACCACACCAGCCGTGGAGCCTGCGGCAAACACCGCGCCTATGGCGGGCAACTCCACAAACACCACGTCGCCCAGCACTTCTTGCGCGTGCACCGTAATGCCCACCGTGGCGCCGGATCCCTCGTCTTGGGAAATCCAAACGTGTTCTTCGCTGTACTTCTTCATGCTGCTTACATTCCTGCGTAGTTGGGGCCGCCGCCGCCTTCGGGCGTGACCCAGACGATGTTTTGCGTCGGGTCTTTGATGTCGCAGGTTTTGCAATGCACGCAGTTTTGGGCATTGATTTGCAGGCGGGCGGTGTTGTCGTCGTTTTTTACGTATTCGTACACGCCGGCAGGGCAGTAGCGCGCCTCGGGTCCCGCGTACCGGGCCAGGTTGATGCTCACGGGCACCGACGCGTCTTTGAGCGTCAGGTGTGCGGGTTGGTTCTCTTCGTGGTTGGTGTTGCTGATGAACACGCTGCTCAAGCGGTCAAAGGTGAGCTTGCCGTCGGGCTTGGGGTAATCAATAGGTTTGCACTGGGCGGCGGGCTTGAGGTATTGGTGGTCGGCCTTGTCGCGGCGCAGCGTCCAGGGAATGTGGCCGCGCAACACAAACTGCTCAAAGCTGTTCATGATGGTGGCGACCGTCAGGCCGTACTTGAACCAGTTTTTGAAGTTGCGGTCTTTGTTGAGCTCGGTGTGCAGCCAGCTTTTCTCAAAGGCCTCGGGGTAAGCGGCCAGTTCGTCGTGCTGGCGGCCGGCCACCACGGCGTCAAACGCCGCTTCGCCTGCCAGCATGCCGGTCTTGATGGCAGCGTGGCTGCCTTTGATGCGGCCCACGTTCAAGTAGCCGGCGTTACAGCCCACCAAGGCACCGCCAGGGAACACGGTTTTGGGCAGCGAGTTCAGGCCGCTGGCGTTGATGGCGCGCGCGCCGTACGACAGGCGCTTGGCGGTGACTTCGCCCTTGTCGTTCTCAAAGTAATAGCGCACACGGGGGTGGGTTTTCCAGCGCTGCAGTTCTTCAAACGGGCTTAGATACGGGTTGGTGTAGCCCAGCCCGGTGACAAAGCCGAGCGCGACTTTGTTGCCCTCCAGGTGGTACAAAAAGGCGCCGCCATAGGTGTCTGAGGCCATGGGCCAGCCAGCGGTGTGCATTACAAAGCCGGGCTGGTGGCGGCTGGGGTCGATCTCCCAGAGTTCTTTGATGCCAATGCCAAAGCTTTGCGGGTCGCGCCCTGCATCCAATTGGTACTTGGCAATCAGCTGCTTGCCCAGGTGGCCGCGCGCGCCTTCGGCGAACACCGTGTATTTGCCCAGCAGTTCCATGCCCAGCTGAAAACTGTCCATGGGCACGCCGTCTTTGCCAATGCCCATATTGCCAGTGGCCACGCCTTTGACCGCTCCGTCGTCGGAGTACAAAACCTCAGCGCCGGTAAAGCCCGGGAATATCTCCACGCCCAGGGCTTCGGCCTGCTCGGCCAGCCATTTGGTGACATTGCCCAGGCTGACGATGTAATTGCCGTGGTTGTCGGCAAACGGCGGCAGCACCATATTGGGCACCCGAAAGCCCGATTTTTCGCCCAAAAACACATAGGCGTCGTCGGTGACGGGCTGGTTCAGCGGTGCGCCACGGGCCTTCCAGTCGGGAATCAGCTCGGTTAGCGCCTTGGGGTCCATGATGGCGCCCGACAAGATGTGCGCGCCCGGCTCGGAGCCTTTCTCCAGCACCACCACGGACACGTCCTTGCCTCGTTCAGCGGCAAGCTGCTTGACGCGGATGGCGGTGGCCAGGCCGCCGGGGCCGCCACCGACCACCACTACGTCGTATTCCATGGATTCACGGGGGCCAAACTGGGCCAGTATTTCTTGGTTGGTCATGAAGCTCTCGCTGGCTATTGAATGCAATGTGGTGGCTAGGCCGTGCGCCTAACGTTGCGCCCGCCCCGGCGCGGTGGTGGGGCGGGTAGGGCGAGTCCGGTCAGATTTTAGGTTTAACGGGGTGCCAGACGAATGGCGCCGTCCAGGCGAATCACTTCGCCGTTCAGCATGTCGTTCTCAAAAATGTGCAGTGCCAACTTGGCGTAGTCTTGCGGCGTGCCCAGGCGAGAAGGGAAGGGGACGCTTGCGGCCAGCGAGTCTTGCACCTCTTGGGGCATGCCAAACATCATGGGCGTGCCAAAAATGCCGGGAGCGATCGTCATGTTGCGGATGCCGTTGCGCGCCAGGTCGCGGGCAATCGGCAGGGTCATGCCCACAATGCCGCCCTTGGATGCGCTGTAAGCGGCTTGGCCAATCTGGCCGTCATACGCTGCTACTGAGGCGGTGGAAATCATCACGCCACGCTCGCCGGTGGCTTCGGGCTCGTTTTTGCACATGGCGTCGGCGGCTAAGCGAATCATGTTGAAGCTGCCCACCAGGTTGACGGTAATGCACTTGGTGAACACGCCCAGGTTGTGTGCGCCGTGCTTGCCCACGGTTTTCTCAGCCGGCGCAATGCCTGCGCAGTTCACCAGGCCCATGAGCTTGCCCAAAGACACCGCCTTGGCGACGACGGCCTGTCCATCGGCTTCGTTGCTGACGTCGCACTTGACGAAAGCGCCGCCAATCTCCGCCGCAATGGCCTCGCCCTTTTCGGCTTGCATATCGGCAATCACCACCACGCCGCCATGGGCGCTGAGCATGCGGGCGGTGCCCTCACCCAAACCTGATGCGCCACCGGTGACGATGAATACTTTTCCTGCGATGTCCATGGAATGCTCCGACTTTGAGGTTGAAAAAACTGATGAGGGCGCTTGGCCTTGTGGGGGCAATGGGCCGCCGCGAATTATGTCGCACCGGGTCCGAGCTATTTCACGTCAAACCGGGTGGCGCCGTCCCAGTCGCTGGGTGGCGGGGTGCGCCGGTAGTCCGACACGCGCTGGGCAAAAAGTGCGTAAAGAGCGCGCTCGGGATGCGCCGCCTGCAGGCGTGCAAGCAAGCCTTGCGCTTGTGGCCACTCCTTGGCGCGGTAGGTGGCAAGTGCCTCGTCCCAAAGCGCGATTTCAGCATGGGTATGCGCACTGAGCTCGCCAATCGGGCCCAGGGGCTCGAAGATGGTGACCGCCTGGTCCTTGCCCTTGACGCGCACACGGTCCACTTCGCGGCAGCTCCACCCCGGCAGCAGAGCGCGGGTGTCTTGCCCGATCAAGACACCTACGCCATAGGTTTTGGTTAGCCCCTCCAGCCGTGAACCCAGGTTGACCGCGTCGCCCATCACGGTATAGGCGCGGCGGATTTGGGAGCCCATGTCACCCACCCGCATGGGACCCGAATTCAGACCAATGCCAATGTTCAGTTCGGGCCAGCCTTTGGCCTGGAATTCCTGACTCAGCCGCCGGGCGGCAAGCTGCATGTCGATGGCTGCGCGCACCGCCTGCTCGGCGTGGCGGGCGTTGGGTACGGGCGCGCCCCAAAAGGCCATTACCGCGTCGCCAATGTACTTGTCCAGGGTGCCTTGGTGGCCGTCGCGAACCACCGCGCTCATAGCAGTCAAGTAGGCGTTGATCAACTCAGCCAGCGCCTGGGGGCTCAAGTTTTCTGAAATCGACGTGAACCCTCGCGCATCGGCGAACAAGACGGTCAACTCCCGCTCGATGGGGGCCATGGTGAAGGCCTCGGGGTTTTTGGCCATTTTTTCCACCAGTTCGGGCGGCACATAGTGGGCAAACAGGGCAGATATGAGGCGCTTGCCGCGCGCCTCTACAAAATAGCCATAGCCCATTTGCAGGGCGAAACACGCCACCAGACAAGCCAGAGGCGCGGCCAGGGGCAGCATGAGCTGCTGGGTGTGCAACAAGCCCATGGCCAGTGCCACGACGGCCAGTAAGGACGTGGCGAACAAGGCAATGGTGCGGGCCGGTTTGAGCCAGGTGCCCCCCAGCACCATCAGCGCCCCAAGCGCCAACACGCCCAACAACTCCAACCCTTGCGTATAGGCCGGGGATTGCAACAGGCGCTCGTCCAGCAAGGCGGTGATCAAATTGGCGTGCACCTCCACGCCGGGATAGCTCACGCCGGTGGGTGTGGTCACCAGGTCGGCCAGGCCAGCAGCGGAGGTGCCCAGCAGCACAATGCGCCCGGCCAGTTGGTCTTTGGGCACGCGGCCTTGCAACACGTCAACGGCGGACACGTAAGGAAAGCTGTGCGCCGCGCCACGAAACGGCACCAGCGCGTTGAGCGCGCCGTCCACCGGAGCTTCCAGCCCAGCGATAAGAAGCTTTTCGACCCGGCGATCCCCCTGACCATAGTCGGCGGTGACAGCCTCCAAGGGGCCTGACCCGGTCAGCGCCTGCACCACCGCCACGCTGAGCGACGGGTAATAGCGCCCAGAGTGCTCCACCAGCAATGGAACGCGGCGCGTGACGCCATCGTCGTCACGCAAAGGGTTGAGGTGCCCGGCGCTTGCGGCGTGGGCCTGTAGCTCGGGCAGCAGCCCCGCGTAGCCTGGAAACGACTGCGCCCGCGCGCCCGACAAGCCCCATGCGGCCGCATCGACGCCCGCAGGCAAACCTGTGCCTTGCGAAGGCTTGCCGTTGTGAAAGGCGTAGCCCAAAATCACGGGCCCGGCTTGCATGGATTGGCCTAGCAGTTGGTCAAACGCCAGGCAAGGGCGCAGTCGCGCTAGCTCGGACGCAAACGCCGCGTCGCCCTTGAGCGCGCCTTGTGCGAGTTGCTCCAGGATGTCCAGGCCCGAGGATTCGTCCTTTTCGGACAAGATGACGTCCACCGCCACCAGTGACACGCCGTAGTTCTGGAACAAATCGGTCACGAGTTGCGCCAAGCGATCGCGCCGCCAGGGCCAGCGGCCTTCGCCGCCACGGTCTTTTTCTTGCAGGCTTTTTTCGTCAATGTCGACCACTACCACGCGGTCGTCCACGCTGCGTGGCGCGATGGCGTTCACGCGCAGGTCGTAGAGCAATGCTTCCAGGGGACGCAGCAAAGGCAGGGTCCACCACGAGGCGGCGTGGCCCGCAAACAAGCCCACCAATGCCCAAGCCGCAAGTGTCCGCCCCCAGTGTTTGCGCATGGTGCGTGGCCTAGCGGCTCAGATCGTCCACTTTCAAGTACACCCGGCTGGTGTCTGGGCGCGCGCTGTTCGACGACAGGGTGCTGTTGCCAGTGCCATCCCAGGGGCCGCGACCGCTGACCTCAGTCCACACGCCCAAGGGCACGTTCAAACTGGTGGCAAGCTGGCTTGCCTGAACGCCGGCGGAACCAACGCTCTGGTTTTGCGCCATGAACTGCACCAGCGCGTTGTTGCCATTGATTTTGGTGACCAGGTCCACCACGCTTTGGGTGGCCGGTTTGGCGCCGCTTCGGGGGGGCTGGCGCGGCGCAGGGCCTTGGGCCAGTACCAGCGTTGCACGCTCGCCCTCTACAGCGCGCAGGCGCTGTTCGGTGTTGGTGTCACGGCTGCTGGTTGAACTCATCTTGTCCTCGTCCCCCTCGCCAAAGCGCACCGATATTTGCAAAGACCGGGGCTTGGTCGGGGTTGCATCGACGCGCTCGGCGGCTGCGGGCTTGCCGATCATGAACGCGGGAATGCGGGGCAGCACCTGCGGCTGATCGCCGGGCAACATGCCCATGAACCCGGCTTCGTCCTTGTTCAGTTCGACCCGTCCGGAGGGGCCTTCTAGCACGGTGGAGCCCACATACACCCGGTTGTAGGTGCCGGGCGGTGTGTTGAGTTGGGCGGCGATAAGTGCGGTGGCAAAGGTCGCGTCAAATTCGGTGCCTCGGATGCCGATGGTGGCATTGGGCGTGCTTAACTTGTAGTCCCCCGGAGAGGCCTTGCCAATTGCGCCCGTTACCTGGCGCATCGTGCCGCTCAGCAGATTAAGGGATGCTTCGTTCTTGGCCGCGCCGTGCCGGTCGGAGCGGTAGCGCTCAATCTTGAACTGCGAGCCCGGGCGCACCCAAATGATGGCGTCGTCAATCATGCGGATTTGTACGTTGGAGTTGGCAGCGGTGCTCACCGTGTCGCCCTCGTACAACTCGTCACCCCGCAGCGCCGGGCGCTGCTGGCCCGTGTGCTGGGTGATACGGGCGGTGCCAATCAGCACCTGGATAGTGCCTGCGGCCGCCCAGACTGCGCCGCCACAGCCGGCCAGCGTGAGGGCGAGCAATACGCTTCGCAATATTCGCCATGCCGCGCCAAAATGCATGCTACTGACCATATTTGCACCTCGTTAAACCTGTTTATACAGTTTACATGGCAAAAATCGTTCTATTTGCGAAAAAGATTGCAATACGCGCTGGGTAAGCTGCGCTTCGCGGACGCTTAGCCGCTCCGGTCGATATCCAGCACCACCGGCGCATGGTCGCTAGGGCGCTCATTCTTGCGAGGCAGGGTGTCGATGCGGCAGGCGCGCGCCAGCGGCTTGAGCGCATTGCTAATCAAAATATGGTCAATGCGCAGGCCGCGGTTGCGCCTAAAGGCAAAGTCGCGGTAGTCCCACCAGCTGTAGCTTTTGGGCGCCTGGGCGAAAAGTCGGTAGCTGTCGTGCAGCCCCAGGGCAATCAGGGCACGCAGGTGGTAGCGCTCTTCTTCGGTGCAATGGATCTGTTCGCGCATGCCCTCGGGGTCCCAAACGTCGTCGTCGTCAAAGGTGATGTTGTAGTCACCCATGAGCACCAGCTGCGGGTGCTGCGCTAACTCATTTTTTACCCAGGCGCGCAAGCTTTTGAGCCACTGCATCTTGTACTCAAATTTGTCACTGCCCGGCGCCTGACCGTTGGGGAAGTAGGCGCCAATGACTCTGACACCTGCCACCGTGCCGCCGATGACACGGGCCATGTCGTCGGCAAAGTCTGGTATGTTTTTAAGGACTTCGGTCGCCGGTGTGCGGCTGAGCAGCGCCACGCCGTTGTAGGTTTTTTGACCGAACCACTGGGCCTGGTAGCCCGCGGCCAGGAACGCGTCTGCGGGAAACTTGTCGTCTGTCAATTTAGTTTCTTGCAAGACCAATACGTCTACTGGGTGGGCTTGCAGCCAGTCGAGCACCTGGGGCAGGCGCACGGTCAGGGAGTTCACATTCCAGGTGGCGAGTTGCATGGCGTAGTCGGTGTGGGTCGAAGTCCCGCATTGTCGCTGGTGGATCGCGAAAACAGGCCTCTGGTCTGCGCTGGCGCACAAGAATCGCTTGTCGGGTGCGCGATACTGGAGCGCCGATAGGCACCACACCCCCCCAACATGAAAGCTCACTTTGCGCCCACCAGCTATCTACAGACCTCTGCGCATTTGCGACCTTGCCATGCCGCAAAGGCTGCAATCTGCGGCTTGCTTCTTATCACTTTTGCGATGAGCAGCCGCGCCACCGAAGAACCGGCCTACACGGTAGTGCAAAAGCTGGACGGCGCCGAGGTGCGGCTGTATGAGGCCTATGCCACGGCCGAGGTGGTGGTGCCTGGACCGGCGGATGAGGCGGGCAACCAGGCCTTTCCGATTCTCGCGGGCTATATTTTTGGCAAAAACAAGGGCGACCGCAAATTGGCCATGACCGCGCCGGTAACGCAAGCTGCGGAGCCCGTCAAACTGGACATGACCGCGCCCGTGACGCAAGCGGCGGCCCCTGGCGGCTTTCGGGTGCAGTTCGTTCTGCCCAAGGGCGTAACTGCGGCAAGCGCCCCCGAGCCACTGGATGCCAGGGTTAGCTTGCGAGACATCGCGCCGTCGCGTGTGGCGGTGATTCAGTACTCCGGCTTTTGGTCGCAAGCCAATTACAGCGAGCACTTGGCCGCATTGGAGTCTGCGGTGCAGGCGGCGGGCTTGCTTGCAGTGGGTGCGCCGGTTTATTCCCGGTACAACGCGCCGTTCACGCCCTGGTTTTTGCGCAGAAACGAAATTTGGCTGCCTCTGGCGAGCGTCCCATGAGCGGTAGCGCAGAGCGCGCGCGTGTGGAGGTGCTGGCGGCGTTGGATGATGCTGGTATCTCACGCATCATAGAAATGGCTTGGGAAGACCGCACCGCGTTCGAGGCGGTTGAGGCACAGTTTGGCTTGAATGAGTCGGACGTTGTTGCCCTGATGCGAAGACACATGAAGCCATCGTCTTTTCGCATGTGGCGAAAGCGCATGGCCGGGCGCACCACCAAACACGCGGTCTTGCGCGGTGCGGTTTTTCTACGCCACCGCGCGAGCCACACCCGACCTTAGGGGTTCCGCGATAGACGTCGCGTGTCTGCAAGCTTTTATTAACATAATACGCATCGAATTAAGATATATATTATTAATATGACAACATTTTCACTCGTGAAACGATGTCTACACTCTACTAAACGATGATTTTTATCGATGAACAACGCCAACGTCATTATAAGCCGTGATTTCTTGCCAATGTCAAGAAATTTTCCTATTTTTTTAGTTGGCGTTGTCCGGTGATTTGGTGTGTGGACTAGACCGGCGGGCGGGTGCACGAAAGCGGCATTCAGCTACTGGAAGTCGTTCTTTTTTTGGTGTTTGATGCGAACGATCAACCAAAAAGCTCGCTGTGTGAGCCAAGCCGCGCCAGTCTGAGGGTATCGGCATCCGACTTGCGGTAGATCAGCAGCAGGTCGGGCTTGACGTGGCATTCCCGGTAGCCTGCCCAATCGCCACTTAAGTCATGGTCGCGGTGTTTGGCGCCAAGCGGATGATCTGTCGCCAGGGACACGAGAATGGGCTTCAAGTAGTTATCGAGCGTAGCCCGGTGCTGGCCCTTGGCCTCGCGTTTGTAGTCGCGCTTGAACGCGGATGCGCGGTCAATCGTCCGCATGCAGGTCTGCCATGAGCTCTTCAACGCTGGCGAAGCGGTCGCCTTTCCCGGCCTCAAGCTCGGCAATGGCCTTGCGCGTGGTCGCGTTGGGGGCCTTCACGTCGAAGGGCATCCGGCGCTCATCGGCAATGCGCAGCATTAATAAGCGAATGGCGTCCGAGATGGACAGGCCCATTGCTTCGAGTGCGTCAGCGGCGCGCTCTTTAGTGTTGGCGTCAATGCGAGCGCGGACATAGGTATCGGCGGTGCCCATAGTGACTTCCCTTGATGGTTTCAGAGGCTTTATTGTAGTCCCGTTGTGACTACAACTCAAGGAATATCCGGTGTACTTACCGTGCTCTATTTGCCGTTTTCTGAGGCGACACCAGTCATGACGCATTCAGCTGAAAAGATCGTAATGCATTAACGAGGCTGTTAGTCCTTCTCTTTTTGGTGTTTGATGCAAACGATCGTAATGTCGCCACTTGGCGAATGGCGGAACCTTGCGATGTAGCCACTGCTGCCGAAGTCAACGATGGCCTCTCGTTGATAAATCTTGCCCAGCACTGGACGGAAGCGCTCAGGCATTAGGGCTATTTTTTCGAACGCTTGACGACGGGTGCTGGTAACTCTTTGTCCGTGCCCCAAGTGCCCATCCAGGCCATCACATCATCTTGGGTCGCGTGCAGGCCTGTTTCGTCGAATTGTTTGAGCGCGGAATCGCAGCTTTGATGCCAAGCGTTTTCGCGCTCGTTTTGCTCAAAAATTTGTGGTTTGAAGTCGGTCAACCGGAGAATTTGAATCCCACGGAAGGGATGCATTTCCAGTAGGTGGACATCACTAGACACAAGGACATCGGCTTTTGCGGAAATTGCCAGATCTAAGAATTTATTGTCTTTGGGATCACGGCATTCGGTGACGGACGTGGTGGCCTCTACCAAAATCACTGATTCTCGGAAGATCCTCACCCACAGCAATCGATGCTCTAGAGGTCTCCAAGCGTTGAACTTCTCACGCTTCAGAACTGTTGCCAGTTCATTGAACGTATCTGCCGAACAAAAAACGTCATGCTCAAGGAGTGCACGCCGAAAAATTTCCGCTGGTTCACGGTCTGGATTCAG
>CANEVH010000055.1 GCA_947442105.1 Comamonadaceae bacterium | reverse complement strand
GCGCGGGAAATGCGGGAAAACGAGGCTCAAACCGATGAAATCAGCCTCGAAAAGCGTCGGGAGTTCACGATATGAAAGGGTTGCGTGGAAATCAAATGTCCCGAGCAAGGCGCCACACTTTTGCGTGGGGTATTTCAGCAGCCTGTTAGAACCATTAACCCGGACGAAACGATTGCGCGTGGGGCTGCGATACAGGCCGCGCTGAAAGCGCGCGATGCGGCCTTGGATGAAGTGGTTCTAACGGATGTAATGCCGTACTCCATGGGGATCATTGCCGGCGAGGTGATCAATGGGCGGCGCTTTGCAGACCGCTTCTCGCCCATCATCGAACGCAACACACCTGTGCCCAGCTCGCGCGTCCAAACCTACACCACCGTAGCGGACAACCAATTGCAGATATTGCTTGATATTCGCCAAGGCGAGTCCCCTATTGGCAGCGAAAACATGCCAATGGGAGTACTTGAAATTAATGTGGAGCCCAAACCTGCCGGGCAGGTGAATGTCGACGTTCGGCTCTCCTACGATGCCAACGGCATGCTGGAGGTGGAGGTCAAAGACAGCAAGCAGCAATTGATTGCGTCCAAAGTCATTCAACCCCCAGGTGCCAACATGACCGAGGAAGACATTGCGCGTGCCCTCATACGCTTGCAAGCCCTCAAGCAGCACCCTCGGGATCAGCAGGAAAACATTTACTTGGTTGGGCGTGCTAAACGCCTGTACGAAGACCGGCTAGGCGAGCAGCGGCAGTGGTTGCAGCGCTGGATAGCACAGTTTGAAATGGCACTCGATACCCAGGACGGTAAACAAATTTCCCAGGCTCGCGATGAGTTTCGAGCGGCGCTGGACGGTTTAGATAAAGGTTTTGTGTTTTGATGGGCGCTTGGGAGACTTTGGGCCTGGAGCCCACCAGCGATCTTCGTGCCATCAAGCGTGCTTACTCCGTATTGCTGAAAAAATCGCGACCGGACGATGATGCACAGGCTTACCAAGCATTGCGCGAAGCCTACGACGCGGCACAGCAATACGCACGATTTCTGTCGCAGCTAGAGCTACCGAGTGAAGCGTTCACCGACGTATCCAGCGAAGCAACTACCGATACCCCCGCAGACACGCTGATAGTGCCGTCTGTAGAAACGTCTGCCGCTTCTACGCTGCCGTTGCATACTGCTGCGGTCGAGTCGCCAGCCCCACAGCAGCACGACAGAACTGTAGAGCCCATACATGAGCCGATGGACGATGATTCTGCGTATGCCGACTATCAGAAATCGCAGCCGGTCGTTCAGGTGGTTACTGCCGCTGAGTTGGTGCAAAGCGCTGCCCTACTGCTACAACAGGAAGGTGCAGCAACACTCTCCGAGGAGTGGCCGCGCATTCAAGCAAAGCTGGAAGACCTTCCCATTACAGAGTCCCCCAATGCCTCGCGCATGTTTGCCCAAGAAGTGGTTCACGACAGTGCTTGGCCCGTAGATGTACTGATTGCTTTGACACGCCACTACCAGTGGGGGTTGGACTTCAAGGTCAGCCAGCAGTTGGGGCCTTCACTGGCCCATACTTTGCACGAAAGGTTGGAACAGGCCCATGTGTATGAGGCATTAAGCGCGCGCCACTCCGATAGTTGGGCTTTGCCTTTGGCCAAACTATGGGATCAAAAGCGCAGGTTCTGGGTTCGTTTGTTAGCGCTATGTATGGACCCCTCTGAACGCCAGAGGAGCTTGAATCAGCGAGCTATCAGTTTGCAGGCATTGGGCGTGCCACGCCAATCGGCCTTGGCAACCTTGGTTGTCATTTACCGCAGTGAGTTGTATCAACCTGCCTTGCTATTTGGGTTATTCGCCGCGTTAGCGTTCGCGCTTCACACCTTGAGTGAGCCCCCAGTAGCCTTCACTCTTGCGATCTTCAGTGGGTCCGCTGCTTTGCTCTTTATGGGACTGCAAGAATTCATGTACGCAAACTCCCCTACACTAATCGCGTGGGGGCAGCGTATGAGAGCGCGGCTTGAGCTCACGAATACGGTGCTGGATCTTCTGGTGCTGGTGCCGCTTGGCGTAGCGCTTTTGAGCATGTTGGGGACAAGCGACATCCTACAGTTTCCAAGCCTGAAAATACTTTTGAGTGCCGCATGTTTTCTGATTTGGTTGTTGGTACCGACGGATGAACATCCTTGGCGAGATATGGTCTTACCGATGTTCGTGATTTTGTATTTGTGCTTGCTGGGGTTGTTCCCGGACTTGACTGATGCCACGCTGCTGAGTTTGGCTTTCGGCTGGGTGATGGCTGCCCATGTGGTGTTGCGGCGCTATGCCAAGGAATTCGAGGCTACTTGTCAAAGCTTCATACAGTTGCGCTTCTTGAAGGCCCGACCTTGGTACGTTTTAGGTTTCCAATGGATTCTGCCCCTGTGGGCCTTGCTGGTATGCGTTTGCATTCCAGTATTGGTATTTCGATTTCAGGCTCGCTGCAAAGGGCTGTACGCGCGCTTGGCCTTGTTGGGCGGTGTGATACTGGACTCTGCAGCGACCCCTTTCACTGGGTTTCGTTGGCTACCTGTCTGGGTTTTAGCGGCGGTTTGGGGCGTTCAAATATCACTCCTAGCATTGCAACGGTTTTCAGTTTTTGGTTTGCGCAAGCTGCAAGCTGAATCGCAGGACAAGCCCCGATCGTGATCACGGAACAAGCTGTGGGATGGGAAAAATCGAATGATTTCAGGACTAAGCGCATGATTCCAATGTTTCTAAGTGTCGGTGTTCAACCAGTCCTATAGCAAAGCATCCATGAAGCTGTGGCTCACTTCGCCAACGACGCTCGCGGCGTTTTCTTACGCATTTTTTGCTGGCTTCGGCATCGCCACATGGTGCCTTGTGTTGACAAACGTTCCAACTGGAACAACCGCACTCGACCACCTTCAGGGCCTCTTGCAGTACCAGCCGGAGGGCCACTTTTTGGAAATTCACGCTGCGGCAACTGCGATCACAAGCATCTTCGCCGGTTTCCTTTTTGTCCGACCGCCCGCCAGTGCAGGGGCGCTTTTGCGTTGTGCTGTCGCGGCGATCTGCCTGGCTGCCATGGCGTGGTTCAACTTTGCGCCAGACGTAGCCATGCTTCCATCGGTTGCGGCAATGATGCTGACGTCGGCTTGGCGCAAGGCGCTACGGCCCTCGTCTTGGTGACGCACAGTGACAAATTCGCATCACCCAAGACGCAATCCGAACTAGGGGCTGGTCAAGCCCGTGTGCCCCAATAGAGCCCCCCATGCGCCTTGTCATGCCCCCGTCGCAAGGCTGCGCTAACAATGCAGCGTGGCCTATTTAACAAGCACTTCTTTTGCCATCGACTTTGCGCCCTCACCATGGCCGGGCAGGGTGGGCATGTCTGCCTGCCCTGGTGCGGGCGGTGCCAATGGCAGTGCGGAATCGGAGCGGCTGCTGGCGCTGGATGTGGCGCACATGGCCGCGCACGAGGTGAAGACGGTCGTGAGCTTGCTCGATACCAAGGAGCTGCAGCGCCTGGGTGCCAAGAACTTGCCGCACCATCTGGGCGCGCACGGCGTGGGCTGGCACCAGTTGCCGGTGGTGGACTTTGGCGTGCCTTCTTTGGCCGTGACCGCGCAGTGGAGCCGCTTGATGCCGCAACTCACGGGCGTGCTTCAAAGCGGCAACATTCTGGTCCACTGCGCCCACGGCAAGGGCCGCACCGGCACGCTGGTGGCCACACTGTTCAAGGCCTGGGGCTGGAGCAGCGAGGCCGCGATGGCGCGGGTGCGCCAGTACCGACCGGGCGCCATTGAGACCCACAAGCAAGAGGCTTATGTGCAGGCCTTTGAATGGGGTCTGCACGGTGCGCCCGAGGCCGTGGACAGCGCCAGCGCGCCTGCATTCAGGCCGTGGTCACCTGCTGCATAAGCGCCGCATAGTGCGCCAGAGCGGGCGTAGGCTGCCCCGGCACTTTGGCCAGGTCGTCGTAGCGGCGCAGGCGCACGGCTTCGGCGTAAAAGGGCAGGTCTTCAAAGGCGTGCACGTGCGCATCGTCAAAGCGCCCCCCTTGCAACTCCAGGCTGTGCTTGGACGCGGGCGATAGCGCATCCCAGTAGAGCGCATCCACGGCGCACAAATAGCGCTTGGCGTCCACGTGCAGCCTGATGGGCTCTAGCACCGCGTCCGGGAACAGGCTGCGCAAAAACGGCAGGGCCACGTACTGGTGCAAATCGTCTTTGGCGGGCAGCGCCTCGTGGTCGGGCACTGCGGTGCGCTCGGTGCTCAGCATGTGGCCCAGGTCGTGCAATAGCGCGGCCACCACCGTCTCTGGCGCCTCGTTGGCCAGTTCGGCCAGGTGGGCGCATTGCAGTGCGTGCTCAAGCTGGCTGACGGCCTCTTGCCCGTACCAGGTGGTGGCGCGGCTGCTAAGAAGCTGGACTATCTCGGGGATGGACAAGGACATGGAGGCCTCCGGTGTAAATGCGTAGCGGCGGCGGGCGTCTACCGCGCGCGCACGCCAATGATGGAAAAGCGGATGCGGGCGCAGCAAAAATCGATCAGCGACACGGTGGCCAAGATGAGCAAAATCACAAACGCCATTTGCTGCAACTCCAGCGTGCGGATTTGCTCCGACAAAATCAAGCCAATGCCGCCCGCGCCCACAATGCCGATGATGGAGGCGCTGCGGGTGTTGGACTCAAAGGCATACAGCACCTGGCTGAGCAGCACCGGCAGCAACTGCGGCAGGATGCCAAAGCGCACCGCCGACAAGGACGAGCCGCCGGTGGACACCACGCCTTCAACCGGCTTGTTGTCGGCTGCTTCGATGGCCTCGGAAAACAGCTTGCCAAAGCTACCCAGGTCCGACATGAACAACGCCAGCACCCCGGCAAACGGCCCCAGGCCCACCACGTTGATCCAAATCAGCGCCCAGATCAAAATGTCCACCCCGCGCAAGGTGTCAAAACTGCGGCGCGCGAAGAACTGCACCACGCGGTTGAGCGTGGTGTTGCGCGCGGCCAAAAAGCCCAGCGGAAACGCCACGATGGCGGCCAGCAAGGTGCCCAGCAAGGCAATCGCCAAGGTCTCCAGCATGGCGTAGGCATAAATGACGGCCAAGGACCCACTGCCCGGATGGGGCGGAAACATGCGCAGCACCATCTTGCCCAGTTCACCCAGGCCACCCACGATGCGCGCGTAGGACATGTCCAGGCTGTGCACGCCAAAGCCGAACACCACAATGGCGAGAAGGGCCACAGAAAAAGCGCGCAAACGCCCCTGGTAAAACGGCTGAAAGTGCGCCGCGTAGCGCGTGCGCAGCGCCTGTTGCCTCTGGGCAAGGGCTGAGGCCGCGCCCGGTAACTGCTGCACGCTCATGCTTGGCGCTCCTGGCCCAAGAGGCGGTGGCGTATGCGCTCGGTCACTGCGTCGATCACCATCACCGTGGCAATAATCAACACCAGCAGCGCGCTCACGTCGGCGTAGTAAAACTTGCGAATCACCTCCAGCAGCGTTTGCCCAATGCCGCCCGCGCCCACAAAGCCCAGCACGGCCGCGCCGCGCACATTGATCTCAAAGCGCAGCAAGGCATAGCTGGCAAAGTTGGACGCCACCTGCGGCAGCACCGCAAAGCGCACCTTGTGCAACCAGTTGCCGCCCGTGGCCAGCACGCCGTCCACCGGTTTCATGTCCACGTTTTCGACCACTTCGGCAAACAGCTTGCCCAAGGCGCCCGTGGTGTGAATGGCCAGCGCCAAAATGCCCGGCAGCGGCCCCAAACTAAAGGCCACGACAAAAATGAGCGCAAAAACGATCTCGGGCACGGTGCGCGAAAACTCCAGCAGGCGCCGGGTGGCAAACACCAGCCACGTGTTTTGCGTTATGTTTTTGCTGGCCAGAAAGCACAGCACCAGTGCGGCGCAGGCGCCCAAGACCGTGCCCACATAGGCCATGAGCAAGGTCTCGCCCATGAGGGTTAGCCATTTCTTCCAGCCCCAAAACCACTCTACCGGGTCGCTGATGACCCACTGGCCGCTTTCCAGGTGCGCAATGCGGTAAAAGTAGCTGGTAAAGCTGCCGATGTTGGCAAAAAACTTGGACGGCGATATCTCTGCAATGCGCCCTGCAAAAAGCACGCACAGGCCAAGCACCAGCAGCCCCAGCCACACCTGGCGGCGCTTGGCCGCCACGGCCTGGGCGTAGGCCTGGCCCAGGTGGCTTGGCGCGTTCACTTTGGATTACTTCTTGCGCAAGGCGTCGACGAACTTGTTGAGTTCGATGACCGGCAGATACGCTTCGTGGGTCACCGCTTGGAAGGGTTCGTTTTTGCCGCCGGACAGCTTCTCAAAAGCCGCTTTGTCTTTTTTGGGTGCGTCAAAAAAGGCTTGCTCAATCTTCTTCTTCAGATCTGCAGGCAGGCTGTCAAGGTAAGCGACGGGCGAGTTCACGATCTGGTCTGACTTGTAGATGATGCGAAAGTCTTCGCGCTTGACCATGCCTTTGTCGGCCATGCGGATCATCTCGGAATCGTTCTCGTTGTTCCACCAGTTGGCGGCCACGTCCACAGTGCCTTGGTTCAATGCCATCACCGCGTTCACGTGGCTGCCGCTGTACACCACTTTGCTAAAAAACTCGTCGGGCTTGATGCCCATTTTGTCCATGGCATAGCGTGGCACGTTGTTGCCCGAGGTGGAGTTGGGGTCCACCAAAGCAATGCTCTTGCCTTTGAGGTCTTCCACCTTTTGGTAGGGCGAATTGGCTTTTACGTAGAACACCGAGTGGTAGCCCTTGACGCCACCTTTGTTCACCTCAATCGCAAACGGCGTGGTTTTGACACCAATCATCCGGGCACGCGCGTAGGACGCGGGGCCGTAGTAGGCGAAATGGATTTGCTCAGCGCGCTGGCCTTCGATCACGGCAGCATAGTCACCGGCAATGCGCAGTTTGACCGGCACACCGATCTCGCGCGACAGGTAGGCCACGAAGTCGCTGTAGCGCTCGGTCACCATGGCGGCGTTTTCGTCGGGGATGCTGGCAAACACCAGCTCGGGGTATTTGGCTTTCCAGTCTTGGGCCTGGGCGGAGGCCATCAGGGCGCTGGAAGCGGCGAGTGCGAGGAGGACGCGGCGATTGAACATGGTGGTTCCTAATAAGTGATGAAAGGGAAAGAGGGAGACAGGAAATCGAGGAAAACGCAAGAGGACTTAAGCGCTGTGCGCCTGGCGCGCAAACGGCAGCACTACGCCACCGGAATGCTCTGGCGCAGAGGCACTGCTTTGCACCTCGGTGGCCTCCATGCCGTAGAGCGTGTGCACCAGGTCGTCGGTCAAAGCGTCTGCCACGCCGTCAAACACCACGCGCCCGGCAGACATGCCCACCAAGCGGTCGCAGTAGTTGCGCGCCACGTCCAGCGCGTGCAAATTGCACAGCACGGTAATACCTAATTCACGGTTGATGCTGCGCAGCGCGTCCATCACCAACTGGGTGTTGCGCGGGTCCAGCGAGGCAATGGGCTCGTCGGCCAAAATGATGGTGGGCTGCTGCACCAAGGCGCGGCAAATGGCCACGCGCTGTTGCTGGCCGCCCGAGAGCTGGTCGCAGCGCTGGGCGGCAAAGTCGGCCATGCCAAAGCGGTCCAGCGCTTCGAGGGCGGCGAGCTTATCGGCGTCGCTCCACATGGTGAGCAGGGCGCGCCAGGTCGGCACGCTGGTCAGGCGGCCCATCAGCACATTGGTCAGCACGTCCAGGCGACCGATCAGGTTGAACTGCTGAAACACCATGGCGCAGTTGCGCCGCCACTGGCGCAGCGCCTGGCCGTGCAGGTCCGTCACCACCGTGCCGTCGTAATGGATGCTGCCCTCGGAGGGGTCGTTCAGGCGGTTAATCATGCGCAGCAAAGTGGATTTGCCCGCACCGGAGCGCCCAATCACGCCCACAAAACTGCCGGCTTCCACCGTGAGCGAAACGCCGTCCACCGCCGTGGTGTTGCCAAAGCGCTTGGTCAGGTGCTTGAGTGTGAGTTGCTGCATAGTTGCCAGCTTAGGGATGGCGTGTGTCATCGTGGTGACGAAACTTAGACCACCCGCACCCCGCCGCGCCACACCGCGCGCACGATGGGTTGCTGGCGCCCGTCGGGCAAGGCTGTCATGCGCACCTGCACCAGGTCGGCGCGCAGGCCCAGCGCAATGGCGCCCCGGTCGTGCAGCCCGATGGAGCGCGCCGGGTTGTGGCTGACCAAGGCGACGGCTTGGGGCAAGGTCAAACCGGCTGTTTCGGTCAAGCGCACCATGGCTGAGAGTAGGCTGCCGGGCACGTAGTCTGAGGACAAGATGTCCACCAAACCCATGCGAGCGAGTTCTATGGCCGACACATTGCCGGAGTGCGAGCCGCCGCGCACCACATTGGGCCCGCCCATGATGGTGGCCATGTTGCGCGCACGCGCTGCCTGCGCGGCGGCTACCGTGGTGGGGAATTCGCTCACGGTAGCACCCTCGGCAAAAGCCTCTTCCACGTGCGCCACCGTGGTGTCGTCGTGGCTGGCCAATGCAATGCCGTGCTGCTTGCAATACGCCGTGAAATAGGCGCGGTGCGGCTGCGCATAGCGCGCCTGGTGTTCTTTGGACTGCGCCACGCGCTCTTCAAACTTGGCCTGGCTCCAGCCTTTTTTGCCGGTGAAATAAATCCACGCGTGTTCGATGTTTTCCCATTGGCGCTGGCCGGGCGTGTGGTCCATGAGCGAGAGCATGCGCACCATCGGGTTGCCGATAAAGGGCGTGAACAGTTCCAGCGTGTTGGGCGCGGGCAGCTCGCAGCGCACATGCAGCAAGTGCTCGGCCCGCAGCACGCCGCGCTGCGAAAAGTCTGCCAAGCAATCAAGCACCGTGTCCCACTCGCTGCCGCGCACGCTCTCAGGGTCAGACTCGCCCACGCCCAAGGCGTCCAGCACCGTGGTAATGCCCGCAGCCGCAATCTCGGCGTCGTGCGCCAAGAGCGCCGGCGCGTCGTCCCAGCGCACCTTGGGGCGGGGCATGAGGTGGCGCTCAAAGTTGTCGGTGTGCACTTCCACCATGCCGGGCATCAGGAAGTCGCCTTGCAAGTCAATGGCGCCCGCGACCATGCTGTCGCCCAGGTCCATGGCGGTAATCAGGCCGCTTTGGCACTGCACGCTGCCGCGCACTACCTCGTCGGCGAGCACCAGGCGTGCGTTGGTGAAGGTGATGGGGGCAGCGCTTGGGGTGTTCATGGTGTCGCTTGAAAAGAGTGCATGGCCACGGTGCGGCTGGCCACAGCCTGGGCCACCACCGCGTCGTGAAAAATACCGAGGATGCCGATGCCCTGGGCGCGCGCCTGCGCAATCAGCTCAATCACGGTCTGGGTGTTCTCCGGGTCCAGCGAGGCGGTGGGTTCGTCCAGCAGCAAGAGGGGCCGGGGCTTGATAAAGCTGCGTGCGATGTTGATGCGCTGCTGCTCGCCGCCCGAGAAGGTGGCCGGTGGCAGCTGCCACAGCGCGGGCGCAATGCGCAGGCGGGTCAACCACAGCGCAGCCTGCTCGCGCGCCTGGGCCGGGGTGAAGCCGCTGTCCGGGCCTTCGAGCAAGGGTGCGGCCACAATGTCAATGGCCGCCACGCGCGGAATCACCCTTAAGAACTGGCTCACATAGCCCATGGCGTGGCTGCGCAGGTGCAGCACGGTGCGGGCGTCGGCCTGGGTGATGTCAACTTGCTGGCCATTGGTGTCGCGCACCCAGATGCGCCCGCTCGTTGCGCGGTAGTTGCCAAAGGCGAGCTTGAGCACCGTGCTCTTGCCCATGCCCGAGGGGCCGCTCAGGCGCACGCATTCGCCGGGCAGCAGCCTCAGGTCAAAGCCGCTGAGCACCGGCAGCGCGGTGCTGTTTTGCAGGTGCAGCACAAACTGCTTGCCCACGGACTGCATGTCAAGCAAGGGGGTGGGCGCCGGCGTCTGGGTGGGTGTCATGGTGGCAGTACCGAAGAAACCAAGAGCTGGGTGTAGGGGTGCTGCGGGTCGTCGAGCACCTGGTCGGTCAAGCCCGTTTCCACCGCCACGCCGCCTTGCATCACCAGCATGCGCTGGGCCAAAAGGCGCGCCACCGCCAGGTCGTGGGTGACGATGACGGCCGCTAGGTTCATCTGCCGCGTGAGCATGCGCAGCATGTCCAAGAGGCGCGCTTGCACCGACACGTCCAGCCCGGAGGTGGGTTCGTCCATGAACACCAGGCGCGGTTGGGTAATCAGGTTGCGGGCAATTTGCAGGCGCTGGCGCATGCCGCCAGAGAAGGTGTCGGGCCGGTCGTCGATGCGGCTGGGGTCAATCTCCACCCGCGCCAACCAGTCGCTGGCCTGGGCGCGCAAATTACCGTAGTGGCGCTGGCCCAGCGCCATCAATCGCTCGGCCACATTGGCGCCGGCTGACACATTCATGCGCAGGCCGTCGGCGGCGTGTTGGTGCACAAAGCCCCAGTCGGTGCGCGCCAGCAGACGGGCTTGCGCCTCGGACAGGGCGTAAATGTCTTGCAGTCCGGTGCCGCGCATTGCAAACGCCACTGTGCCGCTGGTGGGCGCGTGGCGCGCGGCCAGGGCGTTGAGCAAAGTGGTTTTGCCAGAACCCGACTCGCCCACGATGGCCAGCACCTCGCCGGGCCACAGGTCCAGCGAAATGTCGCGCACCACGGCGCGCGCGCCATAGGCGCAGTGCAGGTTTTGCACGCGCAGCAGGGGCAGTGTGAGTTCGTGCATCACACCGCCTCCGGGGGCGGGGTGGTCGGCGGCGTGTGCAGGGCTTGCTGCTTGGCGCAGTAGTCCGAGTCCGAGCAAACAAACATGCGCGAGCCCTGGTCGTCGGTCAGCACCTCGTCCAAAAAGCTGTCGCGCGCGCCGCAGATCTCACACGGGTGGTCCCAGCGCTGCACTTCAAACGGGTGGTCTTCAAAGCCCAGGCTTTCCACGTCGGTAAACGGCGGCACGGCATAAATGCGTTTTTCGCGCCCGGCGCCAAACAGTTGCAAGGCGGGGTTTTGGTGCATCTTGGGGTTGTCGAACTTGGGGATGGGCGAGGGCGACATGATGTAGCGGCCATTCACCAGCACGGGGTAGTCGTAGGTGGTGGCAATGTGGCCGTAGTGCGCCAGGTCCTCAAACAGGTTGACGTGCATGAGGCCGTATTCCTGCAAGGCGTGCAGCTTGCGCGTCTCCACTTCGCGCGGTTCCAAGTGCTGCATGGGTTCGGGCACCGGCACCTGGTAGACCAGTATTTGCCCGGCCTGCAAGGGCGTCTCGGGAATGCGGTGGCGGGTTTGGATGATGCTGGCCGCCGTGGTGTCGGTGGTGACCTCCACGCCGGTGGTGCGCTGGAAAAAGCGCCGGATGTTGACCGCGTTGACCGTGTCGTCCGAGCCCTGGTCGATCACCTTGAGCACGTCGTCTGGCCCGATGATGGACGCCGTGACCTGAATACCGCCCGTGCCCCAGCCATAAGGCAGCGGCATTTCGCGCGAGCCAAACGGCACTTGGTAGCCGGGAATGGCCACCGCCTTGAGGATGGCGCGGCGGATCATGCGCTTGGTGCGCTCGTCCAGGTAGGCGAAGTTGATGTGCGGGTCCCGCACCGGCGCCGCGCTGCTTGCTTCAGGCTGGTCCATGCGTGTCCTTCGGCGTGGTGAAGGACTGGCGCATTTTGCGCACCAACTCCAGCTCGGACTGGAAGTCCACGTAGTGCGGCAGCTTCAGGTGCTGCACAAAGCCCGAGCTCTCCAGGCTGTCGCTGTGCGAGAGCACAAACTCCTGCATTTGCGCAGGCGCCGTGACCGCCTCGCCCAGTTCGTCAGCACGCAAGGCGCGGTCCACCAGCGCCATGGCCATGGCTTTGCGCTCGCTGTGGCCAAAGGCCAGGCCGTAGCCACGGGTGAACTGCGGCGGTTGCGTCAGGCTGCCCTGGAACTGGTTGATCATCTGGCACTCGGTGACCGGCAAATCACCCATCGATATCTCGAAGCCGAGTTCTTCGGGCACCAGGCACAACTCCACCGTGCCAAAGCGAATTTCGCCTACAAAAGGGTGGGTCTCGGAATAGCCGCGCTGCGTGGAATAGGCCATGGCCAGTAAAAAGCCTTCGTCAGCCCGCGCCAGGTTTTGCAGGCGCGCGCTGCGCTCAGCCGGAAAGCGCAGCGGCGCACGCGTCAGGTCAAAGGGCTCGGGGTCGCCCTCGGGCACCGGCTGGGTTTCCAGCAGGCTTTCGTGGTGGAGCAGGTCGACCACACGCGGGGAGGGCTCGTTGCTGGGCGCGGGCGTCTTAGGCACGGGCAGCGACTGGCCGGTCGCGAGCAGCCTGAAGTCCAGCAGGCGCTGGGTGTAGTCGTAGGTCGGCCCCAGCACCTGGCCGCCGGGCAGGTCTTTGAAGGCGGCAGAAATCCGCCGCGCGATTTGCATCTTGCCCGTGTCAATGGCCTGGCTGTAGCCCAGGCGCGGCAAGGTGGCACGGTAGGCGCGCAGCAAAAAGATGGCTTCCACCAAGTCGCCCGCGCTTTGTTTGATGGCCAGGGCGGCGAGCTGCGGGTCGTAGACCGATCCCTCGGTCATCACCCGGTCCACCGCCAGGCGGAGCTGCTGCTGGATTTGTGCCACGCTGAGCTCTGCCACTGCGGCGTCGCCCCGGCGCTGCTGGGCCAGCAGGTCGTAGCTAGCCAGAATCGCCGACTCGCCCCCTTTGACTGCGACGTACATGGTACTTAGGCCTCGATTTGGGTAGAGCGGGGCAAGCCTGCAAACGCGCTGCCATGCGTGAACAAGAAGTCCACGCCGCAGGGGAAGTGGGCTTGCTGGGCTTGCCACTGCACCACAAACGCGTCGTCCATGCCGCTGACCTGCAAGGCTGTGCCGCCGTCGATGCCGGGGCCGCGCAAGCGCCAACCCGCCTGGTTTTGCAGCCCCTGCACTTGCACTACGCAGGTGGCGCCCTGTTCGGGGTATTCGGCGCCGCCATGTCCAAGTTGGTCTAGCGCCGGGAGTTCGTGGGCCGACGCGAGCCACACAAAATCGGCCTGCGCCGCATGGTCTACGGCCACGCAGCCGGTGTGGAACCTCAGCCAGTCGGATGCACCGCCTTGCGCCAAGGTGGGCGAGAGCCAGAGCTTGCAGTCCTGGTCCAGCAGCGCCAAAAGCAAGCCGGCAGCAGCGGGGTCCGCACCCAGCGGCACCTGCATGCCGCGCAGGCTGTCTTCGGCCCCTAGGGTTTGGATGGAGCCGGGCTTGGAAAAAGCTTGTAGCGCGCTGCGAAACACCGCCTGGCTTTGTACCGCAGGCTGGGCAAAGCCCGCGCCCAAGTGCTGGAGCCCGAAGGCCGGTGCCCTTGCGATTGTGGGTGCGGGGGCGTTCATGCGCTTTCCTCGTCTTGTGGCAGGTCAGAGCCCGCCTCACGCGCCACGGTGAAAAATTCGACCCGTGTGGCCTGCGCCTGGGCCTTGCGCGTCTGGGCCTGGGCCGAGAGTTGCTCGCTCAAGGGGCGCAGCAATTGCGCGTCCCAATGGGCGTGCAGTGCGGGTTCTTGCAGCAGCGCGTCGGCCAATGCGGCAAGCACCGCGTGGCGGTGCGAGCCGCCCAGCACGTAGGCCACACCCACTTGCTGGCACTGGGTGAGCGCCGGGTCGGGCCGCAGCACGCAGCGGGTGATGCTGACCTCGCCCAGGTTAAACCGTTGGCCGCTGCCCCCAATGCGGCCTTGGGTCATCAGCAGGCCGGTTTCCACCGGACGAAGCCATTGCAACTGGCCGTGTGCCAGGGGGCCAACCTGCGCTTCCAAAAATGCTTCGGGCGCCCGCGCCAGCAATGCCATCCAAGTTTGGCGCGCAGCCGTGTCGCTGGCGGTATGGGGCGTGGCGGTGTAATGCGGGTGCAACATGCAAGAGCTAAGTTCGAAGCTTGGGACTTTATGGCTCCCGTATTGCTTTTTTGTGACCGAGCTAAATAGCTCCAAGGTATGCACCCACTTCATCACCCCCAGCGCCACGCCGCCTACTTTGCGCCAGCGCCCGACTCGCAGGCCTGGAGCCTGGGCTCCCAATGGTTGGGGCGTTGCGCGCACAACGGTGTGCCGCTGCCCCAGCCGGCGTTGGCCGGCATGGAGCCTGCTACTTTGGCGCGCCTCACCCAGGCCCCAAGGCGTTACGGCTGGCACGCCACCTTCAAGGCGCCGTTTACCTTGGCCGAGCGCGCGAGCGCCGCGCAGCTTCGGTCTGCCTTTGTCCACATCGCTGCCGCAGTGGCGGCACCGTTCACGCTGGAGGTGGAGGTGGCGCAAGTTGGCGACTTTCTGGCCCTGGTGCCGCTGCGCCGCAGCGAGGCCTTGCACGCGCTGGCCGACGCGTGCGTGCGCGAGTTGCAGCCCCTGGCTGCGCCCTTGCCAGACACCGAGCTGGCGCGCAGGCGCCAAGGCGGACTGAGCCCGCGCCAAGAGAGCATGCTTTTGCAATGGGGCTACCCTTTTGTGATGCAAGATTTTCAGTTTCATATGACGCTTAGCGGCTCGCTTGCCGGTGTGCCAGACGCGCATCGCAGCGCTTTGGCAGCGCACGCGCGCCAGTGGTTTGCGCCGGTGCGGGCGCACGGCTTGTCCATAGACGCCGTGTCTTGGTTTGTCGAAGACGCACCGGGTGGTGACTTTCGCTCTCAGGAGCGCTTTGCCTTCGCGCCATGAGCACAAGCGGCGTGATTTACATGGTCGGCCCCTCGGGCGTGGGCAAGGACAGCCTGCTCAATGGGCTAAGACAGCAGGTGCAGCACCTTGTACCGCGCCCACCCTTGCACTTTGCCCAGCGCACCATTACCCGCAGCCACGAAAGCTCCAACGAGAACCACGAGGCGGTGGACAGCGATGCGTTTGCGCGGCTGCATGCGATGGGCGTCTTTGCCCTGCAATGGGACGCGCACGGCCTGCGCTATGGCGTACGCCATACGCAGTTGGTCCAAGCCAACGGGTGGGTGATCGTCAACGGCTCGCGGGCCTATGCCGAACAAGCCCGCGCACGGGTGCCGGGCTTGGTGGTCTTGCATGTGAGCGCGCCGCAGGCCGCACTGCACGCGCGATTGGCCCACCGTGGGCGAGAGGACGTTGGGCAAATGCAAGCGCGCATGCTGCGTGCAAGCACAGCGAGCTTAGAGGTGCGAGACGGCGATTTGCACCTGGTCAACGCCGGCAGCCTAGAGGAGTCCACCCTGGCGCTTTGCGCCATGCTCCAAGCGCGCACGGGTTTGCAATTGCTTCCAGACACCTTGGCGTGAAATCTCTTTCATGGTGGTGTACGCATCGCGCCATCATGAAAGGTAGCCAAACCCTAGCACTGATGGTGGATGGTGCGCAAGCAGGCAGTTCATCATTTAGTCATACAAGCCCCATATTCTCAGGCCCGGTTCTGCGGAGGCGCGCGCAATTCGCGACGGTGCCCCACAACTTTGCCACATTGGGGATGGGATGCATTACCGCGCCGTGTTTATTTCTGACCTGCACCTGGGCACGCCCGGCTGCCAGGCCGAGGCCTTGATTGAGTTTCTCAAGTCCCACACCAGCGACTATTTGTACTTGGTGGGTGACATCATTGACGGCTGGCAACTGCGCCGCAAGTGGTACTGGCCGCAAGCCCATAACGACGTGGTGCAAAAGCTGCTGCGCCGTGCGCGCAAGGGCTGCCACGTGGTCTTCATTCCCGGCAACCACGACGAGTTTGCGCGCGGCTTTGTCGACCACCACTTTGGCGGTATTGAGGTCTCACACGAGGCGGTGCACACCCTCAAAGACGGACGCAAGCTCTGGCTCATTCACGGCGACTACTTTGACGCCGTGGTGAAGTACGCCAAGTGGCTGGCCTATTTGGGTGACAACCTGTACGAGCTGGCCCTGCGCCTGAACCGCCATTTCAACCGCGTGCGCGCACGCATGGGTTTGCCTTACTGGTCTTTGTCTGCCTTCTTAAAAAGCAAGGTCAAAAAAGCCTTGAACTTTGTGGCCGACTTTGAAAACGCCGTAGCCCATGAAGCGCAAAAGCGCGGTTACCAAGGCGTGGTCTGCGGCCATATCCACCGTGCGGAGATTCGCATGATCAACGGCATCTTGTACTGCAACGATGGCGATTGGGTAGAAAGCCGCTCTGCCTTGGTAGAACACCAGGACGGCACGCTGGAGCTCATCTATTGGGACCAGGTGCTGGACTTTCTGCCGGTTGTGCACTCTGCGGTACCAATGCCTGACAGGCCAGCGGCCCCTGTAGCGGCGGCAGCGGCAGTTGCAGCAGCAGTGGCGGCAGTGGCCTCCGAAGTGGCCTAAGGCCGGTCGGCACGTCTTTTTGGCGCCCGGTTTTTACTTCTTGCTGGCGGCACAGTTTGTGTCGGCGCTGGCCGACAACGCCTTGTTGCTCGTGGCCATGTCTTTGCTGATTGAGCAGCAGCAACAGGCTTTTTGGGTGCCGCTGCTCAAGCTGATGTTCACCCTGTCGTATGTGGTGCTTGGGCCTTGGGTGGGCGCGTGGGCGGACACCTGGCCCAAACACAAGGTGATGATGAGGGCCAACGGCATCAAGTGCCTGGCGTGTCTGGCCATGTTGCTGGGTCTGAACCCTATCGTGGCCTTTGGCTTTGCCGGTCTAGGTGCGGCAATCTATGCGCCTGCGAAATATGGCTTGATCACCGAGATGGAGCCCGCGCACCGCCTGGTGCGGGCCAATGGCTGGATCGAGGTCAGCACCGTGTGCGCTGCCTTGTTTGGCATGGTGCTGGGCGGCTTTTTGGTCGGCCCCACGTGGCTGAACTCAGCGCTGTGCGTCTGGCTGGGCGCCGGTCTGCAGTCGTTTGGGACGCTGGCGGTGTCACTTGCCGCGCTGCTGGCCTTCTATGCCCTGGCCGCTGCCTTGAACCGCCTGATTCCAGACAGTGGCGTGCGTTACGCGCCCTCGCCCTGGCATGTGTCAGCCGTGTGCGCCCGCTTTCTTGCGGACCAGCGCGCCCTGTGGCGTGACCCCTTGGGCTCTATCAGCCTGGCGGTCACCACCTTGTTTTGGGGCGTGGGTGCAACCTTGCAACTCTTGGTGTTGGCCTGGGCACAGCAGGCGCTGCACTTGTCGCTAGAGCACGCGGCCTATTTGCAAGCAGCCACCGCCATCGGCGTGATTGCGGGGGCGGCGCTGGCGGCGCGCCTGGTCGCGCTGGAACACACGCCCAAAGTGCTGGGCGTGGGCATTTTGCTCGGGCTGCTTCTGCCTCTGATGTCCCTGGTTCATGCATGGCAAGTGGCCGCCGTGCTGACCTTTGTGCTGGGCCTGGTGGGCGGATTCTTTGTGGTGCCCATGAACGCACTGCTGCAGCACCGGGGTGCCACGCTGCTGAGCGCGGGCCGCTCTATCTCGGTGCAAAACACCAATGAGAATGCCAGCGTGCTGGCCATGATGGGCATGTACAGCGCGCTGCTCTACGCCCAGGTAGACGTGGACCAATTGGTCTGGATGCTGGGCGCCCTGGTGGCGCTGGGCATGGGCCTGGTGCAATGGCGCTATTGGGCGCTCAAGTCAAGCCAGCGCATCGTGGCCGGGCAGGGGCTCGGGCAGCTTTAGCAGCGCCTGCCCCATCTGGAGGGGCGTGCCTTCCTGGATGCCCGGCGCAAAGCCAAAGCCTTTGGGCGCAAACACCAAAATCGTGGAGCCGTGCTGGAACCAGCCCATCTCTTGGCCCTTGGTGTAGTGCGCGTCGCAGGCAATATGGCCCGGCCCTTCGTAACGCGCGTCCAGCAGCGCCCCCAGCGCATGCAGGCGAATGCTGGCCACCAGCACCGCAGCCACTGGCACCAAGGCCACGGGGTAGCGCTCGGCGCCCACTGCCACTTGCAGCAAGGCACGCTCGTTTTTGCAAAACAGCTTCTCCACCCGCTTGAGGGCTATTGGGTTGACGTTCCAGGTGTCACCGGCAAAGTAGTCCACGTCATGCAAGTGCAAGTCGTAGGGCGCGTGGAAGCGGTGGTACATCGACGAGGTGATGCGTATCGTCAAAAACACGCCGTCTTGCCACGGGCTGTGGGCGCCCAGCGGCCCCAGCAGATCGGTCAGCGTGTACGGAAATCCCTTGGCCTGGTAGACGCGGCCGTCCTCCACGCGGCCCATGGCGCCCACGATGCCGTCGCAGGGGCTGACCAGGGTGCGCGGGTCGGTATCGACCTGGCGGGCGCCGGGCTTGAGCTCGCGGATAAAGCAGTCGTGCAGGCTGTCAAAGTGGTCTTTCTTGGCCTCGGACAAGTCCAGGTCGGCGATGCGCTTCCAGGTGGCAATCGACAGGTCACGCACCCAAGGCGTGCGCCGCTGGCTGAACCAGCCCATAAAGCGGGTGAGCGCCAGGCGCGGAATGCGGTTGGTGAGCAGGAAGTTCAGGTCTTCGTTGGCACCGATTTTTTGGAGGGTTTGTTTGATAGTCATCATTTTTTAACCTGGGGGTCATACAACCGAGGTTTTCTAAAGGGTTATTCGTATGGACGGTTCCGAGACATTGTTGTCAATTGCCACCTGGGGCGGCCTGGCCTCGCTGGGTGCGGTGGCCCTGCCCAAGGGCTGGCAGCGCTTGCAGCTGTCGCTGGCCAAATACCCGTCCCTGGGCGGCCACTTGCGCATGGCCAAGCGGGTGTCCAAGTGGATTCCGGCGTATTCCTATGCGGACGCCCAGTGGTTTTCTGTAGACGGCGCACCTTTGGCCATAGCAAACCAGCGACGTGCGGCCCTGGCCCGTTTGGGCCATACGCTGCAGTCGCAAAGCCCCCAAACCCTGGCGCAGACCGATGTGTTGAAGCCCATGGTGTCGGACCTGCAACTCATCAGCCAGTACCGCGTGCCCTTTCAGTTCCGCGTCGGCTTGGCCGACTACATTAAGCTGGGTAGCTTTTGGCGCGAGAGCAGCGGCGTGTTCCTCACGGACTTGGACGGCAAGCGCTTTATCGACGTTACCGGCTCCTACGGCGTTAACCTGTTTGGATTGGACTATTACAAAGCCAGCATGGCCGAAGGGTCGGCCATGGCCCAGGCGCTCGGGCCTGTGCTGGGCTCTTACCACCCCAGCGTGTTGGACAACGTGCAGCGCTTGTGCAAGATCTCGGGCATGGACGAGGTGTCCTTCCACATGTCGGGCACCGAGGCGGTGATGCAGGCCGTGCGCTTGGCGCGCTACCACACACGCAGGCGCAAGCTGGTGCGCTTTACCGGCGCCTACCACGGCTGGTGGGACGATGTGCAGCCCGGCCCGGGCAACCCCATGCCGCCGTCTAGCGACACCTTGACGCTCAACGAGATGCACGCCAACACCTTGCGCGTCTTGCGCAACCGCAACGACATTGCCTGCGTGCTGATCAACCCCTTGCAGGCCATGCACCCCAACCGCGCGGCGCCCACCGACTCCACGTTGATCGACGGCAGCCGCTTTGTGCACTACGACCGCGCGGCCTACACCGCCTGGCTGGCCGAGTTGCGTGCAGTCTGCACCGCCAAAGGCATTGCGCTTATCATGGACGAGGTGTTTTTGGGCTTTAGGCTGGCCAAAGGCGGCGCGCAGGAATACTTTGGCGTCAAGGCCGATTTGGTGACTTACGGCAAGACCTTGGGCGGCGGTTTGCCGGTGGGCGTGATCTGCGGCCAGTCGCGCTGGATGAAGCGCTTCCAAGACGACAAGCCCGGTGATATTTGCTTTGCGCGCGGCACCTTTAATGCGCACCCCTATGTGATGGGTGCGATGAATGTGTTTTTGAACTCGCTGGACACGCCCGAAGTGTTGGCGACCTACGCGGTGGCGTCGCAGACATGGAGCCAGCGCATGGCGCTGCTCAATGCCCGGCTGGAAGCCGCCCAGGTGCCGGTGCGCGTGGCGGGCATGGAGACCGTGTGGTCGGTGCTCTACCAGGTGCCCAGCCGCTACCACTGGCTGCTGCAATACTATTTGCGCGCGCAAGGGATTGCTTTGAGTTGGGTGGGGTCGGGGCGCATGATTTTCAGCTTCAACTTTGACGACGCGGCCTTTGACGACTTTTGCCAGCGCTTTGTGCAAGCGGCGCAAGCTATGCAGGCCGACGGATGGTGGTGGACGCCCCAGGGACAAACCGGAAAAACCATTCGCCGTCAGGTTCTCAAGGAAATGCTGACGGCTTGGTGGCGGCGCGCTTAAGGTGAAAGCGCTTTGATGGCGGGTGCTGGGCACCCGCATCAGAGTTAGTGGGTGTTTAACTTCACGTGGTCCATCGGGTCTATCCATTGGCCCCGAAGCAGGTGCATCGGGGACTGGTAGTACATCTTGATGTCATGCACCGGGTCGGTGATGATCTTGAAGCCCCAGGCCAGACCGGCCATCAAGGTGTCTTGTTTCCACAGTTGCAACACGCGAAAGGTCAAACCCGCCACGCCCAGCGCCAACCACGCCATGGCAGTCATGCGCATCGGCGTATCTTCATAGGCTTGGGGCACGGCCCATTGCAGGTACTGGGGCATCCAGTAGGCCAGCACCGGAATGGCGGCGCAGATGCTCAAAAGCACGATCTTGCGCTGCAAGTTGTAGCCCACCTTGATTTCTTCCTTGTGCTCGTGCGTGGCTTGGTTCACGTCGTCAAAGCCCTTGGGCTCAAAGAAGAAGTGGCCAATCTGGCGTGTCGTCATCGACACCAACCACGCTACCAGCGCAGAAACCACCGGATCAATGAACAGAAAAACATAGGCCACCAAAAACGACAAGGCGCTGATGAGGTGAAGAAACTGGTTGACCCGGCTATGGTGGTAGTAGCGGTGGTCGTCCCAGCGCTGCACGTTGACGAGTTGAAAAAACTGGCTCATAAAAACTCCTGAGTGAAACAACAGACTGACCCCGGCCCGACGCAGTTCGGGCGCCATGGGAATGTCACGCTTTTGCATGAAAATTTGGTGACAAAGCCTGGATTGGGCGGGTAAATGCACCTTGTCATCGAACCGACATTGCGCATTCATCAAATTGTTGCAATGGCGCGCCACAGTGGCGCGATGAAAACCGAAGCACACATCCAGGTCGAGCGCATCAGCGCAGCCCGCCCGGCTTTGAATATTGCCGTGGTAACGGAAACCTACCCGCCCGACATCAACGGCGTGGCCCACACGCTCTCGAAAATCGTCGAGGGCCTGCGCGCACGGGGCCACGTCATTTGGCTGGTGCGTCCGCGCCAGCCCGGCGCAACGCTGGCGGACAGCCGCACAGGTTTTCAGGAACTTTTGGTGCGCGGCCTGCCCATTCCGTTTTACCGCCAGTTGCGCCTGGGGCTGCCCGCCAAGCGGGAGTTGCTCAGGCTGTGGGCTTTGCACCGGCCCGACATCGTGCACATCGCAACCGAGGGCCCTTTGGGCTGGTCGGCATTGCAGGCGGCGCGTAAATTGAAGCTGCCCATCAGCACCGACTTTAGAACCAATTTCCACGCCTACAGCCACCATTACGGCATAGGCTGGCTGCGCGGCGCAATACTGGCCTATATGAAGAAGTTCCATAACGCGGCCCAAGCCACGATGGTGCCGACGGCCCAGTTGCAGGACGAGCTTGCCGCCAGCGGCTTCCAACGCTTAGCGGTGGTGCCGCGCGGCATAGACACCGACTTGTTTTGCCCAACGCAGCGCAGCGCGTCTTTGCGCAGTAGCTGGGGTGCGGACGAGCACACGCGCGTGCTTTTGTATGTGGGGCGCTTGGCGGTAGAGAAGAACCTGGGTTTGGTGATTGAGGCGTACAGGGCCTTGAAGCTACAGCATCCCGACATCAAGCTGGTCCTGGTGGGCGATGGCCCTATGCGCGCGGAGCTGCAGCAAAAGCACACTGACATTGTTTTTGCCGGTTTTCGCGTGGGTGAAGACCTGGCGCAGCACTACGCCAGCGCCGACCTATTTGCATTTGCCAGCAAAACCGAGACCTTTGGCAACGTGACGATTGAGGCCATGGCCTCTGGGCTGGCTGTGGTGGCCTTCCGCCACGCAGCGGCAGGAGAGCTGATCACCAGTGGTGAAAACGGCATGCTCGCAGACCCGCGCCATGACCACAGCTTTGAAGACGCAGCCGCTGTGCTTTTAAACAACGCCACGCTCATGCGCGCCATGGGTGCCAAAGCCGCTGCCAGCGCGCGCGCCTTGGGCTGGCCGGCCGTGGTCGAACAGACGGAGTCTGTGTTTGCAAAAGTCTTGTTGGAGCACGGCACGCCCTATGCCCGCAACATGGTGGAGCAGCCCGCCTAAGTTTCACGAAGGCGCGCAGCACCCGCTTCCATCAACGCACTTTCGCCCAAGCCTCGCCGCCGTCGCGGCGCGGTCAACCGTCATGGCTTATTTGGGTAGTTTGACCCACGCAATGGGCTGCGAACCTGCCACGTAGTAGCTGGGGCATTGGTAGCGCGCCATGTCGTGGGCGTGCAGCGGAAACGACCCGCAGTTGGAAAATCGCCGCAGGTAGCTGCTTTAAATGCCGCACTGGTATCTGTCGCCTTCAATGGGTTCCAAAAAAGCGCACCGCCGGTTCAGGCAGCAGTTGCCGCACTGGACGCTTACCGCTGGCGCGACAGCGAAACCCAAAGAAGCGCCACGCGCACCGTTGCCGGTGCACAGTTCCTGCGCTTGGTGTTGCAGCATGTGCTGCCCAAAGGCTTTAGGCGTGCGCGCAACTTTGGCTTTCTGCATCCCAATAGCAAGCGGCTGATAGCGTTGCTCAAGCTGTGGGTGTTCAAGCAAGCCGGTGGCATGCAGAACACGCCAGCTGCCTCATCGACGACACCGAGAGCGCAGTGGAAGTGCGCCTGCTGTGGAGCGGTCATGGTGGTGGTGCGTCGTCAAATCTTGCCTTCAAGCAACGCGCCTCCAGCGCAGCACAGTGAGGTCTATACGAAGCAGTAAGGCACCGTCGCAAGCTCAGATCAGCAGTGCCCCAAGGGTGCTGGGCATGGGCTCGGCCAAACACTGCCATGCAGCACAACTACCTGCCAGTCATGGTGCCGCCACGGCACCCGACGCGCCGGCGTCACCCCACATGCGCCACGACAAGGCGCATCGCACAGGCAGGATTCAAGATATGTTTTCACGAGGGGCAACGCGGCGGAAAGAACCGGGCTAGTCCAACAAACGGATCAGGTCGCGGCTGCGCGCGACCTGTCCTTATTCGTTAGGCGGCGCCTTTGAGCCGTGGATCATCTGGGTTCTTCAGCATGTGCCAGACCTGCTTAGGAAGCCAGCCTTGCCGATCCTTGTGAACCTCAGTGATGAAGAATCGCTGACCCTTATCTGTACCAAAGCGCTGCTTGAACAGGTCTGAGATGCCGCCAGCAGTGAGCGTGCTGGTAAAGAAAACTGCATGCGGCATGCAGACATACCAGTAGGTAATCTCCTTAACGGAGTCCAAGAAGTCGAGGACCTCTTGCCGCGTTCCTACTTCGTCATTAAATATCAGGAGGTATGCCCAGTTCACGGATTGGGCCCTCCGATTTGGGTCTTTCCAACGTCCTTGTAGTCAAGATTTGAGATAGCTTCTACAGACGTCGTGGCAACAGCAATCCTTCCACCTTTCTCCTGGACGAGTTCGAGTGCAAACTTCCGGAGTTCGTACTCTTCGGAACGCAGCTTCTCAGGACTCTTGATCATGAAGTACAGGAAGCCAATCGAGAACAGAACGATGGGAATAAAGGCGATCACGATTCCAGCGATGTGAAGTGGGCCGGAAGCAAAGGCGGCAGCCACAAACCCGAACGGAATCACGAAAGCGCACAGCCATAGGCAAGAGTTCAGCGCGCTGCTGACCTTGATCTTGCCCAGAGCCTGCTCGGCGAGCTGGGATAATCGCTCAAACACTTCAGTCATGGGTGGATTGTCGGGGATGGTGGCTTGCGGCGCCTAACAATCAGCGTTTATCTGCCGCCCACAAAGCGCAGGCAGAAGCCAAGAATGCAATTGCGGCAGATAAACCATGTTGGACTGAACCGCCGGGTGAGGGCGGCATGCTGGGTGGAAGGGTGCATAGGGGTTTGTAATCTCCAAGCCCT
>CANEVH010000054.1 GCA_947442105.1 Comamonadaceae bacterium | reverse complement strand
CACTGCGACTGCGCGACATGCGTTCAAGTTCGGCCATTACATCCGCCGTACACGACAGTGCCACAGCAACTCGTGCCATCGCATTCTCCTATGACTGAACATAGGGGTATCATAATACTATCGTCAATAAATGCAATTAGACACTAGAGCCTGGCGACCTGGTGGCCGAGGTGATTGACCCCATCAACAACACCACGCAGCGCGTGGTGGCGGGCGTGGCGGGCGTGTTGTACGCCCGCATCCGCGACCGATATGTGACGGCCGGGTGCGAAATCGGCAAGATTGCCGGCGCCACGCCCTTTCGCAGCGGCAACCTCTTGGGGGCCTGAGCGGCCCATTGAAAGACTGAAACGCCATGAGCAGCCCCACCATCAAACTCCAGGCCCACAACATCCACAAGCGCTTTGGCAGCAACGAGGTGCTCAAAGGCGTGTCGCTTACGGCGCATACGGGCGACGTGATCAGCATCATCGGCAGCTCCGGCTCGGGCAAAAGCACTTTTTTGCGCTGCATCAACCTGCTGGAAAAGCCGCACCAAGGCACGATTGCGGTGGCCGGTGAAGCGCTGGACCTGGTGGCCGGCAAAAACGGCGAGTTGAACGCCCGCGACCCCAAACAACTGCAGCGCCTGCGCACCAAGCTGGCCATGGTGTTCCAGCACTTCAACCTGTGGGCGCACCAGACGGTGCTGCAAAACATCACCGAAGCCCCCATCCACGTGCTGGGCGTGCCGCGCGACGCGGCGGTGGCCACAGCGCGCAAATACCTGGCGCGCGTGGACCTGGTGGGCATGGAAGACCGCTACCCCGCGCACCTCAGCGGCGGCCAGCAGCAGCGCGTAGCCATCGCCCGCGCCCTGGCCATGGAACCCGAGGTCATGCTGTTTGACGAACCCACCAGCGCCCTAGATCCCGAGCTGGTGGGCGAAGTGCTGCGCGTGATGCGCACCCTGGCAGAAGAAGGCCGCACCATGGTCGTGGTCACGCATGAGATGGGCTTCGCCCGCGAAGTGGCCAACCATCTGGTCTTTTTGCACAAGGGCTTGATTGAAGAAGAAGGCAACCCGACCGAGGTGCTGACCCGCCCCAAGAGCGAGCGGCTGGGGCAGTTTTTGGCGGGGAGTTTGAAGTAGGTTGTTGAAGGCCGCCGCCCAGGTGGGTCACGCCGAATAGATGGCTTCGCGGTTGCGATTGATGCTGGCAAGTACGAAAGGGTTGCGGACGGCGCCAGGCTCAATCAGGTCAACGCCACGCCCCAAAAGGTCCTCCAAGTCCTGCTTGGCGCCGAAAAAGTCATGCAGGCCGATTGGCGTCTGCGGAGAAAACTCCACCAAAAAGTCCACGTCGCTGCTCTCAGGCCTGAAATCCGTCCCACGAGCCGCTGAGCCAAAAACTTCCAGGCGGCAAATGTGGTGGCGTTTGCAGATTTCAGAGATGCCTACGTGATGCCGCGAGATCGCTGGGTGCATGGAAGGATTTTGTTGTACTGGGGCTTTTTAACTTACCAGCGCCATCAGCTTCCCATACCCATCCACCACGTCGTACTTCACCTGGTCGGATGTGATTTTGGCGAAGAACGTGCGGGCGCATTCGATCTTGCTTTCTTCGATTTTGCGCAGGTCCATGCTGGACATAGAGCCCTTCGTTTCGGCAACGAAGTAGACGTGCTTGACCTTGCCTGCCTGGAACGCAATAGCCCAGTCGGGGTTGTAGTTGCCCACCGGGGTGGGGATAAAAAAGCCTCGCGGTAACTTGGCGTACACCACTACTTCGGTGCTGGTGTCCAGCTCCCGCACAAAGTCGCGCTCGTTCTTGGAGTCGGTGAACACGTAGTCGTAAATGTGGTGGTTGGCTTTCACCGCTTTGCTGAAATCAACTTTGGGCTTGTCCTGGGTGAAGATGTCCATGGTGTGCGTGTCACCCGTGGGGTCATAGGCAATGTGCTCCACGATCACGGTCGCCTTCTGTTCATTCATCAGGCGCGCGGCCTTCTGCATGAAGTCTTCCGGGTTCGTGCGGTACTGACTGAACACGGCTTTGTTGATGCCCTGCAAGACACTGGCTACCGTCGCGCGGGTCAGTTGTGTCTCTCCGGCCAGTCGGCCAATCAGGTCGTACTTGACAGCGGAATGGGCTGACGTCCGGTGAAAATCCGTCGTGGACTCGGTCACTTTGAAAGATTCGCCCTGGCGAATACCGTCATAGGTGGCGGTAGCTGCCTGCTCCCCGGCCACCACGGTGTACTGCATGGGGCTGACTTTCAGCTCTTTTTCCAAGGCCTTCACGCACTTTGCCACCAGCTCGGGTGTTTCAAATTCCACCGTGTACGCGGCCTTTCGGTTGATGCGATTCCACAGCGCCTTGAACTCGGCTTTGTGGAAGTTGTCATTTAGCGGGTTGGTTTTGGCCTTGCGGTCGTCGTCCGGCAATGGCAACTTCGCATCGCTGAACACACTATCGATCAGCGCATACACGGCATCGGCATGCGCCGCCAACTCGGGCGGCAACGCTGCAAGCGTGCCCTCTTTCTTGGCCTCATGGTACGCATCGGCGATGCGATCTTTGTCGTCCGTGTAGTCGTTTTTAAGTAGGTATTTGTATATCTGCTTGGCCAGTTGCGGCGTCACGTCCACTCCACCGGCTGTGGTTTTGAGCACCTTACCGGTGAAATAAGATTCGTTGGCCTCCCTTGGCCGCTCGGACAATCCCTCACTGATATCACGCTGCAAGGCCGTAACAAAGTCTTTGTAGCTCTCGCTGGCCACCACGGTCAGCACGTTGATTTGGTGCACCGTGGCCGCGTTGTCCATGCGGTCGCCATGCTGATTGACAGATAAACGCAGGCCACGCCCGACTTCCTGGCGGCGGCTTACCGTGTTGTCGCTGTGCTTCAAAGTGCAGATTACGAAGACGTTGGGGTTGTCCCAACCCTCCCGCAAAGCGGAGTGCGAGAAGATGAAACGCACCGGTTCGTCAAACGACAGCAGCCGCTCCTTGTCCTTCAATATCAGGTCATACGCATCCACATCGTCAGCTTCGGTGGACTTTTTGCCTGTCTCCGGGTCCACCATGCGCTTGGTCTTCTTGTCGATGGAGAAGTAACCGTTGTGCGTTTGGGTGGTAGCAATGCCTTTGAGATACCGGTTGTACGGCGTGTCATCCAGCGTCTGAACCTCGGCCAGTTGCTGGTTGTACTCTTCCTCAAACATCTGGGCGTACTCGCCGGGCTGCTCGCCCGCATCGGTATAGCTGCGGTATTTGCTGACCGCGTCAATGAAAAAAAGCGAAAGCACCTTGATGCCCTGGGCGAACAGCGCCTGCTCTTTCTCAAAGTGGGCCTTGACCGCTTCCCGGATCTGAATTCGGCGCAAGGCCGATTCACTGACATCGCCCGTGGCCTCACCCGCCACCAGGTCATGCCCATTGGTGAAAGCCACCGTGTTGGTCAGCGCATTGATGTCGGCCACCACAAAACCCCTGTACTGCTCCAAGTCGCCAGACAGATCGAACAGGTTGTCATTGCGGGACAGCTTGCGCAACACACGCTTGATGCCATTGATCTGCTTAATTTCCAGCTCCACCCGCGCCACTGGCGCTGCGGTGGACACCTCGATGGACTCCAAATACAGGTAGGCATTGGTGCCGGTCAGGCCCTTGACCGATATGCCGCGCACCGCAATTTTCTTGACCAACTTCTGGTTGTACGCATCCAGCGCGTCCAGCCGGTGGATTTTGTTGTGTGTCGTCTTGTGCGTGGCCGAATAGCGCAGCACTGCCAGCGGCTTGAAGTTGGCCAGTGAATCCAGTGTCTTGCCGCCTTCCATCTTCTGCGGCTCGTCCAAAAACATGACGGGCCGGTTGGCGCTAATCACGTCAATGGGCCTGCGGGACTGAAAGTCGTCCAGCTCTTCGTAAATACGGCGCGCATCCTTACCCGTGGCATTGAAGGCCTGCACATTGATCACCATCACGTTGATGCCCGCGTCACTGGAAAAGCTCTCCAAATTGTGCAACTGCTTGGAGTTGTAGATGAAAAACCGGGCTCGCTTTTTGTAGTCGTCCAGAAAGTGCTCCGCTGTGACTTCCAGCGACTTGTGCACGCCTTCACGAATGGCAATGCTCGGCACCACCACAATGAACTTGCTCCACCCAAAACGGGCATTCAGCTCGAACATGCTCTTGACGTAGCAATACGTCTTGCCCGTGCCGGTCTCCATTTCCACGTCCAGATTGATGTCGCACACCTTGGTTTTGACCAGTGCGGCGGAGAGGGGCAGGTTTTGCCTGCGCTGCACGGCATGGATGTTTTCCAGCACTTGGCCGGGTGTCAAGGCCAGATCAGCATTTTTGAAACCGGCTGACTCCAACGGTGTCACCACTTGGCCACCAGCATCCACCGCGCGGCCTGGGTCCATGCGGTAATTCAGGCCCTCGCGCTTGGGTTGACCGGCAAAGCAATCCGCCACGGCTTCAACGGCATTGGTCTGGTAGCCCTGTTTTTTGAATTTCAGCTTCATTCGCCATCCTCCAGGCCCAGCTCTGCTTCTATTTCCTCAACGGACGGCAGACTGGGCTGCAAATCAGCAGGCAATGCTTTGGTCATGATTTGCTCCCACTCTGCAACGCCAATAGGTTGGGTGTTGCCCGTCAGAGCGTATTTCGCAATGGTCTGATTCTTTTCCCGCACCAGCAATAAACCAATGGTTTGTTTGTCATCAGGGTGGCGCAACACATCATTGACTATGTTCATATACATCGTCAGCTGGCTCACATGTCCAGGGGAGAATGCGCCAGCTTTTAGCTCAATCACCACATAGCATCGCAGCTTGAGATGGTAGAACAGCATGTCAATATAAAAATCACTGCCCCCGACCTCGACATGTACCTGCCGCCCCACAAAGGCAAAGCCTTGGCCAAGTTCCAGTAAAAATTTTTCCAAGTGCTCGACCAGCTTGTTTTCCAACTCCAACTCTCTGCGCACCTCTGTGGTGCCCAAAAAATCAAACAGGTAGGGATCTTTGAAAACCTGATTCGCCATATCAGAATCCAGCGGGGGCAAAGTCAGCTCAAAATTGTTGGCACTTTGTCCCACACGCGAATGCAAAACAGTGTCAATTTGGATGGCCAGAATATCCTTGCTCCAGCCGTTTTGAATGGTTTGCTGGGCATACCAACGTCGCAAATCCGAGTCCTTGAGCTTTTCCATCAGGGTCAAATTACTGCGCCATGGAATTTGTGCAACGGTGCGTTGCATTAATTCACGGTCTGGCCAAGCCTCGGCAAAGGCACGCATGTATTTGAGATTGCGCGCAGAAAAACCCTGCATCTGCGGGAACGCATCCCGCAGATCGGCAGAGAGCCGATCAATGACCTTGGCACCCCAGCCCGCATCTCGCTGCTTGCGGAGTATTTCACTACCCAAGTCCCAATACATCACCATCTGAATGGCATTGGCGGATAGTTGGGCTTTTAGCCGGTCTTGACTGATTCGTTGCTTGACAGTCGATAAAAACACAGCATAGTCTGCAGGCAGCTCCAAGGTGCTGGCAGGCACGGGCATCAATACCCCTGGTTGACTACCGTCATCACGTCTGTGACGTGTATCTGTTGGCTTGCTCATTCGTTGATCCTCAAATGCACTTGACTTCGGTGCTGGGGCTCATCAGCTTGAAGATTTGCTCCACATTGATCTTCACGCTGTCGGTGGCAAAACCGGCATCGCGGAACACCACGCGCAGGGGTTGGCGCTTGGCCAGCAGCTTCACAAAGTCTTCGCTGACACCCTCGTCAAAGCATGCGGCCAGTGCATTGCCATCCACAAAGTACACGGTCTTGCCTGCGATGGTCTCCTTGGCAATGGGCAGCGCTAGGTCAACGCCCCAGTCCAACAGCACTTGGAACAAAAGGTCTTCGGGTGTTCGGTCTTCGCGGATGTTGTTGACCTGGTCAAAGAGCTGGTCTTGCGCCACGGCATCGGGCGCATAAAACACCTCCTTCATATTGGTGCTGTCGATCTTCAGCACACGGAAGCCCACGTCTGGTTTGATTGCCTCACTTTGAGACTCACCGACTAGCTTCTTGCCAACGCGCCTGATTCGCTCTTTACCAATTTCAGCGATGGTTGCATAGCCGTTTTTGAATTCGTCTGAATCTACTTTTGTCTTTTCGGGAAGCTGAACACAGATGAATGGTCGGCGCTCATTCCGCTCTATTGCCATCTCAATGGCCGCATGACCAGTCGTCCCCGATCCAGAGAAGAAATCGAGCGTAATGTCACCGTCCTTGACACCAGAAATTTCCATCAAGAATTTGATGAGTGCAGAAGGCTTTGGAAAATCGAATGGAATTTCAAGCGCTTTGAGTTCGGCAGAACTGTGGCGACTTTCGAATTTTTCCAAAATATTCCCGGGTAGTTGTCCATCTTCCAGGCGGTCAGAAAGCCATATTTTGTAATAAACGTTCCATTGCGCGGCAGATCCATCACTTGTCACCAATGACGTTCTGTCGCTTCTGATGAACTCAATATTCCCTGTCTTCTTTTCGGCGGCAAACCGTGAAAAGGTCCATCGCCAAACGCCGTCCCCATCTGCCGGGGTTACTTGGGACCCTTCGCTCACGTCATTTGGGAAAGAGTTTCCCGGGGGAATAACTAGGGTGCCATCAGGACATTCGATATAGAAACGCTGATTTGCTCGCTTTTCGAGCATGGCTTGATACAGGCCCATGGACCTGTATTTTTGACCTTTACGGTCACCATCCGACTCAACTTTCGTGTAGACAGTATCGATAACGTTCTGTCCAATTTCCTGCCTGAATGGGCCGAGCTCGCCTATGTTCCTTGCATAAGCAATGATGTAGTCAACGCATGGGGAAAAATGTGTTCCTTTTTGGCCACCTTTCTTCATCACGCGAGAGCAAATTGTCAAAAAGTTTTCTTCGCCAAATATCTCCTTCATTACCAAATGGGTGCTTGCCACCTCATCTTGACCAATGGATACAAAAATGGCTCCCGAGTCCTTCAAAAGATTCCTTGCAAGCCTAAGGCGTGAGTACATCATGCTCAGCCAATCAGAATGAAATCGCCCGTTTGATTCAGAATTGGCAACCAACCTCTGGCCGAGTTTGTCCAATTGATTGGATGCTTTGAAGTAGTCTTCGGCCTTCGTCGCAAAATCATCTCGGTAAATAAAGTCATTGCCCGTGTTGTAAGGCGGGTCGATGTAGATCATCTTGACCTTATTCAGATAGGTCTCTTGAAGCAATTTCAGCGCATCAAGGTTGTCTCCCTCAATGAATAAGTTCTGCGTGATGTCAAAGTCCACGCTTTCCTCACGACAAGGCCGCAGCGTTTTGGCGATGGGGGCATTGGCTGTCAGCAACGCCTCCCGCTTGCCGGGCCAATTGAGTTGGTAACGCTCTTGCGGGCCTTCCACAATGCTGTCGGAAAGTTCTTGGCGCAACAGGTCAAAGTCGATGCTGCGCTTGACCGCACCATCGGCGCCACGCGTTTCGGTAAGACAGTTTGGGAACAGTTCTGCCAGTTTGTCGATATTGGCCTGGGTCAGGTCGGGGCTGTGCATTTTTAATTTATTCATGGTGTTTGGCCTCTAGCCCGTATGGAATGGACGTGAGCAACTGTCAAATATGTAGCAAATTGGGTGGTTTGGCCGCTCATCAGGTCAGCGTTTCCAGTTCGTTCCGAATGGTACGCAACTGGGCGTTGATCTCGACCTTGCGGTTGAACTGTTTTTCAGCGTTCAGGCGAACTTCTAACTTGGCCGCTGCCGCCTGCTTGGCTGACAACGCGGCCAGCCGGTCTAACTGGTCACGCAACGACTCGCCTGCGCGGGCCGGAACGGCGAGGTGCTGGCGCAATAGCTGCTCGTACAGGCTCTGCAAGTCCAACGCGACGGGCAATGCAGGCCGGGCTTCCCCGTCTTTTTGCCAGGGCGCGGCATGGTAGTCCCCCAGCACCCACTGGTCACTTGCTGCATCACTTGGCCGCTTGTAGGCTGCAATTGGTTGGGTGTGCCCCTCAAACCGCAGGTTGAACAAGATGGGGCGCGGCATGGCCTTGTCGATGCAGCGCAGCACCGAATGGCTGGCATCAGGCAGCTTCAAGGCGACTTCAAACACTTCAATCTCGGGCACCGCCGGTTTGGCGGGCAGATTGATGGTCTCTGGCGAGAGTTTGTAGGCCCAGGTGATGCTTTCCACCTGTGCCACAAACAGCGCGCGCAACACGGAAGTGGGCTTGGCGTGGGCGTAGATTTTCGACTTGGCTACGGGACGGCCCACTGCTGCCTGCGGTGGCCAGGCAAACAATGCGCGTGGCATCGTGGCTACCAAATCTCCAGCCTCAACCGCTGATCCGCGCCAGTGGGCACTTGCGCAAACGCCTTGTCGCGACTCACCAGCGTGACATTCAGCGCTACGGCGTGGGCGGCAATCATCATGTCAAAGTCGCTGAGGTTGATGCCTTGGGCCTCCAACGTGGCGCAAAGTTCGCCATAGCAGGTCGCTACGGCCTCATCCCAAGGCAATACATCTATGCGCAGCACCACTTGCGCCAAAGCATTGCGCAAGCGAGCGGGTTGCCCTTTGCGCTGCAAACCGTACTCCAGCTCGGCCAAGGTCACGCTGGACATCACAGCCTGGCCAACCGGCAATCGGGTCAGGCGTGCCAATAATTCGGCATCGCGCCCCTGCATGATGTGGCTGACTATGTTGGTGTCAAGCATGTAGCGCTGGCTCACTCTTGGTAGCCCTCAAAAGGGTCGCGCCGTGTGTGGGTTTGGCGGCGCTCAAGATTTGAGTCTTCGTCCTTGTTAAGTGCCACTGCGTCGAGCAAGCCTTGCCAATCGGTGGGCTTACGCGACAAAACCACGTCACCCGTGGTGGGATCGCGGCGAATGAAGACTTCGGCAACGTCAAAGCGGAACTCCAGCGGCAGACGAACCGCCTGACTGCGACCGGTGGCAAATATTTTGGCAGTTTGGTGCATTGTGAGCCTCTTAAAGGTACGTGATATGCCTCATGGTATGTATCAACACTCTTGCTGTCAACAAGCGTTTGCTAGGCGGGTTGAATCACCAAGAAGCTGATCAGCTCAAAGTCTTCGAGCCCGGCAATCTCTCCCACCAAGGCGCTGGTTTTGCCCGGCGAGAACAGGCTGTCCACATCCTGCTCTTGCTGGCGCTCGATCATGGAGTGAATGGCTTGGTCCAGCCGCTTGGAGTAGGTGCGTATATTGCGGCCATCGTCAGACAAGCACAGGCGAGCGGCGGTATCCCACTGCCTAAGTCAACGCAATCGACAGCCCAAGCACCTGCCCTACTTCCCCCCCAGCCCCATAGACCGCGAAATCACCTCTTTCATGATCTCGTTGGTGCCGCCGTAGATGCGTTGCACGCGGGCGTCGGCGTAGGCGCGGGTGATGGGGTATTCCCACATATAGCCGTAGCCGCCAAAGAGCTGCACGCATTCGTCCATGACCTTGCATTGCAAATCAGAGCACCAGTACTTGGCCATGCTGGCGGTGGCGGTGTCTAGCTTGTCTTGCAGCAGCAGCTCGGTGCATTTGTCCACAAACACGCTTGCCACTTGCACCTCGGTTTGCATCTCGGCGAGTTTGTAGCGGGTGTTCTGGAAAGTGGCGACGGCTTGGCCGAACACCTTGCGCTCTTTCACATAGTCCAGCGTCCAGCCTATGGCGGCCTGGGCGGCGGCCACTGCACCGATAGCGATTTGCAGGCGCTCCCAGGGCAGTTGCTCCATCAGGCAGATAAAGCCCCGGTTCTCCTGCGCGGAGCCACCCAGCAGGTTCTCGGCCGGTACGCGCACGTCGTCAAAAAACAGCTCGGACGTGTCTTGCGCCTTCAAACCCAGCTTGTTGAGCCGCTTGCCCACCGAAAAGCCGGGCATGCCGCGCTCCACCAGCAGCAAGCTGGTCCCTTTGGCGCCAGCAGCGGGGTTGGTTTTGGCGACCACGACCACCAGGTCGGCGTGCCAGCCGTTGGTGATGAAGGTTTTGCTGCCTTTGAGCAGGTAGCTGCCGTCGGGCTGCACGGTGGCGGTGGTTTTGATGCCTTGCAGGTCCGAGCCCGCAGCGGGCTCGCTCATGGCAATGGCGCCAATCATTTCGCCGCTGGCCATGCGCGGCAGGTAGCGGGCTTTTTGCTCCGGCGTGCCGTAGTGGGCGATGTAGGGCGCCACGATTTCGCTGTGCAGGCTGTAGCCAATGCCCGAAAAGCCAGCGCGGCCCAGCTCTTCCATTTGCACAATGGAATACAGCTTGTCTGCGCTCGCGCCGCCAAACTCCTCGGGCATGGTCATGCACAAAAAACCGTTGTCACCGGCCTTGTTCCACACCGCACGGTCCACATAGCCTTGCTCTTCCCACTGGGCGTGGAACGGAGCGATTTCTTTGTCCATAAAGCGGCGAAAGCTGTCGCGAAAGGCTTCGTGCTCGGGGCTGAAAAGGGTTCTGTCGATCATGGTGGGGGTTCTCAGTTTGTCGATAGGGGACAAGCGCGTTATTTTTGCAAAGCGCTTGCTTGGTTAAAAACAATATACTGCAAACGCAGTGCCGCACTCCCCAAGGCGCAGGCAAAAGACGGCCTTTTTTGGCGCACCCAACCCCCTCACCGGAGACCTCCCATGACCGAAGCGTATGTGTTTGACGCCCTGCGAACGCCGCGCGGCAAGGGCAAAAAAGACGGCAGCCTGTTTGAAGTCAAGCCGATCAACCTGCTCGCGGGCCTGCTGACCGACTTGCAGCAGCGCCACCAGTTTGATACCGCGCAGGTGGACGACGTGGTGATGGGCGTGGTGTCACCGGTGGGCGAACAAGGCAGCGTCATCCCCAAAGTGGCCGCGCTCAAGGCCGGCTGGGACTTTCGCTGCGCAGGCGTGCAGATCAACCGCTTTTGCGCCTCGGGCCTGGAGGCGGTGAACATGGCGGCGCAAAAAGTGCGCTCGGGCTGGGAAGACCTGGTGGTCGCCGGGGGTTTGGAGAGCATGAGCCGCGTGCCGATTGGTTCAGACGGCGGAGCCTGGGCGCAAGACCCGGAGACGAATTTGCAAACTGCGTTTGTGCCCCAAGGCATTGGCGCTGACCTGATCGCCACCCTAGAGGGCTTTAGCCGCCACGACGTGGACGCTTTTGCCCTAGAGTCGCAACGCCGCGCCAGCCACGCCCAATTGCAAGGCTACTTCGACCGCTCGGTCATGCCAGTGCGTGACGCCATTGGCAACGTCATCTTGGCGCGCGATGAGTTCATCAAACCCCACACCACGCTCGAAGGCCTGGGCGCACTCAAGCCCGCTTTTGAGCAAATGGGCGCCATGGGCTTTGACCACGTGGCGCTCACCCGCTACCCGCAGGTGGAACGCATTCACCACGTGCACCACGCCGGCAACTCCTCCGGCATTGTGGACGGCGCGGCTGCGGTGCTGATTGGCAGCGAAGCAGCCGCCAAAGCCCACGGCCTAACGCCGCGCGCCCGCATTGTGGCCACGGCCCTGAGTGGCGCAGACCCCACCATCATGCTCACCGGCCCCATGCCTGCGGCGCGCAAGGCGCTGGCCAAAGCCGGTTTGCACATCGACCAGATTGACCTGTTTGAAGTGAACGAAGCGTTTGCCGTGGTGCCCATGCGTTTTATGAAGGAAATGAACGTGCCGCACGACAAGGTCAACGTCAATGGTGGCGCCATCGCCATGGGCCACCCGCTGGGCGCCACGGGCGCCATGATTTTGGGCACCCTGATTGACGAACTGCACCGCAGGGGCCTGCGCTACGGCCTGGCCACGCTGTGCGTGGGCGGCGGCATGGGCATTGCAACCATTGTGGAAAGAGTGTGAGCATGAAAACAATCCAATACCAACTCCAAGACGGCATTGCCACCGTCACCTTTGACGAACCCGGCTCGCCGGTCAACACCATGTGTGCTGCGTGGTACGAAGATATGCACGCCCTAGCCGCCCAAGTGCTACACGACAAGGACGCGATTCGCGGCATCGTGCTCACCTCAGCCAAAACCACCTTTTTTGCAGGGGCCGACCTCAAGGCCACCATGCGCATCCGCCCCAGCGACGCCGGACACATGTTTGAAGAGATAGAGCGCATCAAGCACGACTTTCGCACCCTGGAGACCCTGGGCAAACCGGTGGTCAGCTTGCTGGGCGGCACTGCGCTGGGGGGAGGCTGGGAAGTGGCGCTGATTGGCCACCACCGCATTGCCATTGACGACCGCAAGATCCAGCTTGGCCTGCCCGAAGTGACCCTGGGTCTGCTGCCCGGCGCCAGCGGCGTGACCAAAATGACGCGCCACTTGGGCCTGATGGGCGCCCAGCCCTATTTGGTAGAAGGCAAAACCTTTACCCCCGCCCAAGCACACGAACTTGGCCTGGTACATGCCTTGGTGCCGCCCGGTGAGGGAGCGCACGCCGAAATGCGCGCCCAGGCCCTGGCCTGGATTGCCGCCCACCCCAGCGCCGCGCACCCTTGGGAGGCCAAGGACTACAAAGTGCCCGGCGGCCTGCCGTCCAGCCCCAAGGTGGCAGGCATGTTGTCTATGGCACCGGCCATGCTGGCCAAGCAAACGCGCGGCAACTACCCCGCGCCCGAGGCCATACTGGCCTGCATGGTCGAAGGCCTGCAGGTCGACATGCCCACCGCGCTACGTATCGAGAGCCGCTACCTGGCCCAGTTGATAAGCGGCGTGAACGCGCGCTCCATGATCAACACCTTCTTCTTCAATATGAACGCCATCAAGAGCGGCCAGTCGCGCCCCGCTCTGGAGACGCGTTTCAAACCGACCAAGGTCGGGCTGCTGGGCGCGGGCATGATGGGTGCTGGCATTGCCTATGTGCAAGCCAGCAAGGGCATCACTTCCGTACTTAAGGACGTGAGCCAAGACAAGGCCGAAGCCGGCAAGGCCTACAGCGCCAAGATCAGCCAGGGCCTGGTGGACAAAGGCCGCATGACGGCGGCTGCACAAGAAAAATTGCTCGGGCTGATTCACCCCACCGCCAACTTGCACGACCTGCAAGACTGCGACTTGATCATCGAGGCCGTGTTCGAGAACCGCGAACTCAAAGCGCGCGTCACCCAAGAGGCCGAGCCGCTGCTCAAAGCGGGCGGATTTTTTGCCTCCAACACCTCCACCTTGCCCATCAGCGGACTGGCCAAGGCGTCCACCGCGCCGGGTAAATTTGTCGGCATCCACTTTTTCAGCCCAGTGGACAAGATGAAGCTGGTGGAAATCATCCGTGGCAACGCCACCGACGACGAAACCGTGGCCCGTGCTTTTGACTATGTACAAGCCATTGGCAAGATACCAATCGTGGTGAACGATTCGCGCGGCTTTTTCACCAGCCGGGTGTTTGGCACCTTTGTGATGGAAGGCGCGGCCATGCTGGGCGAAGGCATTCCGGCCGCCGCCATCGAGAACGCAGGCATGCAGTGCGGCATGCCGGTGGGGCCGCTGGCCGTGCTGGACGAAACCGCACTCACCCTGAGCGTGCACGTGATGGACCAAACCATTGCCGACTTTGCCGCCGAAGGCAAAACCTATGTGCCCACGCCCGGCGAGGCGCTGGTGGCACAAATGGTGCGCCAGCACCAGCGCCCCGGGCGCGCAGGTGGCGGCGGCTTTTACGACTACCCTGCCGAGAAGGGCGCCAAAAAACACCTCTGGCCGCAACTCAAAGACTTGTATGAGAAGCCGGACGCGGCCTGGACGATTGCCGACCTCAAGGACCGCCTGCTCTACCGTCAGGCGGTGGAAACCGCGCGATGCCTGAGCGAGAACGTGCTGACCTCGGTGCACGACGCCAACATCGGGTCGATTTTCGGCATTGGCTTCCCAGCCTGGACGGGCGGCGCCATGCAGTTTATTTACGGCATGGGCATTGACGCTTTTGCGGCGCGCTGCGCGGACTTGTCTCAGCTTTACGGCCCCGGTTTTATGCTGACGGACGCGGTAAAGGCGACCATCCGCAAGCTGGAGCCGGTGTACTGACTTTCATGAGGCGCGCAGCACCCCAACCATGTCAGTTCATGTAGCTTAAAGGCGCTCATTTCCCTGGCTCGCGCGGTGCGGGCAAGGGCAAACCCCCGCTTGTCCGTACACATGTGTATGCGAGAATAATTTTTTAAACATCGGAGGGCTAGCGTATGCAATGGTTGAAGAAGGTTCTGCTCGCTTTGGTGGGGTTGGTGCTGGTTTTGGCGGCTGTGGTCTGGGTTTTCCAGCGCCAAGTGGGTATGCAATTGCTCAAGCAGGTGGCGCAGGCCAATGTGGGCCGCAACATCATCCCCACCCTGCCCGACGGCTTGCATGTGGCGCTGTGCGGCACCGGGTCGCCCTTTCCAGACCCGTCGCGTGCGGGGCCGTGCACCGCAGTGATCGCGGGGGACCGCCTGTTTGTGGTGGACGCGGGTGAAGGTTCGGCGCGCAATATGGCTTACATGGGTTTGCCCGCCGGCACCATGGAAGCTTTGTTGCTGACCCACTTTCACTCGGACCACATTGACGGCCTAGGGCCCTTCATGCTGCAGCACTGGGGCATGACCACGGCCACCACGCCGCTGCCTATTTATGGCCCAACCGGCGTGGACACCCTGGTGGATGGTTTTCGGGCGGCCTATGTTTATGACTACGGCTACCGCGTGGCCCACCACAGCGAAAAAATCATGCCCTCGGGCGGCAGCGGCGGCAAAGGCATGCCATTTAACTTGCCCGCCGTGGGCCAGGGCGACACCGTGGTGGTGCTGGACGACAAGGGCCTGAAAATCACCGCCTTTCGCGTCAACCACGCACCCATTGAGCCCGCAGTGGGCTACCGGTTTGACTACAAGGGCCGCTCGGTGGTCATCACTGGCGACACCAAACTGACGCCGACGGTAGCCACCGTCGCCCAAGGCGCAGACATCTTGGTCCACGAGGCGCTGCAACCCGCCTTGGTCAACATCCTGGGCGCCGAGTTTGAAGCCAAAAACATGGGCAACCTCGCCCACGTGATGCGCGACATACTGAACTACCACACCACCCCCGAAGAGGCCGCCGCACAGGCCAATGCCGCCCAGGTCAAGCACCTGGTCTACAACCACATCGTGCCGCCGCTGCCCGTCAAATTTGCCTATCCGGCGTTTGTGGGCGATGCGGCCAAGTTCTTTAGCGGCCCCATCACCGTGGGCGAGGACGGTATGCTGTTTACCTTGCCGGCCAACTCCAGCGTGATCGAGAAAAAGCGGCTGATGTAGGTCGCTTGCGCCGGCCTACCGCCACTCCATTCCCACCTCAAAATCACCCCCTCGTCCCCCACTTTCACCCCAAAGCCACACCATGATCAACACGCTTTTCAAAGGCCTTCTGGTCGCTACCTATGTTCTGGCACTGGTCAGCCTTTTTGTGGCCTTGCCGCTGGACGCCGCGCCGCTGGTGCAAAGGCTGGCGCTGGTTTTGCTGGGCGTGCATGCGCTGGAATGCCTTTTGGCCTTTAAGCACATCAAGCGCTACAGCGGCCCGCTGTGGGTGAGCTTGGCGCTCTCGCTGTTGTTTGGCCTTTTGCACTGGATGCCACTGGCCCGGGCCGCGCGTCTTGCCGAATCCGACCCCAGCCACCCATGAGCAAAACCGGCCACTGGCGCCTGCGCGCCAAGCGCATTGCCATCGGTGGCGCGCTGTATGCGGGCGCAGTGGTGCTGGGCTTGGGATCGGCCTGGTGGGTGCTGAAAAAAGCGCCCTGGCTCAACCCCTCGGTCGAGGTAGGCGCTTGGCGCGCCAATATGCACGCGGGCAGCCAAGACGCGGGCCTGTACACGCGGGCGACCATCGCCGTCAATGCGCTGCTGGCACTCGGGCGCGACGAGACCATGTACTTTGTCGCCCAACGCGACGACGCCGGGCAGGCACTGCGCGCGCAGTGCAACTACCGCATCACCGGCGTGCCGCCCCAGGCACGCTGGTGGAGCATTACCGCCTACGCCCAAGACCTGTTTTTGTTTGACGCGCCCAACGGCCATTACAGCCTCAATGGCAGCACCGCCACGCTGGATGCGGCTGGCACCTTTGCGCTCAGCACCGGTCCCGCTGAACAAGCGGGCACCTATTGGTTGCCCACTTCCGGCACTGGCGCCTTGGTACTGACGCTGCGCCTGTACAACCCCGCGCCCGCGCTGCAAGCCGCACCCCAGTCACTGGTGGCGCCCGCTGTGCAAAAAATCGGGACCTGCGCATGAAAAACTTCACTGAGCACCAGCGTCTGTGGTTTTACCGCGTGCTCTCCCTGCTGGTGACCGCCCTGCTGGCGCACCTGTTGGCGGTGTGGGCCGCGCCCCGCGCCATCATGTACGTGTTGATGCACGGTCCCATGGCCCAAAAGATGAACATGCACAACCAAGCAGCGTTTCCAGAGGCCGTGACAGCCAAGTCCCGCACAGTGGTCATGCCCAGCCCGGACATGCTGTATTCGGTCTGCGCCTTTGACCTGCACGATGGCCCGGTGCGGGTGCAGGCGGCGCCCGCGCTCAGCAACTACTGGTCCATTGCGCTGTACGCCGCCAATAGCGACAACTTCTTTGTGCGCAACGACCGGCAAACCCAGGGGCGCGCGGTCGATCTTTGGCTGGTGGCCGCCAGCCCTACCAAAGCGCAAAAGCCCGTGCCTGCGGGTTCTGAGGTGGTGGTGAGCCCCACACTGACCGGCTTTTTGCTCATGCGCGTGCTCACCACCGACTACCAGGCCGAAAAAGCGGTGCTGGAGCCAGCGCGGCGCACGCTGCAGTGCGGCCAGGGCTAGCATGCATACACCACGCCCGACATCGGTGCGCGCGCTTTTTTGGGCTTTTTCTTGGCTGGCACTGCAAGGTTTTGGCGGCGTGCTGGCCGTGGTGCAGCGCGAACTGGTGGAAAAAAAGCAGTGGCTCACGCCCGAAGAGTTTGTCGAAAACTGGGCCGTGGCGCAAATCATGCCCGGCGCCAATGTGGTGAATCTGGCGCTGATTGTGGGCGACCGCTACTTTGGCTGGCGCGGCGCGCTGGCAGCGCTGGCAGGCATGCTTACGCTGCCGCTGCTGGTGGTGCTGGCGCTGACGGTGGCCTTGTCGGGTGTGGCGCACCAGCCAGCGGTGCAAGGCGCGCTGCGCGGCATGGGCGCGGTGTCGGCCGGCTTGATTGCGGGCACGGGGCTCAAACTCATTGCGGCACTAAAGGGCAATGCCATGGGCGCACTGGCCTGCACGGCGCTGGCTGCGCTCACTTTCATTGCCATTGCGCTTTTGCGCATCCCACTGGTTTGGGTGCTCTTGGGCCTGGGGCTGCCAGCCACCGCTTGGGTTTACCACCGCCTGCTGGCGCAAGCCAGAACACTGGGAGCGCCCTGATGCCCGCCTGGGGATGGCCAGAACTGACCACCTTGTTTTTGCATTTTGTGTCGCTGTCGCTTCTGGCGATTGGCGGCGCCATCACCACCGTGCCAGAAATGCACCGCTTTCTGGTCACCCAGCAAGCGTGGTTGGCCGAAGACCAGTTCAGCAGCGCTATTGCCCTGGCGCAGGCGGCTCCGGGCCCAAATGTGCTGTTCGTGGCGGTATTGGGCTGGACCGTGGGCATGAACGCCGCCGGTGGAGCTGCGGCCGGAGCGCCCGCCTGGGCATTCGCCAGCGCCTGCGTGTTCGCCGCCATGATGGGTATTTTGCTGCCCAGCGCCACACTCACCTACTTTGCCGCCCGCTGGGGGCAGCGCAACCGGGAGCGGCCCACGGTGCGTGCCTTCAAATTGGCCATGGCGCCCATCGTGGTGGCCTTGCTGGTGGCCACAGGCTGGATTTTGACGGCGGGCCACGGCAGCTGGGTATCGCACCCCGGCCCCTATGTGCTCACGCTCGTGTCGGCAGCGGTGGTGTGGCGTACCCGCGTTCACCTGCTGTGGCTCTTGGGTGCTGGCGCGCTGGCTGGCGCCTGGGGTTGGGTCTAGGACGGTGCGTGGCGCAGTTCAGCGCGGGTTCTCAAAAAACACGTAGCTGGTGGAGTAGTCGCTGATCTCAAAATAGACTTTGTTCTCGCCCGGATCGACTTGCATATTCAAGTTCTCGTCCAGCACGCCGTAGCCATAGCGATAAGGCCGCGCCTTGTTGTCGTCGGTGCCCATGGCGGTGGTGAGCTTGTCAATTTTGATAAACCGGCGCACCAGCTTGTCTCCGGCATAAACCTCTAGCACGCCGTTGGTACCGGTCCAGTTCTGGATTTCGCGGCCAAGTTTGTTTTGCTGCTCTTGGGTGCAGGCGGTCAATGCCAGCAGCGCTGCCAGGGTCAGCGTGGTGCGCAGCGGGGTACGTCCAAACATAAAAAATCCTCCCATTTATTTTGATAACACGGTGGAGACAGCACTGCGTTGGCGCAGCGCCTCGTACAAACACACGCCACTGGCGACCGACACATTGAGGCTTTCCACCGCACCCATCATGGGGATGCGCACCAGCTGGTCGCAGGTTTTGGCGGTAAGTTGTCGCATGCCGTCCCCCTCGGCGCCCAACACCAGGGCCACGGGGCCTTGGAGGTCGGCCTGGTACACGGTCTGTGCCGCAGTGTCGCTCGTGCCTATGACCCAAATATTGCGTTCTTTCAGCTCGCCCAGGGTGCGCGCCAGGTTGGTCACCATGAAATAGGGCACGGTTTCTGCCGCGCCGCTGGCCACCTTGGCCACCGTGGCGTTAATGCCTGCGGCGTGGTCTTTGGGCGCAATCACCGCGTGCACACCCGCACCATCGGCCACCCGCAGGCAGGCGCCCAGATTGTGCGGATCGGTCACGCCGTCCAGCACCAAAATGAGGGGGTTCACCCGCTGCTCCGGTGCCAGCGCGGCTTGTGCCGCCTCCAGGTTCTCCAGCAGTTCGTCCAAGGAATGCACTTGCTCCAAGGCCTGCACCCGTGCCGCCACACCCTGGTGGCCATGGCCGCCGCAGAGTTTGGACAGGCGCATGCCATCGGCTTCAATCAGCCGCACGCCGGCCTCTTTGGCTTTGTCCAGAAACTGGCGCATGCGCGCATCGCGCCGGGTGGGCTCGAAGTAGATTTCAACAATCGACTTCGGGGCGGTTTTCAGGCGTACGCCCACGGCGTGAAAGCCAAACAGAACTTGGGGGGATGACATGGAGGCATTATCCCCCGAGGGGCCGACAGAGAGCGGCCTGACGGCTTAGCGCAGTGTGTTGGAGGCGATGCGCCCGGCCTCAATCGTGATGCGCCGGTCGCAGCGCGCTGCGATGGCAGGGTCGTGCGTGACCAGCACCAGCGTCGTGCCCTGCTCGCGGTTGAGCGCAAACATCAGCGCCATGATGGTCTCGCCCGTGGCAAAGTCCAGGCTGCCGGTGGGCTCATCGGCCAGCAGAACGGCTGGGTGAACCACAAAGGCCCGTGCCAGCGCCACCCGCTGCTGCTCGCCACCGCTGAGCACCTTGGGGTAAGAGCCCAGGCGCTGGGATAGCCCCACCCGCGCCAGCATTTCGGTCGCGGCCTTGCGCGCGTCTTTGCGGCCGTCCAGTTCAAGCGGGAGCATCACGTTTTCCAGCGCTGTGAGGTTGCCCAGGAGCTGGAAACTCTGGAACACGAAACCGACCTGGCGCGCACGCAAGGCCGCGCGCGCGTCTTCGTCCAAAGCAAAAATGTCCTGCGCGCCCAAGCGCACCGTGCCGCTGGTGGGCGTATCCAGCCCGGCGATGATGGACAGCAAAGTGCTTTTGCCCGAGCCCGAGGCGCCGACGATGGCAGCGGTCTCGCGGGGTTTTAGCGCAAAATCAATGTTTTGCAGAATTTCCAGGGTGCCGGTGGAGTCACTCACCGATTTGCAGATCTGCTCGACGGAAATAATGAAATCAGACATGGGACTTTCTTTGAATCGCAGACACTTTAACGCAGCGGCCACCGGCCTTTTGATGTCCATGGGCTTCAAGGCGTGGGCCAAAGTCAAGGGCCCGATTCTGATTCTGGGAGACTCTCTGAGCGCCGAATACGGACTCAGGCGCGGCACGGGCTGGGTGGCATTGCTAGAGCAGCGCCTGCGCCAGGAGGGCAAGGCCATGGCAGTGGTCAACGCCAGCATCAGCGGCGACACCACCTCGGGCGGCCTGTCGCGCCTGCCCCCGCTGCTGGCCCAACACCAGCCGCAGCTGGTGGTCGTGGAACTGGGTGGAAACGACGCCTTGCGCGGCTTGCCGCTGGCCACTACGCAAAACAACCTGACAGCCATGGTCAAAGCCTGCCAGGCCCAAGGCGCCAAAGTGCTGCTGTTGGGCATGCAAATGCCGCCTAACTACGGGCCCAAGTACAGCGCCCAGTTCGCCGCCTTGTACGTCGAGGTGGCCAAAGCCCAACGCGCAGCGCTGGTGCCGTTTTTCCTTCAAGGGGTGGCCGATGTGCCGCAGTCTGAGCAATGGTTCCAGAGCGACCGCATCCATCCGGTGGAAGCCGCCCACCCGATTTTGCTGGCCAATGTGTGGCCCGCCTTGGTGAAGTTGATCGCATGAGCCTCACCCTGGTAGCCGCCACCGAAGCGATTGCACGTTTTGACAGTTTTGACACCATTATTGACGCCCGCAGCGAGGGCGAATACGCCGAAGACCACCTCCCCGGCGCCCACAACTGGCCGACCCTGCACGACGAAGAGCGTGTAAGCATCGGCACGCTGTACAAGCAGGTCAACGCTTTTGAGGCCAAGAAGCGCGGTGCCGCGCTGGCCGCGCGCAATATCTCCACCCATATAGAGCAGCATGTGCTGGACAAGCCGCGCGACTGGGCGCCGCTGGCCTACTGCTGGCGCGGCGGCAAACGCAGTGGCTCGCTCTCCCTGGTGCTAGACCAAATCGGGTTTCGCGTGTCTTTGATTGAAGGCGGCTACAAGGCCTTTCGTGCTGCCATGCTGCAAGACATGGAGCGGTGCGCGGCACGGCTGAGGTTTCAGGTGGTGTGTGGCACCACCGGCTCGGGCAAAACCCGGCTCTTGCAAGCCTTGCGGCACGAAGGCGCGCAGGTGCTGGACCTCGAAGACCTGGCCCGGCACCGCAGCTCGGTGCTAGGCGCCCTGCCCGGCATTGCGCAGCCCACGCAAAAGCGCTTTGACACGCTGGTATGGGCGCACATTCGCCAGTTCGACCCAGAGCGCGTGGTGTTTGTGGAGAGCGAGAGCAAAAAGGTAGGCAATGTGTCCATCCACCCAGCGCTGGTGGAGGCGATGCGCGCCAGCGCGTGCAGCGTGGTCGATCTGGCAGTGGAAGAGCGTGTGGAGCTGCTCATGGAGGATTACGCCTACTTCACCGCCCACCCAGAGCAGTTTTGTGCGCGCTTGGACGCGCTCACTGCCCAGCGCGGCAAAGTGGTCATCGAGGGCTGGAAAGAATCAGTCCGCCGGGGAGAATTCCGCCCTGTAGTGCGCGAACTGCTAACTGAGCATTACGACCCGGTCTACCTGCAATCCATGGAGCGCAATTTCACGCAGTTTGGCAATGCAGCCGTGCTCGCGCCGACGGATCGCAGCTTGGAAAGCATGCAGCGCGTGGCGCAGGCGCTGGTGGCCGCAACAGTGGCTTAAGGTGAAACAACTTTCATGGTTGGCAGCGTTGCGCGCCTTCGTGGTTGACGGCGCTGCGCGCCTTCATGCAAGTCAGATGTTTTGAGAAGGGTTTGGCAAGCTGGCCTGGTCCGAAGCTTCTGCGCCAGGGGCGTCTTGCTCTGTGGTGCTTGCCTCGTCGTCACCGGAGCCCTTGCGCTCGGTTTTGCTCTTGAGCTTGTCCTCTTTTTTTCGCTTTTTCGCCAGTTCTTTCTGGCGTTTTTCGTATCCGTAGTTGGGAGTTGCCAAGGTGCGCTTTCGTTAATTGACGGCGACTTTAACACCGAGCGATAAAAATGCGCCCGGCACACGGCGCGTGGCCCAAGCGACTTGCCCCGTGCGGGCCACGGCCCTTTTCATCGCAGAATGCGCGTGCCGGCCGCGGGCTCGAAAATGGGGTTTGGGTGAATAACAAACTATCATTCGCTCGCGGTCAAATCACAAAATAGTATCGATTAAAATAAAAGACAAATATCAACCAAAATGTCTGGGCTAGCCCTCTGACTCAGATGAACAACGCCAGCCACCCTCGCGCCTTCAGAGCTTTGCTCAGTACACTTGTGTATGCACATGCTTCGACCGCCTTTGGACTCACCCTAGAGGCTCCGCGCGGTGGACTTGCCCCACTCTTTTTGGCCGGTGCAGGCGCCGCCCTCGTCACCGTTAATCTTCTGAATTTCGTACGCGGCTTTGAGAAAGTTTTTCTCTACTGCGCCGCCGCAGTGTTGTGTGGCACGTGGGCATTTGCAGGGGCGAGCGCGGACATGCGCGCCTTGCTTGCTTTGTCAAGTCCTGTTTCGCAGCAGGTTCAAGTGCTGGCCACGCCGCTTGCCCTCTGGTTCGTCACGCAACTCATGAAAGCGGCCCTGGAAGCCCACATCTTTCCAAAGCCCGCACAGCAATGGCTCACCATCGCAGGCGCTGCCAACCTATTTTTAGCGATGTCGGCACTTTGGTTCAGCGCAGTGGCCAGCGTCATGCCTTGGTGCAATGTGGCCCTGGTGATTCTTGCGGTCAGCACTGGGATTTACTTTGGACTGGCGCGCATGGCGCGCTACCGATGGACACTGACCTTGTCAATGGTATTGGCTTGCACCGGCGCCTTGTCCGCCATGGCAATGACGCCAGGCGCCTACAACGGACTGGTAGCCCAGGTACTCTTTACTTTGGCGGCAGCGGGCGTGTCCTTTTGGCTGAAGGATCAGCAGCACAGCAAAGCCGTGAAGGCCTACCAAACGCAGTTCCTCCAATCAGAGACCCAAAGCAAGGCATTGGAGAAGCTCAAGGCGGTTGAAAACGCTTTAGAAGCCAAGGTATCGCAGCGCACCCACGAACTTCACCTTGCCGTACAACGCCTGGAGACACTCAGCGCCCAAGACGGACTGACCGGCGTGGCCAACCGGCGCCGCTTTGACGAAATGCTTAAGGTGGAATGTGGCCGCGCCATGCGCTCTCGGCAAAAACTGTCCGTCGCGCTGATTGATGTGGACTGGTTTGGCCGCTTTAACAGCCGATACGGGCCCGAGCGCGGTGACGCATGCCTTTGCAAACTGGCGCGCGTGCTCGAATCCGGGGTCATGCGCAGCGGCGATTTGATCGCCCGCTACAGCGGCGGTGCGTTTGTGTTGTTGACACCCGATACGGATGCCAATGGCATTTTCTCTATCGCAAACTACCTGTGCCAAGAGGTCTACGGGCTAGCACTTGCCCATGATGACTCGCCCTTGGGCCGTGTTTCCATCAGCGTGGGCGTGGCCACTGCCAGCGCCAAAGAGTCCATGTCGCCCGAACGCCTGGTCCAGCGCGCCGCCGCCGCCTTGGCAAGCGCCAAGCTGCGAGGCCACCATTGCGTGGTGGCCGCCTAGCATCACTTTGTGCGCCAAACTGGCCTGAGCCTGCGCAAAACCTTATTTTTTAAGGCTGTCCCGGATTTCGCGCAGCAGCAATACTTCCTCTGACTGTGCGGCTGCTGGTACCGCAGGAGCGGGTGGTGGTACAGCAGCACCTGCTTTAAGCCGGTTGATTTGCCTGACCATGACAAATATCACCATGGCCAGCAACAGAAAATTAAAGACGATGGTGAAAAAACTGCCGTAGGCCAGCACTGGAACCCCCGCTTTTCGCAGCGCGTCTAGCGTCATCGCAGTGCCCGCAGGCGGCGTCGCCAAGGCCAAAAACATACCGCTAAAGTCTGGCTTGCCAATCACGGCGCCAACCACCGGCATCACCAAATCGCCCACCACCGAATCAACGATCTTGCCAAACCCGGCACCAACAATCACACCCACGGCCAAATCGACCACATTGCCTTTGACGGCAAATTCTTTGAACTCTTGCAACACTGACATACATCTCCCCTTCAGCAATGGTTATCGATATCACACCGGAGTGGAGCATATCAGGGCAAAACTGCATCTTGGGATGACACTGCGCCTTGCGCTGCCGCGCATTAGCGTCGCGCGACCGGCAGAACTACAGCGGTTCAACCTAATCGCTTAGCATCCTTGCATGCCCTCTAGTGTTTAATTGCTTAAATTGACGATAGTATTTCGAAGCTGTGCACCTTTGACTTCGCGTTTGCGCCACACAAAGGGCGCAGCGTTCTCGTTGTACGCGGCTGTGAACTCATGAATCGCCTTGATGAGTTGATTGATGTTGCT
>CANEVH010000053.1 GCA_947442105.1 Comamonadaceae bacterium | reverse complement strand
TTCTACTTCCGTACCACGGACGTGACCGGTGCGATCGAGTTGCCAGAAGGCAAAGAGATGGTGATGCCGGGCGACAACGTGTCGATCACGGTCAAGCTGATCAACCCGATTGCGATGGAAGAAGGCTTGCGCTTCGCCATTCGCGAAGGTGGCCGCACCGTGGGTGCGGGCGTGGTTGCGAAAATCATCGCGTAATCAGCTTGCCGTTTCAGTTGGCGCCTAAAAAAGCAGGTGCCCGCTGGACTGATCTTGGTGAATTTGCCGAAGGGGTATAGCTCAATTGGCAGAGCGTCGGTCTCCAAAACCGAAGGTTGTAGGTTCGATTCCTACTGCCCCTGCCACCCGGAACGTACAGAGGGTGGTTTTTAAGCCCGCTACCGTGTAGCGGGCTTCCGTGCCTTAAGGGCCTTGAAGCGGATTGAGTTAAACAGCGGAAGTTTTGAAGCCATGGTCACACCCCAAGTACAAACAATCAACACAGCAGCGGATAAGGCTAAATTGGTTGGCGCCATGTGTTTGGCTTTGCTTGCCTTGGTGGCGTACTTTTTGTTGTCCAAGCAGGGTGCGCTCGTGCAGTGGCTGGTGTTTCTGCTGGGTTTGGCTGCGGCAGTGGCGGTGTTTCTCCTGTCTGAGTCGGGCAAGCAGTTGGTGGCTTTTGGACGCGACGCCTGGCGTGAAGTACGCAAGGTAGTTTGGCCCACCCGCAAGGAGGCGACACAGATCACCGCCTATGTTTTTGGCTTTGTGTTGATCATGGCGATGTTTTTGTGGTTGACCGACAAAACCCTTGAGTGGCTTTTCTACGATTTGATTCTGGGGTGGAAAAAATAATGACCGAAGATCTACACGTGCCAGCGACCGACACGGGCATTGTTATGGAGCCGTCGGCCAATCCCGACTTGCGTTGGTATGTCGTTCACGCCTATTCCGGCATGGAAAAGGCGGTAGAGCGCAATATTCTGGAACGTATTCAACGTGCTGGAATGGAAAAAAAGTTCGGACGCATTTTGGTGCCGATGGAAGAGGTTGTGGAAGTCAAAAACGGTCAAAAGCGAACGACCGAGCGCAAATTTTTTCCGGGCTATGTGCTGGTTGAAATGATCATGGATGACGATTCCTGGCACTTGATCAAACACACCAACAAGGTTACCGGCTTTGTGGGCGGCGCCAAGAACCGTCCCGCGCCGATTTCCCAGGCTGAGGTCGCCAAGATCGTGAACCAAATGCAAGAGGGCACCGAAAAGCCCCGTCACAAGATTGAATTCATGGTGGGTGAGTTTGTCCGCATTAAAGACGGTCCTTTTGCGGACTTCAACGGCTCAGTGGAAGACGTGAACTACGACAAAAGCAAGGTGCGCGTGTCTGTCACCATATTCGGTCGCTCCACTCCGGTGGAGTTGGAGTTCTCGCAGGTCGAAAAGACCTAAAGGTTTTCGGGCCTATGGTCCGATGTCAGTTCACGTTTTTCCGACGCGGCGTGAACAGTGGTTGAAGTCGATACCCCGGGGAGCTGCGGCCTGAGTTGTTCAGAGCCAAGGCGTTATTACCCGTAAGGAGAAATCATGGCGAAAAAAATCGTCGGTTTTATCAAGCTGCAAGTGCCAGCCGGTAAGGCCAACCCATCCCCCCCCATTGGCCCCGCATTGGGCCAACGTGGTTTGAACATCATGGAGTTCTGCAAGGCGTTCAACGCGCAGACCCAGGGCGTCGAACCCGGTTTGCCTTTGCCCGTGGTAATCACGGCCTTTGCAGACAAGAGCTTTACCTTCATTATCAAAACGCCGCCCGCGACGGTTTTGATCAAAAAGGCGATCAAGCTCGACAAGGGCTCTGCCCGTCCGCACAGCGACAAGGTTGGCAAGATCACACGTGCGCAGCTCGAAGAGATCGCCAAGACCAAAATGAAAGACATGACCGCCGCCGACTTGGATGCAGCGGTCCGCACCATCGCCGGCTCTGCCCGTTCGATGGGCGTGAATGTGGAGGGCGTGTAAATGTCCAAACTGACTAAAAAACAAAAAGCCCAGCAAGGCAAGATTGTTGCCACCAAGCTCTATCCGTTCACCGACGCGCTGGCACTGGTCAAAGAGTTTGCCAATGCAAAGTTTGACGAGTCCATCGACGTGGCCGTTCAGCTCGGTGTGGATGCCAAGAAGTCGGACCAAGTGGTGCGTGGCGCCGTGGTGCTGCCCAATGGCACCGGCAAAACGACCCGCGTCGCGGTGTTCGCCCAAGGTGCCAAGGCTGACGAAGCCCGCGCTGCTGGCGCTGACATCGTTGGCATGGACGATTTGGCCGCTATGGTCAAGGCCGGCGACATGCCCTTTGACATCGTGATTGCCGCACCGGACGCCATGCGTGTGGTCGGTACCTTGGGCCAGATTCTCGGCCCACGTGGTTTGATGCCTAACCCGAAAGTCGGCACCGTCACGCCTGACGTGGCCACTGCGGTGCGCAACGCCAAAGCCGGTCAGGTGCAATACCGCGTGGACAAAGCCGGTATCGTGCACTCCACGATCGGTCGCCGTTCGTTTGACTCGGACAAGCTGCAAGGCAACTTGGCTGCTTTGGTGGAGGCTTTGAACAAGTCCAAGCCAGCGTCTAGCAAAGGTGTTTACCTGCGCAAGGTGGCGGTTTCATCCACCATGGGCGTGGGCGTTCGCGTGGACGTGCAAACCATCAACGGCTGATTGCCGGGTGGGTGAATTTGGGCGGTCCGAAAGGACTTCCCGATGTGGTGGGTCTGCCAAGCTGTCATGGTTTGGTGGGGCCATCCAAGACCGTTGGTGTGTGGCTTGACTGCACTTAATCAGTGAAAACCAACGCAGATGGCGACCCCGCTGCAAACGGATAAATGTCCTTTTACAGTTGGTCGCTGCAATATGGAGCGTGCGTGGCGAGAGCCACAAAGCGCATGTAAAGGAGTAGACCTTGAGTTTGAATCGCAGTGAGAAAGAAGCGGTCATCACCGATGTGACCGGCCTCGCCGCTAAAGCTCAAACGCTCGTGATCGCGGAATACCGCGGCATCACGGTCGCTGACATGACCAAGTTGCGCACTACCGCGCGCAACAGTGGGGTGACGCTGAGTGTGTTGAAAAACACGCTGGCGCGCCGTGCTGTTGCCGGTAGCGGCTTCGAAGTGGTGTCCGACCAGATGACCGGTCCCTTGATCTATAGCTTTTCTGTCGACGCTGTGGCAGCCGCGAAAGTGGTGGCCGAGTTCGCGAAGACCAACGACAAGTTGGTGATTCGCGCAGGCGCATACGGCGGCAAGGCTTTGGACGCGAACGGCGTGAAGCAGCTGGCAAGCATTCCTTCGAAAGAAGTGTTGTTGGCGCAGTTGCTGGGCTTGATGCAGTCCCCCATTTCGCGTACAGCCCGTGTGCTGGCCGCTTTGGCGGAGCAGCGTGGCGCAGGTGCTGTGGAAGCGGCACCGGCAGACGCAGAGGCTGTGGCAGCGTAATTGCGCGCCACACCGGACAGACATAAACCATTGCGGGGTCGCTTCGGGTTTTCCAAAGCACCCCCACCAACTGTAGGAATTTGACAAATGGCATTCGATAAAGACGCATTTTTGACCGCGCTTGACAGCATGACGGTTATGGAACTCAACGACCTGGTGAAAGCCATCGAAGAGAAGTTTGGCGTGAGCGCTGCCGCGATGTCGGCACCCGCTGCCGGCGGCGGCGCTGCTGCTGCCGTGGCCGAAGAGCAGACCGAGTTCAACGTGATGTTGACCGAAATCGGCGCGAACAAGGTGTCGGTGATTAAAGCGGTGCGCGAGATCACGGGCCTAGGCTTGAAAGAAGCCAAAGATCTGGTGGACGGCGCACCGAAGGCGGTCAAAGAAGGCATGGCCAAGGCCGACGCCGAAGCCGCCAAGAAAAAGCTCGAAGAAGCCGGCGCCAAAGTCGAACTCAAGTAAATCGGTCTGGGGCTACTGCGCGAGCGCATTGCGCCGCTGTGATGCTCACCGTACACCAGTACGGTTGCGCTTCGCGCGACACACTGCATCTCGCTCGCTACGCCCCACCCCCGATTTACACAAGCTGGCTTTCGGGCCAGCTTTTTGTGTTTGCAGAGTGCACCTGTAAGCCACGCCGCCAAGGCCAGGTTTTCAAGTGTCTTCTGATCCCGACTGCAGAAGATGCCTTGGTTCGGGTTGCGTGCAATGCGCAGCCGTCCGCCAATGGTTGGTAGTGGCCAATCACCAAGAACAGACACACAGTCGCCTAGGACCCCCAGGATTCCTCAGCCTTTGCCCGGAGATCTAATGGCTTATACATACACAGAACGCAAGCGAATTCGCAAAAATTTCGGTAACCGCGACAGCGTGCTCGAAATTCCCTACCTGCTGCAAATGCAAAAAGACGCTTACATCGCGTTTTTGCAGGCCGATGTGGCGCCCAAAAAGCGCACCCAAGAGGGTTTGCAAGCCGCCTTTGAGGCCGCATTCCCCATCGTCTCGCACAATGGTTTTGTGGAGATGAAGTACCTGGAGTACAACCTGGCCAAGCCTGGCTTTGATGTGCGCGAATGCCAAACCCGGGGTCTGACCTTTGCGTCCGCCGTGCGCGCCAAAGTGCAGCTGATTATTTATGACCGCGAGTCATCGACCAGCCAGAACAAGGTGGTCAAGGAAGTGAAAGAGCAAGAGGTCTACATGGGCGAAGTGCCTTTGATGACCGGCAAGGGCTCCTTCATCATCAACGGCACCGAGCGCGTGATCGTGTCGCAGTTGCACCGCTCGCCCGGCGTGTTCTTTGAGCACGACAAGGGCAAGACGCACAGCTCGGGCAAGCTGCTGTTTTCGGCACGCATCATTCCTTACCGCGGCTCCTGGCTTGATTTCGAGTTCGATCCCAAAGACCTGCTGTACTTCCGTGTGGACCGCCGCCGCAAGATGCCGGTGACGATTTTGCTCAAGGCCATTGGCCTGAACAACGAATCCATCCTGGCCAACTTCTTCGTCAACGACAACTTCCGCCTGATGGACAGTGGTGCGCAGATGGAATTTGTGGCCGAGCGCCTGCGCGGCGAAGTCGCCCGCTTTGACCTGACCGACAAGGCCGGCAAAGTGGTGGTGGCCAAAGACAAGCGCGTGACCGCGCGCCACACCCGCGAGCTGGAGCAGTCCGGCACCACGCATATCAGCGTTCCAGAAGACTTCTTGACTGGCCGCGTGGTCGCCCGCAATATTGTGGAAGCCGACACCGGCGAAATCGTGGCCAAGGCCAACGAAGAACTGACCGAAGCTTTGCTCAAAAAGCTGCGTTCCTCCGGCATCACTGAACTGGCGTGCATCTACACCAACGAGTTGGACCAAGGCGCCTACATTTCGCAAACCCTGCGCACTGATGAGACGGTGGACGAGTTTGCCGCCCGCGTGGCCATCTACCGCATGATGCGCCCCGGCGAGCCGCCGACCGAAGACGCAGTGCAAGCGCTGTTCCAGCGCCTGTTTTACAACCCGGACACCTACGACCTGTCGCGTGTGGGCCGCATGAAGTTCAACGCCAAAATGGGCCGCGCCGAGTCGACCGGCCCCATGGTGCTGACCAACGAAGACATCTTGTCTGTGGTCAAAATCCTGGTGGACTTGCGCAACGGCCGTGGTGATGTGGACGACATAGACCACTTGGGCAACCGCCGCGTGCGTTGCGTGGGCGAACTGGCGGAGAACCAGTACCGCACTGGTTTGGCGCGGATTGAGAAGGCTGTGAAAGAGCGCTTGGGCCAGGCCGAGCAAGAGCCGCTGATGCCGCACGACCTGATCAACAGCAAGCCGATTTCTGCCGCACTCAAAGAGTTCTTCGGTGCCTCGCAGCTCAGCCAGTTCATGGACCAGACCAACCCCTTGTCCGAGATCACCCACAAGCGCCGCGTGTCGGCCCTTGGCCCAGGCGGTTTGACGCGCGAGCGTGCTGGCTTTGAAGTGCGTGACGTGCACGTGACCCATTACGGTCGCGTTTGCCCAATCGAGACGCCTGAAGGCCCGAACATCGGTCTGATCAACTCACTGGCCCTGTACGCCCGCTTGAACGAGTACGGTTTCATTGAAACCCCGTACCGCCGCGTGACGGATGGCAAGGTGACGATGGACATTGACTACCTGTCGGCCATCGAAGAAGGCAAGTACGTGATTGCCCAGGCCAATGCGGCCCTGGACAAAGACGGCGTGCTGACCGGTGAGCTGGTCTCCGCCCGTGAAAAAGGCGAATCCATTTTGTGCGGCGCCGAGCGCGTGCAGTACATGGACGTGTCCCCCGCGCAGATCGTCTCAGTTGCAGCGTCCTTGGTGCCGTTCTTGGAGCACGATGACGCCAACCGCGCGCTGATGGGCGCGAACATGCAGCGCCAGGCGGTGCCTGTGCTGCGCCCTGAAAAAGCCTTTGTCGGCACCGGCATTGAGCGCGTCTCGGCGGTGGACTCGGGCACCGTGGTGACTGCCACCCGTGGCGGTATCGTGGACTATGTGGACGCCACCCGCGTGGTGATTCGCGTCAACGACGCCGAAGCGCAAGCGGGCGAAGTAGGTGTGGACATTTACAACCTGATCAAGTACCAGCGTTCCAACCAAAACACCAACATCCACCAACGTCCCATCGTCAAGAAGGGCGACAAGCTGGACCGTGGCGACGTGATTGCCGACGGCGCATCGACCGACCTGGGCGAGCTCGCACTGGGTCAGAACATGCTGGTGGCGTTCATGCCGTGGAACGGCTACAACTTCGAAGACTCGATTTTGATCAGCGAACGTGTGGTGGCAGAAGACCGCTACACCTCCATCCACATCGAAGAACTCGTGGTCATGGCGCGTGACACCAAGCTGGGCGCTGAAGAAATCACCCGCGACATTCCGAACCTGGCCGAGCAGCAGCTCAACCGCCTGGACGAGTCCGGCATCATCTATGTCGGCGCCGAAGTCCTGCCCGGCGACACGCTGGTCGGCAAGGTCACGCCCAAAGGTGAAACCACGCTGACACCGGAAGAGAAGCTCTTGCGCGCGATCTTTGGCGAAAAAGCCAGCGATGTGAAAGACACTTCGCTACGCGTGGACCAGGGCAGCTCGGGCACCGTCATCGACGTGCAGGTGTTCACCCGCGAAGGCATCACCCGCGACAAGCGCGCGCAGCAGATCATTGACGACGAGTTGAAGCGTTTCCGCCTTGACTTGAACGACCAGATCCGCATCGTGGAAGCCGACGCCTACGACCGTATCGCCAAGCTGCTGGACGGCAAGGCAGCCAACGGCGGCCCGCAAAAGCTGGCCAAAGGCACCAAGATCGACCGCGCCTACCTCGCCTCGGTGGAGAAATTCCACTGGTTCGACATTCGCCCGGCTGACGACGCAGTCGCGTCGCAACTGGAAAGCATCAAGGCATCGCTGGAGCAAACCCGCCACAGCTTTGACTTGTCGTTTGAAGAGAAGCGCAAAAAGCTCACCCAAGGTGACGAGCTGCCTGCGGGCGTGCTCAAAATGGTCAAGGTCTATATTGCGGTCAAGCGCCGCTTGCAGCCCGGTGACAAGATGGCCGGTCGCCACGGTAACAAGGGTGTGGTGTCCAAAATCGTTCCGGTCGAAGACATGCCTTATATGGCTGACGGCACACCGTGCGACATCGTGCTCAATCCGCTGGGCGTGCCCTCGCGGATGAATGTGGGCCAGGTGCTGGAAGTGCATTTGGGCTGGGCCGCCAAAGGTCTGGGCCAGCGCATTGGCGACATGCTGCAGGCTGAGACCAAGATGGCCGAAATGCGCCAGTTTATGGAGTCGATCTACAACGGTTCGGGCCGCAAGGAAGACCTCGCTGCTTTGAGCGACGAGCAGATTCTGGAAATGGCTGCCAACCTGCAAGGTGGCGCTACTTTCGCCACGCCGGTGTTTGACGGTGCGTCAGAAGAGGAAATTCGCGGCATGCTCAAACTCGCTTACCCGGACGACGTGGCCAAGGCCAAGGGCCTGACGGCCACGCGCACCCAGGCCAACTTGTTTGACGGCCGCAGCGGAGAGGCCTTTGAGCGTCCCACCACCGTGGGTTATATGCATGTTTTGAAGCTCCACCATTTGGTCGACGACAAGATGCATGCGCGCTCCACCGGGCCCTACAGCTTGGTGACGCAGCAGCCCCTGGGCGGTAAAGCCCAGTTCGGTGGGCAGCGTTTTGGTGAGATGGAAGTGTGGGCACTGGAAGCCTACGGCGCGTCCTACGTCTTGCAAGAGATGTTGACCGTCAAGTCCGATGACGTGCAGGGCCGTACCAAGGTGTACGAGAGCATCGTCAAGGGCGAGCATTCCATTGAGGCCGGTATGCCGGAATCGTTCAACGTGCTGGTCAAGGAAATCCGTTCCCTGGGCCTGGATATTGAGCTCGAGCGCTCCTGAGGTTTTGCGGGGCAGACCGCAGCGCGGCCTGCCCTCAACTGATTAATAAGGAATTTCCATGAAATCATTACTCGACCTGTTTAAGCAGTTCACGCCGGATGAGCACTTCGATGCCATCAAAATCGGCATGGCCTCGCCCGAGAAAATCCGCTCTTGGTCTTTTGGCGAAGTTAAAAAGCCCGAGACCATCAACTACCGCACCTTCAAGCCCGAGCGTGACGGTCTGTTTTGCGCCAAGATTTTTGGCCCCATCAAGGACTACGAATGCCTGTGCGGCAAGTACAAGCGCCTCAAGCACCGTGGCGTGATTTGCGAGAAGTGCGGCGTTGAAGTCACCCAGACCAAGGTGCGCCGTGAGCGCATGGGCCACATTGATCTGGCCGCCCCTTGCGCCCACATCTGGTTCTTGAAGTCCTTGCCCAGCCGTTTGGGCCTGGTGCTGGACATGACGTTGCGCGACATTGAGCGCGTGCTGTACTTTGAAGCCTATGTGGTGACCGACCCCGGCATGACACCGCTGAAGAAGTTCAGCATCATGACCGAAGACGATTTCGACGCCAAGTTCAAAGAATACGGCGACGAGTTCCAGGCCAAGATGGGCGCCGAAGGCATCAAGGACTTGCTGCAAAGCATCGATATCGAAGGTTCGATCGAGAAGCTGCGCAACGACCTGACCGGATCCGAGCTGAAGATCAAGAAGAACTCCAAGCGCCTCAAAGTGCTCGAAGCCTTCAAAAAGTCGGGTATCAAGCCCGAGTGGATGGTGCTCGAAGTGCTGCCGGTGCTGCCGCCCGACTTGCGTCCGCTGGTTCCGCTGGACGGTGGCCGCTTTGCCACCTCCGACCTGAACGATCTGTACCGCCGCGTGATCAACCGCAACAGCCGCCTGCGCCGGTTGCTGGAACTCAAAGCGCCTGAGATCATTGCCCGCAACGAGAAGCGCATGCTGCAAGAGTCCGTGGACTCGCTGCTGGACAACGGCCGTCGTGGCAAAGCCATGACTGGTGCCAACAAGCGGGCTCTCAAGTCGCTGGCCGACATGATCAAAGGCAAGTCCGGCCGTTTCCGCCAGAACTTGCTGGGCAAGCGCGTGGACTATTCGGGTCGCTCGGTGATTACCGTGGGCCCCACCCTCAAGCTGCACCAGTGCGGTTTGCCCAAGCTGATGGCGCTGGAATTGTTCAAGCCCTTCATCTTTGCACGCCTGGAAGCCATGGGCATTGCCACCACCATCAAGGCGGCCAAGAAGGAAGTCGAATCTGGCACGCCGGTGGTGTGGGACATTCTGGAAGAGGTCATCAAAGAGCACCCCATCATGCTCAACCGTGCGCCTACGCTGCACCGTTTGGGCATCCAAGCCTTTGAGCCCATCTTGATTGAAGGCAAGGCCATTCAGCTGCACCCGCTCGTCTGCTCGGCTTTTAACGCCGACTTTGACGGTGACCAGATGGCGGTTCACGTGCCCTTGTCGGTGGAAGCGCAAATGGAAGCGCGCACGCTGATGCTGGCCTCCAACAACGTGCTGTTCCCGGCCAACGGCGAGCCGTCCATCGTGCCCTCGCAAGACGTGGTGCTGGGCCTGTACTACACCACCCGTGAGCGCATCAACGGCAAAGGCGAAGGCCTGATCTTCTCCGACACCGGCGAAGTGCAGCGCGCGTTTGACGCGGGCGAAGTGGAACTCAACTCGCGCATCAACGTGCGCTTGACCGAGTACACCAAAGACAAAGACTCTGGCGAATTTGTGCCTTCGACCAAGCTGTGGGAAACCACGGCGGGTCGCGCACTGTTGTCGGAAATCCTGCCCCAGGGCCTGCCTTTTTCCAACCTGAACAAGGCGTTGAAAAAGAAGGAAATCTCTAAGCTCATCAACGTGTCTTTCCGCAAGTGCGGCTTGAAAGAGACCGTGGTGTTTGCTGACAAGTTGCTGCAAGCAGGCTTCCGCCTGGCCACCAAGGCGGGTATCTCGATCTGTATCGACGACATGCTGGTGCCGTTCGAGAAGCACGACATCATTGCCCGCGCCCAAACCGAGGTCAAAGAGATCGAGAAGCAGTACGTCTCCGGTCTGGTGACCTCTGGCGAGCGCTACAACAAGGTGGTGGACATCTGGGGCAAGTCGGGCGACGAAGTGTCCAAGGTGATGATGGCCAAGCTGTCCAAAGAAATGGTGATAGACCGCTACGGCAAGGAAGTGGCCCAAGAGTCCTTCAACTCCATCTACATGATGGCCGACTCCGGCGCGCGCGGCTCTGCCGCACAGATTCGCCAGGTGGCGGGTATGCGCGGTTTGATGGCCAAGCCTGACGGCTCCATCATCGAGACGCCGATTACCGCCAACTTCCGCGAAGGCCTGAACGTGTTGGAGTACTTCATCTCCACCCACGGCGCGCGCAAAGGCTTGGCCGATACGGCACTCAAAACCGCCAACTCCGGCTACCTGACGCGGCGTTTGGTGGACGTGACGCAAGACCTGGTGGTGACCGAGCAAGACTGCGGCACGCACAACGGCTACCTGATGCGCGCCATCGTCGAAGGCGGCGAGGTCATTGAGTCCTTGCGCGACCGCGTCTTGGGCCGCACCGTGGCCGAAGACGTGCTGCACCCGGAAACGCGTGCGGTGGTCGCACAGGCGGGCAGCATGCTTGAGGAAGACAAGATCGACGAACTCGAAGCCCATGGCGTGGACGAAGTCAAGGTGCGCACCGCCCTGACCTGCGAAACCCGCTTTGGTATTTGCGCCAAGTGCTATGGCCGCGATTTGGGCCGTGGCGGCCTGATCAACCACGGTGAAGCCGTGGGTGTGATTGCCGCCCAGTCGATCGGTGAGCCGGGCACGCAGCTGACCATGCGCACCTTCCACATCGGTGGTGCGGCGTCGCGTGCGGCCATTGCGTCCAGCGTGGAAGCCAAGTCCAGCGGCAGCATTGGCTTTAACGCCACCATGCGCTATGTGACCAATAGCAAGTCTGAACTGGTGGTGATTTCTCGCTCTGGCGAAATCGTCATCCAAGACGAGCATGGCCGCGAGCGTGAGCGCCACAAAGTGCCGTACGGCGCAGTGCTCAGCGTCAAAGCTGACCAGGCCGTCAAAGCCGGTGCGATTTTGGCCAACTGGGACCCCTTGACCCGCCCCATCATTACCGAGTTCGCCGGACGGGCGCATTTCGAGAACGTGGAAGAGGGCCTGACCGTGGCCCGGCAAGTCGACGAGGTCACTGGCCTGTCGACCCTGGTGGTGATCGATCCCAAGCGCCGAGGTGCGGCCAAGATCGTGCGCCCACAAGTCAAGCTGATTGACGCGGCGGGCAAAGAGGTCAAGATTCCTGGCACCGACCATGCCGTGACGATTGGCTTCCCCGTGGGCGCCTTGGTGCAAGTGCGTGACGGTCAGGACGTGGGCCCTGGCGAAGTGCTGGCCCGTATCCCCATCGAAGGCCAGAAGACGCGCGACATTACCGGCGGTTTGCCGCGTGTGGCCGAGTTGTTCGAAGCCCGCTCGCCCAAAGACAAGGGCGTGTTGGCCGAGGCCACAGGCACCATTTCTTTCGGCAAGGAAACCAAGGGCAAAGTGCGCTTGCAGATTACCGACCCCGAAGGCAAGGTCTGGGAAGAGCTGGTGCCCAAGGAAAAGAACATCTTGGTGCACGAAGGCCAAGTGGTGAACAAGGGTGAGAGCGTGGTGGACGGCCCGGCCGACCCCCAGGACATCTTGCGCCTGTTGGGCTCGGAAGAGCTGGCCCGCTACATCGTGGACGAAGTGCAAGACGTGTACCGCCTGCAAGGCGTGAAGATCAACGACAAGCACATTGAAGTGATCGTGCGCCAGATGCTGCGTCGCGTGGTGGTGGAAGCAGCAGGCGACTCTGGTTACATCAACGGCGAACAGGTTGAGCGTTCTGAGATGCTCAACACCAACGACCGACTGCGCGCCGAGGACAAAATCCCCGCCACGTTCACCAACTTGCTGCTGGGTATCACCAAAGCGTCTTTGTCCACCGACAGCTTCATCAGCGCGGCTTCCTTCCAGGAAACCACCCGCGTGCTGACCGAAGCCGCCATCATGGGCAAGCGCGACGAGTTGCGTGGCTTGAAAGAGAACGTGATCGTGGGCCGCTTGATTCCCGCAGGCACCGGCATGGCCTACCACGAGGCCCGTGTGGTGCGCGAGCAAATGGACGAGTCCGAGCGCCGTGCGATTGCAGAAGCCGACGCGGCTGAACTGGCTGCGGATACTGACGCCAGCGAAGTTTCGTCAGAAGAGGGCGCTTCGGCCGAATAAGCCTGCGCTGCGCCAGACTGCGGTACCCCGGACTTGCCATTGGTGAGGCCGGGGTATTTTTTTGCAGACCGCCTGGCACCCACAGCCTCTTGCACCCTGTCGGTGTACCGGGTGTGGCGCGCAGCGGTGACCGCGCGCCCCACTAAGATGAAACATGCGTAAACATGAGTGAACATGGCTAAGGCTTTCCAAGAATCTATGCCCTTGTGGCGCCAGCTTCAGGCCACGGCGGGCGTGATTGCGGCGGTGCGCAAGGGCAGTTCGGGGACGGCAGCCGTGGAAGCGGTGGACGCCTCGCTGCGGCCCGGCGTGCAGGCGCTTGCCTTTCAGGTGTGGCGCAACCTAGGCCGTGCCCAGGCCTTGCGCAGCCAGCTGGTCAGCCGCTTGCCCGCGCCGGGCACGGACGCGCTGCTGTGCGTGGCGCTGGCCTTGGCATGGAACGAGGACGAGGCGCCGTACGACGCCTTTACCCTGGTCAACCAAGCGGTTGAGGCGCTCAAGCGCCATCCCGCCACTGCGGCCCACGCCAACTTCGTCAACGCCTGCCTGCGCCGCTTTTTGCGCGAGCGCGCGGCGCTGGTCGCCGCGACCGACAGCAACCCAGAGGCGCGCTGGAACCACCCCCTCTGGTGGGTAGAGCGCCTCCAACGCGACCACCCCCAGCATTGGCAGGCCATCTTGGCGCACGCCAACAGCCACCCGCCTATGACGCTGCGCGTCAACGTGCGCAAGTCCACCCCGGCGGACTACCTGGCGCACTACCTCGCGCAATTGCAGGCGGCTGGCATTGCGGCGCACGCGGGCCAGGGCGGTGCGGTGGTTTTGGACCAGCCCGTGGCGGTGGGCCAGCTGCCTGGCTTTGCCCAGGGCTGGGTCTCGGTGCAAGACGCTGCCGCACAATTGGCTGCACCGCTGCTGCTGCAAGGCCTGGGCGCGCACCCGCACCCCCGCGTGCTCGACGCCTGTGCAGCGCCGGGCGGCAAGACGGCCCATGTGCTCGAAGCCTCAGACGCCGACGTGCTGGCCGTGGAGCTTGACGCCCGCCGCATGCAGCGCGTGGCCCAGACTCTGGAGCGTCTGGGCCTTCAGGCCCAACTGCGCACCGCCGACGCCGCCAAACCGCAAGACTGGTGGGACGGCGTGCCTTTTGATGGCATTTTGTTAGACGCCCCGTGCACCGCCTCGGGCATTGTGCGCCGCCACCCGGACGTGCGCTGGCTGCGCCGCGCGTCTGACATCGCGCAGCTAGCGCGCCTGCAGGCGCAGTTGCTTGATGCCTTGTGGCCCTTGCTGCGCCCTGGCGGGCGCATGGTGTATTGCACCTGCTCGGTGTTTCTGGCCGAAGGCGCAGACCAAGTGAAGGCGTTTTTGGCGCGCCAGCCCCAGGCGCTGATGTTGCCCGCACCGGGCCACCTCTTGCCCGGCCACGATGGGGGCCTGGCCAAGGTGGGCGACAATTCAAGTTATGCCTACGATGGTTTCTACTATGCCTTGCTGGAAAAGCGCCTTGCTTGAACGCTTGCGCCAGTGCGCTGCACTGCTGGCATTGCTGTGGGGCGCTTCCTTGGCGCAAGCGCAAACCGTGGCCGACCTCCAGCAGCTTCGCGCGGACCGGGTGGGCACCGAGGTCTTGGTGTCAGCTACTGTGGCGTTTGAGCTGCCTGCGGTGGTGGAAGACGCCTTGTTGAAAGGCGTGCCCCTGTTTTTCATGCTGGAGTCGGACCTGCTGCAGGACCGTTGGTACTGGTACGACAAGCGGGTAAGCGGTGTGCAACGCCAGTTGCGCTTGGCCTACCAGCCCTTGACCCGGCGCTGGCGGGTGAACGCCACCGGTGCGGCAGGCGGCGATGCCGCGCAAGGTCTGGCGCTGAGCCAGAACTTTGACACCCTGGCCGAGGCCATGGCCACCATCAAGCAGGTCGCGCGCTGGAAGGTGGCTGAACTCGCAGAGTCAGAGCCTACGTCCAAATACCGGGTCGAATTCCGCTTTCGGCTCGATTTGGGCCAGCTCCCGCGCCCATTCCAAATTGGCACCATTGGCCAGTCCGAATGGGACATCCATGCCAGCGGGCGCGTGGTGCTGCGGCCAGAGGCCACCAAGTGAGCGTCGACGCGGCGCTGGCGCCCAGCCCGAGCGCGCAGTCCGGTCATTCGCGCAGCTTGCGGCGTGCGATTGCCGTAGGCGCTGCGCTGATGGTGGTGATTGGCTTGGTGCTGCTGTACCTGCTGACCCAGGCCACCACCAACCGGGCGATGTACGAACAAAACTACGCCCGTTTGTTCACGCTCAATGTGGTGGTGGCCGCCTCTTTGTTGCTGGGCATTGGGTGGGTGGGCCTGCGGCTGCACCAGCGCGTGCGCCAGGGGCGCTTTGGCAGCCGCTTGCTGGTCAAAATCGCCACGATTTTTGCCCTGGTCGGTGTGGCACCCGGACTGCTGATTTACATCGTGTCCTACCAATTCGTTTCGCGCTCTATTGAGACCTGGTTTGACGTCAAGGTCGAAGGCGCGCTGGACGCCGGTTTGAGCTTGGGCCGTGTCACGCTGGACACCTTGTCCAACGAGCTGGCCAGCAAATCGCGCATTGCCGCTAGCCAATTGGCGGACACCGCCGATGCCGTGCCCGAGCTGGTGCTTGCGCGCGTGGTGGAGCAACTCGGCGCCACCGAGGCCACCGTCTGGACTTCGGGCGGCAAGCTGCTGGCCAGCGTGGGGCCGATTGGTTTTCAGCTCAGTCCTGACAAGCCCAGCGGCAGCCAGTTTCGCACTGCGCGATCCGAACGCTCGCTGGCCTGGGTGGAGGGCCTAGAAGAGGGTGGACCCGGCAAACTGGGCAGTCCGCGCATCAAAGCCCTGGTGCCTATCGCCAGTTCCAGCGTCGGCCTGGCCGCAGAGCAGCGGTTTTTGTTGGTGCAGCGCGCCTTGCCCGCCAACTTTGTGGCCAACGCCATGGCGGTGCAAGTGGCCAACCGTGAATACCAAGAACGTGCGCTGGCCCGCGAGGGGCTTAAACGCATGTACATCGGCACCTTGACCTTGAGCCTGTTCTTGGCGGTGTTTGGTGCGATTTTGCTGGCGGTCATTTTGGGCAACCAGATTGCGCGGCCCTTGCTGGTGCTGACCGAGGGCGTTAGCCAAGTGGCCGCTGGCGACTTGACGCCCAAGCTGGCGATGCAAGGCAACGACGAGCTAGGCGGCCTCACGCGGGCTTTTGCCTCCATGACCCAGCAACTTGCCGACGCCCGCCACACGGTGCAGCGCAGCATGTCCCAGGTTGATTCCGCCCGCGCCCATTTGCAAACCATTCTCGATAACCTGACTTCGGGCGTGCTGGTGCAAAACGCCGACGGCAGCGTGCGGTCGGCCAACCCAGGTGCTGCGCGCATTTTGCAGCTACCTTTGGCGAGCTTCGCGGGCGCCAACTTGCGCCAGCTGCCAGGCCTGGAGTCGTTCGCTGCTGGCGTGCAACAGCAGTTTGCCGAGTTTTTGAGTCGTCGCCTGGAGCAGCCCAACGACCACTGGCAGCAGTCTTTTGAATTGGGCGCAAGCAAGGACAGCATGGCCAGCGGAACCGACCGGGGGCGCACCCTGGTGGCGCGCGGCGCCATCCTGCCGGACCGCACGCGCTTGCTCGTGTTTGACGACATCTCGGACATTGTCTCGGCCCAGCGCGCGCAGGCCTGGGGCGAGGTGGCGCGCCGCCTGGCCCACGAGATCAAAAACCCGCTCACCCCCATCCAGCTCTCAGCCGAGCGCCTGGAGATGAAGCTCAGCGGCAAGCTACAGCCGCCCGAGCAAATCGTCTTGACCAAATCCGTGAAAACCATTGTGGAGCAGGTGGACGCGATGAAGCGCTTGGTCAACGACTTCCGGGACTACGCCCGCCTTCCTGCTGCGGTGCTGCAGCCCGTGGACCTCAATCTGCTGGTGGCCGATGTAATGCACTTGTACGAGTCCACAGAAGTACCGATTCAACTGGAGCTTGACGCGCAGATTCCGCGCGTTCTGGGCGACGCGGAGCAACTGCGCCAAGTGCTGCACAACCTGCTGCAAAACGCCCAGGACGCCAGCGAGCAGTCGCTGCTCGCCCTGCCGCGGGCGCCCGACGCTGACAGCAGCATTGTGCTGCGCACCCAGTTGCTGCCCAATTCGGGGCGGGTGCGCTTGTCGGTGCTGGACCATGGCGGGGGCTTTGCAGAACACATTCTCAAGCGCGCTTTTGAGCCCTACGTCACTACCAAGCAGCGCGGCACGGGCTTGGGCCTGGCGGTGGTGAAAAAGATTGCAGACGACCACGCCTCGCGCATTGAGATCAGTAACCGCGCCAAAGACGGCGTCGTCTTTGGCGCCCAGGTGTCGCTATCATTGGCCGCAGCTAACACCCCTCCCAACGGAACCCAGGCCTTACCGGACCGCGCATAAATCATGGCAAACATTTTGGTGGTGGACGACGAGCACGGTATCCGTGACTTGCTGTGGGAAATTCTCAATGACGAGGGCCATACGGTGGAGCTGGCAGAAAACGCCGCCCAAGCCCGCGCCGCCCGTTTGCGCGAGCGCCCGGACCTGGTCTTGCTCGACATCTGGATGCCCGACACCGACGGCGTGACGCTGCTCAAAGAGTGGGCCAGCACCGGCGCCCTGACCATGCCGGTGATCATGATGAGCGGCCACGCCACTATCGAGACAGCGGTGGAGGCCACCAAAATTGGCGCACTGGCCTTTTTGGAAAAACCGGTCACCTTGCAAAAATTGCTTAAAGCGGTGGAGCAGGGGCTGATGCGCGGCAACGTCACAGCTTCACCGCTGGCAATCGGCACGCAGCCTGTGTCCACAGGTCACAGCGCAGGCTTTGTTTCTGCCCAAGTGCCCGCGCCAGCCCAGGTGCTTAACGCCTTGCAGTCCTTTGACCTGGACCCGCCGCTGCGCGAAGCGCGCGACGCTTTCGAGCGGGGTTACTTTGAATACCACCTGGGCAAAGAGGCAGGCTCGATGACACGGGTGTCCGAGAAGACCGGCCTGGAGCGCACCCACTTGTACCGCAAGCTCAAGCAGCTCGGTGTGGACGTTTCGCGCGGCAAGCGCGCCTCCTGAGAGTTTCCGTTTGCCCGGTGTGTGGCCACATCAATCGCGGTTGTAAAGCACCTCACCATCTGCTGTGGCCGCGCCAGCACTGACCAGTTGCGCAATCCACTCCTGCACCATTTGCGTCGGCGGCGTGTCCTGGAAAAATGACTGGCCTATGAGCACGATGTACGGCGTTGCCAAGGCCCAGCGTGTGAGGTCGGCCACGGTGGTGTGCTGCAACTCCAGCAGCTTGAACTTCAGCAAGACTTTGGCCGCGTAATTGCGGTGCCGCTGCGGGCTGCGCTGGAAATAGTCCAGCCGCGTGCGCGCCGTGTACAGCGCGCGCTCAAGGTCAGAAAACGGGCTGCCGTGGCCTGGAATGATGGTGCGGGGCGCAAGCGCGGCAATCAGGTCCAAGGTGGCGCCCACACTGTCAAATGCATCTGTGCCTTCAAGTTCGGGAAACACCACGCCAAAACCGTTCTCCCACAGCGCGTCGGCCGAAATCAGCAAACGCGCTACGGGCTCGAACAGCACTACGGAATGCAGGTCATGGCCCGGCGCGGCGTGCACTTGCCAGGTCTGGTTGCCAAGGCGGATTTCGCTGCCCGGCAGGAGCAGCGCGCCAAAGCCGAAGGGCGGACAGCTTTGGCCAGTTGCCTCAAACGACAACGCGGCGGGGGACCACGCTGCAACTGCTGTGGCCAGGCCCGGCGGAATGCGTGTCTGCATCTGCGGGTAGACCGCTTGCAAGGCCGCGTTGCCGCCGCAGTGGTCGCTGTGCAAGTGGGTATTGAGAAGCAGGTCGAGAGGCTGACCCGCCAGCGCGTTCTGCACCAGCGCCACGGTTTGCGCGCTGTGGCTGCAGTAGCCGCTGTCAATCAGCGCCGCATGGCCCTTGCCTGATACCAGAATGTTGTTGGACGACAACCAGCCGCGTTGAAACACCCGCACCCCGGCGGGAAGGGCTGCGGCTGCGCTGGGAAGGCTGTCAGGGTGCATTTTGTCGGTGAGGTGCATCAGTCAATCGCCACAGTCTATGCGCAGCGCCGCACCCCTATCCACACTCCCATTCACGCCCCCATCCACTTGCTGCGTCTGCGCCAGTCGCCATTTACCGTGTTGTTCTGTGCCAGCGCATCGCCCAACCTAGGGAAAACCCTTATAGTGGCCCCATGCATCCATTTCTAGAAGCCTTCTCCATCGTGACCGACGCCGTCGCTGCCATGCTGCGCTTGGACCCGCCGCATTCGCAGACCGCGCCGCCGGGCGAGTCGGCGCCCCGTGCGTCGCTGGTGCCGATTCGCAGCCTGCGGCCGCGCCACCAAGCGGCAGTGTTGGCGCACTTGCGTGAACTCTCTCCCGCAGACCGCTACCTGCGTTTTGGCTATGTGGCACAGGACGTGCAGATTGAGCGCTACGTCAAGGGCTTGGACTTTGACCGCGACCATATTTTTGGGGTGTTCAACCGGCGACTGCGCCTCATTGCGGTGGCGCATCTCGCGTACGGACGGGAGCCGCAAGCCGAGCGTCGCGCCGAGTTCGGCGTCTCGGTGTCCCCTAGCTACCGCGGCAAGGGCTTGGGGGCCAAGCTTTTCGCACGGGCGCAGTTGCATGCGCAAAACAGCCGTGTGTCCCAGATGTACATCCACGCGCTCACCGAGAACAGCGCCATGCTCAAAATCGCCCGCAACGCAGGGGCCACCGTGCAACGCTTTGGGTCCGAGTCAGACGCTTACCTCGAACTGCCTGCGCCCACGTTTGTCTCTCATATGAGCGAAGCCGTGGACGTGCAGATTGCCGATACCGACTACCGCCTCAAAGTGCAAGCCCACCAGTTCTGGGGCTTGTTGAACGGCGTTCGCACGCTGCGTCAGCGTTTGCGACGCTGGCACGGCAAATCATCCCAGTAAGCACGCGGCGGCTTTTGGGCAGTGGGCTGCGTGCGATGGGCTATCCTAGAGGCCTCGCAAAAACGGCATTCTTTGCCCCACGTCTGTGTCAGACCCCTACCCCGCGCAACCTGCAAAATTCGAAGACAAGCGAAGCTTTCTTCAACGCCTCGCCGAATTCATCAGCCCCGGCCCCGACTCGGCGGCCGAGCTGATTGAAACCCTGGTGGAAGCCGAAGACAACAAAATCATAGGCGCACAGTCCCGCGCCATGCTAGAAGGTGTCATCCGCATGGCCGACATGACGGCGGGCGACGTGATGGTGGCTGCCACGCGCATGGACCTGATCAACATCCAGGCGCCCATGGACGAGCTGATGCACACCGTCATCGACACCGCGCACTCGCGCTTTCCGGTCTACGAGGGCGAGCGCGAAAACATCATTGGCACGCTCATGGCCAAGGACTTGCTCAAACTACAGCGCGCCCCCGAGCTCAACATCCGCGCCCTATTGCGCCCGGCCGTGTTTGTGCCCGAGACCAAGGGCTTGAACGACTTGCTGCGCGACTTTCGCGGCTACCGCAATCACCTGGCCATCGTCATTGACGAGTTTGGCCGGGTTGCCGGCCTGATCACCATCGAAGACGTGCTGGAGCAAATTGTCGGAGAAATTGAAGACGAGTTCGACATTGAAGACGACGAGGGCGACATTTTTGCCTTGCCCGACGGCGGCTACCGCGTCAATGGCGCCGCGCCCATTGCGCGCATTGCCACCGCCTTTGGCGTGGACCTGCAAGCGCGCGAAGACGCGGACGACTTTGACACCATAGGCGGCCTGATCGCCCACGAAATGGGCCACGTGCCCAAGCGCGGCGAGCGCCACGTGCTGGGTGGCTTGCAGTTTGTCGTGCTGCACACCAAGGGCGGCGCGGTGCGCTGGTTCAAAGTGTCCCCGGTGGCCAAGGCCTGAGCATGGACGGCAGTGCCCCGCGCCGGGCGCTGGCGCTGCGCGTGTGGCCCGCGAGCCTGCTTTTGCTTGCCGGCGGCTTGCATGCCCTGAGCGTCGGCTGGCCCTTTGCTTTTGGGTGGGCGCGGGGCCACACCTTGTGGCCGGTGCAGATTGCGGCCATGGCTTTGCTTGCGGGGGTGCTGCTGCGCAGCCGCAGCGCACGCGGCGCGTTTGCCGCCGGCTGGGGTTTTGGCACGGCCTATCTGGCGGCCACCTTCTGGTGGCTGTTTGTGGCCATGCACACCTATGGTGGTCTGGCTGCGCCCTTGGCCCTTGTCGCAGTTTTCGCCTTGGCCGGCCTCTTGGCCTTGTATTTTGGCGCGGCCTGTGGCCTTTGGTGGCGTTGGAGTCGACACCCTGCGCCAGCGGGCGCCCTGCTGTTTGGTGCCTTGTGGATGATGGCGGAAATGGCGCGTGGCACTTGGCTGACCGGCTTTGGCTGGGGTGCCGGCGGCTACGCGCACCTGGACGGTCCGTTGGCGTTTTACGCGCCTTGGGTGGGGGTCTATGGCATCACGGGTCTTGCGGCCGGTGTGGCGATGGTGCTGGCCGGACTGTTGGCGCGCCGCGCCAGGTTGATAGGCGCTGAACTCCCATGGTCTGAGAACAAACCCCTGCCCGCCACCGCGTCCGCGTCACGCAAAAGCCAGTGGCTTGCTGCGCTGGCCATGCTGCTGCCGCTGCTAGCGCCAGCCGCGTTGAACGATTTCACCCGCAGCAACGGTACTTTGGCCGTGACCTTGCTGCAAGGCAACATCCCGCAAAACGAAAAATTCGAGACCAGCACCGGCATCGTCCAGGCGCTGGCGTGGTACCGCCAAGAGCTGCTGGGCGCCCGCACGCCGCTGGTGGTGGCGCCCGAGACGGCGATTGCCGTGCTACCGCAGCAGCTGCCTGAAGGCTATTGGGAAGACTTGCGCACCGCCTTTGCGCCCGCAGGCCGCTCCGCCATCATTGGCATCCCGCTAGGCGACGAGGTGCAGGGTTATAGCAACTCGGTGCTCGGCCTGGTCGGCGGCCAAGCGCAGCCGCTGCGCTACGACAAGCACCACCTGGTGCCCTTTGGCGAATTCATCCCGCCCCTGTTTCGCTGGTTTACCGAGCTGATGCACATTCCGCTGGGCGACTTCAACCGGGGCGCGCTGGGCCAGCCGTCTATGGTGGTGCAAGGCCAGCGGCTGGCACCGAATATTTGCTACGAAGACCTGTTTGGCGAAGAGCTGGCCGCGCGCTTTGGTGATGCGTTGCTGTCGCCCACGGTGTTTGTGAACGTGAGCAACCTGGCCTGGTTTGGCGACACGGTGGCGGTGGACCAGCACCTGGCCATTTCGCGCATGCGCACCCTGGAGTTTCAGCGCCCTTTTGTGCGCGCCACCAACACCGGTGCCACTGCCATCTTGGACCACCAGGGCCGCACCGTGGCGGCCTTGCCGTATTTGACCGCCGGGGCCTTGGTGGGCGAGGTGCAGGGCCGCGTGGGTGTGACGCCTTTTGCCTGGTGGGCGGCGCGCTTTGGCCTGTGGCCGCTGTGGTGGTTCGCCCTTGGCGTGCTGGCCTGGGCCTGGTGGGCCAAGCCGCAAGTGCGTTGAGCTGCGGCCCGAGCCGAAGTGGGCGGCCTAGCCCACCTTCCCGCCAAGCCCAGGCTGCGCTTTGCCCCGTAAAATCTAGGGTTTATACGCAGTCTTGCGTCGTTGCCGAAGCACGGGTTTGACAGCGCATCCATCCGAATTCCCAGCCCCATGAAGACCTTCCAGCAAATCATTTTGACGCTCCAGACCTATTGGGACGCCCAAGGCTGCGCGCTGTTGCAGCCCTACGACATGGAAGTGGGCGCGGGCACCTCGCACACCGCCACCTTTTTGCGCGCCATTGGCCCCGAGCCCTGGAAGGCCGCCTATGTGCAGCCCAGCCGCCGCCCCAAAGACGGCCGCTACGGCGAAAACCCCAACCGCCTGCAGCACTACTACCAGTTTCAGGTGGTGATGAAGCCCGCACCGGCCAACATCTTGGACTTGTATTTGGGCTCATTAGAAGCGCTGGGCTTTGACCTCAAAAGCAATGACATCCGCTTCGTAGAAGACGATTGGGAAAACCCCACCCTGGGCGCCTGGGGCCTGGGCTGGGAGGTCTGGCTCAACGGCATGGAGGTGACGCAGTTCACCTACTTCCAGCAAGTCGGCGGCATCGACTGCAAGCCCGTCACTGGCGAAATCACTTACGGGCTGGAGCGCCTCGCCATGTACTTGCAAGGGGTGGACAACGTCTACAACTTGCAATGGACTGACACCATGACTTACGGCGATGTCTATAAGCAAAACGAAGTGGAGCAGTCCACCTACAACTTTGAGCACAGCGACACCGAATTCTTGTTCACCGCATTCACCGCGCACGAAAAACAGGCCAAGCACTTGATTGGCGTGCCGCTGGCGCTGCCCGCTTACGAGCAGGTGCTCAAAGCCGCCCACAGTTTTAATTTGCTGGACGCGCGCGGCGCCATCAGCGTGACCGAGCGCGCAGCCTATATGGGCCGCATCCGCAACCTGTCGCGCGGCGTGGCGCAGTGCTATTACGAGAGCCGTGAGCGCCTGGGCTTTCCCATGGCGCCGCGCGAATGGATTGCGCAAATGCCGCCCAAAGCCCCGGCCCTAGCCGCCTCCGAATGACAGCAGGAACCCCGAAAATGACCACGAATAACCTGCTCGTTGAACTCTTGGTAGAAGAGCTGCCGCCCAAGGCATTGAAGAAACTCGGTGACGCTTTTGCCGATGTCTTATGGCGCACATTGGATGCGCAATTGCTGATTGATCCAAAGGGAACGATCTCTGCGGAAGTCGCCAAGCCTGACCAGGAAATTTTCCAGGCGTTTGCGTCGCCCCGTCGATTGGCCGTTTGGATTCCTGGCGTGCTCGCCGTAGCGCCCGACAAAGCCGTATCGCAAAAGCTCATGCCCGTGGCCGTGGGCCTGGACGCCGCTGGCAACGCTACGCCCGCGCTGCTGAAAAAGCTGCAAGCCATGGGCGCCGTTGCCTCCGCTGTTCCCGGCCTCAAGCGCGCCATGGATGGCAAGGCCGAGGCCCTGTTTTTTGAAAGCACGGTGGCTGGCGCCACGCTGGCCCAGGGCCTGCAAAAGGCGCTGCACGAGGCGATTGCCAAACTGCCCATCCCCAAGGTCATGCAGTACCAGCTGGAGCGCGATTGCGAGCTGCCCGGCTGGAGCACGGTGAGCTTTGTGCGCCCGGCCCACGGCCTGGTCGCCTTGCATGGCAGCGCCGTGGTGCCTGTTACCGCACTGGGCTTGCAGGCAGGAAGCAGCACCCAAGGCCACCGCTTTGAAGCATCCATATCCCCCGTGGTCATTGCCCACGCCGACGACTACGCCGCCACCTTAGCGCGCGACGGCGCGGTGATCGCCAGCTTTGAGGCACGCCGCGCCGACATTGCGCGCCAGTTACAGGCCGCTGCTGCGGCTTTGGGCGCGCAGCCGGTGGACGACGAGGCGCTGTTGGACGAGGTGACCGCCCTGGTGGAGCGCCCCAATGTGCTGACTTGTAGCTTTGAGGCGGAATTTTTGCAAGTGCCGCAAGAGTGCCTGATTCTGACCATGAAGGCCAACCAGAAGTACTTTCCGCTGCTCGACGCCGTGGGCAAGCTGAGCAACAAGTTTTTGGTGGTCAGCAACGTTAGCCCCGCAGACCCCAGCGCGGTGATTGGCGGTAACGAGCGCGTGGTGCGCCCGCGCCTGGCCGACGCGCAGTTCTTTTTTGACCAGGATCGCAAAAAGACGCTGGAGTCGCGCGTCGAAGGCCTGTCCAAAGTCGTGTACCACAACAAACTGGGCAGCCAGGGCGAGCGCATGGCGCGCGTCTGCGCCATCGCCCGCGCCATCGGCCAGCAGCTCGGCGGCGACGCGCTGGCGAACCAAGCGGCACTGGCCGCACGCTTGGCCAAGACCGATTTGTTGACCGATATGGTGGGCGAGTTCCCGGAGCTGCAAGGCACCATGGGCGGCTACTACGCGCGCCACGACGGCCTGTCTGCCGAGATCGCGGAGGCGATTGAAGACCACTACAAACCCCGCTTTGCCGGTGACAGCCTGCCGCGCAACCCGGTGGGCCTGGTGGTGGCGCTGGCCGACAAGCTGGAAACGCTGGTGGGCATGTTTGGCATTGGCAATGTGCCCACGGGCGACAAAGACCCGTTTGCGCTGCGCCGCCATGCGCTGGGGGTTGTTCGCATGCTGATTGAGCAAGATATGGCGCTCGACTTGGTGGTCACGCTGCAAAGCGCAGCCCCGGCCTTTGGCAGCTTGGTTACCGATCCAACGCTGGCGCTGGCCGACTTTGTTTACGACCGCCTATCGGGCAGCTTGCGCGAACAGGGCTACAGCGCGCAAGAGGTAGACGCCGTCTTGGCCCTGCGCCCACAGCGCCTGGGCGATGTGCCCAAGCGCCTGCTGGCGGTACGCGCTTTTGCCGCGCTGCCCGAGAGCGCGGCTTTGGCAGCCGCCAACAAGCGCATTGGCAACATCCTGAAAAAGACCGACGACGTGGACGCCCACGTCAGCCCGGTGCTGCTGCAAGAGCCCGCCGAGCAAGCCCTGTTTGCCGCCCTGCAAACCGTGCTGCCGCAGGCCAATGCCATGTTTGAGTCCGGCGACTACACCGCCAGCCTGCAAGCGCTAGCAGCGCTGCGCGCGCCGGTGGATGCCTTTTTTGACGGCGTGATGGTGAACGCTGAGCAGCTCGACGTGCGCCTGAACCGCCTGGGCCTGCTCAAGAGCCTGCATCTGGCCATGAACCGCGTGGCCGATCTGTCCAAGTTGGCAGCCTAGTGTCTAATTGCATTTATTGACGATAGTATTATGATACCCCTATGTTCAGTCATAGGAGAATGCGATGGCACGAGTTGCTGTGGCACTGTCGTGTACGGCGGATGTAATGGCCGAACTTGAACGCATGTCGCGCAGTCGCAGTG